>JBBFLD010000007.1:0-199758 GCA_037481715.1 Melioribacteraceae bacterium
GGCTAATACACCTGCAAATGTAAGCCATGGTGGAGCTTTAGTTTATACAGGTGGAGATTATATTTATGCTTTTGGTGGAAATAATACTACAAACTTCTGGCGGTATGGAGATTTAAATAATTATAATTGGCAAGTATGGATGCGATAAAAATGGATAATCATATAAAATACTTTCTGCCCTATCAAATTGCCTGGCTTAATGACAATAGCCAAATAAAGATCTGGGAAAAAAGCCGCCGTATTGGTGCTACCTATGTCCAGGCATACGAGGATGTCCGCGATGTCGTTACCGGTACAGTCCCTGCGGTCTGGTTCTCCAGCGCCGATGAAAGTGCTGCCAAAGAGTATATTCTCTATTGTGCTCAGTGGGCTAAACTATTCGATAAAGGTGCAAGAGATTTAGGCGAGCAAGTTTTAGAGTCCGATAAATCAATAAAAACCTTCTCGATTGAATTTACTAACGGCAAAAGAATAAATGCTTTGTCAAGCAACCCAAAAGCATTTAGAAGCAAGGGTGGTAAAGTTGTCCTTGATGAATTTGCTTTTCATAACGATGCGGTTCAGCTCTGGAAAGCCGCTAAACCCGTAATCACCTGGGGTTATCCTTTACGAATTCTTTCAACTCACAAAGGCAAGCAAAGTTTATTTTACAAATTTGTTGAATCAATTAAATCTGGCAAACTCAACTGGTCATTACATACTACTACAATCTTTGATGCAGTTGAACAAGGTTTAGTTGATAAAATCCTAAAGAAAAAAACAACTAAAGAAGAAAGAGATGCCTGGTTAAAAGAGCAGGAAGAAAATTCCTTCGATCGTACAACCTGGCTTGAAGAATACTGCTGCACACCAGTCGATGAAGCAACAGCATTCCTCTCTTACGAACAAATCTTCTCAATCGAAAGAGATGGATTGCTGGATGATGTCATTCTGAGCGAAGCGAAGAATCTCTATATCGGCGTTGATATTGGAAGGAAGAAAGATCTAACCGTAATCTGGATTGCAGAAGAAATAGAAAAATTTTTATTCACTCGCAAGGTAATTGAACTTGAAAGAACTCCATTTAAAGCACAGAAGGAAGTTTTATTCTCTTACTTATCTCTTCCAGGATTTCGAAGAGCCTGCATTGATGCAACCGGCTTAGGAATGCAGCTCGCAGAAGAAGCACAAGACAGGTTTGGCAGATACCGAGTTGAACCAATTACTTTTACCGGCAAAACAAAAGAAGAGCTTGCTTATAATCTTTTGCGTATGGTAGAAGATAGACAAGTATTTATTCCGCCAGATAAAAACATAAGAGAAGATTTACACTCTGTCCGTAAAATTACAACAGCAAGCAATAATATTCGTTTTGATGTGCAGCGTGAAGTCAGCGGGCACGCAGATAGATTCTGGGCTTTGGCTTTGTGCTGCTATGCTGCTAAAAATAATAATGGACCTATTTTCATTAAAAGTAAACATAAAAGAGAATCATATAAAATGATTGAGGCATTCTAATGAATAAAAAAGATTTAACAACTGAAATTGCAATAAGACAAAGTTTCGACAAGATAGTTACTTATTGGAATATGCTTCCTGACCCAGATCCAATTTTGCGTAAGCAGGGGAAAGATATTTCAGTTTACCGTGAATTACTTACAGACCCACATTTATATTCAACAATACAACAAAGAAAAGCTGGTGTTCTTTCGCTTAATTGGGAATTACAGCAATTAAATTCCAATCAGAATGAATATGATTTTATTCTCTCAATATTTAATAACTTGCCTCTTGAAAATATAATTGACCAAATACTCAATACTCCGTATTTTGGTTTTACAGTTTTTGAAATAATTTGGCAGCCCGATGGTTCTTATTTAATTCCTATTAAAGTAGAAGAAAAACCTCAAGAATGGTTCTTCTTTGACCAATATAATAATCTTAATATAAAGAGAAATCTTAATTCAATAACCTTTGATGGTGAAATTGTTAATCCTCTTAAATTTATTCTTGTTCAATATAAACCTACTTATCAAAATCCTTACGGTGAGAGACTACTTTCTCGTTGCTTCTGGCCGGTTACATTCAAACGTGGTGGATTAAAATTTTGGATTACTTTTACAGAAAAATATGGACAGCCATTCATGGTTGGCAAGCTGCCAAGGAATACAAATGAAGAAGAAAAAAATGATTTGCTTAATTCTCTCGAAAATATGATTCAAGATGCAGTTGCAGTAATTCCAGATGATAGTTCTGTAGATATTTTAGAAGCAGGCAAATCTTCATCAGTAGAAGTTTATAGAGAATTAATGAATTTCCAAAATTCAGAAATTAGTAAAGCAATATTAACACAAACATTAACCACCGAAGTTCAAGATACTGGCACTTATGCAACATCGAAAACTATGGAATCAATGCTCGAAAAAATTTATGATGCAGATAAAAGACTTGTTGAAAGAATTCTAAATAAATTGATTGATTTGATTTATCAAGTAAATTTTAATTCAATAGAAAAGCCTAAATTTATTTTATATAAAGAAGAAGATGTAGATAAACTTCTTGCAGAAAGAGATCAGATACTTGTTAATACCGGTATTAAATTTACGAAAGATTATTACATACGTAATTATAATCTACTTCCGGATGATTTTGAAATAAAAGAAACCGAAGCTTCCAGCTTCGCTGAAAAGAAAGTAACCGATGCTTCCAGCTTCGAAAATCAACTCACTGAAGATATGACAAATCAGCTCCCGGACAAGCTCCTTCAATTGCAGATTGAAAGCACCATAAAGCCCGTTTTAACGCTCATACAAAATGGTGAATCTTATGAAAAAACAATGGAAGAACTTGCAAAAATTTATCCAGCTATGAGCACAAACCAATTAGAAGAATTATTGACAAAATTATTATTCATCAGCGAAATAACCGGACGCAGCTCTGCGTCTTAGCGTCGCGAGGGACAAAATGCCGGAAAATATTGACATAAAACTAATAATTGGTCTAAAACCAGAGCAAATAGTTAATTATCTAAAACGCAAAGGTTATAAAATAAGCTGGAATTGGCAAGATACTTGGCAAGAAGCTCACACAAAAGCTTTCACCGTTGCCAGGGCGATGAAACTCGATATTCTCTCCGACATCAGAAATGAGTTACAAAAAGCAATAGATAATGGTTTATCCTTTCAGCAATTCAAAGAGAACTTAAAACCAACGCTAAAAGCAAAGGGATGGTGGGGAAAAGTTAAAGCTAAAGATGTTCCATCGGATTTCCCTCTGCCGGAAAATGTTGACCCCGAACAAGATGTTTTGCTTGGCTCACCCTGGCGTCTCAAAACAATTTACCGCACCAATATTAATGTTGCTTATGCTTCAGGCCATTATAAAGCTATGATGGATAATATTAAAGACCGTCCATACTGGATGTATAATGCCGTGCTTGATAGTAATACAAGACCGTCACACCGCGCATTGCATGGTAAAGTATTCCGCGCAGACGACCCAATTTGGGATAAAATTTATCCTCCAAATGATTGGAACTGCCGCTGCTCAGTTATTCCGCTTGATGAACAAGACCTCAAAGAAATAAAAGTAACGCAACCTTCCAGGTTGCAAGCTGCTGAAAGAGAACTCTTGATAAAAAAAATCAATCCTGGTAAAGGCTGGGATTATAATCCTGGCAAAGCTGCGCTTGAGTTTGATCAAACATTCGGTGGCAATTTTAAATTGAATGATAATCAACCTACCTATAAAGATTTTGGCAGACCATCTGTAAAAGACATTAAGACCAGGGCTCAAGCTCCCGCTAAGTTCCCTTCAATAAAAGAAATTGGTGAAGAGAAATTTCTTGAACTTTTGAAAAAGGAATTTGACCTGTCTGATTCTGATTATTCTATTATTAAAACTGCCGATAATGATATAAGCTTATTTACAACAGAACGATTAAAACATTACTATGAAAAGATGGATGGCAGAGAAAGATATGCCTCCTACATTAAACCAACTTTGCAGAATCCTTTTGAAGTCTGGCTTTCAGAATACATTAATGAAAAAGGTGAGATTGAGTTGAGGAAAAGTTATATTGGCTTATTCAAGGACAAAGAACTTAACCAAGACATATTTATAGTACTCAGGCAAGAGAAAGATTCTTTTGTATTCTGGAATGCTTTTGAAAGGGATAGGAATAGAATAGATAAATTAAGAAAAGGCTACTTAAAATATTGGAAATAACTCCCTCTATTTTCAGGTCCCGTGCCCTGGAGGGAACCGCCTTCAGTTAGCGCCACGGGGCAATCCCAAAGGGATGGCTAATGCCACTGAAGGATCGGTATCCAAACTTATCATTTTATCCATTCTTTGTCAATGCACTTATAATCTTATTTTTTATCTTTTCCAAATCCTTATCATTTAACCGCATAAATGGTCTTGCCGGTATTCTTATCGAACTCATTTTATTTTGCTTCGGCTTCTGAGCTGATTTGCCTTCTCTTTTTTTTCTTAAATAAGTTTTTAATGTGCTTCTGTGAATTATTCCGCCATAGTTCTGTATCGCTGCATAAATTAAATTTGTGCTTACTTGTGCATAATCTTCACCATAGCTACTAATTATGCTGCGTTTAAGTTGCCCTGTCCTCTGTAAAATCTTTCCAGGCCAATAACCTTTTTTTTGACGTTGTTTTATTGTTTCTTTGGATAATTTCTGCCAGGGTTTCCCGATTCTACTGCCTTCTGTTTCGAAGTTTTTGAGTACAGCAGTTCTCATAGTTTCTGCAATTGTAACCATCAGTTTGCTTTTATTTGCAAGCTTATTTTTTAATAGTTCAATTATTTCCGGAGATTTAAATTCATTTTCCATTTATTCAAATAATTTTATTTGATCATTTAATGTTATTTTTTGTGAGCCTATTTTATAAACAAGTCTTTCACTAACATTTAACAACCTTGCAAGTTGTTTTTCTGGTATTGATCCGAATTTCTTTCTTATATACTCTTGTTTCATTTCCATTATTGGTTTTTCACTAAAATAAATTGCTGTTTTAGAAAATATTTCAAATAATTTCATAAGTTTATCTATGCCAATAATTTCCTCAAGCAATTTCATATCGCCATCAAGAAATTTTTTATAATCTATTTCTTTATACCATTCTTTCATAATGAATTTATTGCCTTTATTATTTTCCTTATATCACTTATTAATAACCATTCCATTCTTTCTTTTCCAGTTATTCTCTTTATAAATTTTCTTAATGCTTCTTCTGTTTTATTCTGCACTCTATCGGAAGTCATCCACATTGCCTCTAACATTCTTAATTGTTTTGGAGTTGCATAATGTTCTCTTAATTTTTCATTCCATCTAATTCCAAGTTCGTCATATTTTTGTTTTTTATCTTTGCCTCTTCGCTCAAAGTTTTCTCTTAATTCTTTCGGCAGCAGTTTAATAAGTTTTCTTATTAAATCTGCTGCCTGTTCATAACTAAGCTGCTTGCTTGTATTTACACCATAACTCTCAAGTGCAGTTCTATATTCTTCTTCAGTCATCTTTAATTGCTGCTTAAGTATATGCAGTTTATTTATTTGCCCTTTTGTTATTTCCATTTATAAAGGCAATCTATATTGTTCATTTAATTTAGTTGTTTTCCATAAGCTTACTGCCTTTCCACTTGTAGGACTTACCCCTACATCCCAAAATTCTACCAATCCCATTTCTCTAAGTTCTTTTACTCTTGGAGTAATTTGATGCGGATAACAATTTAATGTAATGGCAATAAATTCAGTGCTACAAGGTTCATATTGTTTTATTACATCATATACCTTGCGTTGCATATTGCCAAGCTTATCAATTTGCTCGGCATACGCAATGTTTCTTATCTTTTCGCTGTAATATCCTTCTCTTACCTTTGCCATTTTTTTTACTTATTGTAGTTAAACATTATGTTATTTTTATATTCTGTTTTGTTATAGTATTTTGTTGTTTTTATTCGTTTCTTAATTCTTTTCTTAATTTTTGAATCCCATAAATCAATCTTATGATAATTTAATCTGCATGTTAATTTTTGAGAACTTATACCATATTTTTTTGAAATTTCATCTCTATTCATTTTTTTGCTCTTATATAAATCCAAAATTTTTTCATATATTTTTGTCGGAACTCGCATGTTCTAATTCCTCATATATTTTATAAAAATATCTTTGTTTATCTATATCATCACTAATTTTATAATTATAATTATGTGCATTAAATATTTGTTTAATATCTTGCAAAGTTACTTTTATTGCTTTTTTAAAAGTTCTATAAGCTAATTTCCAATGTGATTTAACAGCCAATGAAATCATTTCATCCTCCTATTGCAAAATATTTTTTGTATTCAGTAATAGTTGATAATACTTGCTCTTTAGCACTTCTTGGGATAGATGCATCAAATGTTTCTTTTTCGATTATTGCAATTCTTCCTTCTGTTTCTGCCTGCTGCTTAATTTCATTAATTTTATCTCTCAATTCTTTTAATTCGTTTTCAATTTTTTCTTCATATTTCTTTTCAACTTTTTTCGTCAAGTGGAATTCTACTCCATCTATATCTGCTTTGCCGTCTTCCTGCTTTTTTAATTCTCTCATTGCCAGAGGATGCAAATCTTTTAATATTTCTTCCATAGCTTTCATCTTCTTGTAGAATTTTGCATATAGTTTTAATGCTTTCATGTTAATCCTCCTCAAAGTATTTAATTGTGAAATACGCTATTAAACATACTCCTATTGCCCCGGCTGCAAAGCCTGCTATAAATAATATCATATTGATTTCTCCTTTTTTAATTCTTCTTTGAATATCATATCTGCTATTATACTTCTGTATCCTTGCAGAAATAAAAATGTATCAAGGTCTTCTCTATAGTCAATATTTGCATTGTCTTTTAAGATTATTTTTTTATATAATCTTGTTGAGTAAATATCTATTGCCTCATAAATATTCTCTGCTTCTTCAATTGTATCTAATAGAACTTTGCCTATTATTTTTGCCATTTGTTCCATTATTATTTCTCCTTTTTATTGTATATAGTGTTATTATTTTCCTGTCTTTTACTATAAATTCAATCATCAAATCTTCATTCCTGAATAAGACCCCTTTCTCATTATCACTTATATAATGTGCATCTCTGAATATTTGTTTTATTGTTTGCTCTATGTATTCAGTGTTTAGATTGTTATTATTTACAATCCTTTCACGATATTGATTTATTGCATGTTTAGTAATATTTATTTTTTCATTGCCTTTCATAACAATAACATCTCCGATGCTGTTTTTACTAATCTTTCTGTTATTTCTTTTTTGCCACTCTTTGCAACTCGATTAGTTCTCAATATTAACTTTTCGAGTTTTCTGCCATTGCCTTTTGCAAGTTCGTGAAATGTTTTATAAACGCCATTAGTATTTGGAAATATTGTTTGAACTATTAATTTTGTATCGTTTTCATTAAAATCTTCAAGCTGCATTACTATTCCTACACGGCTGTATAATTGCTTAAATTCACCTCGTTTGCCTCTTAAATTTGCTATTAGCCTTGGCAAGCCAATTAATAATATCCCAATATTTGCTTTATCATAAAGCCTTCTTATCATATCAAGTGCACGGTAAGGCAAATTTTCTGCTTCATCAATTATTATCAATCTGTTTGAATCCTTTAATTTTTCTACACAATCAATAAATAAATCATAAATTCCTCCGTTGCCGTCCAATCCAAGTTTTCGATGCAGCTCTTTAAAAAATACTTTTGTTGTAAAACTTAAATCTGCTTCAATAAAAATTACATCCGGGTTCTGCCTTGCATATTCTTTTGCAGCTTTAGTTTTACCTGTGCCAGCCTCTCCAATTAATACTCCTATTTCTTGTTCGTTATGACATGTTCTTGCTATTGTAAATACCATATCAGCATTACTTATTGGACAAAATGGAATTGATTCCTTTGGCATTGCTTCAATTTCTTCCTGCCGCATTAAGTATGCAGCAATTGCCCATTCTAACTTTTGAATATCCCCCGGATATTTCCCTTGCAGGTAGGTAGATACTACTGCTGCAGAATAACCAATCTGCTTCGCAATCTTATTAATTGAAATATCTTTCCTTTCAATAAAATCACGAAGCTTCTGAAGAATTGAATTATTTTGTTTTTCCATTTGATTTTGATTAATTTTGTCCATCGAAATACTCCTTTTTTATTTATTAATTTTGCCTTCGCAATCCGATTTGCGAAGGCTTTTTTTTATATCCATTATTTTGTTCTGCATATTTTATTATAAACTTCTAATATTTCATTTGCATCTTCAATTTCTTTTAATGTTTTGTCTTCTTTATTTGCAAGTACATTTTTAGCATTATTGATTGTATTAGGATCATGCGATATTTGAGTAAATAATTTTGCTTTTTTTAATGCACTTAAAGGATTTTCTCCCCTCCCCAATTCTATTTCTAAACCAATTTTCTCATTTTGAAAATTTGGGAGTGCAAATACTCTAGAGTATGAAATTGTTTTTATCTTCATAATTCCTCCTATTAATTTATTTTTTAATATCTCTACAGTTTATTTGCAGAGGTTTTATTTTGCTCTCCTTAATAATTCTTCAACGGGGTTTATAAATCCTTTTATTCCAACTAATTTTGCATATTCCATCGCAGCTTTATTTCTCCTTTCTGCTTCGCTTAACTTTTTCTTTTTATTAATACTATTCGAAGAATTGTGCCCGTGAGTCCCGATAAAATCTGGACAAAGAATCCCTTGTGTGTCTTTCTGAACTCTATTTATATGGTTTTCTTTTAACTCAATAATCTGCTTAAATACCTCTACTGTCTCTCTCTTCCTTTTCTCTTTATTCCTCAATGCTTCTGTTAACATTAATACATCTTCTTCTTCACCAAGCAACCTTGCCGCAGGATGATATTTTATATCATCTTTCTGTGCTAAAAATAAAAACCTCTCTTTTTGATCTAATACCACTAATTCTTTATCATCCAAAATATCATATTTAACTATAACTTTACTTCCAATTATTCTTGGCATCTCTTCATTCCAATAGTAATTTCCTCTAAAACGAATTCCATTCTTTTGTATTGTTCGTGTTTCAACGGAAAGCATCAAATAAATCAATTCTTTTTTACTTATTAATCGCTCTATATATTTCCCTTCCTGTTTAATCTTATTTATTGAATGCATAAATACTTCTGCAGGTGTTAAGCCTTTATATTGCCCATCTTGATGCGGTTGCGCTGCATATTCTTTAATGTATTCTTCTAAGGTTGCTGCTAAAATCTCAATTGTAATTGGAGTATTATCAAATAATCTTTGATGCAATTTCTCATTTCTCATCAACATTGCTGGTTTTCCAGCAATATCGGTTCCCGTATAAGCTGGAAGCCTTCTTTCCATCTCACCAAGTGTTTTAAACCACCTCTCAATAGTCTTGCTCTGCCCATGATATGGTGTCGCATACATAGTTTCAATTTTTAATTTGCCAAAAAGACCCGGCAAAATTGTATCTTTAAAATCTTTCACCCCTCTGAAATATTTTGCCCGAAATGCTCGCCCATTATCTAAATAGATTACTTTAGGTATATAACCAATTTCTCCTGGCTGCTCAGAAAAAAATCTTCCTAAAAATAATATTGTCCTTCTCAATGCACTCGCAATCGTAAGTATATTCTCCGTCGGCATTATCTCCCAACCAAGCGGCATAGAAGATTTAAAGTCAAAAAACATTACAAGTGTCATTCTTTGCGGTCTCCCGGTTAATGGATTTATCACCATTACATTCATTGTATGACCATCAGCTACTACAATATCACCAACCTCAACTCTATCTTTATCTCTCAATATATCTTTCATTATTTTATCATTAAATGCCTTCATTCCATATCGCCCAAGCGTCCATAAATCTATATTCTTATTCCTCCAATCCATAATAAATCGCCTGTAAGTAGCATCGCTCTTTAATGAATATCCTTTCTGAATAAAAATTTGCTTAGCTTCCTTTAAAATTTCTGAAATAAGTGGCCTATTTGGATTTAATAGCAATGGAATTAAAACTTCTGCTTCTTTATTCGATATTGTTCTTATTGAAGGCTTAATTTCAGGTTCAAAACATGCTGGGTCCCAGTTATTTTCTTTTAATTTTTTTCGCCAGCGGTATAAAGTTCTTAGTGAAATTTCCCCAATTTTAGATTTTAAGTTATTGTATAATCCATTATTAAAATCTTCCACAAATTTTTTTGCAATTTCAATTTTTTTGCTGCTATTCCTTAATATATCATCAAATATCTTAGTAATGTTATATTTAGATGCAGCCTCGTCCGATAAATTTATGCTGTTCTGTGCAATGCCAAGAATCTCCCCGTCATTCTTTGTCCCTATAAAATCGGAATGAAGAATTTCACTATTTTTTACCTCACTATTATCAGCCAAAAACTGTATTATTCTAAGACATTTCTCCCAATCCCCAAGCTTTTCATAATATCTAAACATACTCTCAACACTTATTTCATACCCATAACCACCATTCATCCTCACCTTACGTGTGACAAAATGTCCCTTCTGAATATGCTTTTGGATTGCTTGTTGTGAGATACCTAATCGGTTGTAACCTTCTGCAACCTTTATCCATTTAATTGATAGCTCTAAATCATTATATTTTATTGAGTTATCATCAGTTGTAACCTTTTTTTGCTGGTTGTAACCTTGGTTGTAACCTTTAGTCTCAAAGGTTACAACCGCATTCATCAAATTTTCGCTTGAGTTTTTAGTGTTTCCGAAGCTTCCAGCTTCGCCGTAAGGGTCTTTCATAGCTCTAACTTCATTTGCCCTTCAAAATGTTTATTGCAATATTTTTTTGCCTCTGCACTTTTGGTCATAACCATCTGCAGAGCATTTATCACATCGTTGTAATTAGTTTCGGTTGGTTTATCAAGGAATTTTTTCAAATTTCTCACGGCAAGCGTTGTAGCATCCTGATAATCTGATATTAACTCAGTACTGTCTATCTTTGGCGTCTTAACTCTCGGTTCCTTAACCAATAAGAAGCCACAAATCATCGCAATTTTCTCTAAAATCGCATAATTTCCAGTCGCTTTCATAAGAGGAATTAAATAATCAACCGGAAATTTTACTCCATTCTCATCTAACGGAAGCCCTGCTCTATATAGATAATTACTGCTTATCCCAATCTCATCTGCAATTTGTTCTACCGATTTTCTATTCCGGTGAATAGTTTCATAAAGAATCGTTTTAATACTCTTTGAATGTGCCATTAAAAACAAATCCCAAAATTTTAATTGTAATTTGTGCGACAAATGTTTAATTTAGAACAAACAAAAAATGCAGCTTTAAAGCCCATTAAAAGGCATTTAAGCTGCATTTTGAACAATTTCCTTAATCTTTTGAATAAGTTTATCGTTCTTTCTTTTCCCGTTTAAGACAAGGGAAACTAAAGATTTACTTACACCGATTCTTCTTGCAATCTCGGATTGATTTATAATTCTCTTGTCAATTTTTAATGGCTGTTTTAATTCAGTCATTTTTTTATTAAAATTTCTTCAACATCTGTTTACAAATATAGGTAATTACCTAATTATTGTCAAGTGTTTTTTTAGGAAATTATAAAATTTTATGACAATAGGAGAAAAGATTCGTTTTTTTGCGGAAAATTCAATTGGTTCGGTAGCTAAACTTGCTGAATTATTAGGGATGAAACCACCTAGTTTATATGTTTATCTTAATAATGAAAGTATTCCAGGTGGAGATATATTAAGGAAGCTCAAAGATCTCGGTTGCGATATAAATTGGCTATTAAGCGATGATGACAGACCACCTCCAGAAACCATTTACGAAAAGCGAATAAAAGAACTTGAGGAGGAGATTAGAATTTTACGTGATAGAATTAGCCAGATTGCTCTCCTCACTCAAGAAGTAGAAAAAGCAAAAAAAATAAAACTGAAAAGTACTTCTACATCAACGAGCTCATAAAAATTTTTTGTGCCATTTTCATGCAAAAACATGTAATAATTGGCAATTTTTTGTGCCATTCACTCAATAACTTTGAGCGCCCTTAACTTATTATTTTATTTGCACTTATAACAATTATTTAAAGTATCTGAATTTGTCAAATTACCTGAAAAATTATAATTATTTAACATGTGATGAAATTTCTACAATAGATAAAATAGTTACTTTAACTGAAGCAAAACATAGCAAAAATAACTTACTTCCTTCTTTAGGTGATATTAAAGATGGGCTGGTAAAGATGATTTTATTTTCCAATCTTGAAGATGTTATAATTGAAAACAAAAAATACAAAGTTGTTCCTGTTTTGAAATTAACCAGCAGTCTCAGGTTTTCAAAAAAATATTTAACTAATTCACAAGTAACAACATTAAAATTATTAAAAGAAGAATCTAAAATTAATAATTTTACTATCTACATCAACAACAATAATCTTAATAATGTCAAATTATAATTCTAAATGCTTTCAATAAAAACATACTTTTATCAACTGACTTGTTTATAAAATATTATGCTTAATTACCCTAAACTCAAACTCCCACTCGAATTTTATACAAGAGATGTTCATACTGTAGCAATAGAATTATTGGGCAAATTATTTGTCCGAAAAATCAAAGATGAATTTTTAATCGGAAAGATTGTTGAAGTCGAAGCTTATGATGGAAGAGTGGATGAAGCAGCTCATTCTTTTAACGGAAAAACGAAACGCAACGAAATTATGTTTCAAGGAGGTGGCAGACTTTATGTCTACTTCACTTATGGTATGCATTTCTGTTCAAATGTCGTAACTGGCAAAATTGATGACGGCACTGCTGTTCTTCTTCGCGCAATGGAACCAATCGAAGGATTAGAATTGATGGCATTAAACCGCTTTGGCAAAAAAATTATTTCTGAAAAAGAAAAAATCAATCTAACCAATGGTCCTGCTAAGATTTGTCAAGCATTCAACATCACACGAAAAGAAAATGGAACTCTTTTGACTGAAGATGAAATTTTCATCTTATATCAACCCGAAATTAAGAGAAGTCAAATTGAAATATCAAAAAGAATAGGAATTAAAAAATCTGTAGATTTGCCTTGGCGGTATTTTATTAAAGATAATCCTTTTGTATCAAAAAAATGAATAAACCTAAAAATATTCTAATTGTCCGAACTGACAGAATTGGCGATGTTGTTCTTACACTCCCTCTTTGCTCAATTATTAAAAAATATTTTCCAAAATCAAAGATAAGTTTTCTACTTCGAGACTATACAAGTGCTCTCGCAAAAAATAATCCTTTTATTGATGAAGTTATAATCCTCAAAGAAAAAAAAGGGAAAACATTAATTTGGGAAAATATTAAACTGCTCAAAAACAAATTTGATGTTTGCATAATTGCTTATCCAACTTTCAGATTAGCATTGATTCTTTTTTTATCTAAAATCAAAATAAGAATTGGAACAGGATATCGATGGTATTCTTTTTTATTCAACAAAAAAGTTTATGAACATCGCAAAGATGCTAAATACCATGAACTTGAATATAATGTTCATCTGCTTAAAAAAATTGGCATTGATGAAAATGTAAATCCACTTAATATTCAGTTTGGACTTAAACCTTCAATTGAAAGCACTGAAAGAGTAAATGAATTACTCAAATCAAAAAATATTTTAAGCCAAAAAAGTATAATAATACTTCATCCGGGAAGTGGTGGTAGTTCTCTTGATTTCCCTGTTAATAAAATGAAAGAGCTCGCCAAAAAAATTTCTGATGAACTTGATGTTGAGATTTTAATCACAGGTAGCAAAAATGAAAAGGAACTATGCCAATCTCTTGCTGTAAGCAAGAAAACAAAAAACATTGCTGGTGAATTTAATCTGTCAGAATTAATTGCATTAATTGATAAATGCAAATTATTGATTGCAAATTCTACAGGACCAATTCATATTGCTGCTGCTCTTGGAAAATTTGTAATCGGATTTTATCCAAATATTGTTACATGTTCTGAAGAAAGATGGGGACCTTACACAAATAAAAGAATAATTTTTAAGCCGAAAATAAATTGCTATGACTCTACAAAAGAAAATAATTGCATGGACACAATAGAAGTTGAGGAAGTATTTGAAGCAGTAAAAAAAATATTAAATAATCATTAACAGGCTTGATATGAACTTCCACTTACTAAAAATATATTACGAACATTTTAAAATCTTTTTCTCTGAATCAGATTACTCAAATAATTTTCAAAAAAATTTTTACTTCTCTCCAAAAATTATTTTATATGTTCTGCTGTTTTCGACAACAATTTTGTTTGCTCAAAAAGAAAATTTCAGAAAAATTGATAACAAAGCTTTCAAGCAGGGAGAAAAATTAATATTTGATGTAAAATATGGATTTATAACTGCAGGTGTTGCAGAATTTTCAATACCCAAAATAGTTAAAATAGCTGGCAGAGATGTTTACAATGTTGTTTTCAAAGTAAGTTCTGTTCCAGCATTCGATTTATTTTATAAAGTTAGAGACCGATATGAAACATTTATTGATGTCGAAGGAATTTTTCCATGGCGATTTGAGCAGCACATCCGCGAAGGAAAATATTCGAGAGATTTTTCAGCTTTTTTTGACCAGAGAAAAGGAAGAGCTATTACAACAGAAGGTTCTTATGATATTCCTAAATATGTTAATGACATTGTTTCGGCTTTCTATCTTGCACGCACATTTGATTATTCCAAAATGAAAATAGATGATAAAATTTATCTCGAAAATTTTTATAAAGATAAAGTTTATCCTCTTGAAGTTATTTACCGCGGCAAAGAATCCGTTAGTGTTACAGCTGGAACTTTTAATTGCATTATTCTTGAGCCAGTAGTTAAAGAAGGTGGTTTATTTAAAAGCGAGGGTTCAATTATAATTTGGCTTACAGATGATGACTTAAAAATTCCTGTTAAAGTAAAAACAAAAGTGCTTATTGGCTCAATTGATGCAGAATTAATTGCTTATGAAGGTTTGGCTGGCATTTTAAAATCAAAAAGAAATTAATCTTTATTAATTTCATTTTCCGAAGATGCAATCACAGAAGCTACAACAGCATCACCAGTAACATTAACAACTGTTCTGCACATATCCAAAATTCTATCTACGCCCATAATTAATGCAATCCCTTCTTCTGGTATTCCTACAGATTTTAAAATTACAATTAACATTATAATTCCAACACCCGGCACAGGTGCTGTTCCAATTGAAGCAAGCACAGCTGTTAATACAATTGTCAATTGTTGAACAATATTCAAATCCATTCCAAAAACCTGTGCAATAAAAACAGAAGCTACTCCTTGATATAAAGCAGTTCCATCCATGTTTATTGTTGCCCCGAGAGGTAGAACAAAACTTGTTATGCTTTTGGATATTCGCAAATTATCCTGACACACTTCCATATTTACCGGCAATGTTGCCGCACTCGAGCTTGTAGTAAATGCAACAATTTGAACACGCTTCATGTATTTGAAAAATTCTTTGAGATTCATCTTTGAAAAAAACTTCAATATTATCGAATATGTGCCATATGCATGAATTATCAAACCAATCAAAACTGTCAATGAATACCAGATAAGTGTTTGAAGAATATCAAAACCAAATTCTGAAACAGTTGCTGATATAAGTGCAAAAACTCCTATTGGAGCTATCAACATTACAATATCAACAAACTTTATCATAACTTCGCTTAATCCATCAAAAAAATTAATTACAGGTTCTGCTTTTTCTTTTTTAATAATTGTTAAAACCATTCCAAACATTACAGCAAAGAATACAATCTGCAGCATTTCTGAATTTGCAATTGCATAAAAAGGATTTCGCGGAACTATATCGACAAGCATTTTCGAAATACTAAAATCAAAATCTGTCTGAATTTTTGATTTTATATCTGTATCATAAATTGATAATAATCTTTCTTTTGTTTGAATATTCATAATTTCGCCGGGACGAATCACATTTGTAGCTATTAAGCCAAGAGTAATTGCAACAGCTGTTGTAAAAATATAAAGCAGTATAGTCTTAGCACCAATTCGAGCAAATTTTTTAATGTCGCCAAGACTTGCAGCTCCAACAATCAAAGATGCAAGCACAAGTGGAACTGCAATCATATTGAGCAGCTTAATAAAAATTTCGCCAATCCATTTTATTGATTGCGCTATAGTTTTTTCTTTGCTGATTGAGATAATATTTCGAAATGATTTTTTTAATTCAATTTTATTTTCATTCACAGAAAAATATTTATCTGCTATAATTTCAGGATTACTTTCTTTTACTTTATTGAAATAATTAATTATTTCCAACTGTTGATTTGAATCAAAGGAGGTTGAATCATTCCCTACAACAAAAATTAACTTTTCCCACTTTTCAATGACTGCAATCTGTGGTTCATTATTAACAAAATATTTAATTTCAAGTCGATGGGTATTCACTTTGAACAGCGAACCAAAGAGTGCCCCAAGTATTAAACCAATTACAATTTGATTATGAAGTTTCGGGAATCTTATTTTCATAAAAATTTAATTTGTGAAAAAATTGTCTTCAAGTAATTTCAGTATGTTTTTTCTTTCTGGCTGCTTACATGATTCATAAAGGTTAATATCGTTGAAATGCTGTTGACAACATTTTCTGTCTTAAATAAAATATTAAGGAACAATAAATTTGTTCTGGGTTTTGCAGCTCCATCTTTGATAAGTGAAACTTGATTTTTGCTTGTCTTTTTAAGCGACTTTTTTAATTCATGAATCAAATCATTTAGTTCGTCAATTTTAGAAGAATCTTTTTTAGATATTTTTTTTGCAGAGTTTTCAAGAAGGTTAATCAATAAATTTCTTAATTGCTTGAAATCTTCTTTTTGTTGTTTAGCTAATCCTGTATGATTATTGTCAATATGTTCAAAAGAAATTTTCGAAATTTCTATTAATGAATCAGATATTTCTCTAAACGATGAAATTACTTTGCCTACATCAGCTTCTTCATGATAATTATCATCTAAATAGTGAATCGAAGAAAGAAGTTTTCTGATAATTATTTCATTTTGTTCTTCAAGTTCTTTTGATTGTTTGACTGCTTTCTTAAGTTGTTTTCTTTTCTCGCTTATTAATCCAGAGTAAACTTCTTCATAAATATTAATCGCATGATTAAAATATTGATTTATATCATCAATAAATGAATCCTTGATATAATCAATACCGTCGCTACTGAAAACAAGTTCTTTCTTTCGAATTTTTTTCTCAACCTTTTTATGAAATAAAGTAGTTCTAATGATTACATAAAATGCAAGAACGGATATTGCGATTACAGCTGTTAATCCACCATAATATAAAATTGAGGTAAAAACGACAGCCATCAGAAAAGCAATAAAAGCAGTTAATACCCATCCTGCAATTACTGTTATTACTCCATTTACTCTGTAAACAGCACTGTCTCTTCCCCATGCTCTATCAGCAAATGATGTTCCCATTGCTACCATAAAAGTAACATAAGTAGTTGAAAGAGGAAGTGTGTATGCGGTTCCCAAAGAAATCAAACTGCTTGAAACCATAAGATTTACAGTAGCACGGATTAAGTCAAAAGCAGGACGGTCTTTTTTGTTATGTTTATCTATTTTATCTGTATCAAACCGTTTGTTGATTTTCTTATAAATTTTATTCGGGATAATACTTTTAACTTTTTCTCCTAATGATATACTCACTCTTACAATTGAACGAGCAATTGGTGAAGAATCAAATTTCTCATAACCATCAAATTGTCTACCAAGATTTATCTCTGTCTTTGTAACTGTTTGAGCTTTTTTACTTAATGATATTGTTAAAATCATTATGATTCCTGAAGCAAGAAGAATCAATGGATTAGTTTTAGCAGGTTGAAGCAAGCCCTCCATAGTTGTTGTAAAAGGATTAGAACTTTTTACTGCAATTTGATAAGAACTCAATCCTGCAAGTGGAACACCAATAAAATTTACAAGGTCATTAGCAGCAAATGCTAATGCTAAGGACATTGTTCCAATCAGAACAATCGGTTTAAGAATATTGATGTTTGTAAATAAAATAATTATTTCAAGAATTACAGCCCAGATTACAAAATTAATTGAGAGAACAGCAATAGAATTTTGAATTACCCAATGAACAAATTCATCTGAAAGGAATGATGTTCCTTTAATTCCTTTAACAAAAATAAAATAGACAATAGAAGTCAAAGAAATTGATCCCCAGATTGCACCATAACGTTTCAATCTTTTTTCATAATTAAATGTGAATAACAACCGAGATAAATATTGAATGACAGTACCTGCTGTAAATGAAATAATAACAGAAATAAAAATTGCAGAAAAAATTCCCGTAACTTTTACCACATTGATATAATTTACAATCTCATCTATATTTTTATTTGACTCAAATATTTTAATGAAAGACATTGCTACGCTTCCACCCAAAAGAGAAGAAATCATAGAAACTGTTGTCGAAGTAGGTAATCCAAAAGTATTTAATAAATCGAGAAACAAAACATCAACAAACATCACTGCCAAAAAAACAATTATTAATTCTGGAAAAGTAAACATTGAAGGATTGAAAATTCCCTTTCGTGCAACTTCCATCATTCCGCTTGAAAACAAAGAACCAATTAAAACACCAGCCGATGCAAAGATTAAAATAATTTTTCGTGATGCTACCTTTGAACCCATTGCAGAATTAATAAAATTTACTGCATCATTAGCAACACCAACACTTAAATCAGAGATGGCAAGTATAAATAAGATAATTAGAAAAAATAGGTATGTTTCCACTAAGCACTCTCCATTATGTATAAGGATTCTATTTTTTCCATATAAAAAAGAGGTATTTAAGGTTAGTTAAAAATTTTGTATGGAAATCTAATAAAAGTTAATCTATGTCCAAAATGTTTAGTAAATCTAATTGCAAAGAAAAACTTTTTTATTGCTGAATGTTTGAGATTAGAAATTCAATCAATTATTTTGCCGCAAATTTTTTTTGATAATATGACACAAAAAAATAAAAAGTCAGATTTAATTCGCGGACTAAGTCTTACTGCATCAATCATGATTGTTGCAGGTTCTATGATTGGTTCTGGAATATTTAGAAAACCTTCAACAATGGCAGAACAATTGGGTTCTCCTGAATTATTAATTTTAATCTGGATTGCTGCAGGATTGATTACATTAATTGGGGCATTTGTTAATGCAGAAATTTCTGGAATGATTGATGCAACAGGAGGTCAATATGTTTATTTTAGAAAAATGTATGGAGATTTTACTGCTTACATTTACGGCTGGTCAATTCTATCTGTAATTCAAACTGGAAGTCAGGCTGCTATAGCTTATGTCTTTGCAGAATATATTGGCTATTTCATAAAATTATTTCAACTTCCTGAAGTCTGGCAGAATTTCTCCTTTTATTTTCCACTTGTAGGAAAAATATATCCCTTTGTGGATTTTGGGACAAAAACAGTTGCAATTCTTTCTATAATTATATTGACATCTGTTAATTACATTGGAGTAATTTTTGGCGGAACCGTTCAAACAATTTTGACTTACATTAAAATTTTAGTCATAATCATATTTGCATTGATTCTCTTTTTATTTGGAAATGGCAACGTATCAAACATTTACACAAATTTTAACATTCCTCCTGCTACATCAAAAAATCTTTTTAGTGCAATTGGATTAGCTTTTGCAGGAGCATTTTGGGCATATGATGCATGGAACAACTTAACTTTTGTATCTGGAGAAGTAAAAAATGCACAAAGAAATGTTCCGCTTGGTTTATTGTTTGGCGTGCTGATAGTAATATTTGTGTATGTTCTAATCAATTTAGCTTACCTTTATGTTTTACCAATAAATGAAATGGCAAAATCTCCTTTAGTAGCTGCTACAGCGGCAGAAAAAGTTTTTGGATTGAAAGGTGGTTCTATAATTTCATTAATTGTAATTGTTTCAACTTTCAGTGCATTAAATGGTAGCATACTTGCAACTGCAAGAGTTCCATTTGCAATGGCAAGAGCTAATTTATTTTTCAAAAGTCTTGGCAAGGTTCATCCAAGTTTTGGAACACCTCACATTGCTCTAATAGTTCAGGGAATCTGGTCATGTGTGCTTGTACTTTCCGGCACATTTGATACAATTACAGATTATGTAATGTTTGCATCATGGCTTTTTTACATGCTTGGTGCATTTGGAATAATTATTCTCAGAAAAAAAATGCCAGAGGAAATAAGACCTTATAAAGTTTGGGGTTATCCTTACACACCTTTAATCTTTGTATGCGCAGCATTTTTATTTTTGATGAATTCAATTTTCTCCGATACTCAGGATGCAATGATGGGATTAATTCTAATATCAAGCGGTTTGCCTTTCTACTTATACTGGAAATATAAAGCATCAAAAATTTCTTGATTACATATTCAATCGCAGAACAAACTAAATATTAATCCTGAAGTTAATCACTATTTATTCAATCCAAATTCTTTTTTATATCGCTTTATTGAACTATTAACAACTTTGAATGCTGTTTTTTTCCCGAAAAATTTTTCTACTATTACATGTTTGTGCTCCAATTTTTTATAATCTTCAAAAAATCTTTTCAGCTGAATTGTAGTGTGAGGAGGTAAGTCTTTTAATTCATTTATGTAATTGAGTGATATATCATTTTTTGCAACAGAAATTATTTTATCATCTTTTTCATTATCGTCAACCATTCGCATTAAGCCGATAACTTTTGCTTCAATAATGCAAAGTGGATCAACATCAATGGAAGATAAAACAAGAATATCAAGCGGGTCGCCATCATCACTAATTGTTTGTGGAATAAATCCATAATTTGCAGGATAATAAACTGCAGAAAAAAGCACCCTATCAAGTTTAAGCAATCCACTTTTTTTGTCAAGCTCATACTTCCCTTTTGAACCCTGAGGTATTTCAATAATTGCATTGACAATTTCAGGTGCATCATTGCCATACTCAACATGATGCCATGGGTTGAAGTAAGCAGGAAGTGTATGTTTATCATTTTTTTTATTATTTATTTTAGCATTCATAAATAACCTCTTTTTTTCTTTTAACAAACTTAATACTTTGTTAAGAAATAATTTCACTTTTTCAATTATTTCTTCGGTTTATTAAATGAGAGGAATTTTATGAATTGTAATATCACCGCAATTGGAGAAATCCTTTATGATGTTTATCCAGACAGAAAAAGACTGGGAGGAGCACCTTTTAATTTTATTTTTCATGTCTGGAAAATTTTAGGCAAAGCAAATTTCATTTCAAATGTGGGCAATGACGAAAATGGAAGAGAAATTTTAAGCTATCTCAATTCAATTGGATTTGACACAAAATTAATTTCTATTGATAAAGCTCATCCTACTGGAACTGTTAAAGTAGAATTAGATGAGAACAAAATTCCACATTTTACAATTTCACCTGAATGCTGCTATGACTTTTTAACATTGAACGAAGAAATAATTAACACAATCGAAAACAATACTGATATTTTATATTTCGGAACTTTATCACAACGAAGCACTACTTCAAGAAATACAATTCAATCATTATTTGGAAAAAACATAAAGTATTTTTGCGATTTGAATTTGAGGCACAATTTTTTCAACGATGAAATGATAAAAGAAGCTTTAAGAGTAAGCAATGTTATCAAAATAAACTACGAAGAATTTCAAAAGATTAAAAAAATTTTGAACATGAATATTAAAGATGAATTGGCAATCGAAAATTTATGCAATGAATTTAATATTGATTTATTAAGCATTACTCTTGGAAATGAAGGAGCAATTCTTTACGATAAAAATAATTTGTCACACTACAAAGCCAGAGTAGACAAAGTAATTGATACAGTTGGGGCAGGTGATGCATTTGCCGCAATCCTATGCATTGGTTATCTATCACAAATGGATTTGTTTAGCATAAATAAATTAGCAAATGAATTTGCGGCGGAAATTTGCATGTTTGAAGGTGCTGTGCCGCAAGATGATTCCTTATATGAAAAATATAGAAAAATATTCAGGGATTATTGTTAAGAATTATCTTTTCTTTGCAGGTTCAGTTTTTGCCTGCTGAAGTTCTACATTAATTGATTCCGGCAATAAATTATACATTGAACCGGTGAACATGTCAACTATCATTCCCGGCAAAAATCCATTAAAAGCATTTCCCCAAAACCAGATTGAAATTTTTCTTGTAATCTGAGTTTCATAAGTATCATATCCATCAAGTTCAAGTTTTACAACATGATTCGAGCCTCTTTCAAGATTTACAAATTGAGGCGTCGTTCCAAATTTTTTTCCATCTATTGTAATTTTTGCATTAGGTGGGTTTGTTTTTATCTCAATATTTTGCGTCGTAGTATTTATAACAGTAGCACATGATTCTAAAACTAAAACCAAAATAAAAACGAGAAAACTAAATTTAATTCTCATTACCAAACCTCTTTTTGTTTTTATTATCGAAAATAATTCATGAATAATTAATAATCATTAAAAATAGTTTGAAATCTAATCTGGTTCTTTTATATTAAATTTCGAAAAAACAAATGGTCGAGATAAAAAATGAAAATTTATTTTGCCTTTTTAGTCCTTCTTATTGTATCATGTTCATCAAACAATCTTGATGAAGCAAGAAATTTCATTAACGAAAAAAATCTTTCTGAACATATAAAAATTTTAGCATCAGATGAATTCTTAGGCAGGTCTCTTGGTCATGAAGGCGAAGAAAAAACAATTAACTATTTAGTTGAACAATACAAAAAATTAGGATTAAAACCAGCTGATGGCAAAAGTTATATTCAAGAAATTAATCTTGTTGAATTAACTCCATCGGTTGATTCTGAAATTATAATAAAAGGAAAAAATGGAAAAGTAAAACTTAATTACGCTGATGATTTTGTTGCAGTAACAAGAAGAGTTACAGAAAAAATCCAAATTAATCCTACTGAAATAATTTTTGCAGGTTATGGAATTAATGCTCCAGAATATAACTGGAATGATTTTGAAGGAATCAAAGTAAAGGACAAAATCATATTAGTAATGGTGAACGACCCTGGATATGCAACAAAAGATTCATCATTATTTAATGGCAAAGCTATGACTTATTATGGAAGATGGACATACAAATACGAAGAAGCAGCAAGACAAGGTGCAGCAGGAGTTTTTATAATTCATGAAACAAATGCTGCAAGTTATCCATGGGAAGTTGTAAAGAATGGAAGAGTTGGTTCTCAATTTTTCAATGAAGAAAAAGACAAAAACTTTTCGCGCTGCAAATTTGAAGGATGGATTACATTTGATAAAGCAAAAGAAATTTTTAATCTCGCAGGATTAAACTTAGATGATGAATTAAAAAAAGCTTCTCAAAGAGGATTCAAAGCAAAATCTCTTGGTCTTACAACATCATTTACAATTAAAAACAAAATTGATCACATTAAAACAAGAAATGTACTTGGAATATTACCAGGTAAAGAAAGAGCAGATGAATTTATTTTCTACATGGCACATTGGGACCATCTTGGTTACGATTCCTCATTGAAAGGTGACAGTATTTTTAATGGTGCAAGAGATAATGCCACTGGTGTTGCAGGTATTCTCCAAATTGCAGAGGCTTTTTCTAAATTAAATAATAAACCCAAACGTTCAATTGCAATTCTTTCATTAACTGCTGAAGAGCAGGGTTTATTGGGGTCAGAATATTATGTAAAAAATCCCATTATCCCATTGAATAAAATTGTTGCAGTAATTAATCTTGATGGATTGAATATTTTTGGCAGAACGAAAGACATCGCCGTGCTGGGATATGGTCAATCCGAACTTGATAATTACATTAAAGAAGAAGCAGAAAGAAGAGGAAAAATTGTAAAACCAGATCCCAATCCTGAAAGCGGAGGATTTTTCAGGTCTGACCATTATAATTTTGTCAAAGCTGGCATCCCAGCAATTTATATTCGACATGGAATTGAATCTTTAGATGGAAAAAAAGACATCCAAAAAGCTGCAAGAGAATGGAATAAAAATAATTATCACAAAGTAACTGATGAATTTAACTCCGATTGGGATTTAAGCGGAATGGTTGAAGAAGTTCAAATGCTTTTTGATATTGGATATAAACTTAGCAATGAAGATAAATTTCCAAAACTGATTAAGTAACAAATTTTATTAAAGAAGTTTGTACTTGAAAAATTTATAAATCTTTCTAAAAGCAAATATTCATTTACAAGATTTTTATTAAATCATCTTTATTGCTTTTTTAATAAATCTCTAATTTCAGTCAAAAGAATTATCTCTTTTGATGGTGCAGTTTCTGGTTTTGGTGATTCTGCTATTTTTTTCTTTAGTGCATTTACTGGTTTAACAACACCAAAAAAGACTGCAAAAGCAATAATAAGAAAATCCACAAGTGTTTGAATAAATTTACCATAGCCAATTACAACAGCAGGTGAATTTTCTTTAGCTTCTTTAATAACTATCGATAAATTTGAAAAATCAACACCTCCAAGTAAAACACCGATTGGAGGTAATATTACATCTCCGACCAATGAAGATACAATCTTTCCAAATGCTGCACCCATGATAATTCCAACAGCCATATCAACAACATTCCCTCTTGAAATAAACTCTTTAAATTCTTTAACAATTTTCATTGTTCTTCTCCTTTTTAATAATTCTAAGAAGATTTTTAAGAATAAACTTAATTAACCAAACTATATCAATACTATCTCGCTTAAATAAAACTTATAAAGGATTCTAATTATAATTTGCTAATGCTTATAAGAAAATCCTAATCCAATTATTTGTTTAAATTGAACTCGTGGTCCATATCTTTCTACAATTCCATCATTATTTTTATCGATTGCTACTAAAACATCATCATCATAAACTAAATGAGAATTAATATTAATTGCTATGTATTTGTTAACCCTCAATGTAATTAAAGTTTCCCAGCTAATATCTATGTTTTGCGGTTTATGAATGTAATTCGAGAAGAAATCAATTTTAGAAGTAATAGAAATGTTTTTAAGTAATTCGCTTTCAAAATTATTTCTTGTATATATTAATCGAGCATAACCACCAAATTCTTTTTTTGTATTTCTGCCTTCTCTTATAATTTTTCCAGTGTTATCGTAAACTGCTTTTTCTACTCCAAAGGCACCTGCATCTGCCAAATCCTGATCTTTGACAATTGTAATCTTTCCAGTTAAAGGTGCAAAAAATGTGCTTACATAATTATCTGGCTTAAAGTCCATTCCTAATGCACCAATTAAGTATGCAGGCGAAAGGAAATTAGATATTTTTGCTTTATCCTTAGAATAATCTTTCCCAATTGTCATTTGAGTTTTAAAGTTGAACAATCCAGAAATATAAAAATTATTAAATGCCTGTCTTCCATATTTAGAAAGGAAATCAAATCTGTCATCAGTTTTTCTATATTCTGAATCCTGACCCTGTTTTAAAATTCCATATCCTATATCAAGCATATTATCCAATGAGATATTATCATTCTTATAATTCATAAAAAAACTATAAAAACCATTAACAGAAAAAGAATTCTGTCCGCCTGCAGCCCAGTTAGTTAATGACGTTAATGATAAATTAATTGAAACAATTCCTCCGCTTTTCCATCCTTTAGTTGTATCTGCGCTTTTACTTCGAAGTTTTGATTCAATTTCTGTTATTTGAGCAGATGTATATCCATTCAATAAGATTATTAGATAAACAATAAAAAATAATTTTAATTTCATGAGCTCCTCTTATTTCAATTAATTACCAAAATCTTTTTTCATACTTTTCAAAAATATTAAAAGCAATAAAAGACAGAAAAAAGTAATAATTGAAAAAATAAGAACAACTGATAATTCTGTTTCAAATCCATTAATATTCAGTGTAATCATCATTCCAATTATTGCAATGTACATAAAAAGACTGAATGTTAAAAATGCAGGAGTTAAAATGAAGCCTGCTAATTTTTTCTTCTTTAACATGAATGCAGTAATAACAAGTCCAGGTAAGAATATTGAAATATCCAGCACATGAACTGCATTTGTTGCAACTCCATTTTCCAATACACTCTTGGGGATTTCATTCTTTATCAGTGCAGGAATAACTTCTGATAACCACATAAAGTAGAATAAAGATGAAAGCAGAATAAAAAAACTACTTGTGATTTTTATTAATGAATTATTCAATACAAAATTATTTTCTTTTTTCAACTGCGTTATGAAATAATACCCAAATAAATAAAACGACAAACCAAATACTCCACAGTAAATTAGAAACAGAAAATTGAAATGCATAGAGAAACAATAAATTGTATAAGAGTAAATCAAGTACAAAATTATGCCGCTCCAGATAAACATTGCCGCTTTGTTCATTTTATAAAATAAAAAAGAAGAAATAATTAAAGCTGGAGAAACTATTACTAAGTTTACAAAATCCTGACCTATTCCCTGAACAGCAAAATATCTTACTTCTTTTGAATAAGTTTCTTTTATAAATACTCCGGAAAAACTTGCAACCATCACCAACAGGCTTAAAAGTAATGATAATAACAAAATAATTTTCATATTTCTTGAAATACTTTTTGATTCCATGTTATCCTCATTTTAATTAAATAAAAAAGCAGAGACGGAAACATCTCTGCTTTGCAATCTATTGTTTTATTCTTATTAACCTAAAATCACTTCTACATTGTGAATTTTTCCATCGTTCAAATCAGGTATTTTATTACTGCTTAAAAGTTTTCCATCAAGATATAAACTTTTCACACCTTTGTTAATTTTATCTGGATTAGAAATTGTGATTTTATATATGCTGTTTCTAAATTTTCTGGTAACACTAAATTTATCCCAATCATCTGGAATGCAGGGGTCAACAATTAATCCATCAAAATCTGGACGGATTCCTAAGATATATTGAGATATTGCAACAAAAGACCATGCAGCTGTTCCTGTTAACCATGAATTTTTTCCTTCACCAGAAGTTGGTGCATCTCTTCCCGCAGTCATTTGGCTGTAAACATAAGGTTCGGCTCTGTAAATATCAATTTGTTCTTCTTTTGTTGGTGGACAAATACTTTTATAATATTCCATTGCTTGATTACCTCTTCCAAGCATTGTTTCTGCAATTTGAATCCAGGTATTATTATGAGTAAATATTCCTGCGTTTTCTTTGTATCCTGGAGGATATGAACTAACTTCTCCAAGATGAACATAATATTTAGAATAAGCTGGCTGTTGTAATATAATTCCATTTGGTGTAGCAAGATATTTTTTAACACTATCAAGAGCTTTTTGAGCATAGCCATTTTCTAAACCAACTTTGCCAAGAACACACCAGCCCTGACTTTCAATAAATATTTTCCCTTCTTCATTTTCTTTTGAACCAATTTTTCTTCCAAATGCATCGTAAGCTCTCAAAAACCATTCTCCATCCCAGCCGTATTCATAAATTGTTTTGCGCATTTCTTCTGCATGGTTCAAATATTTTTCTGCTTCTTCTGTTTTGCCAATAAATTTAAGTATCCCCGCCATTTCATCACATGCTTTGCAGAACAAACCTGCTATCATAACAGATTCTGCAACTCTGTCGTTTTCAATATGTCCCGCAGTTTGAAAACTTTCTCCAGGAGTTGTAGAAAAGCAATTAAGATTAAGACAATCATTCCAATCTGCATGACCAATCAAAGGCAAGCCATGTGGTCCTCTATTATTCAATGTATATTGAAGTGAAAGATGCAGGTGGTCCAGTAAAGTTGCTTTTGATTCTGGAATATCTGCATAACCACAATTTTCATTAAGAATACTTGTGTCCCCTGTTTCTTTAATATAAGCTGCTGTTGATAAAATTAACCAGAGCGGGTCATCATTAAATCCGCCACCAATTTCTGTATTCCCTTTTTTTGTTAAAGGCTGATACTGATGATAGCATGTTCCATCAGAAAGTTGAGTTGATGCAAGGTCAAGAATTCGTTGACGTGCTCTTGATGGAATCATGTGAACAAATCCAAGAATATCCTGATTGCTGTCTCTATAGCCCATTCCTCTGCCAATTCCAGATTCATACAATGATGCTGAACGAGACATATTGAATGTAACCATGCATTGATATTGATTCCAGATATTCACCATACGATTTACAATTTTATCAGGTGTGTCTGCTTTATATGATGATAATAAATTTTCCCAATAATTTTTTAATTCATCAAATGCACTGAGAACATTTTCAGTTTTCAAAAATTTTGTTTTTACTTGTTCAAATTCATCTTTGCGTATCTTGCCATTATCAAGATATTTTTTATCATCTGGATTTTCTGCATAACCTAAAATGAAATTTATAGATTTTGATTCTCCAGGTTGAATTTCTAAATCAATTTGATGAACACCAATTGGAAGCCAGCCGTAAGCAGTGCTGTTTCTGCAGTTTCCTTCTAAAACTGCTTGAGGTGCATCAAGTCCATAATGCAAACCAACAAATGCATCTCGGCTGCTGTCGTATCCAGAAACTTTTTCGCTGCATGCAAAATAACCGTAATGATTTCTTCGTTCCCGATATTCTGTTATGTGAAAAATTGTTCCGTCTTCAATTTCTACCTGACCAGTTGAATAATTCCTTTGAAAGTTTGTCATATCATCATAAGCTTCCCAAAGACACCATTCAACAAAACTCCACAGCCTTATATTTTTTGTTTTGTCAGAATTATTTTTTAATTGAACATGCCATACTTCATTTCTGCTGCCAATTGGAATAAAATAAAGAATCGAAACTTCAAGATTATTTTTTTGTGAAGTAATTTTTGTGTAAGCCAACCCGTGTCTGCATTCATATTTATCTAACGAAACTCGCATTGGTTTCCACATTGGATTCCACACAACATCACCATCTTTTACATATAAATATCTTCCATTGCTGTCCATAGGAATATTATTATAACGATAACGTGTTAATCTCAACTTTCTTGCATCACGATAAAAACAATATCCTCCTGCAGTGTTTGATATAATTCCAAAAAATTCTTCTGTTCCTAAATAATTAATCCATGGTAGTGGTGTGTCAGGACGAGTAATTACATATTCTTTTTGAATATCATCAAAATAGCCGTATTTCATTTTGACCTCTTTAATGTGATTTTTTTAATCCAATAAATTGATTAGAAGTTTATATTCAGAGTAAGAACAACATAAGCAATTTTATTTTTAATTTTTCTCTCAGTTGGAAAAGTATATCAACAATAATAAACAATTTTTATGCATAATTGACAGTTAATTAATTTCTATTTTAGGAATTGGAATATTATTCTTAATCAACATTCTTAATTTGGACAGGTAATTATAGTATCTGGATTTTGGCGCAATATTTTGAAGCAAATAAAAATAATTATCACCTTCTAAAATCTGATTGTTATAGTAATAAGCTCTGCTTAAATTAAAAATCACTTGCGAGTCATTCATATAAGCATTTTTTAAATAGTTGATTGCTTGTGGATATTTATTTCTTAATAATTCTATTTGTCCAAGCCATTTATATGCAAAAGAAGTTTTTTTATATGAAAGAGAATTTTTCAGCAAATCAAAAGCTAAATCATATTTTTTCATTTTAATTAAAACTGCAGCTGCATTAATTTGAAATTCTACTTCCTGAGGAATAGAACAAATCAAAGCATAATATTCATTGAGGGCTTCATCAAGCTGATTTTTTTGTTCATAATATTTGCCTAAATCGAGATGTGCAGTTTCAATACTATATTCTGGATCTTTCAAGATTTTGATTGACAGTTCTTCAAGAATATTTGATGGAATAAATTCATCAAAAAAGTTATTCAATTTATTTTTAGGAGCAAAGGGCCAACCATTCTTTAATCGTTTTACTGACAAATCTGCATACACACTATCTAATTTTGTGAATCCAAAATTTTTTTCCTGAGCAAAATTTATATCATTCCAAAAAGTATCTATAAAATTATTTGACTTGAGAGTGTTGTAGAAAGCTTTTGCAATTAAGAAATAACCATCTATATTAGGATGCAAATGTTCGAGCATTAAGTTGTTTCCAATAATTTCATTAGGAGATTCTTTTTCAAAATAATCAATCAACGGCACTACTGGAACACTAAATTTTTTCCCTAATGTATGAATGACTTCATTGAATTCTTCAGGAGCTCTAAAACGCAATGCATCAAAATCTTTTGATTTGATATAATATTCCTTTGCCTTTGCATAATTGCCAATGCTTTCAAAATATTTAGCTTTATTAAAGCAGCTATCGGCTCTTTCATATTTATCATTTACAGAAATAAATGGTTTTTGGTCTTTTAAATTGCTTACAAGTTCACTTAATACAATTTTGATATTATGTGATTTTGCAATTTTAATAATCTGTTCGAGATTTTCTTCAAATTGTTTTTTCCCTTGTTCATACAATAAACTTTTATAAGGAATTACTTGTTCGGCAACAACTTCTTCCATTAAAGTAGAAGCTGGAGTTTTTATATTATTGCTGCTGAAAATTTCGCTGAGCTTAATCTTAAGCCAGCTTATAACATCTCGTATCAACAAAAATGTCCTAAACTTTTGTAAGTTTAGATAAGTTCGAATGAACCATCTTGAATTTCCAATAGATTGAGTTGAACCAACTCCCAATGCACCGTAGTATTCATTATGACCAGTATAAATTAAAATGACATCAGGTTGATAGTTAACAATTTCATCTATTAAATCAAGCAACGCATAAGAATTAATGGCTGACATAGAAATATTAATTACTTCTATTTCTTTATCTGGAAAAGTTCTATTCAACATTCTTTTTAGAAACATCGGGAAAGAAACATTATTGCCATAGGGAAATCCAGCAGCAGATGACTCGCCCATCACAAAAATTCTAAATCCATTGGAAGGTTTTTTCTTAAACATTAATTGCTTTGGCGGGGTTGGAATTATTGACTGATAGTTAAAATATCTTCTTGCAACATTTGGATTGCATCTTAAAAAATTCTCATAACCTTCAGGTGCTTCAATGAACAAATTAAGATTTCCGCCATAGTTTATTAATCGCAACAAAATTTCTAGAAAAACAAAAAATAACAGTGGAAATGAAAGAGTAATTAACCAGAACAACTTACGCTTTAATGGGGATAAACTTTTTTCGTCATAAGAATTTTTAACGGATTTTTTCATTTCGATTTAAATTGACATAGGAGATTTTAGTCATCACAATATAAAATAAAATTTTTAAAGCAAGAGCGTCCATCATAAAAAATGTGGACGCCCTTTTACTGCAATCTACTTTATCAGCATCATTTTACGAGTTAAGGTTACATCTCGTGCATTAAGTTTATAGAAATAAACTCCGCTTGCTAAACTATTTGCATTAAAATCAACTGTATACAATCCAGCTCTTTGATACTGATTTACCAGAACTTTAACTTCGTTTCCAAGAACATCATATACTGCAAGTTTTACATAATCATCTTTTGGCAATGCATAAGTAATTTTTGTTGATGGGTTGAAGGGATTAGGATAGTTTTGTTCTAACTTATAATCTTTAACTAAAACTGGTTCATATTTTACACTTGTTACTTTACCTGTCAAAACAGCTGTACCAAACAATGAAGCATTTTGCCATGTATTGCCATCTGTCGTCCACCAGTGTCTTACATCATTTCTATCTCCATTATCTCTATCAGCATTAGATATTTCAAATCCAATTTCCTGATCTTCCTTTAATGGCATGTAAGGTTCTGCTTGGGCTTTCGGAATCGAAACTTCTAAGTTGTAACCATTATCAGTTTTCTTAAATACATAAGTTCCAGGACCATTGCTGATGCGCTGACTTTGTTCTAATTTATCGTCACCATAGACCCATCTCCATTGAACATCATTGACTCCATCGTATGTGGTTTCTTTAGAATTATCTCCATCAAGGAATAATTCAACAGCATCGTTCATCCATGGCTCGCCTCTATTTGATGCATCGAGTTCTTCATCTACTACTTTTACAAAAAGATAGAAATTATTATCATCCCACAAGCACCAGAAAGATGACAGATGGTCACTCCAGTTAGTATAAATTGAATTACTGAGAGGAGCCCCTTCTAATTTAGTTAAACTATATTCAAGTGACTTATTCCATGTGTCATCAAAATCTCCATCGATAATTGGTGGTGAATCAGTGTATTTAATTTTCAATACCTCATCAATTTCTTCTGGGCTCAAAACAGCTGTACCAAACAATGAAGCATTTTGCCATGTGTTGCCGTCTGTAGTCCACCAGTGAAGAACCTGGTCTCGATTACCCTGGTCTCTATCTGCATTAGAAATTTCAAATCCAATTTCCTGTTCATCTTTTAAAGGCATATAAGGTTCAACTTGGGCTTTTGGTATTGCAACTTCGAGGTTATAGCCTTCATCAGTCTTCTTAAATACAAAATCACCTGGACCATTGCTGATACGTTGGCTTTGTTCTAATTTATCATCATCATAGACCCATCTCCATTGAACATCATTAACGCCATCGTATGTAGTTCCTTTTGAATTATCTCCATCAAGGAATAATTCAACACAATCATTCATCCATGGCTCGCCTCTGTTTGATGCATCGAGTTCATCATCGATGACTTGAACAAACAAATAGAAGTAGTTGTCGTCCCACAATACTCTAAAAAATGATGAGTGGTCGGCATATACTTTATCGGTATCTGAGCTGCCGCCTTCAAATTTTTGAAGCGGTGTTGCAGTTGAAAGAAGCCAGATATTATCAAGCTCCCCATCAATTACTGGTGGCACAGCAGTTTTGGGAATAATAAGAACATCATCCACAATTGAACTAAGCTTAATAACTCTTTTAGGTGCTGCATCGAGCATAATGGAAATAAACACTAAAAGAGTTACCATTAACATTAAGGATTTTTTCATATTACCTCCTTGATTGGTTGGTTATTTAATTGTTTACAAATTATTTCTGCCGTAATAAGGAGCCGGGGTATTTGCCATACCCATTCGAAAGACTCTAACTGAATCCCTTGTTAAAGTAATCCCTCTATTTAAATAGAGATAATAATCGTTGCCCCAAACAATCTGGTCAACAAATTTTGGGAGTATCTTTGCTTTATAGTAAGGTGTTAAACTTCCGTCATTTTCTAAGACAAATATTGAATAATCAGGATGATTTTTAACAGCCAATAACATCATGCCATCTTTGTCAAAAGTAATTGAACCGATTGCAGCACGGCTAAAATCTGTTCCCTGATTTTTAACATTAAGAACCAACTCTTGATTTCCGAGTGTGCCATTGTTATCAAGTATTTTATGTCTCCATAGATTATCTGCACTTGATATGTACAAATAATCATTGAATATTCTTATATCAGTAATTATAACTCCCTGATATAAGTTAGTATTGATTATTGATTTATCTGGTTTAACAATAAATAATCCATCTTTCTTTGCAGTGTAAATGTTATTATAGCGGTCAAAATCTAATCTATCACATTCTTTAGGCAGGGTAATATATTTTTCTTCGGCTGCTGTTGAGGGATCAAGTCGATATAAAATATTTTTACTTACTAATGCGTACAGATAACCGCCCGGACCAAATTTTAAATCAGTAACTTTTGAAAAATCGTTAGGAAGCTGACCGCCTACTCTAACTATTTCTTTACCATCATATTTTAATAATGCTCTTCTTGTAGCAATGTATAAGTTTTCTTGTTTATCAACTTCAATTGCAAAGAGGTTATAAGTATAATTTGTAAAATCACCATATTGTTCGAATGGTGTATTTATTTTATAATTTTTTACTTTAGCCAGTTCTAAAGCTTTTTGGACCGAAACAACAACATCAAGAGGCTTATTATATTTTGATAGTTCGAGTTGAGGTCTATAAATAATTATTTGATTAGATGACAGGCTTTTTATTTCTGCAATTTTACCACCAACAAAAACAATGGTATTGTTATCTGAAGTTGTTCCAAAGTTCTCACCATTTATAAGAATCTCTCTAATTCCTGCACGAGCAGAATCTTTAGGAAAAATAGAACTAATCTTTGGAGATGGTGCAAATTGAAGATTTTCAGGATTATAAATTAATGGTGGTTCTTCATAATTACTGCATTTAATCAGCGCAGAAAAAATTATTATTGAAATTACTATAACAAACTTTCTTTGTTTCATAATTTTCACCTTAATTTTTTAAAATGAAATCCTTGCCGTTAATCTTTGAACATTATTAAAAATTCCATAAGGTGTGTAAGAATAATCGATATTAAAACCTGAATAGGATAAGCCAACACCAAATGTTAAATTGTCTTCATAGTTACCAATAATGTAGCCGCCTCTAAGAAAGAGCAAGCTCATGAATTGATATTCTAAACCAATTTTTAATTGTTCGGGTCTCGAGCGCGGATGTGTATAATCAATAGAAATTAGAAGTGTTTGATTATTCAAGCCGAGATTTACAAAGTCAAAAGCATTTGCTGAAATGCCAATTATAAAATTTAATGGAAGTTGAAATCCTTCTTCTTCATATTTTACTTCTTTAGAGAAATTTCTAACAGACATTCCAAAAGCTACGCTCTTAAATCCAGTTTTATAAACAGTGCCAAAATCGAATGCAAGTGCACTTGCTTTATTTTCTTTTTCTATTGTACCATTTATAGTTGGAACAATACTTTCCCCCAATTTTTGATATACATATCTAATCTGACCGCCCACGCCAAATTTATCGTTCAACATTTTTGCATATCCAATACCCAAGGCAAGAGCAGTGGGTTTCATTATTTTTGTATCTACATAACCTTTTTCATTATTTGCTACCATTGTGCCTTCTACTTCGCCGTAATCAACTGATTGTAAACTCAAGCCAATTACTCCCATATCTCCATTAAATGGTGATATTATTAGACTTGCAGTAATATGTTTAATATCTGCAATCCATTGATTAATACTAAAATTTGCATTAAAGAATTTATCCATTTGAGCCATACTGGCGGGATTATGGAACAATGCCCCAGAATAGTTATTGAAAGAAGTTACTGCTTCTCCAATTGCACTGGCTCTTGCATCGCTTGAAACACTAAGAAAATTAAATCCTGTTTGAGCCAACTTTTGTTGTGCATTTATACTTGAAATAAAGATTAGTAAAAAAGCTAATATTAATGTTTTCACTTTACTATCTCCTACAATTTTTCATCATCTTATTACGATGAATTTTTTAATGATGCTGTCACCTTTTTTAAATATCAAATTGCCATTGCTATCCTTGTAATCTTCTGTTACTTCTATATGAACTATATAAAGTCCGCTTACAATTACCTGACGTGAAGATGTTAACGAATGCCATAGTTCATCGCCGCTGTAATTTCTGTGGTCAATTGTTTCAATTAGTTCACCAGATTCTGTAAATATTCTAATTTTGCAAACAGGCGGTAAGCCATAGAATGCAATTCTATCTGGTGTATCAATTCCAAATTGTAATTCTCTTGCTCTTATGTTATATGGATTTGGAACAATTCTTATGTTTGCAAGATTATTTCCAGGGGGTCTTGTAAGAAATGCTTCTCTATTTGTCATTGTATAATATTTACTGCTTACTAAAGGAACACCTGGGTGAATATTATTTGTCGAGCCGTCATCTTTACTTTGTATATAATAGTAATAATTAAAGCCGCGCTTTGCAGTCGTATCTAAATAAGTAGTGGATGTATTACTTTTATCTGTTTCATATATTAAAGTAAATACTGTATCGGTTCTTCCTTCGGCTCTATAAATTCTATATCCATTAAAATTGGGCCAAGACCTTGCATTATCTGACCATTCAAGCAATATACCTCCACCAGCTGATTTTACTATGAATCTGTCTGGCGGTGGTGGTGGTTGAGGTATTTTGAAATTACTATTAAAGTTGTCTATAGCTCTTCTAAAAGTCTGGAAAAGTGAATCTCTGCCGCTAAATACCCACAGATTTTTATATACATTTCTATCGTTTGTAGTAGAACCATCAGGTAAAACATATGGTGGAATTCTATTAAACCATTTATTAACTACTTCTCTGTTTTTAGTTCTATCTATTCCAGCTACAGCTTCTGCAACTACAATTCTAATACTGTCACCAGGTTCTAAGTCATAAGGACCAAAGCCTTGAGTTGCAGCATAACCGCCTGCGTCATCTCCCCATGTATTTGCAAATGCAGTGGGCAGACCTGTTACAGGGTCTTTACCAATTTGTTCAGCGTGACTTTGACGTAAATGCCCACCCATCATAAATTCAGTATATTTCCTTGTCATTAAATTTTCATTATACTGGTCAACAGGCTGCACTGGACTATCTGAGCCGGTAAAAATTGTAGTCATTGGTTGATTGGGGTCGTCTGATTTATCTTTAGCAGATTTATCTGCATGAAGTACAACTACACCGGCAAAATTAGTTCCTCCCATTATTGCACCATCTGGTCTTGGTTCTCCAATATCTTCAGCCAGCCCTCCTCCAGGTCCATTTGCATGCGGACCATAATAAGCCCAAATTGCCCTAAATGGACCCGGATGATATGGCGTTCCCATTACATCATTTATAGTATTTCTGCCCCAACTTGCACCTTGCGGAAACCAGCCTGCTGTATATGCTTCGCCAGCAAAACCATATCTATATTCCCAGAAGAAAATTACCCCTGTTAATTTCTTGGGTTTGCTTATTAGTTTTGGTGTGCCTTCAGAATTATCAATTATAAGCCCAGTATTTTTAAATACATATTCATAGATGTAATAATTATCATGATATTGCTGAGAAAATGCTAATACTCTTCTTTTAATTGTAATTCCAATATTTGTATGAACAACATTAACAAGCATTCTGTCTGCTTCTAAATCAGGATTAATTTCATCGACTTCATCATCATAATCTCTGTTAGATGCATTTACATCATCTACCAATACTTGAGGATGATCGAACTTGCCATATAATTTCAGTTGTTCTTGATAAACATCGCTGCCTAAGTAAACTTCTCGAGGACCAATACAAATAACTTTATAAGGAAATACTTTTCCTTTAAGTTGTCCAGTTTCTTCAGTATAATTAGTTGTGCCTATCCACAAAGCTTTTGAAGCACTAACACCTTTATTGTTTATATATTCAGATGGCCAGATTAATCCATCAAGCTGATCAACATTAACAAATCCACTTCTTCCTCTTCTTCCAAACTCAATTTCTGCGCCTGCACTTGAAAACCAATTTCGCAGAGCACCAATAGAAATCCATTTGACTTCTTGCTGCTGGCTGCCATAAACCTGTGCATACGAAATTTTATGTGTTGAAATTATTATCAACAGAATGACCATTAAATAAATCTTTTTCATAATTCTAACTCCTTATCATTTACAGGTTGAAGGAAATATTAATTCCAAAGAAAACCTGTCTTGGATTCAAAAAATTAAATGATGTATTGTTCGGCATATCGATATAGGCTTTATCATCAAGAATTTTTTGCAGACGTGAACTGTCTACTTCTGACCATTCATTATTAATATAATTCATGTATTTTCTTGTTGACTTATCATAATAAATAACATTAGGATTAGGATTTGCTAATTCTTTGTAGTTATTAACCTGCTCAATTGGTTGATACGGAACTCCCTCTTTTCTATAATCTCCAACTCTATCGTTGCCAGGTATGTTATCATAAGCAGGACTTTCAGGCAGATGCAATGATTGTAAATAGAACAATTGATCAAAATTATCATAGAAGCCAGCCCCCGAAAGTCTCTTGAAATTAAATAAATTTCTTACATCCAGTAGAAATGTTATTTGAAATGGCTTAAGGTCGAATGTTTTACTTAGCAGCAAATCAACATTCCAGTAATCTGTTACCTGAACATTATTAATTATTTCTCTTATGCCATTAGGATTATAAGTAATGTATTCGCCTGCTCTCCATTCACCAAGAACATTTAATGTCCAATTACCGAGTAAATGTAAACCACCAAAGCTTGGACCAAAATCAGAAGGTGTAAAGAAAGTCAAGTTTAAGTTTGCTCTCGGTTGCGGTACGGGTTTTTGTTGATACAAGGTAATTGTATTCTGGTCAATTATCTTTTGTTGACTTGGGTCTTCGTTAATTACTTGTTTACCAAATGCTCCTCTCGTATTAACTTGATATGTATAGGTTAAAAATCCTCTTATCCAACTTCCTCCTGTCTTCTTTATTGTAACTTCTAATCCTCTTATATCTTCGTAACTATTATTATTGGCACCAAAGTAACCTATACCTTTTCTATCACTTAAATATTGTGTGTATGCAAGTTGATTTGAAATATCATTATAGAAAGCTGATAACTGAATTAATAATGTATTGAATAACAGATGGTCGTAACCTAATTCATAAGAGATAGTTTTTGCTTGCTGTAAATTTGGGTTGCCAAAATTTAACAATGTGCCATTTGAAGCTCTTCCCAATCTGAATATTTCTTCGTATGCTGGCAGTTGTTTGAAGTGACCAAAGTTAAAATATAATTTTGAATCTTCTGTGATGGGATGAGAAATTCCAAGTCTTGGGCTAAAGGCAACATCAATTTTTGCTTTCTTTTTTGGATAATCTTTATTGGGATTATAACTTGCAGAGAAAAATGATTTATCAAATGGGTCTACATCATACCATTCAGTATTTGGGTTACTTAAATCCATTCTTACACCAACATTTGCAACAAATCCAAATGCTTCAATTTTATCTTGAACGTATGCTGAAATTCTGTATGGATTCCATCTTTCTTTTACATAGTTCAAATCATTAAAATAAGTATTTACTGCGCCGTAGTTTAGATTCAGGTCATAGTAAGAAAATTCTATTCCTGCTTTAATTAAATGAATATGTGTAAGCTGATTAGTATAATTTGCTTTAATTAATGTTGAACTTAATTTGCTTGAATCTCTTATAGTAGAAGAGTGACCTCCAAAGAACATTCCTGTAATACCTGTTAAAGGACGCGGGTCAAATCCAAAAGGAGCTTCATCTACAAAATATCCAGGGACAATCTCATATTTTTTAACTGTGTCTCTTTGTCTAATAGGACCAGTTAGGTAAGATCTTATAACATGTTCGATGCTAAATTCAAGAAATGATTTATCACTTACAAAATCTGTAAGTTTACCTGCAAAAGTAGTATGATTAAGTATTGCCTGGCTATACCACGAATCTGTAAAAATTCTACTTGGTCTTTGTTCATTTGTAATTTCTGCAATTGTGTAAGGAGTTCGCATAAATGCTGTTGGACTCCAGAATTGAACACCATTAATTCCCCATGCTGGATTATTAAATTGACTATCATCTCTGTTCATTACAACATTGTATGATCTTCCTTTGTTAGCATTTATCATCAATTTAATTTTTTTGCTTATATCAGAATTTAATTTTAATGAGTAATTATATTCTAAATAATCAGGACGGCTTAAAGGGATTAACAACATTTCTCGATTATACCAGAAGCTAGTAAAGAATCTTAGATTACCTAAGTTTTTGCTTATGAAAGGAACTGGACCGCCAAAGCTCGCATCAATCACATAATCTGGAGCAATTGTTGGTCTTCTTCTTCGTTCCCACATCCATACTTTTTGAGCTGCAGCTGGTGAAAGGTCATTATTAGGGTCATTATCACTTAAAAGTTTTTGTGATATTGCATTCCATCCTTCAAAGCGCGGGTATTGTCGTTGCGTGTATAAATCCCATGCACCATTTTCTGTGCCTGTCCAGCATACAGCAGGATCAAGGTATGGTCTGTTCCACATTGAATTTGGGTCAAATACTGAAATCCCAAAATGCTTTGGAGTAGGTGGACTATATTTAACATTAACAGCACCAAAGTAATTATTAACACTTCCTTCTTTTTGAATAATATTTATAATTCCTGATCTGACTTGTCCATATTCAGCATTAAATCCGCCTCTTTCAATTGAAATTTCCTGAATTGAACTTAATGATAATGTGGTTATTGGTGAATTATTTCTCGGGTCCCTTAATGTTACGCCATCAATTTGAAATAACAATTGGTTTGCACTGCCGCCTCTTATAACAAAACCTTCTTCAACTCCTGCTTGAAGACTTGCTATTCTATCAATTGAAGTAATTGGCAATGTAGTTATTTCTTCTGACCTTACTGCCGCTACACTTGTGGATACATCTTTCTTTACTAATTTTCTTTCTGCTGTAATTACTATGCTTCCAAGCTCAATAGCTTGTGATACCATCTCAATATCAACCGTAGAAGTCTGATCAATTCTTACTTCAATATCATTTACAGTAACAGTTGCATAACCAACCATGCTTGCAACAATGGAATGAATGCCGGGTGGGACTTGCAATATTACATAATATCCATCAATATCAGTAGTTGATCCTAAAGTTGTTCCTTTTACTATAACATTAACTCCTACCAAAGGTTCTCGTGTTTCTTTATCAATAATTCTTCCTGCTATTTTCCCTGTTGTTCCTGCAGAAATAATTTTTGCACTTATGATTATTATCAGTATCGTTAATAAAATTTTGTATCTCTGTTTCTTCATTTTCATCTCCTTTTTATCATTTTTTTCTAAATGTTTATCATCTTTATTAAACCAATAATTGCGCAATAAATTGGAAATGCTAAAAGAATTTTTTCGCTGAGGTTTTTTTTCTTTTCGGTCTTAAAGTGGAATCTGAATTTGTTTATAATAAAAGAGAGCCCGAAGGCAAAAGAAAAGATAAAAATTGAGTATTCAAAAAAATTTGCGTGAACTATGTGGTTAAGCATTTCTATATCGAAATAATGATTGTAGAAAAAAAATTCATGAATCGATTTGAAAAAAATCAAAAGTAATCCAATAAAGAATATTGATAATGCTGCTTCCTTTTTTATATACTTGAACAGTAATCCAACAATTAAAAAAGCTGATATTAGAGAAGTTAGGTAGAGAAATAGATAAAACAACTTCAAATAAATTTTGAAATCACTTGGATGAGTAATTGGAAGTAATGCAATCGAGATAAATAAAAAAATTATAATTGTAATTCTTCCAACTAAAACAAGTTCTCTATCAGAAGCACGGGGTTTTAATGTACGGTAAAAATCAAATGTGATAAGACTTGCTGAACTTACAAAATAACTTGAAATAAGTGAGGTTATAATAAAAACAATTACTATAGTGAATAACGACTTTAATACCTCAGGGAAATAATTAAAAAATAATTTTTGAATTTCATGAAGATTGGCATTCTGTGTATTGTTAAAAATTATTACTGCAGGTAATGTAAAAATCAATAAAGGAATTAATTGATATATAATTAAAAACAGAATAGATTTTTTTAGTGCTTTAACATCACTTACAGAAAAACTTTTTTGAATCATATTCTGGTCGGCACACAAAAACCAACAGCCAATCAGAGGCAATGCAATAATTAATTCGATTGGTGATAAATCTGAATTCGAGTGTTTTAGAGCAGTAGATAAAACATTTTGAATTCCAAAATCATTGATATTTCTTTGAGTAAAAAACCAATAAGTAAATCCAGCAGCAATTGCTATTACAAAGAAAGCTTGAAGTAGATTAATAAAAATTTCTGCTTTCAACCCGGAAATAATTAAAGAAACACTTGTTATTACCAAAAAGAACAAAAGTGAAAAATAAGGGTCTAAATCTGTAAAAGTATAAATTAATATGCTGCCCGCTGTTAGAGTGAGTGTAAGCCTAATTCCCATGTTCATCAAAATATAAAGAACAGAAATTACATAACGAAAAGTTTTGCCATAATGAATCTCAAAGTATTCGGGGATTGTATTTATCCTGAAATTTGAATAACGAGGCAATAAAATTTTTCCAGATGCAAAAAGTAAAACAACAGATACAAGTGCATAAATTAAAGGAAGATTATTTTGATAACCTGATAAAGAAAAACCAAGCAGATAAGGACTAAAGAAAATTGAAGATGATAATGATAAACCAGCAAACAGCCAATTTATATTTTTATCAGCAAAAAAATATCTTTCTGAATTCATCTCTTTTGTAATTGAGGAGTAAACACTTAATGAGATTACAGCCAGCGGATAACAAAAAAATAAAATAAATCCGACCATCGATATCTCGTACAAAATTTACTCCTTATAATTGCCCTGAAATATTTTTCATTAGTAAACTCAATGATTATACCAGAGGGAAATAGAGAAATAAAATCTCAATTAAAACGATTAAGTGCAGAATGATTATTTCAAAATGATAAAGTTTGAGTGCAGCCTTTAAATCAATTTGATAAAAAGAAATGAAGGAACAATAGTGTCTTAAAAAATTATGTAATGAGTTGAAGACATCAAACAATAAAAAATTTTTTATCAACAAGATATACCAGCAATACTATGAAATTATCAGATTGATAAAATCTTAATACAAGCAAAAAATTTTTTATGAGAAATAATTAGAAAAATAATCAGGTATGATTATTGAGTTTGAAAGAGATGAGTAATTATTTCATCCACTCCCCAATCGCCTGTAGATTAAATTTATCTGCAGGCGATTTTATTTTTATTTTTTTAATCAATTCATTTACCTTGAAGAGCAAAAACAATTAGTACACCATTCTTCTTGTTTCAAAACTCATTTCTTACTTCAAAAAAATTTATCTTTATTTTTCTTTCTTACATATATAAGATATCAATCATAAATTCATATCAAGATTAAAAACTTGAAATATGTTATATTAGTTTTAACAAATGAAAAAATATTTGACAAAAAAATGAAAGAACCAGAAGTAAATTTACAATTAGCCCTTGAACACGGCTTAACCGAAGAAGAATATAACTGGATTTGCGAACGCTTAGGAAGAGTTCCAACATTTACAGAACTTGGAATATTCAGTGTAATGTGGAGCGAACATTGCAGCTATAAAAACTCCATTGCATTATTGAAAACACTTCCGCGTTCGGGAGGAAGGCTTCTTGTTGGTGCAGGCGAAGAAAATGCAGGACTTGTAGATATTGGTGATGGTCTTGCAATTGCATTTAAAATTGAAAGTCATAATCATCCATCTGCTGTTGAACCTTATCAAGGAGCTGCAACTGGAGTCGGAGGAATATTAAGAGACATATTCACAATGGGAGCCCGTCCAATTGCATGTTTGAATTCACTTCGTTTCGGTTCGCTTGAAGATGCAAGAACAAGATATTTATTCGAAGGAGTTGTTAAAGGAATTGCAGATTATGGAAATTGCTTTGGTGTTCCAACTGTTGGAGGTGAAGTTTACTTTGATGATTCTTATAAAAATAATCCTCTTGTAAATGCAATGGCAATTGGTGTTGTTGATACAAATAGAATTGTATCTGCTGTAGCTAAAGGTGCCGGCAATCCAGTTATGATTGTTGGCTCTTCAACTGGAAGAGATGGAATCCATGGTGCTACATTTGCATCTGAAGAAATTTCTGAAAAATCTGAATCAAGACGACCATCTGTTCAAGTTGGCGACCCATTCACAGAAAAACTTCTTCTCGAGGCAACTCTCGAAATTATAAAACAAAATCTTGTTGTTGGAATTCAGGATATGGGTGCTGCTGGAATTTCTTGTTCAACTTCTGAAATGAGTGCAAAAGGAAAATCCGGAATGAATATAAATTTAGATAAAGTTCCATTAAGAGAAGAAGATATGAATGCTTATGAAATTATGTTATCAGAAAGTCAAGAAAGAATGCTTGTAGTTGCAAAGAAGGGATATGAAGATAAGGTTAAAGAAATTTTTGAGAAGTGGGATTTGAATTGCGAAATTATTGGCGAAGTTACGGATGAACAATTATTAAAAATTTATCATAAAGGTGAAAAGAAAGCAGAGATACCACCTTTTGAACTTGTACTTGGAGGTGGTGCACCAGTTTACATTCGCGAAACAAAAGAACCAGAATATCTTAAAGAAGCAGAAAACTTTAATCCTCATGATTTGCCAGAACCCGACAGCATTGCAGAAGTTTTTGAACAAATTTTTTCTTCACCAAATATTGCATCAAAAAGATGGGTTTATGAACAGTACGATTCAATGGTAAGAACAAATACAGTTGTTGGACCAGGCTCAGATGCCGCCGTAATTATGATTAAAGGAACAAATAAAGCTATTGCCGCTTCAACAGATTGCAACGGAAGATATGTTTATCTAAATCCAAAAGAAGGAACTAAAATTGCAGTCGCTGAAGCTGCAAGAAATGTTGTCTGTTCTGGTGCTATTCCTCTTGCAATTACAAACTGTCTTAATTTTGGCAATCCTTATAAACCTGAAATGTATTGGACATTTAAACAAGCAATTGAAGGAATGGGAGAAGCCTGTAGATTTTTTAATACTCCTGTTACCGGTGGAAATGTAAGCTTTTACAATGAAAGTCCAGATACTGCAGTTTACCCTACTCCAGTAATTGGAATGGTAGGCTTGATTGAAAAATTAGAAAATGTTACTACTGCAGAATTTAAAAACAAAGGAGATTTAATTTATGTTCTTGGAGAAGATTATGAAGAAATTGGAGGAAGTGAATACTTAAAAGTTGTTCACAATTTGGTTAAGGGAAAAATTCCAAAAATTGATTTGCAAACAGAAAAAGATCTTCATTCACTTTTGCTTCAATTAATAGATTTAAAATTGATTAACTCAGCTCATGATGTCTCTGAAGGTGGATTAATCACTGCTCTTGCTGAATGCTGCATTCTTAATCCGGAAAATATGATTGGAGCAAAAGTTAATATTCATATAAAAACCAGAGAAGATTTTTCATTCTTCTCAGAAAGTCAATCAAGAGTTATTGTAACTGTTAGTCCTGAAAATAAAAGCAATTTTGAAAAAATTGCTTCAAAAAGTTTTACACCTTACATGCTCATTGGCGAAACAATTCCAAAAAGATTTATTGTAAACGACCAATACGATTTTTCTTTGCAGCTTTTGTCTCATCTTTATTACGATTCTATTCCGAATAAAATGAGCATTCATGTTTAAGATGACTGCAAAAATATTTTTTGATAAAATAAAGATTAAGGAATTCTTTCGCACAATAGGATATTATGCAGCTGGATTATTTAATAGAATTGATGAACACAATATATTTTTGACAGGCGCTGGAATTGCATATTCATTAATCTTGAGTTTGATTCCTCTGATACTTTTTATCTTTTCGTTATTGGGTAATATTTTTGATACTCAATCACTACAAAATATGATAAATCAAATTATCGATACAATTGTGCCTTATCCTGATTATTCTAACTTTGCAAAAAAAATTATAAGCAACCGTCTGCCCGAAGCAATTGAATACAAAAATATCGCAGGCTACATTGGAGCTTTTGGATTGCTTTTAACTTCCACCTGGATTTTCAGCAGCATGAGAACTTTACTGAATCAAATTTTTCACACTAAAATCGAAAAGAATTTTCTGATTGGATTATTAAGAGATATCGGAATGGTTTTGCTTCTCGTCATTTTAATTTCATTATCAACATTAATTTTTCCTGCATTAAATTTATTTCTCGAGATTGCAAGCAATTCCCCACTTCTCACATTTGCAAGATTAAGTGAAATCTGGAATACAATTGTATGGATTGGTTCACTGTTAATTCTGTTAATTTTATTTTTTCTTCTTTACTACCTTATACCATACGAAAAACTTCCTAAAAGAGTTGCTGCAGTAAGTGCTCTTTCAACTACAGTTCTATGGGAAATAGCAAGAAATTTTTTTGGATATTACATTCAAAACTTTCTTGGCAAAAATCCTTTTTATGGTGCATTCATTTTAATTATTGTTATACTTTTATGGTTGTTCTATTCATCTTGCATTTTTATTGCTGGAGCAGAAATTGGTCAGCTCTACAGAGAAAGATTAATGGAAAAGAAAAATGAAAAGGCATAAAAGCTTAATTCGATTATCAAAAGAACATCATGATGGATTGATACTTGCACAAATGATTAAAAAAGGAGCTCCTCAGTATAAAGGAATGCCTTCAGATTTAAATGATAAAAAAAATTACACAATTAATTTTTTCCATAACTACCTAATTAAACATTTTGATGATGAAGAAAATATCTTAATGAAAAACCTGCAAGGAAAAGATTCTGTATTAGATGAATTATTCAAACAAATGATAAACGAACATATTGAAATAAAATTTCTTATTGAGAAAATTAAATCAGAAAAAAATTATGAAAATTATCTCGATGAATTAGGTTATAAGCTCGAAAGTCATATAAGAATGGAAGAACGTGAACTATTTGAAAGAATTCAAAATGTTATCGATGAAAAAACTTTAGATGCTCTCGAAGAAAAATTAACTTAGGTTACAATCAATAACTACAAACAAAAAAGGTTTTATATGAAAAAACTGATAAGAATTTTTCTGCTTTTGTTTTTCATTTTAATTCCATTAATATCTCTTACGATTATTGTTCAATGTGGAAATACTCAAAACAAAAATCAAACTATTAAGAACAGTTCGGTTAATCTTCCAAAAAACAAAAAAGAAATTATTGACCAAAACACAAAAGAGCTTCAGAAAGCAAAACAGTTAAAAGTAAAAGTTCGACGAAGATATGCCGGCTTTTTTGGGAGAAATAATTCTTATCCCAAAAATATGGTTTTGGTTGAAGAATTATTTTTTGATGAGAAAGGAAACAGAACAAAAAGCATTCGATACAAAAGCACAGGCGAAATCGACTTAAGTTATGAATTCAAATATGATGATTATGGAAATTTACTATTCATGGATACTTATGATGGCTATGGAAATTTAAAAGGAAGAAGAGAATCAAAATATAATGAAAGCAATCACGAAGTTTTACGAAAACTAATGGACGACAGAAATCAAGGCGAATTAAAAACAGAATTTTTTTATGAAGCAAACAAGCTTATAAAATCAATAAATTACACAAAGCAAGGTTCTATTGCCTCTGAACAACAAAACGAATATGAAGGAGAATTTTTAGTAAGGTCAATTATTAAAGATGGTGAAGGCAAACAAATTTCAGAAATAACTTTTGAGTATGATGCCGATGGATACTTGGTAAAAGAAACACAAAAAGGAATTCAGGGAAATAATGTTATAAATTATAAATATGATTCAAGAGGAAATTTAATTGAAATAAAAGACAATCAAACAAAACGAGAAATGAAATATGATGACAACGGAAATCTAATAGAAGATAAATTATACTTGGCTGACGGCACTCGACAATTCAGAATTACTTTTTCTTACTATAAAAATGGATTACAAAAAGAAGAAATAAGATATTCAAATGATGAGCGTCCGGCATTTGTTGCTAAGTATGAGTATGAATTTTATAATTCTCATTAGGCTTTCTGATGATTAAATTTATTCCGCTTGGCGGTGCAGATGAAGTAGGAGCTTCCTGCTTTTATTTGAACATAGATGGCACAGGAATATTACTTGACTGCGGAATGCATCCCCGCAAAAAAGGTATCGATGCTCTTCCAAATTTTAATCTGCTAAATGATTTACCGCTTGACTTTGTTTTTATCTCACATGCTCATCAAGACCATATAGGCTCTCTCCCATTTTTAATTCAACAATTTCCTCATGTAATTATTTACACTGTTGTTCAAACAAAAGAAATTTCTTCTGTTACACTTCATAATGCAGCAAATATACTTCTCGAAAATAATTTAGAACAATCAGAATCATACACAAACAATTTGAGGACTTACACACATGAAGAAATTGATTATCTTGTCAAAAGCATGATTGAATTAGAATATAATGAATCAATTCTATTAAAAGGGTTAAGACAAAATTCAGAAGAACCAATAAAAATCACTTTCATTGATGCAGGTCATATTCTTGGCTCGGCTTCTATCTTAATTGAATATTACGATAAACGAATTCTCTATTCAGGAGATATTAATTTAAGCGAGCAAACAATAATGATTGGAGCCGATTTAGAAAAAATAAAAAACATCGACACTTTAATACTCGAAACAACATACGGCTCAACAGATTCAAAGAAACTTGGGACCTGGGAAACTGAATCAAAACGATTTGCTAAATCTGCAAATCAAATTCTTCAGAATGATGGTTCAATTTTAATTCCTGTTTTTGCATTGGGTAAAACTCAAGAAATGCTTGCACTTGTTCATGAATTAATCAAAAAGAAAAGTTTAATCGAAACAAATATTTATACTGGTGGAATTGGAAGAGAAATTTCAAGAATTTATGACAACAACCGTTACATTGTTAGAAGAAAAAATTCAAATCTAGAACTAAAAGAAATTCCTCAATTAAACTTACTTGATATTGAAGACTATAATGAATTTGTGAAACATCCTGGAATTGTTTTAGCATCAAGTGGAATGATGCTCGAAGGAACAACTTCTTATAAATTAATTGACTTCTGGTTAAATCAAAAAAAATTTGGAATATTTGGTGTGGGTTATATGGACCCCGAAACACCTGGATACAAAATTATTAATTCTTCCAGAGGAGAATTTGTTCAGCTGAATGAAATTAGTCCGCCAAAATTTGTAAACTGCGAAATAGAAAAATTTTATTTCCCCTCACATTCAAAAAGAGAAGAGCTATTAAAAATTGTTGAGCATACAAATGCCAAAAAAATAATTCTTGTTCATGGTGAATCTGAATCAAAAGACTGGATAGGTTTTAACATCTTGAAAAAGTTCAGAGATAGAAATGTTTATTCTGCAGAGAACAACAAAGAAATTCTTTTGTGATTCAAAGTTTCAAATTCCTTTCTGCAAATGATTTCTTAAATTCCAAAATCAAAAACAATATTACAGGAACATATTCTGTTAATAAAACTAAAGGATAATCTTTCCACACACCATTTAGTTGATAACTCAAAACAGTAAATGCTGTAAGACTGCTTAACGAAGAATATAAAATTCCGCTCATTGCAGGAACAATAGGGATTAGCACAGTAAGCCACCCTATATACCACGGATGAACAACAGGAGATAATATCAAGAGCAAAATAACTGAATAATAAATTTTCTTAATTAAATCATATCTGCTCAAATAAAGAGGGATTAGAATTATCATTAATATAAATCCACAAACAACGCGGGTTATTTGATTATGTTTTATAAAACTATTCAAAAGATTAAATATGCCGCCGTTAAAAGACCAATGCTTTGCATAAACAAATAATGCTTCAAATGGATTCGATGAAAAAATATATGGAACAAATTGAATAAAAAAAGTAACAAACGGCAGAAATAAAATTTTTAATCTGTCAGAAATTTTTTGCTCATTTAAGAATAAAACAGGGATAAACAAAATTCCCACTGGTTTAATTGAAAGAGATAATCCAAGAAATAATGAAGATAGTATCAATCTTCTTTTTAAATAAAATAAGATTGATATCGCAATCAGCATCAAACCATAGCCATCAAGATGAGAATCAATTGCAAATTGAAAAATTGGAAGAGGGCATAAAATATAAAGCAGCAAATATTTCAAAGGCTTGTCTAATTCTTTTAATAAAAAATAAAGAATAATTATTGTCAGCAGTTCAAATAACATTAAAATAAATTTATAACCCCATATGCTTTCACCGCTTAATTGATAACCAAGAAAAAATAGCCATTGACTCAAAGGGAAATAAATTGTTTTAAGTTCTGGAAAATTTACTTTTGCTGGCAAAATTTCAGAATGAAGAAAGTTTAGGTTAGAATCACTCGGTGAAAATTTATATGGATTAATTCCATGACTTTGAACTTTTCCATCCCACATATATCTGTAAATGTCATCAGAACCAATGGGCATGGTGTTAATAAAACTAATTCTTAAAATAATTCCTACGAGCACAGAAATTATTACAGTATTTTTGTTCAAATCATATTTTAGCAAAAGGAATGCAATCAAAATAAAAACCGCAGAAGATGTTATATAGGAAAAAGTAAATATTTTAATCGGTGTTTGATTGAACAAGTGAACAGATAAAATTAAAGATGAGAATAAAATCAACAGTGCATAAAATATTAAATTAAGTTTTCTCATCTCTTTGATAAATCAATCCATCATTAAAATAATTGTAATAAAATACATGAACAAGGAAGGAATTAAATTTATTTACTTTCTTCAAAGTCAATTAATTTTCCATCTTTAAAAAAGAAAGTGATTTTTCCATAATACCATTGAGTATACGTTCCCCACTTTTGAACATTCTTATCAATCTTATCAGGTTTGCCCCAGCCAGCAAGCAACATTTTCTCGGTCATTCCCTTCCATACTTGTTTGTTATAAACTCTTGTTCCGTTTTCTTTTCCAAATTTTTTTATAAAAAGTTCTTCAATTTCTCTGTTTGCAGAATTAATTTTTTCCTCAAGAAGATTTGAAAGATTTTTCAGGCTGTCAATTTCTTTCAGAAGAGATTTTTTTTCAATCAATAGTTTTGAATTCAGATTCAGCAGAGAATCCTTTTCAGATTGATAATTTCTGAAATTTATTTTTGCCTGTCCAAACAAAAATGAATAACTAAACAGCAACAAGAATAAAAGTTTTTTCATAACATTTTGAAATTTATTAATAAAAAATCCTGCCAGATGGCAGGATTGTAAGTAGTGAGAAATATTTTTAGAACCATTTTGTTAATTACTGCACTACAAATATAAATTGAACAATCTAAAAATGCCAAATTTTGCATTGGATTATTTCTATCTCAAACTCAATTTCAATGAAAGAGATAAAACAGAAATTTAGTAATTCCTTGAAGTTTGGATTCATAGTCTTTATATTTACAACCCAAAATTTTGTAAGGCGAGGTAGCTCAGCTGGTTAGAGCAGTGGAATCATAATCCACGTGTCGGGGGTTCGAATCCCTCCCTCGCTACATCTAAAACGGAGATTAAGATGTATACTTTGTTAGTTATACTTGCACTTATAATTTCATTTTTTTTGATAATAGTTGTATTGCTGCAATCAAGTAAAGGCAGCGGACTTGCCGGCACTTTTGGAGGAAGTCAATTTGGAACTGTCTTCGGAACAAGAAGAACAGCTGATTTTCTTAGCAAAGCAACATGGTGGCTTGCTGGGGCTTTAATTGTTTTATCAATCTTAATTAATTTATTCTTTTTACCAGGAAAAACTGCTGTAGAACAAAGAGAAAGTGTAATTCAGGGGAAAGGACAGCCAGCTGTTCCTTCAACACCTGTTTTACCACAACAATCATCTCAACCAAATAAATAATTTAAATTGGCTGATTGTTAGTCAATCAGCCTTGATTATAAAAAATGATAAAGTTACACTTCACATTCACTTCTCAATCAATCAAACAAAATGAAAAAACCAATTAGGCCCGTAAAAGCATATAAGAATATCGAATTCCTTAACTCTGCTGATGCCAGAACAATCAGAATTTTATCAGAATATTATGAACCAAAGTCCCGTTTTGAGAAATATAAAATTGTTGATACTATAGTTTTCTTTGGCTCAGCAAGATTAATTTCAAGAAAAGATGCATTAAAACTTGTTAATCAAGCTAAAAAAGGAAAAGGAACAGCAGCAAAAAAGAAATTTGACAAAGCAGTAAAATTGCTTGAAATGTCAAGATACTATGAAGATGCTGTTGAACTATCCAGAAGATTAACAGAATGGTCGATGAAACTTGACGGCAATGGAAATAGATTTATTATTTGTACTGGAGGCGGTCCTGGCATAATGGAAGCAGCCAATAAAGGAGCATACCTTGCCGGAGGTCACTCTATTGGTTTTAATATCAGCATTCCTTACGAACAATATGTTAACAAATATGTAGACCCTAAACTTGCTTTTGAATTTCATTACTTCTTTATGAGAAAACTTTGGTTTGTTTATTTAGCCAAAGCTCTGATTGTATTTCCTGGAGGTTTTGGCACAATGGACGAACTTATGGAAGTCCTAACATTAGTTCAGACAAAGAAAGTAGTTAAGAAAATGAAAATTATTATTTATGATGAAGCTTACTGGCGCAAGATTATAAATTTTGATGCTCTGATAGAACATGGAACAATCAGCAAAGAAGATATGAAATTATTTGACTTCTGCAATTCAATTGATGAAGCATTTGAAAAGATTACTGAACATTTCAAAAAGTATTTTTTAAATAAAAAAACCCGTCAATGACGGGCTTTAAGAGATAGGTTCAAGCTTTTTTGTCTTTTAAGGCTTGTTCTCGAGAAGCTCTTCGTTTTGCTTTAATTAAATCCATTCTTTTTTCAATTGAAGGCTTTACATAGAATGTTCTTTTCTTAAATTCCTTAAGAATACCGGAACGCTCGTATTTTTTCTTAAAGCGTTTTAGAGCTTTGTCGATACTCTCGTTCTCTTGAACGGTTATTCCTACCACTACTTATCACCTGCCTTTTTTAGTTTTTAAATTTTTGCGCCGTAAACTTAATCAACTAAAATTTAATTGTCAATTTCTTCATTTTCAGGAGTAATAACCAGAACAGGACATTTAGCATATCGAATTACTTTTTCTGCAACACTTCCTAAAAGTGTATGAAGTATTCCTGTTCTGCCATGGGTAGCAATTACAATTAAAGCTTTTTCAACCTCTTTGGAATATTTTACAATCTCTTCATAATCAATTCCTTTTCGGCAGACTTCAATAATTTCAACATTGGAATCATTTCTTAATTTTTTTGCTGCTTCGCTTAATTGCCTTTTTGCCTCATCCTCCATATCCTTCATAATTTCTTCTTCTGAAACATCAACTGAACGTAATGCTAAAAATGGCGGAGCTTTTTCGAGTACATAAATAAGATGAATTTTTGCATTAATTTGTTCTGCCATATCTCTCGCATAATCAAATGCGGAGAAAGATAATTCACTAAAATCTGTTGGAACAATAATATTTTTAATATTGAACATAAATTCCCTTGTTAATTTTTGTCAAAGTCTTTATTGCTAATTTTTCTAATTTTTCTCGATGAAATATAACCCTTATCTTTTGCATAATCATAAAGTTGAGAATAGAGCATTTTTCTTGCTCGATGCAAACGAGAACGAACAGTGCCTACAGGAATATCAACAAAATCTGCAATCTCTTCATAAGTAAATCCTTCAATATCACTCAATATAATTACTGTTCTAAAATCTTCTGGAAGTTCGCTTATTGCTTTTGAAACCTCATCATCTAATGTTTTGCTAAATGCATCTTCCTCATAATGGTCATATTCAACTTCATCTGATTTAATTGTTTCGTAGAAATTCTGAACATCTTCGTAATCAACTTTATTTGGTTCTCTTACCTGTTTTCTGTAATCATTTATAAAAGAATTTTTCATAATTCTGAATAGCCATGCTTTGCAGTTAGTTCCTTTTTCAAATTTATCAAAAAATCTAAAAGCTTTGAGATAAGTTTCCTGAACAAGATCATCAGCATCTTCTTCGTCTCCTGTTAATCTCAGAGCAAAATTGTATAATGCATTCATATGAGGCAGGGCTTCTTTCTCAAATTCCTCATAACGCTCTTTTAGATTATCATTCGTTATTTCATTTTCTAACTGCTGCATTTATGCTTTCAAACAATTTTCTGTGTTGTAAATTTAATGAATCACAAGACCATTTAATATTCTATTTTTTGAATCATTCAGAACTTGAAAGAATCCATTAATAATAATATAAATTTTATGGTTCTCTTTTGTTATCAATAAATTTGCATATTCATCTACAGCTAATTGAGGCTTATAATTTCTATATGTAAGAAAATTAATTGGAAAATCTGTGTATTCTTTTTCATGATTATATTCAGATTGAAATATAAATCCATATCCTTCATTATGCAGCTGGTTAAACTCCGTGTTGTATGGTTTTGTTCTCGCATTATTCAAAAATATTTTAGGAATTTTTACTTCATAACCGTTCAGATTATATTCTTCAATTCCATAATAAATTGATAAATCTCCAATTTCCTTAATTTTACCAGCATAATAAAATCGATTTGATTGACTGTCAAATTTTCTTTCTCTTAGAATTCCAATATCTATTTTAAATGATTGATTGTTTTTTGTAATGGACAAATTTCTTAAAAGCAAATCAAAAAGCAGAGTATTGTTTTCAGGAATTAAAAAATATTCATCAATGTTCTTTTCTTTGTAATCTTCATTTGCTATTGAATTAAAAGCAGAAAGAAGAGAAATAAAATTCAGTTTTCTGATTTTCGATTTTTCATAATCTCCAATTAAAAATCCTGATTCAATCAGAATTGAACTTATACCTGTTTTTATAAAATTATCTCCAAAAGCACGCGGTTCAAAATCGTCGTCATATCTTGCAATATTTTGTGGAATAAAATTGCTAAGAGTTTCTTTAATTCTCAGAATTACCTGCATACTTTTTTTTCGTGTTTCAGTTATACTTTTTTCAAAATCCGATGGCGGTGCAAGCATTGATATTGCTGCAGTATTGAAACTTCTTCCAGCTGTGTAGTAGCTATTCTGGTCGTGCAGATTAAATGCAAAATCTGGTTTTATTTTTTCAGCAAGATTCCACAAAATTTTTGATTCATGTGCTTCGCTTCTTAATGCATCTCGATTTAAATCTATATTCAATGAATTTTCTCTTTGAAATTTTTCTGCTCCATCTGGGTTAAGCATGGGCACAAAATATATTTTTAATTTATTGAAGATATTTTTTCTAAAATCATTATAAATGTCATCTTCCGAGAAAAATTTTATTAAATCAAATATTGCAGCTGTTGCAGTTGGTTCATCACCATGCATTTGACTCCAAGCAAGTATTTTTGTATTTCCTCTTCCTGCCGATAAAGAATAAATTTCTCTTCCTTCAATTGAATGACCGATTAATTCAATGTCAAAAATATTTTTTCCATTAAGTTCATCAATAATATTTTTAACTTGAGAATGCTTAATCAATGGAAGCAAAATTCTTTCTTCCTGATATTTTTCATAATTGTCAAAAATTGTTTTATAAATCATGATTTACCAAGTTAATTGATTTTTATAACTGTTTGATGCAAATTTAATCTGCAACTTATAATTATTAAAGTATAATTAAAAATAAAGGAAAATCTATGGCAACAGATACATTAAAAATTGGTTCACCTGCACCTAATTTCAATTTGCCTGCTGTTGACGGGAATTCATATTCATTAGATTCATTTAAAGATAAAGAAGCATTAATTGTTATTTTCAGCTGCAACCATTGTCCATATGTCCGTGCTTATGAAGACAGAATAATTCAAATACAGAATGATTATAAAGATAAACTGCAAATTGTAGCAATTAACTCAAACGATACAACAAACTATCCAGAAGATTCATTTGAAGAAATGATAAAAAGAGCAAAGGAAAAAAATTTTAATTTCCCATATCTAAGAGATGAATCTCAGGAAGTTGCTAAAGCTTATGGAGCCACTCATACTCCAGAAATATTTTTATTCGACAAAGAGCGCAAACTTGCTTTTCATGGAAAAATAGATGATAACTGGCAGGAACCTTCCAAAGTCAAAACACCATATTTAAGAAATGCTATTGAAGAACTGCTGGCTAATAAGCCAATTTCTGTTCCCGAAACTTTTACAATTGGCTGCACGATAAAATGGAAAAATTGATTTAATTGTGTCAGCGTTTTCAAGTTACAATTTCGCCAAAGTTATCTTCATATTTTTCTAATTCCTTTAATGGGTTTGGCGAAATTGCAAAACAATAAAGCGGATAAAGTTGAGTAATCATTTTAATTGTTTCCAAAATTATCTCATCAGAAAACAAAACTTTATCCGCTACTTTTTTATTTCTTTCAAGAAGAATGAAATCGATATTTTCTAAAAGAGAAAGATGTTTTTTTGCATTAAATTTTTTTACCAATAATTCAGAATTATTTTCAAGGTCTGAAAGTGAATAATTATCATCAATTTTATATTTGCTGCACACTTCAATTAATTCTTTCCTGAACTTTGAAAGATTTTGACTGAAGTATAAGTTATCCCCTTTTTTCTTGTTGATAAACATTCCCATTACAAAACTGTTCGAATCGAAATAAAGATAAAACTCGCTGTCCAACTTAAATCTTCCAAAATGAATTAATAAAAAAGTTCGGTAAGGTTCTCCTTTAGCAAATCTCATATCTTTATTAAGGCGCATAATTGTTTCATTAAATTTTGGTTCTGAACGGATTGCAGGATTAAGTCGGTTAAGAAAAGGAGCTATTTCAGTTATAAAAGCTTTTGCAGGTTCAATTAAATATTTCTGATAACGATTTTTATTTTGATGAAACCAGTTTACATTATTATTCTTTTCTAAATCTTTAAAGAATTGAAAAATTTCTTTATTAAATCCAGTGAATTTATTGTTAATCTCTTTCAATACATTATTCCAAGATTAAGTGTTAAATAAAAATGTCCAAAATTTTTTCTGAATTTATTTGTCATATTCTCAACACCTTTATCAAACAGATGAACATAATAATATCGTGCATTAACCCCTGCTAAATTTCGTTTATTGATTCCAAAATTAGCTCCCAATCCAATATAACCACCAACAGCATAATGCATTTTTGCTTTTCCGAATGACGAGAAAAATTCTTCATTATATGGTGTTGAAACTACAAATGTGGGTCCAACTCCAGCATTGATGTATGGACGAAGGTTATCGGTTAAAACATTATAAAATAATCTATACTGTAAACCAAAATTTAATGGAATCAGAAAAACTCGATTTTCTTTCCCAAGTACAAAAGTATTTCCATACCAATCTACATATTCAACTTCTCTTTCATCTTTTGATTCAGAGAAAGATATATCTGCAAAGCCAGTAATCACAGGAGTAAAACTTTTATGAATAAAAGCACCCAATCCAAAACCGCCTTCGCCAAACATCAAATCTACACCCCAGCTGTGCTCTGGAAAAACTTCGGGCTGTTTTTCTGGTGCTAATTCTCCAATTCTTTGTGCACCGACATTAATTGTAAAAATCATTACAAATAATAAAGCTAATCTTTTCATATTTTCATTCCTTCTGCTAACCTTGTTATTAAAATTATATTTTATATATTAAAAATCAATAAAGTAATAATGTTTACGAGCTTCTTACAATCAAATAAAAGAAAGGTTCTTTATGGCTGTAAATCTCGAATTAAAAATTAAAATTGATTCTCCCAAAGAATACGAAAGAAAGCTTAAGTTAAAAGGAGCAAAATTCATTGATGTAATCAAACAAAAGGATATTTATTACAAAATTAACAGAGGTTTGCTGAAGCTAAGAAAAGAAAAAAATAATTTTTACCTGATAAAATATTTAAGGGATGAATCAGGAAAAAGATGGAGCAATTATGAAATACTCGAACTTAAGGGAAAGAATACTGAAAAATATCTTTCAGAAATTTTCAAAGTAGAATGCATAGTTGAAAAATCAAGAAAACTTTATCTTTATGGAAACACACGAATTCATCTGGATAATGTTAAAAATCTTGGCTGGTTTTTAGAATTAGAAACTGTTGTTGTGAAAAATAAAAAATCTGCTTCGAATGAATTTCAAGAAGTTGTAAACTTTCTTGACATTGATTTAGCAAAGCAAATAAGAAAATCTTATAAAAATTTATTGTTAAAATGATACTGACAAAATCAAATATCGAAAAAGTTGATTTGGATTTTTTAATTAATGAAAAGATAAAAAGCAACAGAGTAAATGAATTATTAATTATTGTTCCAACCAATCGCAAGGTTAGAAATCTTAAGAAAGAAATTATTTCTTTAATGCCAAACCGCGCAGCTCTTGAATTGAATATTGAAACACTTGGAACAATATCAACAAAAATATTAAACAGGATTCAACCATTTCGACAATTGAGTGAAGCCGCATCAATAATTTTTATTAAACAAAGTTTTGCTGAAATCAAACCAAAATATTTTTCAGTCTATAAAAACGAAATCCCATTCGGCATACTTGACAGAATCAAAAATGTCATTTCAGAATACAAAAGACACGGCATTACACCTGAACAATTAAAAGACGAAGCTGAAAAGCTTGAGAGGTCAGAAAAACTGAAAGCACTTGACATTGCAGATATTTATGATAAATATCTTAACAAATGCTACAGCATTAATGCTTATGAAATTGGAGATGTTTACAAACTTTTACTGGAATCAAATGAAAAAAAATTCGAAGAAAGTTTTTCATCAGTTTATCCAGATGTAAATTTAATTGTGATTAATGGTTTTAATGAATTTACCAATCCCGAAATAAAAATAATAAACAGATTATCTCTAATAGAAAAAACAGAATTATTTATAAGTTTTGATTATAATCAAAAAAATAAATTTATCTTCTCTCATCTTGACAGCTGCTTCAATCAGCTGTTGAACTGCGGTTTCAAAACGATTAATGATACTGCAGAAGTTAATCTGCCTAAATTCAGATTGGCAATTAGAAATGAATTATTCAAATATTACGAGAAAGAAAAGAAATACAATTATAAAGACCGTGTTTATAAATTTTCGGCGTATGACAGAGAAAATGAAGTTGAAAAAATTGCAAAAATTATAAAGAGCTTAATAACAGATGAGAAAATTGAGCCAGACAAAATTTGTGTTGTATTTAATTTAATTCAAAATTATTCTTCAATTGTCAGAGATATTTTTTCAAAAAATGGAATTCCTTTTAATCTTACCGATAGAATTCCACTTGACAATTCAAATCCTGTAAAAGCAATAATAACCTTTTTAGAAATTGCAGAGAACGATTATTATTACCAAAATATTTTCAGAGCATTGAGCAGCGGTTATATAAAAACTGACAATGTTGATTTATTCAATCTTTATAAAGTTTCTTCTGAATTGAAAATTGTATCTGGAAAAGAAAACTGGATTAATATCATCAATGAATCAATTGAAAATATCAAACTTAATTTTGAAGAGGATGCAGAAAATAAAGAAGATAAAATTTCATCATATCAAAGAGCATTGAGTGACATAAAGTTGCTAATAAATTTACTTGCACCATTCGAAGAAAAACAAACTATAAAACGATTTAAGGAAAATCTTTTCGATTTTGTCAACAAATCCTTTTTGCCATACAAACTGCTTTCAATCAAACATAATCAGGAAGAAAATATTCGTGGTTTTAATAAGTTTATTGAAACTATAAGCGAAATTTTCGATTTGCTTGAAGAAGAAAGAGGCAGTGATGAACTTTATGGAATTCACTTTTTTATGGACCAATTAAGAACAGCTTGCAGCTGGGCAAGATTTAATGTAAAAGAAAAATCGAATTATGGAGTTTTGATTACAAATCTGGAAGAAATCCGCGGATTAAATTTTGACTATTTATTCATCGGCGGGTTATGTGACGGCGATTTACCAACAAGATATACACCAGAAATTTTTTCATCAGGAAAATTTCGTAAACAGGCAGCAGTTCATCAAACTGAGGAAAGAAACCTTTTTTATCAGGCATTAAATTGCTGGAATAAAAAATTATTTCTCAGTTATCCATTAGTAGAGAATGGTAAAGAAACAGTTGTTTCAACATTTCTTAAAGAGTTCGAAAAAATATTTCTGATTTCTGAAATAAAAGAAGAAGAACTTTCTAATAAAATATTTTCATTAGAAGAATTAAACATTTATGCAGGAAAAAATTTTGACAATTCAGAATTGCTGAACTCTCTCAACTTCAACACACAACAGCTCATCAAATCAATCAAAGTAGAAAAAGAGCGAGAAGTAAATATTTTTTCTGAATCAATTTTTAATGGAATATTAGTTACTAAAGATAATATTGAAGAAGCATCATTCATTAAAGAAAAATTGAATTCATTTATTGAAAAACAATATTCAATTTCTCAGCTTGAAACTTATGCTAAATGCCCTTTCAAATTTTTCATGGAAAGAATTATTGGCATTAAAGTAATTGAAGAACCAACTGAGGACATTGAAGCAATTGAACTTGGAAATATACTTCACTCAATTTTATATAAATTTTACACAAGAATAAATGAAGAAAAAATTGACATTAAAAACAGAGACAAAAAAATTCAAGAAAAAGTAAAAAAGTTAATGCTTGAAATTGCCGAGAAAAAAATAGCAAATTCATTTTTCAAAGCTCCTTTAACATTTTATGAAAAAGAAAAGCTTACAGGAATTGATGGCAACTTTGATAATTCAATACTTGGAAAATTCATCGAATATGAATCGGCATCAGATGATAATTATAAACCAATGTTTTTTGAAGTAAGATTTGGTGCTCTCAAAGAAGAAGAATCTGACAAAACACTAAGCAGTTCAGAACCAATTCAAATTGATGGATTAAAACTTCGAGGCAAGATTGACAGAATTGAGTTATCAAATTATGACGACACTTTCAACATTGTAGATTACAAGTTAGGAGGGAAAAAGCCAGCCACAAAAGAACTTAAAGACGGATTATCATTGCAGCTTCCAGTTTATCTTTTTGCAGCTCAAAATCTTCTTGAAAAAAAATTTGGAAAAAAGTTCAGCCCAAATGAAATGATTATTTATTCATTGAAATATTCCAAAAATGAATTTGGCAAACAAAAGGTTTCCTTAATTAAAAGAAAAGATGATGAAATAACTAACATTGATGAATTAATTAACAACACAATTAATCATATCAAAAATTATGTGGAATTAATTTCAAAAGGAAAATTTAACTTATCGCCACACGAAAACAGAGAAAATATTGTTTGCAGATTTTGTCAGTTCAAACCAATCTGCAGAATCCAAACAACAATTTGAATAAAAGTCAAGAACGGTTAACAAGAAATTTTACCTTTCTTGAAAACCACGAAATGCTTTTATAACTTATGCACCAAAATTATATAAATTTATATGATGGACTTGATGCGAATACTTGTAATAATGTCGATTATTTTATGTTATCTGCAAGCTTGGAGATATCGTAAGCATGAAATGTTTTATTACTTTTTCATACTGGCGGTTGCCGACCCAATTCTAATTATTCGCTCACTGCTGCTGAATAATAATAACATCTGGAATCAATACTATACAGTAATGAATCTATTTCTAATTTTTTCTCTTCCCAAATTGAACACAAAATATAAAATTGGAATCCTCCTTGGAATTATTATTTATTTCTTCTTAGATCCGCAAGAGTTAAAAGTTTTCATGGTGTTTAATATTCTTCAGCTATTTATAATAGGTTATTTTATAAATGTAATTCTGAACGATATTTGGAATAAAAAAGAAGTAAAATATTATTTATTAATTCTTGTCGTTTATAACTCAATATTTATTATCTCCCGTTACATTTATTACACTGATTTAATACTGCATCTCAAACTATATAATTACAGGTTAATGCTGGTTAATTCTCTGGTTCTTCTTAATACAATAATAGGTCCCGAAAAAGGTTTTGTAATAAAAAGCAAACTAATTGAAAAACTTATTAGAAAAAGAAAAGTTGTGGTATATGGCAATGGAGATAACATCTTTAGCATTGATGATTTAAAAAAGTATGGCTTAACAGATAGAGAAATTGAAGTGCTTAAACTTATTAGCAGAGGTTATACCTCAAAAGAAATTGCCGAACAGCTTTTCTTATCCAAAAAGACAATTGATTATTACCGAAGCAATATCAAAGCAAAATTAAATCTTTCCAAAAAATCCGAAATAATTCATTTTCTTAAAGAAAAAAATCTTTTCTCGGAACCTACTGAAGTTTATCATACAAAATGATAATTCTGATTAACCTTAGCTAAAAGCAAAAAAAATTTGTCAAGTCTTTAATAAAATTTTTTTGACTTTTCTCGTCAATTTCTACTCAATTAGTATTTTTTTAGTATTTTTTTCGATTTAATTAGTATAAAATCCTAATGCGCAAGTAAATTTCATTCATTAATTTTGCACCCAAGTTTTGAGGGCACCAATTGACCGGTCGAAAGCTTTGCAAGTAGACCGGTCTTTAATTGGTTAATTTATAAATATCCAATATTATGAATAATTCTTTTAAGAACTTCCAATTATTAAAATTTATTTATAAGTATATAAAACCTTTTAATATAACTGGTTCAATATTTTATTGGTCGGTAATTTTATTTTTGTTTTATCAAAGCATTTCTAATCTGATTAGTCCTGAGAATTTTATTTATTCATTAAAAAATCTATTAGCTCTAAATGAAAATATTCTAATATTAATTTCAATTTCACTTCAATTGCTTCAAACTGCCTTAGCATTGATGCTTATTTTAAAATTACACTTAAAAGCATCTTTAATAACAGTAATAATATCACTTAGCCTGATAAGTTTTATCTATTTTTGTAATTCTGTTGAAATCATCCCCGTCATTGAATTTTTCCCAAAAATTATCATAATTAATCAAGATGGAGTAATTAAATCATTGCTCAATATTCTATTTTTCATTATTGCCTTAATAATTTCAAGAATAATAAACAGCCAAAATTATTAGCTCTTTCTTAATTTTATTACAAAGTAAATAAAACCAATAACGATTAATAATTCACCAGCCAAGAAAAATTCCCAGAGAAATTCTACAGGAGAATATGAATTAACTCGTGATTGAAAGTTCCACATAAATGAAAATAGAATTAGAGCAACCCCCAGAACAGCAGCAGCAATACTTATTTTATTAGTTCTTAATAAAAATCCTTTTTGTTGTAAATGAATACTTATAAACGAGAAGAGAATCATACTTATTGAAATAACTACAGGAGCATAAACTGGTGCAATCCATGGAACTGGAATTAAAAATAACAAATCATCTGTTGACAAAGATGGAGGCCAGTTCAAAAATATTTTAAGCCATATATAATAAAATATGTCCCACACACCAAAAGTATAAATGAAGAAAAAAAATCTTTCGAGAAATGATTTTCCGCACAAATAAGATACACCTACCAACATAACTATCGTTGAAAATTCACGGAGAATTTCTATCAATAATATTTTATTAGAAATTAATTTTAATGGAAAGGAAAAACCTTCTGGATAATAAAGCTCTCTTAAGTAAACAACAACTGCTGCTTCTATATTTGCCATTGCAGCGGCATAAATGAATAGCAAAATAAATTTTACAATTGGTTTCATTGTAACCCTCTTCTAAAATAATAGTTGAAAACTTCACATATAATTTTTATTTTTTCAATGCCACTGTGGAACAGTGGCAATTTTTTTTGACTACAAAGCAAAATAACATTTCTTTTTTTAGCAACAAATAAGGAGTGATGAAAGTGTCGAACTTTGTTTATCTAAGTAAAGAACGAATTAGAGAACTCGAAAAAGAATTAGCAGAACTCAAAAATAATGGTCGCAAAAAAATGGCAGAACGTATTGCAGAAGCAAGAGCACACGGCGACCTCTCCGAAAATGCGGAATATGATGCTGCAAAAGAAGAACAGGGATTACTCGAGTTAAAAATTAGCAAACTCGAAGACCTTCTTTCAAGAGCAAGAGTTATAGATACTTCAAATATGCCAAAAGACCAAGCTCATATTTTATCCAAAGTGAAAGTAAAAAATCTGAACAACAATAAAATTTATGAGTACATTCTTGTATCTCCAGAAGAAGCAGATTTGGAGAAAGGAAAAATTTCAATTACTTCACCTGTTGGACAAGCATTAATGGGAGTAAAGGTGGGTCAAACTGTAGAAGCTAAAGTTCCTGCAGGCATTATAAAATTTGAAGTGCTCGGGATTGAGTAAATTGTTAGATGATTCTTACATACAAATTACATTAGAACTTGCAAAAAAAGGGAAAGGTAAGGTTAGTCCAACTCCTTTAGTTGGTGCTTTACTTGTTAAGAACGATAAAATTATTAGCGCAGCATATAGAAGTTCTCCAGATGAAATTAGTACAGAACTTTTAGCATTAAAAAATTCTAAAGAAAATCCTGAAGGTGCTACTCTTTACACAAATTTAGAACCGTGTACTTTATCAACAGATAAGCAGGATTGCATTGATACCATAATTAAATCCAAAATAAAAAAAATTGTAATAGGTACATTAAATCCTCAGCCTGAACATAATGGTCAGGCAGTAAAAAAATTTAGAAAAGCAGGTCTAGAAGTTAAAACCGGCCTGCTTGAAAAAGAATGCATTGATATAAACAAATTTTATTTCAAATATTGCACCAAATCGCTGCCTTATGTTACACTTAAAATGGCAATAACAATTGATGGAAAAATTGCAGATAGCAGCGGCAATTCAAAATGGTTGACTTCAGTTGAATCAAGAAGTTTAGTGCACGAACTTCGTTCTGAATATGATGCAGTTATGGTTGGATTCAACAGTGTAAAAATTGATAACCCAGAGTTAACTGTAAGATTGGTGGAAGGCAGAAATCCAAAAAGAATTATACTTGATACCAATCTTCAGCTAAGTACGAATTCAAATCTTTTTAAAAAAAATTCAGATAAAAATTTGATTATTCTTACCTCAGTAAAAAATAAAAACAAAAAAAGAAAAATCGAGATATACAAAAAGAAGGACATCGAAATAATTTTTGTGCCTGAACAAAGAAATGGAAAAATTGATTTATCCAAAGCATTATCAATTCTTGCAGAAAGAAAAATTATATCCATTCTTGTTGAAGGGGGCAGTAAAGTTTTCACAAGTTTTATAAAACAAAAACTTGAAGACGAGGTATTAATATTTTTATCTCCAAAAATTTTAGGGAACGGATTACCTCTTTGTTCAAATTTAGGAATCAAAAGCTTATCGAAGGCTATTAATTATACGATAAAAGAAGTAGATAAAATTGGTGATGATGAACTGATTAAATTTGTAAGAAGATAATTGGGGCTTTCCCTGCATAGATGAAAAAATTAGAACAAAAAATTATAAACTTCGTTAATCAATATAATTTGATTGAGAAAAATGATAAGCTGTTGATTGCTTTCAGCGGCGGGCCCGATTCAACTTTTGCAATCCATTTCTTAAATAAATTCAAAAAGAAATTTAAAATAGAAATTGCTGCGATTCATTTTAATCATCAGCTTAGAGGTAAAGAATCAGATGATGATGAAAAATTTTGTTATGATTTATGTCAATCCTTGAATATTCCTCTTTTCTCATTCAAACTGAATGTAAAAGAATATGCTGAAAAAAATAAATTATCAATTGAAGAAGCTGCAAGAATACTTCGTTACAACATTCTTGAAAATTTCTCTAAAGAAAACAACTTTAATAAAATTGTAACAGCTCACAATTTATCTGACAATACTGAAACTGTTTTAATGAATCTTTTTAGTGGAACTGGATATTCAGGTTTATCAGGAATCCCGATAAAACGTGGAAAAATTATTCGTCCCTTTCTTTGCATATCAAAAGAAGAAATTTTAGAATATCTAAACAATCACAACATCAGCTATCGAATTGATTCTTCTAATCTTCAAGATGATTTCAAAAGAAATTTCATTCGCAATAAAATTATTCCTCTAATTAAAGAAAGGATTAATCTTAGAGTTGATGATGCTGTATTTCGTTCCTCTAAAATTTTAGAGAATTTTTCTTCTATTATTAATAATTATATAAATGAATTAATTACAAAACATGTTCGAATCTCGCAGGATAATGTTTTCATCAAATCATCAGCAAAAAAAATTGAAAATGGAATTTTTGGTGAATTAATCAAGAAACTTTTGAAAGATAATTTTAATTATCAGATAGAATTCCAAGACATACACAGAATAAAATCACTTTTTGAAAAACAAAAAGGGAAAAAAATTTATCTCTCAAAAAACTTAATTGTTTTTCGAGAAAAAAATGGAATTAAAATTTTTTCGAAGAAAGAAGAAAGTAATTCAATAATTCAGTTAAAGGTTGGAGAAAGTGTTTTAATTAATGGAAAGACTTTAAAAATTGAAGAAGTTCATAAAAGCCAAATTAAATTTGGCAAATCAAAAAATATTGAATACATTTCTGCTGATGACTTAAATGATACATTTGTTTTAAGAAAATGGCAACCGGGCGATAAATTTGTTCCTCTTGGAATGAAGAAACCCAAAAAAATTTCTGATTTTTTAACTGATGCAAAAATTAAATCTTCAGAAAAAAAAGATAAATTTGTTCTTGTGAATAATAAGTTTATTGTCTGGCTTGTCGGTTTAAGAATTGACGACAGATTTAAAATTACTTCACAAACAAAAAGGATATTAAAACTGTGGATAAAATAGGCACACAAAATCCCGATGAATTATGGATTGGAACAGAAAAGTTTGTTCCTTTCATAACTGAAGAACAAATTCAGAAAAGAGTTGCAGAATTGGGCAAAGAAATTTCAAATGACTACAAAGCCAAACTCCCAATTTTTATTGGTGTTCTCAATGGCTCGTTTATGTTTATGGCAGATTTAATGAAGCATATAACTATCAACTGCGAAGTTGATTTTTTCAAACTCTCAAGCTACGGCGATGCAAAAATAAGTTCAGGAAAAGTTAAATTAGTAAAAGATTTGAATGCAGATATTACAGATAGACATCTGATTATTGTTGAAGATATTGTTGATACAGGTCTATCAATTAAGTATATCGAAAATTTAATTGAGGAACATAAACCTGCCAGCATGAAAGTGGTATCACTTCTGGTGAAAGAAGATAGTATAAAATATGATGTTAAAATTGATTATATTGGATTTAGAATTCAGAATAAATTTGTTATTGGATATGGACTTGACTATGCTCAAAAATATAGAAACTTAAAATCCATATATGTATTAAGTGAATAAAAGGAAGGTGAAATTTTAATTTATGGCAAACAACGAAAATCGACATAAAAATAACAAATCAAAACAACCTTTTGGAAATGGTTCTCAAAAACCAGAAGGTGATTTTGATTGGTCGAAAATTATTAAAAGTGTTATAAGCTGGGGAACTGTAATCATTGCAGCAGTCATTATCATGCAATTTATGAAATCTGGTTCTCCTAATATTGTAGATGTTCCATACGATGTTTATGAAAAATTCCTTGAAAGCGGAAAAATAGCAAGTGCAAAAATTGTAAAAACGGATGTAAATGATTACAGATTCGAAGGGAAACTAATTCAAAAAGAAAAAATTTTTTTGAATGGTGCTTTCATAGATGTTCAAAATTTCAGCGTAACTCTTATAGAACCAGTCCTTCAGGACCAAGTTAAAGTCTGGAAAGAAAAAAATATTAAGTTCACATTTGTCAAAGAATCTAACGAATGGACTTCAATTTTATTTGGACTTTTACCATGGATTATAATTTTTGGCATCTGGATTTTAATTTTCAGAAGAATGCAGGCTGGTGCTGGAGGAACAAAAGGAATATTTAATTTTGGAAAGAGCAGAGCTAAATTAATTACAGAATCAGCTGTAAAGGTTACATTCAAAGATGTTGCAGGAGCAGACGAAGCTAAATTAGAACTTCAGGAAATAATTGAATTCTTAAAAGAACCGGCAAAATTTCAAAGACTTGGTGGTAAAATTCCTCGCGGGGTTTTATTGCTCGGACCTCCAGGAACAGGAAAAACACTTCTTGCCAGAGCAGTTGCTGGCGAAGCTGGTGTTCCATTCTTTTCAATATCAGGAGCTGACTTCGTAGAAATGTTTGTTGGGGTTGGTGCAAGTCGTGTGCGCGACCTATTTGAACAGGGAAAGAAAAATGCACCATGTATAATTTTTATTGATGAAATTGATGCTGTCGGAAGACATCGCGGTGCAGGATTAGGTGGTGGACACGACGAAAGAGAGCAAACATTAAATCAATTGCTCGTAGAAATGGACGGCTTTGAACAAAATAGTGGTGTAATTATCATTGCAGCTACTAACCGTCCTGATGTACTTGACCCAGCATTATTAAGACCAGGAAGATTCGATAGACAAATTGTTGTTGACCGCCCAGATGTAAAAGGTAGAGAAGGAATCTTAAAAGTTCATACAAGAAAAATTCCTCTCGACTCAGATGTTGATTTAGAAGTTCTTGCAAAAGCAACTCCAGGGCTTGCAGGTGCCGAATTAGCTAACATGGTTAACGAAGCAGCACTTCTTGCAGCTCGAAAAAATAAAAAGAAAGTCTCAATGGAAGATTTTGAAGAAGCTAAAGATAAAGTAATGATGGGAATGGAAAGAAAAAGTTTGATTATTTCTGAAGAAGAAAAGAAAATTACTGCATATCACGAAATTGGTCATGTCCTTGTTGCAAAAATGCTTCCTGAGGCAGACCCAGTTCACAAAGTAACAATTATTCCGCGTGGAAGAGCCCTGGGTGTCACAACTTATCTCCCTGTAGATGAAAAACATACTTATTCAAAAGAATATCTTGAAGCAATGATTACTTATGCACTTGGCGGAAGAGCTGCTGAAAAAATTGTATTTAAGAGATTTACAACAGGTGCAGGAAACGACATTGAAAAAGCCACAAACATTGCGCGCAAAATGGTATGCGAATGGGGCATGAGCGAAAAACTTGGTCCGCTTGCATACGGCTCTAAAGAAGAAGAAATTTTCCTTGGAAGAGAAATTACAAAACATAAAGATTACAGTGAAAAGACAGCTCAAGAAATTGACGAAGAAGTTAAAAAGATTGTTATGACATGCATGGAAAGAGCAGAAAAGATTTTACAGGAAAATGTTGACTTGCTTCACAAGCTTTCAAAAGAACTACTTGAAAGAGAAATTCTTGATTCAGAAGAAATTGATAAAATTATTAAAGGAGAAGAACTTCCCCCTGTAAAACGAAATGGCTCTGGTAACAACTCTAATAAAGACCAGGAAATACCAGAACATGTTCAAAAATTATTAGAAGAAAGAAAGAAAAAAGAATCCTCCAAAAATTCCGATAAGGCTGATGGTAGCAAGTGAACACGCAACTATTGATTACCAAAGTGAAATTCTAAGAAAAGCAATTCATCTTTGTTCTCTTTCTATTCCTGTTATTTATTATTTTATTACAAAAGAACTTGCTTTAAAAATTCTAATTCCGCTTCTAATTTTATCTCTCATAATCGATTTAGGTAGATATTATTTCAAACCAATACAGGATTTCTTTTATAATATTTTTGGTTTCCTTCTAAGAAGACATGAAAAAGACCATAAGAAAAAAAATCTGAATGGTGCTACTTATGTATTGATCTCTGCTGTAATAGTTATTCTCATTTTCCCAAAAATTTTTGTTGTTACTTCATTTTCAATACTTATTATTGGAGATATTGCCGCTGCACTTGTTGGAAGAAAATTTGGGAAAAGAAAATTTTTACTAAAAAGTCTTGAAGGAACCATAGCATTCTTTCTTTTTTCATGTATTGTAATTTTTTTTACACCTAAAATTGAAGGTAACTTTCTTGAATTTGTAATTGGATTTATTTCTGCAGCTGTTGGTGCATTAGCAGAAAATATTTCAATTGGCTGGGCTGATGATAATCTTGTCATTCCTATTTCTGTAGGAATTACAATGTGGATTCTTTATGCAATTTTTTTCCCTCATATGCCTCTTGTTCTTCCAAATGTTCCAAACTAAGGAAACAAAAAAAATTACTAAAAGTATAAACCACAACAATTAAGACAAATAAGATGAAACTGAAAAAATATTTTCTAAGCCTTTACTTATTAACAATTATAATTTTTCTTGCTGGATGCAATGCTAAAAAAACTGCTACCGGCAACGAAGATGATATTTATGTGTTTGCTGATTCAACAGAATATTATAATCTCGAAGGTTCATTGCTTACAGTTTTCAATAAAATAATTTACACACCTCAACCTGAAAATCTTTTCAACTTGATAAGAAAAGACATTTCAACTCTCGAAAAGTATAAAGAAAAAAAGAATATAATAATAATTGCTCCTCTAAATTCTCAATCAGATGTTGCCAAATATATTAATGGAATGCTTAGCGATGATGTAAAGAAACTGGTTTATGCTGATTCAATTAGTGTTATTAACAAATATAATCTCTGGGCTAATGACCAGCTGGTAATGATAATTACTTCGCCAACCATTGAACAATTAAATAAAAACATTCTTAAAGAAAGCGAAAATCTACTTTATTATTTTCAAAAAATATCGAACGACAGGCTTTATAAAAGTCTTTATAATTCCAGATATGAACAAAAAAATATTGAAGCGAGATTTTTAAGAGATTATGGCTGGATGATATATGTTCAAACAGACTTTCTGCTTGCAATTGATAAACCTCAAGATAAATTTGTTTGGTTAAGAAGAGCTCCCGGCACCGATATGGAAAGATGGATTTTTGTTCACTGGATTGATAATGCCTCGCCTGCTCTGTTAAACCGTGATTCAATTTATGCCATCAGAAACAGATTGACAGAAAAATTTTACAGAACATCAGACGACTCAAGTTATGTTGAAATTTCTGATGATTACAGAACAACAAAAGAAGTTAATTTCCTAAATCGTTATGCTTTGATGACACAAGGTTTATGGCGAATGAAGGATGGTTCCATGGGCGGTCCTTTCATAAATTATACATTTTATGATGAACCAACTAAAAGAATTTACATGCTTGATGGTTCAGTTTACGCTCCAAAATATTATAAGAAAAAATTAATTCAACAGCTTGATGTTTTATTAAGGTCTTTTTTAACAAAACGAGAAGTTGATAAGAAAAGATATGAAGAATTAATGGCGGAACTCGAAAACTAATTTAGAAATTGTAAAACACTTTTAGGAATTTGAAAATTCTTTAGATCACTTTTGATTTTATTTACATACATTTTTGCTCTTTCAATTTTGCCATATTGAATTTCATACATTGCCCTGTATGTCAGCATTGTTCCAAGAACATTTTCAATAAAGTCAATGTATTTGTTTCTGTTTTTGGGAAATCTAATTTTAAAATCAGGAACTGGTGCAGGAACATATTCATTCCCTTTCACTACTTTGAACATAAATAGATGTGGAACGATTTGATAACCTTCAGGCAGCTGTAATTCTCCTCTCTGCATTTCATTTTGAAATAATTCTAATCCAATGTAAACAACTCTGTTAGTATCTGAAACCAAGCCTGTTAAAATTTTTCTGTAATATTTTTCAAGAATATTTGAATCATAATTTTCCGAACGCTCAAATGGCTTTACTGCAATTAAAAAATTATTAATATCATTCTGAATATTTTTAGTTACATCAGGATAATTTCTTTTTAATTGATTATAATACCACGAACGCCTCAGTAGTTCTTTATCTATTACAACAACATCCTTTCTGAAATTTTCAACATACTGGTAATAATATGAAGGCGAAACAAAATAATCCCATTGATAAGTTAATATTAATGAATTCTTCTCAACACTTTGAAGAATAGATTTTGTGTAGTCCTCGAATGTATAAACATCTGATTGATTTACTTGAGAGAAATTTGATGCAAAAACGAATATTAAAACTATTAATGTAATCGATAATGAATAATAAATCTCTGTTAATTTTTCGAATATGAATTTAATTCCAAAAGCTCCAAAGAACGAAAGCATTATAAATGAAAGAAGAAAATATGAATCAATATCTACAATATCGTAATTAATTACATATAAAACGGAAAATAAAAATGTAACTAAAAGCAAATAAAAAAATCTTTTCGATACTTTTAAACTGTAAAATATTCCAGCAAGAACAAAAATAAAGTAAGCATAAGTAAATTCATCAGGTAAATTTTGTAAGTAATGATTAAACTGTTTTTCTGCTGAATCAAATGAAGAGAAGAGCCATACCTGATATTGTTTCCCTGTAAAGTGTCGCCAGAAATTCTCAAAGTTTATCGGATTTCCCCAATTTAATTCTGGATTAGAAGATGCACGCAAAGGTAAGTAAAGATAAAATAACACAATTATGCAAGTAGAAATCAAAAAAGTAACTATTAGTTTTTTTGTTGCAATCAGAATTAATTTTTCTTTCACAAAAAATAAAATTGCAATAAAAGGAAGAACAAGAAGTGTTGTCATATGATTACTAAATCCCAGAGCTAAAACTGCCCCAACTTTTGTCCATTCATATAAATCATTTTTGTTTTCATAAAATGTTTTTAAAGACAAATAAATTATCAGATTAAACAAAAAAATCTGAAGCGAATAAACTTCTACAGATGTTGATTGAAACCAATAAGTTTTGCTGAATGCAAGAAATAATCCGCTAAATGTCGATACTAAAATATTTTCTTGTTCAAATCCATAATTTTTATTGTAAGATTTTTTCTTTTCTTTCTCTTTCAAACGAGAGTTAAAATTAATCTTTATGTTACTTAAGATCAGATTAACAGATTTAACAAAAAATACAATTCCAACTGCACACCAAATAGATGCCAATAAATTAGCTTGAAATATTTTTGTAAGTGTTAATGGAATCTTCAGAAATAAAAATCCAATCAAAGTAAAAAGTGGATAACCTGTTGGATGAGCAATTCCTAATGTTGATTGAACCGCAGCTAATTCTCCAGAATCAATTTGAATTACTGCAGGCGCAATTGTGGTTAAATAAATTATGAAAACAATTAAACCTGTAATTTCTGCATAATATTTTTTTATTAATTCAAATTTTACCCACATACTTTTCAAAAAGTGATATATTCGATTTAATTACTGATGAGAGTTGTTTCTGCAATTCTTCCATGCTTATTCTGAAAAATGATGCAATCACAAATTTTTTTTCTTCTGTTGCAGGAAAAATCACATTTGTTGTGTCAAAAATACATTGAATTGCAAATTCAGTTTTTCTCAAAAACAAATAATTATTGAGAATTAATTCATAATCTTCTGATGGAAAAAATTTTTTAAGATTTCTGATGACATTAATCGTTTTCCTTCCTTGCAGCTTTGGATTATTAAAAAATTGCGATTGAATTAAAAAATCGATTGTTATCAACCCCCCATTTTGCTTTTTAATATTAAAAGAAGAATCGTAACGTATTAAATTTTCTTTCATTATTGCTCGATACATTTGAATCATGTCTCTTACAACATAATTTCTATCAAGCGTTTTAATATGATTTATCAGAAATGCTTTGAATTCTTTGAAAAGATTTTCATTGCCGCAAATAAATCTAAGTTTTGAAAGTGATTGGAATTCCCATATTCTTGCCCTTGTTTCAATATAATTTTTATAGCTTACAATACCCCAAACAAGCGGTGAGTTTTTCCCTTCGGGTCTCAGCCTGAAATCAATATCAAAAGGCTTCAATTCGTTTTTCAACACTTGAAGAAGTTTTTGAAAATCATCCTGAATTTCTGAATATTTATTCACATCGTCAGTTATAATGATTAAATCAATATCAGAAGAAAAATTCAACATGAATGAACCATAACTTCCCAAGCCTCCAATAAAATAATTATACTTTTCATTGAATTGTGATGATAATTCATTGATTCTTAAATCAACATATTTGCAAATTAAACTGGATACTTTTTCAGTTGAAATTAAACCAAGTGCAAATTGAACTGAAAGCAAAAATAGCAATTGATTAGTTTTATAATTTGAAAGATAGTCTTCAATATTTTTAATCAATACTTCCTGTGATAAAAACATTTCTTCAAGTGACTTATCATGTATCATAATATTCACTGCTTTTGAACAAAACTCACATATTTTCAAAAAACTTTTGAAGTAATTCTCGTTCAAAAACTGAGAATACCAGATTGAAGGAAACTTTGAAGCTCTTATAATCTTAACAAAATTATCCAGAGTAATATCAGGTGATGAACATTTTTCTAAATATTTTATTAGAAATGGTTCAATGTGGTTAAACAATTCAATTGTTTTGGAATCGAATTCTTTTTGGTCAAAATATCCCAAGCCGCTTCTTAAATACTTTAGATTTTTTTCTGCACGATTAAAATCTTTAAAATGAATTTTGCTCAAATCAACCGTTTCATTTTTCTCATCACTTCCTAAAACATTATTGTAAATATTTCTTACCTGCTTTCTTATTTCATTTAATTCTTTTTGGAATTTTTTTTCATCATCATATTGAAAATAACTGCACAACTTATAAAGCAGTTCACCTTCTGAAGGAATAAGATGAGTTTGAGTATCATTCATTAATTGAAGGAAGTGCTCAATTCGTCTATAAAAAATATATGCTTTAGTTAATAAATCTTTTTCATCCTGCTTTAAAAGATTTTTTTCATAAAGTAATTCAATAGCTTTTAATGTATTGCCTGTTCGAAGTTCTTTATATCTTCCTCCATTTAATAACTGCAATGCCTGAACAGTAAATTCAATATCTCTAATTCCTCCCTTGAAAAGTTTAACATTTTCTTTTTCTTTATTATGAAGTTCAATGTTGTGTTTCATTTTTTTTATTTGCTCTGTAAGAGAAGTTGAGAAAGATACTGGGAAAATATACGGCTGAAGAAATTGATAAAATTTTTGATACAAACTATAACTCCCGCATACATAATCAAGTTTTATCAACATCTGTCGTTCCCAATCTTCACCTCTTGTTTCATAATATTTTGTATAATCACTGTAAGCTTTGCATAAAGGAGAATATTTACCGTCAGGTCTTAATCGAAAATCAATTCTGTAAATGTAGCCTCTGTCTGAAATTTCTGTAGAAGATTTTATAAATAACAAAGTTGCTTCAGAAAGTATTTCGTGATATTCTTTTTTAATTTCTTCTATGTATTCATTTTCATCATAGAATAAAAGTAAATCAACATCCGAACTGTAGTTTAACTCGTTACCACCTAATTTACCTAATGAACATAAGCAGTATTCTCGATTAGTAATTAAATTATATTTCAATAAAATTTCCCGGTAACATAATTCAAATAAAACAGAAAGAATTGATTTTGCAACGATGCTTAATTGTTCTGTTATAGTTTTGAGATCAATAAGGTGCAGAACGTCATTTACACCAATTTTTAATATGTATCTTTTTTTGAACTGTCGTATAAAATTTAATTTTGCATTGAAAGTAGAATATCGATTAATTCCATTTTGAAGTTCCCTAATTAAAGCATCAGGCAAAATATTTTGAGTCAGATATTCTTGATCGAAAATCTGATAAAGATACTCTGGATTTCTAACAACTATGTCTGTCAAATAATTACTGCTAGCTGCAATCGCAATTAAAATCTCTGTATGATGAGGATACTTTACAAGCTCATGAAAGAAAGTGTGTTTATCATAAAGTGCGTTAAATATTCTAAGCAGATTTGCTTCGGAAGATGGAGAAAAATAATACTTACTGGCTTCGAGCTCCATTAATCGAAGAGCATTATCAAAAATTTCAGAAGAAATTAATCCTTCAGTAAACTCAATCAGCTTCGAAACAAAATTTTCTGAAAAAGAAAAATGTGATTTTTGCACTCTATCTTTTTATTTGTTTTATTGACAAAAATAAATTAACTAATAATAAATAGCATAATTTTATTATTGGTATATTTGCACTGTAAATTATTGTTGAAACTATAATTAATCACAATTTTATAAATCATTACAATTTATGATGTTCATTGAATTTCAGAACCTCATTATTTAACTTTCAAAACCGAAAAACTGGAGAGATAAATGATTAATACCTTGCTTAAAAAAATATTTGGTGATAAGAATACTCATGCATTGAAAGAACTCTGGCCCATCGTTCATCAAATCAATGAAGAATTTGAAAAGCTAAAAGATCTTACAGATGAAGAACTGAAAGCAAAAACAACACAGTTCAAAGAATATATTCAAAATGAAACTGCAGATTTAAGAAATAGAATTGAAGAATTAAAAAATCAGTTAACTCAAATTCAATCCGCAGAAGAAAAGCATAAAATTTATGACGAGATTGAAGAACTTGAAAAAGAGCTTGACGAAAAATATGAAGAAATTTTAGATGAACTTTTACCTCAAGCTTTTGCTGTAGTAAAAGAAACTTGCAGACGACTTGTTGGTAAATCATGGGAAGTTGCAGGAAATAAAATTACCTGGGATATGGTTCCTTATGATGTCCAGTTGCTCGGAGGAATTGTACTTCATCAAGGAAAAATTGCAGAAATGGCAACAGGCGAAGGTAAAACTCTTGTAGCAACACTTCCTTTATATCTTAATGCTTTAACTGGAAGAGGCGTTCATCTCGTAACTGTTAATGATTATCTTGCCAAACGTGATAGTGAATGGATGGGAGAAATTTTCAAATTCCATGGTTTAACTGTTGGCTGCATTCTTAACACAATGGATACAGAAGAAAGAATAAAACAATATCAATGTGACATCACTTACGGAACAAATAATGAATTTGGTTTTGATTATCTTCGTGATAATATGGCTGTATCCAAAGACCAGTGTGTTCAGCGAGGTCACAATTATGCAATTGTAGATGAAGTTGACTCGGTTTTAATTGACGAAGCACGAACACCGCTTATAATTTCTGGACCAGTAGAAAAGACCGAGCACAAGTTCGATGAAATGAAACCAAAAGTTGAAAGACTCTTTAGAAAACAGGCTAATCTTGTTGCATCAATTGTTAAAGAAGCTGAACAGCTTTTGCAATCAAATGACCCAAAGGACAGAGAAAAAGCCGGTATTTTATTACTTCGTGCACACAGAGGATTTCCCAAAAATAAACAATTGATGAAATTGCTTTCTGAACCTGAAAATAAAAAGCTGCTTCAACAAACTGAACTTGAATTCTTAAGAGAAAATGCCAAAAGAATGCCTGAGATCGATGAAGAACTTTACTTCGCAATTGATGAAAAACTCAATCAAATAGATTTAACAGAAAAAGGAAGAGAAGAACTTGCTCAGGGTTCAAGCGAAGGAAAAGAATTTTTTGTTATCCCGGATTTAGGAACTGAAATCAGCAAACTTGAAAATGACCCTAATTTAACTCCTGAAGAAAAACTTCGTAAGAAAGATGAACTTTATCATTTATATGCAGAACGGTCAGATAGAATTCATACAATCAATCAGCTGCTGAAAGCTTACACACTCTTCGAAAAAGATGTTGAATATGTTGTTACAGAGGATGGCAAAATTGCAATTGTTGATGAATTTACTGGAAGAATTTTACCAGGAAGAAGATATTCAGATGGTTTGCATCAAGCAATAGAAGCTAAAGAAAATGTTAAAGTCGAAAGAGATACACAAACACTTGCTACAATTACACTTCAAAATTATTTCCGTCTTTACAAAAAACTTGCTGGTATGACAGGTACCGCCGAAACAGAAGAAGCAGAATTTTATGAAATCTACAAATTAGAAGTTGTAGTTATTCCTACAAACAAACCTGTTATAAGAGTTGATGAAGATGATGCAATCTACAGAACAAAGCGCGAAAAGTATAATGCAATTATTGAAAAGATAAAAGAATTAAGAGAACAACGAAGACCAGTTCTTGTTGGTACAACGAGTGTAGAAGTCTCTGAAACATTAAGCAGAATGTTAAAACGTCAAGGCATTCCTCACAATGTATTGAATGCAAAGCAGCATCAACGAGAAGCTGAAATAGTTGCACATGCAGGTCAACCAGGTGCAGTCACAATTGCAACGAACATGGCAGGAAGAGGAACTGATATAAAATTAGGTGCTGGTGTCAAAGAACTTGGCGGCTTATATATTCTTGGAACTGAAAGACACGAATCAAGAAGAATTGATAGACAATTAAGAGGAAGAGCTGGACGACAAGGAGACCCGGGTACATCCAAATTTTTTATTTCACTTGAAGATGATTTAATGCGTTTATTTGGAGGGGATAGAATAACATCAATCATGAGTCGTCTTGGTATGCAGGATGGCGAAGCTATCCAACATCCTCTAATAAGCCGTTCTGTTGAAAGAGCACAAAAGAAAGTTGAAGAAAATAATTTTGCAATTCGTAAGCGTTTGCTTGAATTTGATAATGTAATGAATCAACAAAGAGAAGTAATTTATTCGAGAAGACGACAAGCACTCGAAGGTGAAAGACTTAAAGGAGAAATTTTTGAATATCTCGATGAATTTGTTCAAGATGTTATAGATAAATATTACGACGACGGCAATTTCGAAAAAATTAAAGAAGAAATTTTCCAGCATACACTTGTCGATATAAAAATTGAACCAGACCAAATTGAAAAAATCGGAAAGGACGGATTTAGAGACAAAATTCTTGAAGCCGCAAAAGACTTCTATAATCGAAAAGAAGAAATGCTTGGCTCAGATTTGATGGCAAGACTCGAAAGATATGCAGTCTTGAGTGTGATTGATGAAAAATGGAAAGAACATCTCCGTGAAATGGACGATTTGAAAGAGGGAATTGGATTGCGTGCTTATGGTCAAAAGGACCCGCTGCTGGAATACAAAGCTGAAGCTTATAATTTATTTGTTCAATTGCTCGAGCACATAAGAAATGATGTTATTTCATTTGCATTCAAATTCTGGCCTCAAGCACCAGTTGAAGTTCAAGGAAGAAGACCAACTCCTCAACAAAGATTACACACAATAAAAGATAGTGCAGATAATCTTGGACTTAGAGCTCAGCCGCAGGAAAAAGTTGCACAAGTAAAACAAAAACCAATTCGTGTAGAAGAAAAAGTAGGAAGAAACGACCCATGTCCTTGCGGCAGTGGAAAAAAATATAAAAATTGTCACGGGAAAAACATTTAGAGGACTTTATGAAAAAAATTGAAGCAATTATCCGTCCTTTCAAACTCGACGAAGTCAAAGAAGCATTGCTCGAAATTGGTGTGCATGGAATGACAATTACAGAAGTGCGCGGTTATGGCAGACAAAAAGGTCATAAAGAAACTTACCGCGGAAGTGAATATCAGATTGAATTCGTTCCTAAATTAAAAATAGAAATTGTTGTTGATGATTCTCTGCTCGAAAAAGTTGTTGATGCAATTTTAAATACTGCTAAAACCGGCCAAGTAGGCGACGGTAAAATTTTTATCTCCGATATTTCTGATGCAATTAGAATTAGAACTGATGAATCAGGACCAGAAGCACTATGAAAAAATCAATTTTTTCATCCTTCTTGCTAACAGCTATCATTATTTCTCTTTCGGGTTGCAGCTTGTGGCAAGATTTTACTACTTACTTCAATACTTATTATAATGCAAAAACAATCTTTGATAGAACTGAAGAAGAAATATTAAAGAAAAGAACAGATTTATTTGCATTTCGACTTGACCCATTAACATCTCAGCAAATGAATGACCTCACAAAAGTAATTGAGAAGTGTTCTAAAATTCTTCAGTTTGATAGAGAATCTTCATTTTTTGATGACGCAATTTTTTTAACTGGAAAAGCTTTTTATTATCAACAGGAATACGCAAGAGCTCAAAGAAAATTTATAGAACTTGCAAATCTTCCTAATTCAAAATTTGCACTCGAAAATAAATTCTGGCTTGCTAAAACACATCTTCAACTTCGAAATTTTGATGAGGGAATTAAACTCTTAAATGAAGTTCAAGCCGAAGCATTGCAAAAAGATGAGGAAGAAATTTTCACCGATGCTTCGATATTTAAAATTGCATTTTATCTTTTCAGACAAGAATATCAAACTGCAGTGGATGAATGCAATAATTTTTTAAGCAATCTTAAAAATGATGAAACTGCTGCACTTGTTCTTTATCAAATGGGGAAAATTTATAATCTTCTTAACGATACTGAAAATGCTCTAAATGCATTTGCATCAGTTCTCAAACATTCACCAACTTTTGATATTGAATTTGAAAGTCGTCTTGAATATGCAAAATTATTAGGAGAAACAGGCAAGGTTGATGAAAGTGAGGCTGCATTGAATGAATTGTTATATCAGGGGAAATTTAAAAATCAGGAAGACAGAATTTTACTTGAGCTTGGACAAATCTACGATGAAAAAAATGAAATCGATAAAGCTATTAGCATTTTCATGCAAATAGATTCTACTTATAAACAAAAACCTACAGCCGGCTTTTCTGATTTATTTCTAGCTAAAATTTATGAACATAAAAAACGAGATTATGACAGTTCATATAAATATTACAATAAAGCTGCATCGACAATTTTTGATAGAGATATAAAAAGTCAGGCAGCTTCGCGTAATAGAATCTTTGACAAACTTTTTTCTTACAAGAAAAACCTTGCTGACCTTAATCTTCAATTAACTTATTTGACAGACAACAATAAATTTATTCGTGATTCAGTTGATTATGAAATTGCCTATAATCAGTATATTGAAGAAACAAAGAAAAAACAGGAACAAGCAGCACAGTTTGGAAATTTCCCAGCTTCTCAAAGACCATTTCAACGAGATGCCGAAACTCCTCAACAAAAAACACAAAAGCAATCTGCAGATTCATCAAAATTATCGAACAAAAAATTATCACTTGTTGAATTGATTGCTCTTGGAAAAGTAAAAAAACCAGTTAAACCAAAAATTTCAGCCGATTCAATAAGCACATTGATTTCACAAAATCTTTACAATATTGGAAATCTTTTTCTTACCGAACTGGAAGTTCCGGATTCTGCACAGTTTTATTTTAATGAAGTTATAAATAAATATTCCGATAAACCTTACAAAGTTGATGCTCTTTTTGCATTAGGAACTTATTATGAAACTAACAATCAAAAAGAAACAGCAGACAGTTTATTTAAAATAATTTATGATAATTATCCAAATCATAAACTCTACACCGAATCAGCTAAAAAATTAGGATTGATTAAATCTGAAGATAAAAAACTAACAGCCTCAGACCCAGCAGAAAAACTTTACATTGAAGCCGAAGAAAAGTACTACAATAAAAAATATAAAGAGGCAATTGACGAATTCAGAAACATTTATCTTCAATATCCTCGTTCTACATTTGCACCAAAATCAATTCTTTATATTGGAATGATTTACGAAGAACAAAACAAAAATGATTCAGCTGCATTTTTTTATGGAATACTTTCGTCAAAAGAATATGCATCAACACCTTATGGTAAAGCTGTTCTTGCTAAATACACAGAATACAAAAACGAAAAAGAACGCTTAGAAAAAGAAGCAAAAGAAAAAGAAGAAGCCGAGAAGAAAAAGGCTGAGGAAGAAAAATTAAGGCAAGTTGAGATAAATAATGCAAAGGAAGAGAAACCTTTAACTGTAAAGAAAGACAGCACTGCTTCAATTCAAAAAACTAAATTAGATTCAACCATTCAAAAAACTGTAGAAGAACTCAAAAGAAATTCTGAAAAAACAGACACTATAAAATCAGATTCATCAAAGAAACAAAAAGTTCGATTAGAATAATTTTGTTCTAAAAACCATGAATCGCAAAAAAGTTCTTGAACTTATAGAAGAAGGTGAAAATGTTCATGTAGAGTTCAAGCAACGATTTTCTACTTACGAAAAAATTGCAAAAGAATTAATTGCGTTTGCAAATACAGACGGCGGTTATTTACTTCTTGGCATAGACGACAATAAATCTATCTACGGCATCGAAAGCGAAAAATCTGATTATGAATTAATTAAAGAAACTGCAGAAAAATATTGCGAGCCTCCAATCGAATTCAAAACTTACCTTTTCGAAATCGAGAACAAAGAAATAATGGTTGTTCAAATTGAAGAATCGAAAAGAAAACCTCACCGCATTCAGGATTATAAAAAGAATCTTGATATCAACACCGCACAAGTTTATTTGAGAGTAAATGATAAAAGCGTTCTTGCAAGCAAAGAAATGATAAAGATACTGCAAACACAAAGTAGCGAAAAATCACTAATAAATTATGCTATTGGAACAAACGAAAAAATTGTTTTTGATTATCTTGACAAACATGAAAGAATTACAGTAAAAGAATTAAGCCGCATTGCTAATATATCAGAAAGAAGAGCATCAAGAACATTAATTAAACTTGTAAGAGCTAATATTCTTTTTATTCATGTTAAAGATAACGGTGAGAGTTATTTTACATACAGAGGAAATCATTAATTATCATAAATTCTTCTTAAATCAAAAATTGCAATACCGTAAGCTACTGCAACATTCAATGATTGCTTAATTCCGTATTGAGGAATTTCAATTGAAAAATCACATAAATCAAGTAAATCCTGAGATACCCCGGAAATTTCATTGCCAATTAATAAGCAAAGTGGAAAGTCGCTTTTACTTACTTTGTAATAAGGAAAACTTTCATCTGTTAATTCTAAAGCACAAATTTTAATACCCTGAGATTTTAATTTCAAAATTACTTCTTTAGGGTCTTTTACATATTCCCAAGAAACACTCTCTTGAGAGCCAAGTGCAGTTTTTAAAACTTCCTTTTTTGGTGGATGAGGTGTATATCCGCATAGATAAAGTTTCTCAATCATTGCTCCATCAGAAGTTCTGAATATCGAACCAACATTGTAACTGCTTCTAATGCTGTTAAGAACAACATAAACTGGCAATCTTTTTACTGTATGAAGTGTTTCAAGAGTACTTCTGTTTTTAGAAATTTCTTCGTGAGTAAGTTTTTTCATGTTTTAAATTAAAGATTGGTTTTATATGTAAGTCTCAACCCAACAATTCCAATTATTATAAGAAAGATAAATGCAATACGAATTAATTCTTTTGGTTCATTAAAAAACAAAATGCCATAAAGTGCTGTACCTGCTGTTCCAATTCCTGTCCACACAGCATAGGCAGTTCCTATTGGAATATATTTTACACCAAGTGATAAAAAATAAAAACTAAGCAGCATAGTGATAATAGTAAAAATACTTTCTTTCAATTGAGTTAAACCCTGACTGTATTTCAATCCAACAGCCCAGCTTATCTCAAATATTGAAGCAATTAAAATATAGAGCCAACCCATAATTTCTCTTTTTTGTTTATGCAAAATTAACAACATTTTATTTAAGAACTTTGATATAAACTGTATCTGCTATATATGAACCAAAAATTCCAATTCCATCATCTGTAAGATTTAATCTTGGTTCATGAAAATTGCCGTCCTGTTCTTGAATGTTCCTATAAGTAAGAGTAAATAATCTAAAATTTTCATCACCTGCATAAACAATCAAACGATAATTACCATAGAACCAGATATTAAACCATTCGATTTCATAATTAATTTTATCAACAGAGGAATTAATATTTTCAATCCATAATGCTCGATAGCGGTAATAATCAAAATTTTTTTTCAGGTCTTCCATTTTTATATCGAAATAAGGATTATCAAAAATAAATGTGTTTTCGGAAGCATTTTGAGCAGCTAAAGAAAAAATATAAAAGCCTGTTCCTTCAGAAGGCTTAAAAGCAATTTTAAATTTCTTCAAGTTATTATTATCATCTATCTCTCTGTATCTCAACGAATCAAGAATTGATTCTTCTTTGATGATTTTAAATCCATACTTTGGAGTATGTGTGATTCCAGTGGTTTTTAATTTTTCTCCATCAAAATTAGCTTCAACAATTAACTTATATGATTTATCATAATCTATCATCAGCTCATTGCTTTCATAAGAAAATTTTTGAGGATTATATTTCAAATTATATTCTCTACTGGTTTGAAGGTCGATAATTTTTACTAATGCATCTGTAATTAAGATTGACATTGGATTTGGTTTTGAATTTATTGGAAAGTTTTTTGTAATCCTGATACCTTCTACATATTTGCCGGGAACAAGATAACCTTCAACAGTTATCTTTGGCGAATAAGTATTTTCACCAATTTCTACTGTTCCTTCTCCGCATGAAAGAAGAAACAATGTTAATAATATCAAAAATATTTTTTTCATTGTTATCATAATTTAGAATTTTGCACTTATCCCAATGCTTGGAATTATTGGAAGCATATTAACATTCTTTGTTTCTAATTGAATTGCACCATCATCTTTAATTTTTTCATCATAATAAATGAACCAGACATTTTTTCTGTTCAGCAAATTAAATATTTGCAGATATGGTGTAAGCGACCATCCTTTGTATTGAATTTCATAATTAATACTTAAATCCAATCTTGCATAGTACGGCAATCGATATTTATTAATTGAAGAAGGATAAATAGCAATACTATATAAATTTATATTCCAATCAGGCACAGGATTAGCAATGTAAATTGATGACGGCAGAGTGATTGGCTGTCCTGAAAAATATGTGAAGTTAAATCCAATCAGCCATTTTTTATTTGAATTATCCGATGTTCCATTAATTTCATTTAATAAATCATTAACATTAACATTTGCAACAAAATTTATAGCATGGGTTCTATCATGTCTTGGAGGAAATGGATTGCCTTTATTCGTATTATCAACTTTATATTTTGTTTTAGAAAAAGAATAAGCCAACCATCCTGTTAAAGCTCCAACATCTTTTCTAATCAGAAATTCAATCCCATAAGAATTTCCATCACCTCTAAAAAATATATTTTTTTGTGAACCATAGATTGGATAATTATCTTGTGTATAACCAATTGGTTCAATATCAACATTTAAATTGGGATTGAGTGAATAGATATTATGATATGCTTTATAGTAAGCTTCTATTTCTAATTCTGCTTTTCCGAAAATTTCTCTCTGATAACTGATAATGTAATGTAATGCATTTGACCCTTTAATATATTCATCTGCACTTGTCCAGATACTTGTCATAAAAACTCTTGGTATTCTGTGTGCATATTGATGATACAAACCGGTTGAGAATTTAACATTGCTTTTTGTGTCAATTCGATATTTAATAGAAAATCTGGGGTCAAAGCTGTTATAATTTTTTGTTGAAATATAATGGTCATATCTCAATCCGGTTTCAAGATTTAAAAGCGGGGTTGGACTCCAGCTGTTGGTTACATAAAATGAATAAAGTTTGGGATGTCTTGATACATCAATTTTATTTCGGAATATAGCTTCTTTAAAAAATCCAGAAGCATTTTTTAATTCAAAACCAAATTTGAAATTAAGTTTATCATTATGAAAATACTCAAGTGCTCCCTTTAAAGTTATATCGTCAATATGATTTTGTTCATTAAATTCAGCTTCATTAAAATCAAAATTAGAAAAGAACTGACTGTATGTTAACCAGAAATTTCCAAAAAGTTTTGGAGTAATTATTGTTCTCCAATTAATGCTGCTTGTTCTATTCCCCCATTTGTAATTAAATCCAAAAGATTCCGAACGATTTTTATCAAAAACAAAGTTGAGATTATCAACGCCTCCATAAAAACTTACGCTTAATTTGTTCGATTTGTCAATATCAAAAAATGCTTTCAGGTTTCCATCTAAAAAATAGTAATCAGGAATATCATCAAAAATTTTTGCTACTGTTTGGTCAAGGTAAGTTCGTCTTAAAGAACCAGAAAGTGAACCAAATTTTCCAAGCGGTGTTTGCAAAGTTGTATTTAATGTTAATAAACTCAAAGAAACTTTACCTTCAAAATTATTTCTGTTACCATCGTTATTTGTTATGTTAATAACAGATGACAATCTGCCGCCATATTCTGCTCCAAATCCACCTTTGTAAACTTCCACTTTTTTAATTGCATCTGTGTTAAAAGTTGAAAACAATCCAAAAGCATGCTCAGGATTATAAACATCGGTTCCATCCAAAAGAAAAAGATTTTGGTCGGGGGTTCCTCCTCTTACATAAATTGCTGATGAAAAATCTGATACCGGCACAATACCTGGCAGACTTTGAAGTGTTCTTAGTAAATCTGCTTCTACTACCTGCGGCACTTTACTTATTTGAACAGGTGTAATTTCAATTTTTGAAACAGGCTTGTTATATAATTTATCAACAATATTCATTGAATCTGCAGATACAATAACTTCTTCGCTTAAGATTGCTGTTGGAATTAATTTTATATCCAGTCTTCTTGATTCATTGGCATTGAATATTATTTTTTGATTATGAGTTTTATAACCCACATAACTTACTATCAATTCATAATTCCCGGGAGTAATTCGAGGAATAACATAGTAGCCGCTCAAATTTGTGCTCGTTCCTAAATTTACTCCTTTGAGATATACATTAGCTCCTATTAAAGCTTCGCCAGTAGAAGAATCATAAACAAATCCGCTTAAAGAAGCATAATCACTTTGTGAAAAAATATCATTAGCAATTAAATTGATAAATACAAAAACAAATAAGATTTTTTTCATAACTCGAAAGACAATTTTGGATTCCTATAATTATAGTTCGGACAAAATCAATTTTTGAACGATTGATAAAATAATAAATTAATTGCAAAGGTTAATAGATACATTGAAAAAGTAATAGAACCGAAAGAGCTAAAAAAATTCTAAGATAAATCTCTTTTTGTGAAAAAAATATTTGTAATTTAAGTTGGTTGATTAATCACATAATGTTATTAAGTTCTTTTTAATTATTTATCAGGTGAAATATGAAAACCATAATTGAGCCTTTCAAAATCAAATCTGTTGAACCAATTAGATTTACCACAAGAGAAGAAAGAATAAAAATATTGCAGGATGCAGGATATAATCCTTTTTTAATTCATTCAGATGATGTGATAATTGATTTACTTACAGACAGCGGTACATCAGCAATGAGTTCAGAGCAATGGAGCGGAATAATGAAAGGCGATGAATCATACGCCGGTGCAAAAAGTTTTTTTCGATTTGAAGCTGCAGTTAAAAAAATTACAAATCACAAGTTTATTATTCCTACTCATCAAGGAAGAGCAGCTGAAAAAATTTTATTTTCTATTCTTGGCGGTAAAGGAAAATATTTTGTCAGCAATACTTTCTTTGACACAACAAGAGCTAATATTGAATTTACAGGTGCAGAAGCTGTTGATTTGTTGTGCGAAGAAGGAAAACATCCAGAAATACGGGCTCCATTTAAAGGAAACATCGATGTTAATGCACTCGAAGAATTTATTAATAAAATTGGGAAAGAAAATATCCCGCTCATTATGCTAACCATTACAAATAATTCAGGCGGCGGTCAACCGGTATCAATGCAAAACATCAAAGAAGTAAGAAATATATGCAATAAATACAACATCCCATTTTTCTTCGATGCTTGCCGCTTTGCTGAAAATGCCTACTTCATAAAATTAAGAGAAGAGGGTTATAAAGACAAATCAGTTATTGAAATTGTTCAAGAAATGTTTTCGTATGTTGATGGTTCTACTATGAGTGCAAAAAAAGATGCACTTGTAAATATTGGCGGTTGGCTTTCTCTTAATGATGAGGACTTAGCAATGAAATGCCGCAATCTTCTCATTGTAACTGAAGGTTTTCCAACATACGGAGGATTAGCAGGCAGAGATTTAGAAGCAATTGCTCAAGGTTTAGAAGAAGTTGTAGATGAACATTATCTTCAATATAGAATTAGAAGCATTGAATACCTTGGAGAAAAATTATTGAATGAAGGAATTCCGATAATTGAACCTCCGGGTGGTCATGCAATCTATCTTGATGCCAAAAGATTTATTCCTCATATTCCGCCGGAACAATATCCAGGACAATCAATCGTATGTGAACTTTATATTGAAGGAGGTTTAAGAACAACTGAAATTGGTTCCGTAATGTTTGGCAAATATGATAAACAAACTGGTAAATTAATTCCAGCCCTGATGGAACTTGTTCGTCTTGCAATTCCAAGAAGAGTTTATACTCAAAGTCATATCGATTATGTGGCAGAAGTTGTAACTGAAGTATTTAAGAAAAGAAATGAATTAAAAGGTTATAAAATTATTTATGAGGCACCAATGCTCAGGCATTTTACTGCAAGATTTCAACCATTGTAATTAATTCGAAGGAATTAAAATGAAAATAAAAAAATATTTTTCGCAGGATTTTAAAAATCAAATCTGGAGACTATTAATTTCTGATGAAGATAAATTAGTAATAGAAACCCGCAATCCACAAACAAAAGAAGCTTTCTTCGATTGCTTTGATATGAATAAAAAGAAATTCCTGTTTTCTGATTATCAGCTTGATGAAAAATTTTATGTGGGGATAGAAACTATTTATAAAGAAATTATCTACTTTCATAAATTTCCAAAACCTGATTTACCGAACCACAAAGAAATAATTGCTTTTGATATTAACTCACAAAAAATTTTGTGGACAAACAGTGAACTTAGTTTCCTCTTTGCTTACGACGATAAAATATTTGCATACAAACAGGGATTTGAAGAACGATATTTCTCTGCTCTAAGTTATTTTGATGGAATTATTGTTGAAGATTTTGGAACTGATTATTTGAAAATAAACTCACTTAGAAGAGAATCAGAAAATCTGAAAGATTACAGTCAATATATTTTCCCTCAAGTTTATTTAAGCGAAGACCAATTTATTTCGAAGTTTATTAATAATTATTTTTCTAAAATAATTCTAATTGGAGAAATTGAATACGGTATTTACAACAATCTGCTTCTACTGAGTTATCATACCCAAAATCAAGCGGGAAATCTTAGGAACATCTTTGCTGCAGTTGATATGCACGATAATTCAACAAAAATTTCTGTTATTCTGAGTGAAAATACAAAATCGTTTATGACCGATTCATTTTTTATGTATAAAAATTTTTTAATTTTATTAAAAGAAAAAAATGGGTTGATTATTTATAAACTGGAATAAAAAAATGGAATTATCATTAGAAGAAAAAAAAATTCTTCTTCAAGCAGCTCGCACGGCAATTAATTCAATTTTTACAGGCGAAGAAATTCCAAAACCCGATTATGAAAAATATCCTTCGTTAAAATCGCACTCAGGTGCTTTTGTTACATTAACAGAATTTGGAAGGTTGCGCGGTTGTATTGGTTATATCATTTCCGATAAACCGCTTTACGAAACTGTTTGTGATGCTGCAGTAAGTGCTGCATTAAACGACCCAAGATTTCCGCCTGTGCGGCAATCTGAACTTGATGACATTGAAATTGAAATATCTATTCTATCAGAACCATTCCAATTGAACAGTTATGATGAAATTATTGTTGGTAAACATGGTTTAATACTCGAAGAAAAAGGAAGGCGCGGTTTACTATTGCCTCAGGTTCCAGTTGAACACAATATGAACAAAGAACAATTTCTCGATGCCATCTGTCAAAAAACAGGATTTCCTGCTGGATACTGGAGAACAAAACAATTAAAATTAAGCGGCTTTACTGCTCTTGTATTCAACGAGAAAGAATTGGAGGAAAAATGAAACAAGTACGAGAACCATCTGTTGCCGGTATGTTTTATCCTTCATCTCCTTCTAAATTAAAAGAAGAGATTCAAATTCTTCTCGATACATCCAAGCCATCAGAAAATATAGAAAATATTACAGGAATAATTTCACCTCATGCTGGATATATTTATTCAGGAAAAACTGCAGCCTATGCATACAATGCAGTAAAGAATAAAGATTATAAAACTGTAATAATTATCTCTCCAAGTCATAGAGAATATTTTGCAGGAATTTCAATATATAACGGAGATGCTTACAAAACACCGCTTGGAGAAGTTGAAATTGATAAAACAGTTTCTTCTGAATTAACAAGCAGCAGTAAAATAATTTTTGAAGGAATTAAAGGACACCGCTCTGAACATGCTGTTGAAGTTCAAATTCCATTTCTTCAAATGGTGCTTAAGGATTTTAAAATTGTCCCAATTGTTATGGGCGATCAAAACCGCATTTTTGTCTATGAACTTGCAGAAAAACTTTCTAAAGTTGTAGATGACCAAACATTAATTGTAGCTAGTTCAGATTTATCTCATTACTATTCAAAACGAACAGCTGACGAATTAGATTCAATAGTTGAAAAACACATACAAAATTTTGATTATGAGGGATTACAAAGAGACCTTGAAAATAACAGATGCGAAGCTTGCGGCGGCGGTGCAATTGTTGCTCTAATGAGAACAGCAGATTTAATTCAAAAAAGAAAATCAAAAGTTCTTCATCGTTCCGATTCCGGTGATGTATCCGGTGATAATTCTGAAGTTGTAGGTTATTTATCTGCTGCATTTTATAATTAAATGCTTTCTATACTCTACCTATTTAAATAATAAAGGAGGTTTTATGACTAAACTTGAACATTTATTTGTAAGAAACCGCAATTGGGCAGAAAACATTAAAAAATCAGACCCGGATTTTTTCAATAAACTTTCAAAACAACAAAAGCCAGAATATTTATGGATTGGATGTTCAGATAGTCGAGTCCCTGCAAATCAAATTGTGGATTTATTACCAGGAGAAATTTTTGTTCACCGCAATATTGCAAATGTAGTAGTGCACACAGACTTAAATTGTCTCTCAGTAATTCAGTATGCAGTTGAAGTTCTTGAAGTAAAACATATCATTGTTTGTGGACATTATGGCTGCGGTGGAGTTAAAGCTGCACTCGAAAATAAAGAGCACGGATTAATTGATAACTGGCTGAGACACATTAAAGATGTATATCGATTTCATCAAGATAAATTCAGCAATATAATTGATGAAAATAATAAACTAAATTTACTATGTGAATTAAATGTCATTGAGCAAGTAGCAAATGTTTGCAACACTACAATAGTTCAAAATGCATGGAAGGCAAAAAAGGAACTTACAGTTCATGGCTGGATATACAGCATTGAAAATGGATTATTGAAAGATTTGAATGTAAGCATTTCTAACATCGACCAATTAAATCCGCTATATAAAATTTGACAAACAAGGGAGAAATCTAATGGAACAATTTGAAGAAATTAATCTTGAATCTCAATCAGGAGAAGTTAAACCACTTACACCATTCCAAATGATTTTTGATAAGATGATAAGAGACATGCGTTTTGTTGGAATGTTTACAATTATTTATGGTGCCATCACTTGCTTATCAATTATTGGTGCTTTAATTGGTGTTCCAATTATAATCATTGGACTGAGAATACGAGAAGCTGCAGACCAATTTGCAATCTTTAAAGCAACAAACGAAGCTGCTGCACTTAGAATGGGATTTGAACTGCAGGGGAAATTTTTTCGAATTACAAAAATCTTAATAATCATCGGCATAATTTTAACCTTAATCTGGATAGCTCTAATCATTATATTTTTTGCTTCCGGATTAAGCACATTGATGCAGATGAGAGAATTTGAATACAATACAATATAACTTGCATTTATTTTTATTAATATTAATTGAATTATGCATTAGAATTATTGATGACAACAAACAAAATGAATTCAACTACTGATAGCAAAGATTCGAAAATGTTTGATGCTGTTATACGAGAAAATAAAATTTTAGGGAACACGGATAAATCATATAAACAAGAATAAAATTTTCAATTGATTGATACCCGTGTTCCTTCCTAGTTTTTATTAAAAATGAAAATTAATTAAAGGAAGCACTTTTGATATCCCGCTGTTATTTCTTGCAATATTAATTAATCCAAGCTGAATGCCTTTCAATTCTTCTGCAATATTCAAAATACCAATTACTAATCCTTTTTGAGTTCCTTCAATTTTATGAAAAGATGCTATTGATATTCCATAAAGGTTACCAACTTCGATCCAGCCTGGTGTAACATTTAATCCGTAAAATTCATCTGCTTCCATTTTATAGCCAGAAAAATTAATTCCCTTAATTGTTCCTTTAGAAAATGTTGCAATAATTGATTGGTTCAATCCAAAAATATCACCTTTGCTTACTAAAGCTAAACCTCCAACATTAATTCCTTTAATTCCTTCTTTTGAAACAACGGCAAGGCAACCAATATTTATCCCGCAAACATTACCTTTTGATACAAGAGCAAGACCGCCAAAATTAATTCCATTGATATTACCTTTCGAAACCAGGGCAAGTCCGCCAATATTTAATCCATTAATATTTTTATTGCTTACAAGAGCAAAACCACCAAAGTTAATTCCGGAAATATTACCTTTAGCAACAGTTGCAAATCCGCCAAAATTGATTCCTGCAATATTATCCCTTGATACAAGAGCAAGTCCGCCAAAATTTAATCCTTTAATATTTCCACCCACAGTAGCAATTGTTCCAATATTAATTCCTCTTAGATTTTTCTTCCCTAATAATGCTGCGAGTCCAAATGATAAACCATTAATATTTTTTGCTGCAGGTGCAATTCCTAATGCAATTCCATTAATAGTTGATGCTGGATTTTTTTCAGGTTTCCACAAAGTAATATTAATTCCATTTACATTTTTTACTTCACAATCTGTAATATTAATTCTTATTCCGTTCCAACATTCTGAATTTCCAAAACTAATTCCTGTAGAGTTAATTCCAATATCCAGACTTGAATACGAGCATTCAACATCTGTTGTGTCTTCATCAAAAGAAAAATCCTGTGAATAATTAATCGAATAGAAAACCAGAATTAAAAAGAGAATTAACATTCTTTGCATTTTACTTCTCCTATTTATTTGCAACGATTTAGACTTATCTAACCCTCAGAGAGTTACATTAAAATATTATTTCTTTTTCAAGAAACCATATTTTTTTAAGTGAAGATATGCAAGGTAACCAATTGCCCCAATTTGCACTGATTGAAGAATTGTTTTAAGCGGAGCATAATTCTGGGATTCATAATATTTTGCAAGCAATGGAGAAGTCATCATTTCAGAATAATTTTCAAAATTAGTTCTGCCCTCATTAAAGTTGTCGATTAAATATTTTGTTTGCAGCCAGACAGTTGATGAATCAAAAAAGAATTCATTTGATTTTATTCTGTCTATACGCTGAAATAAAAAAACATCATTCAAGTTAAATTCAGTTTCCCCGTAGTGAAAAAAATTTTTTGATGTATTTAAAATTATTTTTTCTTGTGAATATGATGATAATGATAAAACCAAAACTAAAAGAAAAGATTTTTTAATAATCGTAGTCATCATCTTCGCTATTTTCATTAAAAATATCATCATCAAATCCAAAATCTTCTTCTGTGAAATCTTCCGGTTCTTCTATATCCTCATCAACATCATCATCTTCACTTTTATTTTTTTTATTTGAATAAGCAGGTTCTTCCTGTTCCATGAAAAATGAATCTCGTGATGAATATTTTTCATCCATTCTATCCATTACTCTGCCAATTAAATCATCTGTAATATCGGCTTTCATTTCTTTGATATCAGGTTTAGAAGTTATATCAAATTTTTCGCTGCCGGTGGGTGTTTCTTTCCACATTTCTGTAAGCGATTTTTTATCGAGTTTGCTTAAATAATTATCAATTTCTCCTTCAATAATTTTAATATGCTCGGGGTCCCATTGAGTTTCTTCGTACAATTGGCTTTTCATAAAATTCCAAAAAGAACCAGTCTTCTTTCCCGGTTCAGGCAGTTTTTTTAATGATGTTATAATTTCATCAACAGCTTTTTTCATTTTGTAAGACACTTTTTTTTTCTCCTTAACTAAATATTCTCACCGATAAATTAGTAAAATCTTCTAAAAGTCAATATACCAATTAATTTTATCTTTTATTTTTTACAAATACTGCTAAAAAATTTATACCAAAATATTTTTTATTTTTATTGTGAATATAATTTTATATGTATTTATAATTAAGCCCCCGTAGTTCAATGGATAGAACACAAGCCTCCGGAGCTTGTAATGTGGGTTCGACTCCCGCCGGGGGTACAAAATTTATCTCACATAATGTGGAATATTATCTGGCAATTCAATCACTAATTCAATTAATCCTTTCATTTCATCATTTTCATACCATGGAGATTGAATAATAATTTTTTTCTTTCCTTCTTTATCAATCGAATAAATATTTTCTTTTTTCTTTTCAATTAGTTCTCTAATTATAATTTTTGATTTTTCATTGTGGCAGTCATATAAATTTTTTCCTATTAAATCATAACCTCCTTTACCTTCAAACATTTTTGCTGCTCTGTCATTCATATAAATAATTATTCCTTCAGTATCACAAATTGTGATTGATGCTGGAATAGAATTTCCTAATTCAAAATTCATGTTTCAACCTCTGAAAAATAAATTTACAGATACATTTGCAAATTAACAGAAATATTTCTTAATGGTGCAAGATTTCCAATAAATTCAACATAGTAATAATTAAAAATATTTTTTGCGTTCAAATAAATTTTTGATGGCTTATTCATAATGAAAAAATTATATCCAACTGTAACATCTGTAACATATACTGGGACTCTTTTATCACCATCAATCACAAGTGCTAAAGGAGGCTGTGTTATTTCATAATCAATTTCTTCTACTTTGCTTGCATATCTGAAATCAACACCAAATTCAAAAGGTATTGGACTAAAATTTAATTGAGCATTAAAAGTATTTCGTGGACGGTATTTCATTGCTTTATTTTTTTGAATATCTCTTGCCCACATATAATTATAACCAATCATTAATTTTAAAATTGATGGAACAACATTCCAGTCGCTTATAATTTCCAAACCTAATATTCTGGCTTTACTCAGATTTATAAATTGAATTTTTCCCTCTTTAGTCAAATTGGGTTCGATAAAATTATTGTATTCTGTTCTGTAAAATGCAATATCAAAATTTAGATTATTGTTGTATTGATAAATTGCACCGGCTTCAAGTGAAAAACTTGTTTCTGATTTTAAGTTTGGATTTTCTTTGACATCAATTCCACCACCAACACCAGCAGTTGTAAATACTTCTGCAGGAGTTGGTGCTCTGAATCCTGTTCCGATAGAAGCTCTTAATATTAAATTGGAATTTAGTTTATAATTCAACCCTGCACGTGGAGTTATTGCATTTTTTCCGCCAATTGTATCTTTGTCGCTGGAAGGAAATAGTTTTATATAATCATAACGAATTCCCAGAGTAGCAATTAAATTTTTTATTCCTCTGAATTCCGTTTGAAAGTAAGAAGCGAATCCCAGAAATTTAGTATTAGAAAAAATATTTGATTTAACATTCGAACCTGAAGCTTCTAAACCTGTTGTAATCAGAAATTGTTTAGAAAGATTGTAATTAATCAAAGCTTCGCTGCGGAATAAATTTGCATCAGATGTTGTAACTTCAATCCCATAACCATCAAATCTTGTATGATAGTAGCTCAGCTTAAAATCGCCAGTAAGATTTTCATTAAACTTGTTGTGATAAATTAATCCTGTAAAAATTCTGTTTGATCTTACAGTTTTATTCGTATCTTCATCTTTAGGCACGAGTGCATGGCGCGAATCTTTCCAGTATAAAAAATTACCGCGGTTCATATTCAAATAATCTGCAAAAAAAGTTATATCACTGTTATATGAGTTTTTATAATTCACTTTAAGATATCCAAAATATTTTTTGCTGAAGTTATCGCGCTTGTAACTGAGGTCATCAAATTTTTTTAGTGAAATTGTGTAACCTAAATTTTTATACGAATTCGAATGTGTTATTTCCAACCCATAAAAACTTCTGTAATTTTTATTCCATCTCCATGTTTCATAAGCAGGTTTATCGTATAATCCATAGTATGAATTTATATTTGTGATGGGAGATTTTACTGCTGGTCTTGTAATTATATTTATTACTCCTCCAATGGCTGATGTTCCGTACAAAGAACTTGCAGGACCTTTTATTATTTCAACTCTTTCGATATCAGATATTGGAATCATTTCCCACACAACATCACCATTATCCCCCGAATAAAATGGTATTCCGTTAATTGCTGCTAAAACTCTCGCTCCTACACCTTTACTATAACCGCTTGAACCGCGGATGCTTACCTGTTCAAGATTCATCTGAATACCGGGAATATCTCTTAGCAGCTCATCGAATGTTTTATAATTTTTTCTATTAATTATTTCTGGCTGAATTACGGTCGTACTCACAGTTAGGTCTTCTTTTTTCTGTTCATATTTCCCTGCAGTTACTATAACCTGCTGAGTTTCAATTACAGAAGTTTTTAATATAATAGTGATTGGTTTAAAATTTTGATTGAAATTTATTTTTATATTTCTTCTCTCATAACCAATAGCTGAAACAATTAAGATATAATTTCCATAAGGAATATTTTTTATTTCAAAGAATCCATTTTCATCAGCAGCATCACCATAGAATGTTCCTTCAACAACAACATTTGCACCAATTACAGGCTGAGCAGTTTCATTTATTACTCTTCCTCTTATTGAGCCGCTTTGCGCATAAATATTAGAAAATAGAATTATAAAAATCACAAATAACTTTTTCATATCATTTCTCCTCATCAATTATTACATTGGCGGCTGAGGCGGTGGATTATTAAAATCAACAACAATGTTAACATTTGTTGTAATTCTGCCTGCTTGAATAATTAGCTTTGCAGGCTTTGTTTGGTCTCCATTGATGCAATAAACACCCACTACAAACCAGTCTTTTCTATCAAGTGAAATTTCAGGAGTTTTAGATTGAGCAACTACAACATAAGAGTATTCTCCTTCGCCAAGTTGAAGTATTGGCAAAAAATTATTTTCGATTGAATTATAATAAAATTCACTTGAATTGTATGGTATTGAATCAGAAACAAAAGAAAGGTTTGGCGGGAAAAAATCTTCACTTTTCGAAATTGGGTTCTTAAATACAACAAGATGAGTTCTTTTTACACCATCGGGCCATTTACCAATAAAAGTAATTTTGCCGGAAAATCCTGATGGACCTGAAGGTTTTTCTGGTTCGGGTTCAATTCCTTTATCACAACTATAAAATAAAAGTGAAGATGCTGCCAACAAAAACAATAAAAACTTTTTAATCATCATCAGCCCTTAGTAATTTTTGATATTAAAATAGAATAATATTAGAAAATCAACAATAACCATATTAATCTTAATTAAATAAATGAAACTTTATGAATAAGCTGAACATAAAACTTTCTTTTTCATTTTAATAAATCTTAATTTTGCAAAAAAATAATGAGGCAAATAATATGAAAAAAATTCTCGTTTTATTATTAGTTTCAACTCTTTCATTACTCGCACAGGAAAATATTAATGATGAGACAAAAGCAGAAGTAAAGGAATTAACTGAATTCCATGATGTAATTTATCAACTGTGGCATACAGCATGGCCACAAAAAGATGTTAAAATGATGAAGTCATTAATGCGCCCGATTGATGAAGGTTTTGAAAAAATAAGATTCGCAGAACTGCCGGGAATTTTAAGAGATAAAAAAGAAAAATGGGATGAAGGTGTAAGAAAGCTTGATGCTATTATCGAAAGATATAGAGCTGCACTTGTCAAAAATGATACTGCAGCAGTTCTTAAAGCTGCCGAGCAGCTTCATTCTCAATATGAATATCTTGTTAGGTTAATTAAGCCGGCAATTAAAGAATTAGATTCTTTTCATCAAGAATTATATATGCTTTATCATCATTACATTCCGAATTATGATTACGATAAAATCAAAAAGTCTGTAGAAATCTTAAAAACAAAAATGAAAGACTTAATGAAAGCAAAACTGCCTGCACGACTTGAAAACAAAAAAGAAGAATTCAACAAGTACAGAGACGAATTAAATAAATCTATCAAAAAATTATATACAGTTGTAAAGAAAGGAAATGTCAAGAAAAACATCATTGATGCAGTTGAAGAAGTTCATACAAAATATCAAAATCTTGAAAAGATTTTTGATTGAGAGAAATTAATGTTCGCAGCTGCAGTTTTTTCCTGTTTTAACTTTTTCAAATGCTTCTTTTCCTTCTTTATAGGAAAACCAGGCTATGGCTAAAGCTCCTATTGAATCCAAACCGCCAATATTTGTGATTTCATATCCTGCACTTGAAATAAGCAAAACAATTGATAAATATAAACATGTTTTTGTGCAGTTTGCATCAGCAATAATTGCATCCGATTGAAGCAGCTTTCCTACTTTCATTTTATAAAAAATTAAAAACGACATTGCAACAATAGATATCAAAGAAATAACAATTCCCCAGAAGGTTGTATCGGGTTTATGTCCAGTAAACAAGTTATAAACTGCTGTAATTACCAATCCAATTGTAAGCAAATAAAATGAAGTTCCTGTAATTTTGAGTGCAGTATTTTCGAATGCATCTCTTGTTTCGCTGTTATTGTTTTTAATTCTAATAAGCATATGAAGTATTCCAACACCAGAAATCACTTCCACAAAAGAATCTACTCCAAAGCCAAAGAGAGATAAGGTTTCATCTTCTAAACCGAAAAAAATCGAAACCAGTCCTTCAAGAATGTTATAGCCAATAGTTATATATGCAAGAATAAAGGCATATTTATATAAATTCTGCCTGTATTTGATAGAGATTGCTTCTTCCATAATTAATTTTTGTCAATAATTTTACTTACAATACAAAATTATGCAAAACAAAGTTCATTAATTTGAGCATTACACAAATAATTTTCTTCTAAATAATTTGCCAAATCATTAAGTTTCATTTGCAAATTTTTTGCGGAGGTAAAAATGAGAGTGTCAAAGTATTGTATGGTAATCCTAATTCTAATTTTTATTTCAGGATGTGCAGCAGTTATATTAAAGCCCGCAGATTTTTCCTGGCCCATTGAAAATGCAATCAAGGTAGATGAAAAAGGTTTTATAAAAGAAGACCGTTATACATTTTCTGTAAATGTTAAACCAATATTTTATGAAGAATTTAAGGATTCAAATCTTGCTTTAGGGAAAGAAATTAGAATTATTCGTAATCAAGCTGGATATTATTTTATAACAGCATCTAAATTCAAAAATGTTTATGTATTAATTCCTGTAGAAGGCGGAATGAAATTAGTCAATAAAATTAACATATCAGAAAGTGAAGAGCTCATACAACCTGCTTTTAATCAGAAAGCACCGAATATTGAATTAATTGATGGCTCAAAAAAATATCTTTTGAATCAAAAAGGTATTGTGAGGTAAGATTATGAATACAAAATATTTACTCTATTCAATTTTATTTTTTACAGTATGTTCGATTGCATTTGCACAATCAGATTATGAAAAAACTCAAACATTTAGAAAGCAATATAAAATTTATGAAGACGCAATCAAGGATGCTTCGAGTTTGGAAGAATGTAATTTGATTGCCGAAAATATTGCTAAATTCAAAAATGAATATCTTCAGGATAAAGAATTGCTCGATAAAGTTCTTTATCCAGAAAATTTTGAATCGGCATTTGCAAAACTTGAGCGAGCACTTGAAATCCGTAAAGGTGATTTCACTCAAATAACAGAATTAAAAACTGAGATCGGAACATTAAAATCTCAGGTTACAGAATTAAGTGAAAAGAATCAGGATTTAATTGCACAGATAAAAGCACTTAATCTTCAGGTTAAAAAAGATGCAGCTACAATTGCTTCGCTTCAAAGATTGATTGCTCAATTAAAAGCTAATATTCAGCAAAGAGATATGCTTGTAAGAGACATTATTGATAGTTTATTAACAGAATTCTTGAAAACTCCAGCAACATTAAACGAAGCAGAAAAACAAGCAATCATTACAAGAATCGACAGCCGTAATTTATTTTATAACATTGAAAGAACTATTGTTGATAACATCCAATACATGAAAGTAACTCAACTTACACCTAAAGACTTAAGTGAAATGAAAAAGCAATATCAGGACTTTAATAAATTGTGGAAACAGATTGGTCCTAAACTCAGCGATGTATATTTAACAAAGCAGGATAAAGCAGCAGAAATTGCAAACATTGATGGAATGTTTTTCGAATGGAATTCAAGAATAAATGATGAAATATGGACGCAGGTTAATCAATTGTTTAGAGAAAAAAATTTGGCTGTTTTGCCATTCAGAAGCGGAGAACAATTTGTTAACAGTATTTATTCTTTCATTGATGATGAAATCAAAAATCTTGGTGTAAAAAGTAAAGACGAATCACTAAACACATATTATACTTTTACTGACAGTGTTTATTTCAAAACTGTTCAGCCTGTATGGATACCAATTTTAATTGAAAACAATATGATGACAGAAGCAGATAAAGACTCAATTGAAGCTCATATAGCTTTATGGAAAGAAAAAATTTCTCCTCCCTCTAAATTTAACTGGGTTTATGTTGTTGGTGGATTAATAATCATTGCTCTAATTGTAACACTTATTATAAACAGCAAAAACAAAAAGAAAATTGTAATAGAAGAAAAGAAAACAGAAGAACAATAACAATCTTACAAATCATAGTTAGTTTTAAAGTGCATAACAATTTCAAAGATTTGCTGTAAGAGAGCAAGTTTATCAAGATTTTAAAAGTGAGCATTACGCATATTTTTATTTCTGAGCAAATCTGCTCAATTTGAGATTTTCTGCGTTCTAATTATTAACCACATAAGAAATACAAAACTTAGAAATAGTATATAGAAATTTTTAATCGATTTCATCCACACATTCATTTTTCTTTTTGCAGTATACAACAAAGAATTTTTTATTTTGAGGAAGGTTGACATTGTAAGAATTGATTAATAAAAATTTTTCTTTAATCATTCTTTCTATTTCAGCTTTATCAAACAGTGTCATAATTGAACTTAATGATTTTAATGAAACATAAGGTGTCTCGGAAACTGGAGCTGCATTTTCACTCGGAAGTTGAAAAACTGCGCATAAAATACCTTGATGCTTCAGCCACTTTTTTATTTTGTTTAGAACTTTTTTAACATGAACATATTCAAAAATTAATGCAGCGTGAATTAAATCAAATTTATTGCTATGCAAATCAATATCATTCAAATCGGCACAAATTAATTTAAGCTGCGGCAAAAAATGATGAAATCGTTTGTAACATTCTTCTAAATAATTTTTATTAATATCGATTCCGACAATTTCATTTATGTCACGATTAATTAAATGTTCAAAGCCATTGCCTGTTGTGCAGCCCAATATACAAATTGATTTGGGATTAAATTCATCTAAAACATCTTTAATAATTTTGTTGAGTACTTGAAGTTGTCCAACATTAGAAGCAGACATGTGATTTTCATAATCAGATGAAGGAATTTCAAGCCAAGGATTCAAATTCATTTTTTATCTGAAATTATTTTATATAAAATCCAAGTGTGAAAAATCCAACCCAATGTTTGAGTGAAAAAGGCGCTGTTAATCCCATAGATGATTTTCTAAATGGTAAAACTTTTTCTGTAAATGTATCTGAATATTTTATCAGCTTTCCTTCAATATTTTTAATTCCAAGATTATTTGCAATTTTATTTAATGTAAAAAGTCCAAAAATAATTGGATATCTTCCACACCAAAGAGGAATAATTTTTAGATTAGTTTCATCAGGCAAAATCTCTTTAGCAAGATTTTTTATTCTCTCAGGCTCAACAATTCCAATTAAATATTCATTTATAATCCGCTGGTCATTTTCAATTCCTTTTTGATGTGCGTTCAAGTCCAAACCATAAGGTGAATTGTTGAAATCTTCTCCGTAATGATTTGCATCATTGGAAATAAGTATAAATATGTCTTTACCCAATTTCAATTTATTTGTTTTGATGTAATCAGTAATAATTTTTGAAAGCTGCAGAGAAATTTCTTCCATTTTTCCTACTGACATCTGAGTAACCATAATTGGAGTAATCTTAACATTCGGATTATAAAATTGTAAAAATGGAATTAATGCTTCGATTGAATGTTCAACTTCGTGAGCTTTGTTATTAACCATAAAATATTTTTTATCGAGTTTCAATTTAATTATTTCTCTCAATGGAGAAATTTTTACATCGTTATAAATTCCTTTCCATGAGTCAAAATTATCAAGAATCAAAACTTCTGTTGGCGGATTTACTTCTTTTCTTACTGTTCCATGTGTTACACCAAAAATTATAACTTCTTTTGCATTGATTAGCTTAAAGAGCGGATAATAAACTTTTCCTGCATACAAATAATCATCATGAACAGAAATTGCAGCAATTAAATTTTCTTTATCTTGCTTTGTTCCTTCATATATACTATCAAGATATTGAATGAAATTTTTCATTTCTTCAGAATCCCAGCAGAATCCAACATTATCTCGTATTGGGCGAATATTCTGAGAGTAAAAAGATTTTAAAGTAATAAGAAAAGTTAAGATGAATAAAAAATAAATTTTAGTTTTCATATTTATTATCTGATTCATTAAATGCACTTTAATGTTATATCAAAAAGGAATTCAAAGTACTAAAAATATATTCATAACTTTTTTTCATAAAATAATTTTAAGATGCTTCACTTCGTTCAGCATGAGATTTTTAAATTTATCTTCTTAGGTACCAAATAATATTAAAGATAATCTGAAAATGGAACATTTAATCAATAATTATAAACAATCATCATAACTATTTTATAAGAACAATTTTCTTTACATCTGCAAAATTATTTGATTGAAAGGTACAGAAATAAACACCGCTTGAAATATTTTCAGAATTCATTGCAATCTGATAATAGCCTGGGGTTTTATATTCATCAACGAGTGTTTTAATTTCCCTTCCTAAAATATCATAAAGTTTTATTTTAACAACTGTATTTTCAGGAACTTGATATTTTATAATTGTAGTTCCGTTAAATGGATTTGGATAATTTTGCTCCAATTTATACTCTGTCGGCAGAGAGCCATAATCATCAATATCTGATTTAACTCCATCACCATAACATTCAATTCCAAACCAGAGTGATTTATAAATTGACTGGTCTATTTCTAACAAAAAATGATTTGTTTGAAAAGGTTTTATTACAAATGATTGTGATAAAATTTCTTTTCCCTTATTATCAAGCGGAAATACTCTGATTGAATCTGCATAAATCATCAAATCGAGTTTAATTTTTAGTGGATAAATTTGAGTTGGAGAACGTCCCCAATTATTATTAACTGTTGTTGTTCCTTTCCAGATCATTCCTGTATTTTGAATTTTAGAGCCGATTGTAATTAAAGATTTATTTGAACTTGAAACTGGATTATCTGTTAAAGACAACCATGTTAGTGCACCAAAATCATCTGATGAGAGAACATCAATCACATAAATATTACCAATTCTTTTTCCTTTTAATTTAGAAAGATGGCCGGTTAATCCATTTAGTTTTGGTGCAGCTATTGTTAATGTTCCATCATTTGTATTCCATGTAATTTCTTCTGTATCTGTTGTGAATGAATTCCCAGAAACTTGAGGCAGTTGATTAAAATTGGTTGTATTTGTTCCAAAATAATTTTCTGTTTTAACTGAATGAATTAAAGAAATTTTTCTGTCATAAAAAGAAGGACCGTTCCATCCCGATGCATCATTTTTGGGAAGTGAATATAACGTATCTGCAGTGTAACTAACATAAATTGGGTTTGAAGATGGTTTTATTAATTCATTTCTAAAAGCATAAGCTGTTGTTGGAAAGAAGGACATTAAAACAGAATTGCGGTTTATTCCAAAGTAACCTGAAATAAAATCTTTTTCCCATTCAAATGCTTCGCTGTAATCAAAATACATAAATGCATCTGCATCATTAAACGAAGCATAACCTGTGCTAAATAAAATTGATTCGACCTGATATCGATTAGGAAATGGATGATTGTACTCACTTACTGTAAATGGTTTTCCTTTGATTGGAACACCAGCAAACAAGGCTGGAATTATTCCGCCATTATTATCTTCAACCATTGCAGTATTATTAATCAGCCAGTTTGTTGAAGACCATGGTTCAGCAGGAAATTGGGGATGATCCCAATATGCATGATTATCAACATAATCGGCATCAGACATTGCTGCTAAATCTGCTGGACCCACATTCCAGTTTGTTCCAACAATTGGCACTTTTACTCTCAGTGTATCCTTCAGAAATTTTATCATTTCCTTAAAATAATTTCTTTCAAGATTGATATAAAATTCCGACATATCTTTAACTCTTTGATTTGTGTATTGAACACATTTTGCATAATCGATTCTTGCAACATTTCTTAATTCGAGAGATTCATTTTGTTCCAATCCCGCAACACCGGCTTTTGTAAAACTAATCTCATCAAACCAATAAGCTCCTGTTTCTTTGCCAAGACTAAAAGATAATCTTGTATGGCCAATATTATTTATAGGTGCTTTTATGCTGAAAGAAAATGTTTGCCAGTTTGTTGTTAATTTAATTGAATACCCACCGTAAGAATTCCATGGTGAATTATCATTCATAATACTGACACTAATTTCTTTTGGCGAGTCTGAGCGTGCAGCAAAAGAAAATGTATATGATGAATCTTTAATAATTATTGCAGAGGGCATTTTAAATTGAATATGCCAATCTGTGCCAGTTGCTTTTTTAACAATAACTTTAAAACTGTAATTCCCCTTAAAAGAAGTTGAATTATCTCTCAGGGTATCTGCATCAGCTCCATTGTGTTCCTCAAGTGCCCAGTAATTTCTTGGATTGGGATTTTCAAAGCCACCGTTTTTAACTTGTTCATTCTGACCAAAAGCTACCGTCCCTTTATTCCATGCACTTTGAAGATTTTGTGTTGTTCGATATTTATTAAGTAAAAAATCATTCCAAAGACTATCAAGCATTTTTGAATAATAATATGGAAGAACACCGCCGGATGAGATTGGTTTTAATTGATTATCTCTCCAGAATCGATACAATGAATTTTCATTTGTTATTTCTACCATTGCCATAACAGGGTCATCTACTAATGCTTTCCCTGTATATGGATTTACATGTGTTAGAAGCTGTTGTGCATATTCTTTGTGCAAACTTTTTATATATGGGTCAAAAAAGTTTACTCCTTTTCCAAATTCAGGAAGTGAATCATAATCAACTACTCCATCAAAAATTCGAAATGTTCTTGAGACATGAAGATTCATATTAACATAAATTCCATTTTCTTTGAGTTTTGCAATTATAAATTCGAGAGTATCAAGATAAGCAGGATTAATTAAACGAGTATCACTTTTTCCAACAAGACTTCTTTTCGACCATGGATTATCGAGATGATGCATTCTAACAAGATTAAAGCCAAATTTTCTAAGTCTGCCTGCCAATAATCCAGCTTTATCTTTAGGCGGAAAAGCATTATCAGCGCCAAAGTTGGTTCCCCAGAAACGAATTCTCTTTCCAGCAATAGAAAACTTTCCTTCTGAATTAATAGAAACAAAATCATTATCATTAATTTTTTGAATATGAAATTGAGGAAGAAATTTTTGTGTTGAAGTATCACTTGATGGCAGATAGAAATTAAATCCATCGCTGAAATTTTGTGCATAAGCTGTAAATGAGAGTAAGAAAAGCATTATTAATATTTCTCTTTTAGCCATAATATTTCCCAAGTGAATTTTATGTTAAAATAATTTTTATTTGTTAAATGTGATGAATATATCATCTTGATTGAAAGAAGCAACCAAGGAATCAAAAATTCAATTCTGCATTTTAATAAGATTCTTCGCTTCGCTCAGAATAACTGCAATGAATACTTCATTCTGAGTAAACCCCGCCTTAGGCGGGGTGACCGAAGAATCAAAATGATTTTTTTACTCTTTACATCAATCAAATTTTTATGAGAGATTTTACCTTCATTCAAAATGATTATTCTTACAACAATATTTTTATTTCTGCGAAATAATTGCTTAAGAAATAGTTCTTAATAAATGTTTATTTATTATTCAGCAATTCAAATATGACTGCATTTTTTGAAAATATATAATTCCTAATTGTTTTACCAGAAAGTGTTAAATCATTTTCTGTCCAGCCTCCAGATGTATTTGCCCCAGGTTTTAATGCAGCAGAGCTTTCAGCTTTATCCATAATTGACCAATTACAATTGCTCAGCTTATTACTTTCCATAAAATTCATCCAGATATTTGCTTCATTCAAATCAATATTTCCATTTCCACTTGCTTCACTTATTCCATACTCTGTTACAAAAAGCGGGATTCCTTTATTCAATGCTGTTGTTGCTTTGTTTCTTAAAAATTGTCTATGTGTGCTTGAATAAAAATGCAGAGCGTATGCAATATTATTATCTTGAATTGGAGAGTTTGCAGCAACATCTACATCCTGCGACCATGTTGGAGTTCCAACAACAATTAAATTGTCCGGGTCATATTGACGAATTGTTTTAATCACTTCTTCTGCATAAGGTTTTATAACATTTGTCCACGATACTTGAAGAGGTTCATTAAATATTTCATAAATAATGTTTGGCTTATCACCATATTTTTGTGCAATAGTTTTGAAAAATTCTTTTGATTGTTCCAAATGATTCTGTGCATTATGGTCGTGCCAATCCACAATAACATAAATGCCGTATTTAATTGCTGCATTAATTATGGTTTCTGCTTTTTGCATTTCTGTTTGTGGATTAGTTAAATAGCCTCCACTTTCAACTCCAATGGCTGCTCGAACAATTGTGCATTTCCAGTCATCTCTTAACCATTTAATTACATTCTCGTTATAAAAATGTCCACCCCATTGACTCCAGAACAAACTCATTCCTCTTAGAACAACCACACTGTCATCTTTGCCAAAAATTTTATTCCCTTTCACTTGTAATCTGCCATATAATTCAACAACACTTTTGGGAGAATTAATAGCTGGCGGGTCAGTAATTGTGTTTCCTTCTTTCTTACAAGAGAATGTAAAAAACATTGTTATAATTAAAATCAAAGTAATTGTTTTAGATTTCATAAGCACACTTAATATTAATCTCTTTTTAATTGATTATCCCGAACTAAAGTAGATGCAACTAAATAAAATACTCTGAACTTTAGCTCGGGGAATAACAGACTAAAGTCTGTTCTACAATTTCTACATCTTCTACATTTTCTGTTCTGAAAAAATGATAATTAAATACAATTATAATAATAACTGATATAATAACAACAGACTAAAGTCTGTTCTACATTTTTTTCTACATTTTTTTCATTACATCAACATTATAAAGAAATTATACTCTTTAATTTAATATCACGCGAGGAACTTCCAATTAAAATTTCATAATCGTCTTTATCAAGTATCCATGAGTGTGAAACTTCATCATAATATGAAAGTGAATCTTTCTTTAGTTCCAAAATCACTTTTTGAGTTTCGCCAGGATTTAAATATACTTTCTTGAATGCTTTTAATTCTTTGACTGGTCTATCAACTTTGGGATTTTTTTGACTTATATAAAGCTGAACAACTTCAGCTCCTTTCATATTACCTGTATTTTTCAAATCAATACTCACTTCGTATTTATCTCCTTTATCAGCAACATTGATGTTGGAATATTCGAATGTTGTATATGATAAACCAAATCCGAATGGGAAAATAGGTTCAATATTATATTTATCAAAATGGCGATAGCCAACATAAATATCATCTGCATAATAAGTGCGTGCTGGATATTTTCTATAAGTTTCATAAGCCGAGCAATCTTCCCATCTTTTTGGAAAAGTAACTGGTAATTTTCCACTTGGATTGTAATTCCCAAACAATACATCAACGATGGCATTTCCTCCTTCGCTTCGACTGAACCACATTTCAAGAACAGCATTTACTTTGTCAATCCAATTATCAACTAAAACTGGTGCCCCTGTTGTTAAAACAACTACAGTATTTTTATTAACCTCAGCAACTTTCTGAATTAATTCATCCTGATTGCTTGGCAGATTTAACTCTGCTCTATCCATTCCTTCTGATTCAATTCTATCTGAAGTTCCAACAAATAATAAAGCAACATCAGATTGTTTAGCCAATTCAATTGCTTTATTCAACAAGTTATCTGCTGGAGTCTGCCAGCCAAGAATCGCAACAGCTTCGCCGCTTTTTTCATAATATTCCATTTTAATCTTGTAGAATTTTCCTTTTTCTAAATTAATTTTTCGAGAGATAGTCATTACTCCGTGGTCGGTCCAATCATTAATTATAAGATTATCATCAAACCAGAGACGAACACCATCATCTGTTGCAGTGTTAATAATAAACTCACCGCTTTGAGGAGCTTTCAAATAACAGTCCATCTAACTGAAAAATTATTGGCATCTAATTCGTTGGCAGGTTTGCCGTCTGCCCAGTTGAAAGAAATATTTTTATCAATTCTTTTTACCTTTGGTTCGCCTGAGAGATTAATATTATCAAAATATTCTGCATTCAATCCATTTGTTTTTTGACTTTCATCTGTAAACAAAAATTCTGACGGAATTCCTTGTGTATCACCTTCGAGTAAAACTCCGGGTTCAAAATTAATTTTTATATTCTTTGGTAATTTATTTTTCAAAGCATCAAGAGGAGATACAGGATTAATCGGTGTTACATAAGCACTGCCGCCGCCGCCAGTTCTTGCAATTTTAGCAGAAGGACCTATAACAGCAATTGATTTGATTTTATCTTTATTAAGCGGCAAAATATTTTTTTCGTTCTTTAGTAAAACAATTGATGCAAGCGAGGTTTCATAGGCTGCTTTACGATTTTCTGGACTATTAATTAAAGATAAATTTTCTTTCCACTCAGGTGTATCGAACAAACCGAGTTTAAAAATTACAGTTAGAATTCTTCTTACTTTATCATCAATTTTTTCTATTGATAATTCACCATTTTCATTTGCAGGCAAAAGATTTTCTTTATTCAAAAAAGTTCCATAAGGCATTTCGAGGTCTAGCCCGCCATTTGCAGTTGGAATAGAAGAATGAACAGCACCCCAATCATTCATTACTAAACCTTTAAAACCCCATTCTTTTTTGAGTTTTTCAATAAGCAAATAATTGTTCTCGCTTGCAAAATATTGATTAACTTTGTTGTACGCACACATTACACAAAGAACATCAGCTTCTGTTACAGCAGATTTAAATGCTGGAAAATAAATTTCATTCAATGCTCGTTCACTTACCATAACATCAACAAACATTCTTTCGTGTTCTTGATTGTTAGCTGCAAAATGTTTTACTGTTGCAGCAACTCCTTCTTTTTGAACACCTTTGATGTATTCTACTGTCATTCGAGATGTAAGAAAAGGGTCTTCACCAAAAGTTTCAAAATTTCTTCCCCATGTTGGTAGTCGAACAATGTTCACACAAGGACCAAGAATTACATGACGACCTTTACCTTTAACTTCTCTTGCAATTGCACTTCCAATCTTGCTGATTAAATTTGGTTCCCAGGTAGCTGCCATCGCTATTGATGCAGGGAATGCGGTTGATGGATTCCATCTAACTCCAACTGGTCCATCTGTCATTCGAAGTTCTGGGATTCCTAACCGAGGTATAGGTTTAGTTGCAAATCCTGTTCCGCCTAATAAATCAATCTTTTCATTAAGATTCATTCTTGAAAGCAAATCTTCTACTCTTCTTTCAATTGGCAAATTAATATCTTGATATGGAAATTTCGCTTGAGCTAAAATTGTTGATGCAATCAAAAATAAAATTATTCTTCATATTCCCTCCTAAGATGTTTAAGAATCTTATAAAATATCAGAGGAATAATCGTTATTAATTTTATAAGAAATTTTTAATTACCTAATCCAAGAGCCTTCAAATAGTCATGATTAATTACACAATTCTTGAATTTTATGTTTTCAATTAAATCGTTCAATGATTTTATAACAATTTCTTTTGAAGGTTTATTTTTTCTAATTTCCTCAAAATTTTTTCTTGAACCTTCGGCATATTTAATTATTTCATCCCACTCTTTAGTTTTTTTGAATGAAATCACACCACGTGTTGATTCCATTTTTTTATAGGGCCAGAAACACCATCCAATTTCATTTTTCTCTAATAATTCTCTAAACGATTTTATCCATTCATTATCATTTTCACCTGATTCGCCAAGCCAAATTGGCACATTATATTTATCTCTGAAATCAATGTATTCTTGAATTTCTTTTTGTTCTGGCGGCATCCAATACTTATGAAAAGTATATGCAAGATTAGAATCAAAAGGAGGACCAAATATTTTAAAATTAGTATTCCACTGTGAACCGCCTAAAAAGATAATATGATTTTTATCAATAGATCTGATTGCACTCGCAATTTTTTTGTAAAGAGGTTCCAATAGTTTATTCAGTTCTTCTTTGTTATTTAAGTAATGTGGAATAGGTTCGTTCAATAAATCATAACCGAGAATAATAGTTTCATCTTTATATCGCTGTGTAATTTTTTTCCACAATTTAATTGTGGTTTCCTGTGCATCTTTGCTTTCAAACAAAAATGGATAACCCCAGCTGTCGTCGATATTATCACCTGTTTGTCCACCTGGTGCTGCATGCATATCAAGAACAACATACAAATTAAATTCCTTGCACCATGAAATAACATCATCCAATCTTTTGAAACCTTCATCGAGTTGAATTTCCGGCTCATCTTCAATCAGAAAGAGTTTGAAATTAAATGGAACTCTTATGTGATTAAAGCCTGACTTTTTTATAAATTCAATATCATCTCGAGTTATATAGTTATCTCGAAAGTTCTTCCAAAATTTTTTTGCTTCTTCTGGTCCGACTAATTCTTTTAAAACATTATCAATGAGTCTGTATGAATTCACATTTTTAAAATGAAACATATATCCTTCTGGATTAAGCCAGTTGCCAATATTAATTCCTTTAAGCAAAATTACATTACCTTCAGAATCAACAAAATGTTTTCCTTCAACCTTAACAAAATTATTTGGCTGAGCTTTAGAGATTACAACAATTAATAAAATTAGAGAAATAGTTTTTATCAACTTCATCGAATTACGGATAATATTTTTTTAAAGATTAAAATCACTTGTTTCTATCGCTTAATGATTTACTCAACAACCATTCATAGATTTCTGAATTGTTATAAGTTTCTGTCCATGAATCATGTTCTGCATCGGGATAAACAGTAAGCTTTGCATTACCGCCGCAGCTATTTAATCTTTGAACTAAATCTTCAGAAGCTTTAAGAGGAACAACCGGGTCTTTAGCACCATGAAAAGCCCATACTGGAAGTTTTCCCATCATGCAAACCTCAAACAAATCGCCCCAGCCGCAAATTGGAATTACTGCTGCAAGTCTATCAGGAATTTTAGCAGCCAATCTCCATGTTCCATTGCCGCCCATACTTAAACCTGTGACATAAATTTTATCTTTATCTACTTTATAGTTCTCAATCAAATAATCGAGCAATGCTGTTAATTCATCTGGGTCCCACCTTTTATTTAATGGGCATTGTGGACTTACAACTATAAAAGGAAATTCTTTTCCTTCTTCAATTAATTTTGGTGGACCATGTTTTTTAACAAGTTGTAAATCATTTCCTCTTTCACCTGCACCATGAAGAAAAAGCAGCAATGGAAATTTTTCTTTCAAATCATAATCCTTTGGAAGATAGAGTAAATAATTAATGTCAACTGTTTTTCGGATTTCTGTTTTTAAATTTTGTTCTGACTGCTTTCCCATATTTTCTTTTACAATCATATTTGATGAACATGCAATTGAAAATAATAAAATGAACAACAATAAAATTGTTTTTTTCATTTTTCCCTCTATTCAATTACTTTAAATGAATCTTCAAGAACATCAACAGAATTTTTTCCAACAAAGACTTTGAAATCACCTGGTTCAATTACATAATTCATATTAATGTCATAGAATTTTAATTTTTCAGGTGTAATTGTGAATTCAACTTTTTTTGTTTCACCGGGTTTGAGATTAATTTTTACAAAATCTTTTAGTTCTTTTACTGGTCTTGTAACACTTCCAACTAAATCTCTAATATAAAGCTGAACAATTTCTGCGCCTTCATATTTGCCTGTGTTTTTAACATCAATGCTTACTTTTAATGATTCATCTTTTTTAATCAATTTTTTGTCGAGTGTAAGATTAGAATATTCGAATGTTGTGTAACTCAAGCCATAACCAAATGGATAGAGGGGTTCAAGTGAGAAATCATTATAAAAAGAAGTATACTGAGGTTGCTCGTGATTATACGGTCTGCCTGTATTTTTATGATTATAATAAATTGGAATTTGACCAACATATTTTGGGAAAGTAACTGGAAGTTTACCACTCGGGTTATAATCTCCAAACAGAACATCAGCAATTGCATTGCCGCATTGAATTCCCAGATACCATGTTTCAAGAATAGCAGGAATGTTCTCATTAATCCAATTTATTGTTAATGGTCTTCCGTTCATTAAAACAACAACAATTGGTTTTCCAGTTTTATGAAGTTCTTTAATCAAATCTTCTTGAACACCGGGCAAATCGAGTGTAGCGCGGGATTGAGCTTCGCCGCTCATATCTCTTGATTCACCAACAACAACAATTGCAACTTCAGACTTTCGAACAGCTTGAATTGCTTTTTTAAATCCACTTTTATCGCTTCCTTTTACCGAGCAGCCTTCTGCAAAATTAATTTTTACATTATTACCTAATTTATTTTTTATTCCTTCAAGAACAGTAACAACATTTTCTGGTTTTCCTTCTTGTGCCCATGGTCCTAATGGGTCATCTTTAGAATCAGCAAGTGGACCAATAACCGCAATAGATTTGATATCTTTCTTTAATGGAAGAAGATGATTTTGATTTTTCAGCAACACAATAGATTCTAATGCTACTTTTTTTGCAGCATCTATCATTTCTTTGCTTAAGACGGTTTTTCTTTCACGGTTTTCATCACAATATTTATAAGGATTATCAAACAAACCCAATTTGAATTTTGCAAGCAAAACTCTTTTTACAGCATTATCAACTAATTTAACATCAACTTTTCCTTCATTTACAAGTTCTGCAAGATGATTAAAGTAAGCATTTCCTTCCATGTCCATATCTACAGTTGCATTTATTGCAAGTTGAGCAGCTTTTTTTAAATCTTCTGCCAAGCCATGCACAACTAATTCTCCGATAGAATTCCAATCACTAACAACAAATGCATCTGTTTTCCATTCTTCGCGCAAAATTTTTGTCAATAAAAATTTATTTGCAGATGATGTGATACCTCCAATTTCGTTAAAAGAAGCCATTAATGAACCAACGCCTGCATCAACTGCGGCTTTGAATGGACGCAAGTAAATTTCTCTTAATGTTCTTTCAGAAATATCAACTGTGTTATAATCTCTTCCGCCTTCAGCAGCACCATAAGCAGCAAAATGTTTTGCACAAGCTAATATTGTATTTTCTGATGATAAATCATTTCCCTGATAACCTCTAACTCTTGCTGCAGCCATAATTGAACCAAGATATGGGTCTTCACCGCTTCCTTCAACAATTCTGCCCCATCGAGGATCTCTGGCAATATCAACCATTGGGTTGAAAGTCCAGTGAACTCCTGCAGAAGATGCCTCGATTGCTTGCATTCTTGCAGAAAATTCTACTAATTCTGGGTTCCATGAACTTGCTTCTGCAATTGGAACAGGAAAAGTAGTTTTAAATCCATGAATTACATCAAGTCCAAAAATTAATGGTATTTTTAATCGAGATTCTTCAACAGCAATTTTTTGAAGTCTTTTTGTTTCTTCGGCACCAAAAATATTCAGCAACGAACCAATTTTTCCCTGTCGAATTAAATCTTCATGACCTTCTTTTGGTTTTGGTGTTTTAGTTCCGGTATCCGTCCCGCCTGTAAATTGAACAAGCTGACCAACTTTTTCATCAATAGTCATTAATGATAAAATCGAATCAACTTTTTGTTCAAATGATTTTACTTGAGCTTTCATTGTGAACGCAATTAATAATAAGAAAAGAATTTTTTTCATTATCTCCTCAAAGAATTTAATCAATAAGTTAAACCATAACCAAATGGAAAGAGTGGTTTATAATTATTATCACCAACATTAATTGGAATTTGAGACATGCTTTGAGGCCATGAATGAGATAATTTTCCTGTAGGTTTATAATCGCCGAAAATCACATCAGCAATTCCATCTCCTTCGGTTCCTGGAAGCCATGCAGCAATAAATGCATCACAATCTTCTAAAATATTTGTGATAATCATTGGTCTGCCAGAAATTAAAATTATTACAAGTGGTATTCCTTTAGCTTTAATTTTTGATATTAATTCTAAATCCTCTTGAGATAAATTCAAGTCATTTCTATCGCCCTGTCCTTCAGCATAAGGTTTTTCTCCAATAACAGCAATTGCAACATCGGCATCAGGCAAATTATTACCATCGATTGAATAACTAACAGTGCTGTTTTGTGAAACAGCTTTTTTTATCGCATCAAGAATTGTAGTTCCTTTTGTAATATTGCCTTCTGCACCCTGCCATGCAATTGTCCATCCTCCGCATTGAATTCCGATATCATTTGCAGCTTTGCCGGCAACAAGAATTTTCTTATTGATTTTAGACAAAGGCAATATTTTGTTGTTTTTTAATAACACTAATGATTGTCTTACTGCTTCTCTTGCAATTGCTCTGTGTTCTTGACTTCCAACCTTTGATAATAGTGAACGGTCTGCAAATGGTTTTTCAAACAATCCAAGAAGAAATTTAATTCTCAAAATTCTTCTTACCGCATCATCAATTCTGCTTACAGAAATTCTATTTTCATTCACAAGCTGTTTCATTGATACAAAAAAGTTTTTGTAATCATAAGGAAGCATGACCATATCGATACCAGCATTAATTGCTGTTTCAAGTTTTGTTTTATAATCACCCGGCAGTTGGTCTACTCCTCCCCAATCACTTACTACAAATCCCTGAAATTTCAATTCTCCTTTTAACACTTCAGTAATCCAATATTTACTTCCGTGCATTTTTAAACCATTGATACTGCTGTATGAAACCATAATACTTCCAACACCGGCATTAATAGCGGAAATGTAACCTGGCAGATGAATTCTTCTAATAACTGATTCATCAACTTGAGTATCTCCCTGGTCTTTGCCATCTTTAGTTCCGCCATCACCAAGAAAATGTTTTGCACATGCAAGAATTGAAGTATTATTGCTTCCAATAATTTCAGTTTGAAATCCACGAACAGCAGGAGCAGCCATCATTTCTGCTAATTCTGGAGTTTCACCAAATCCTTCATAAGTTCTGCCCCATCGTTCATCCTGTGGAACAGCAATACATGGTGCAAAAGTCCAATCAATACCTGTAGCTGCAACCTCGACTGCAGTAGCTCTTGCTACCTGTTCTACAAGTTCAGGATTTCTTGTGCATCCAAGTCCAATGTTATGAGGAAATATAACAGCCCCATAAACATTATTGTGACCATGAACTGCATCGATTCCATAAATGATTGGAATTTTTAATCTTGTCTGAAGAGCATAAGATTGAAACATATCATACATATCTGCCCATGCTTCTGGAGTATTAACTGCAGGACCCGAACCACCTCCGCTTAAAATTGAGCCTATAAAATAATTTTTAATATCCTGAGGATTATTAATAACAGCACTTCTGTCAACCTGAATCATTTGACCAATTTTTTCATCAAGAGTCATTTTAGAAAGAAGTGCATCAACTTTTTTATTTATCTCTTCTAATTCATCTTGATTAAAAGAATTAATAGAACCATTTCTGCATGAAAGTAATGCAAAAAGAATTACAATTAAGAAGAAGATTCTTTTTTTCATAATTTTTTCTCCAATTCGTTCCACATTAAAGCTGCTGCTCCAAGAACAGCTGAGTTCTTTTTAATTAATGCTGATTGTAAAATTTTCACTTTATTCTTGAAAATATTTAAGAGATTTTCTTCCAAATATTTTTTTGTTGGTTTAATCAATAAATCACCAGCAACTGCCAAACCTCCAAAAAGAATAATTGCTTCAGGACTCAAATAAGCTACAGTATCTGCCAATTTAAATCCAAGAATTCTTGCTGTTACATCAAAACATTCGAGAGCAAGTTTGTCGCCTTTCTTAGCTGCATTGTAAATATCTTTTGATGTAAGTTTTTCGTATGGGATTGATCTTAATTTACTTGGGATTGAAGTTGATGCCATTAATTCAAATGCAGTTCTTTTAATGCCGTTAGCAGATGCATAAGTTTCAAGACAACCCTTTCTGCCGCATCCACATTGTCTTCCATTGGGATCAACTATTGTATGGCCAAGCTCTCCGGCAAAACCATCTGCACCATAAACTAATTTTCCATTTACTACAATTCCACTTCCCAATCCTGTGCCTAAAGTAATCACAACAAAATTTTTCATTCCTTTTGCTGTTCCAAAAAGCATTTCTCCAATAGCTGCTGCATTAGCATCATTTGTAATTGCAGATGGAAGTGAAGAATATTTTTTTATTTCTTGTATTACATTTACTGTACCCCAATTTAGATTTGGCGGTTGTTCAACAGTTCCTTTGTAATAATTAGCATTTGGAGCTCCAATGCCAATACCTGCAAGCTCAAGTTTGTTTACAAATTTTTTGTTTGCACGATTAATTTCTAAAAAAAGTCTTTTGAATAATTGTTCTGATTTTTCTTCCGCCTTTGTAGGAATTGACTTTTCAAAGTAGCATTTTCCATTTTTATCAACAAATCCAAATTTTGTATTTGTGCCCCCAATATCCACTCCTATCATAACTTTAATTTTAGACATTAAATTCCTCCTTGATTTCAAATAAATAACATATAAAGACAAAAATTATGCCTTGAAGAATTATAAATACAGTTGAAATGTATTCATAAATCAAAAAATAAAAGGGCACCTTCCAAACAAATTATGAACAAAAAGAAGAGGTCTTATTATTTTGATAAAATTTATTATTAAAATAATAATAAATGTAAAGTGTAATTTTGACACAATTAAATAAAAAGTTCTTAACTAAAATTAATTATAAACAACAATAAGAGGCAGAAAAAACTTCTGCCTCTTTTAAAGATCTGAGATTTGAAAAGTAAGACATTATCAGAAATTAATTCCAAGAGAAAATTTTTGAACATTAGTTAATCTTCCAAAGCTGCCATAAGAATAATCAACTTTAATTGCGATATTGCCAAGAAGCAATTGTTTTACACCAAATCCAAAAGTAAATGATTCTTCTGAATCTTTAAGGAAAAGAGATTTGTATCCGCCGCGAATCGAAAACATATCATTGAAAATATACTCGGCTCCAATGTTTACACTTTCATAGTTATCGCTTGGATGCATTGCATCAACAGCTAAATTCAGCTTATGCATTTGAGTATCAATTGGTCTATATGCAATACCTACTCTAAAATTTAGAGGTAGTTCCCATCCTTCGGTTTGAAGGTAAGCAGGTATCTGTCCATTATTTCCGCTGCTGTATGGATCCAAATCTACAAGAACAAGAGCAGTATTTCCGTCAAGTTTCATTTTTGTTCCAAAGTTAGAAATAGACATTGCAAGAACAGCCCCATCAAAAGGAGTTACATATTGTACCCCCATATCAACTGCAAAAGCTGTTGCGGTCATTTTCCAGATTTTTTGCATTACAAATTTTGGATTAAATCCAATTGCAAAATTATCAGTAAGTTTAATTGCATAAGCTAAACTGAACATTGCATCAGAAACACTAAATGTTTCTCCCGTTCCTTCAGGTTCTTCAATTGTTGTTACATTCATCTCTCCAATGTTAGAAGTAAGAAAACTAAATCCAACTGTACCCATATCTCCGAGGTTATAAGAAGCTGCAAAGAAATTGTAATCTATATCTGCAATCCATTTTGTATGTTCAAAAAGAATTCCAACACCGGATAATTTTGCCAGACCAGCGGGGTTCCAGTAAATTGCACTCTGGTCGTCTGAGATTGCGACAAATGCACTTCCCATTGCTGATGCACGAGCACCTTGACTAATTGAAAGAAATGGTGCAGCGCTTGTTCCTCTCTTTGATACATTTGAAACAAAGCTCTGTGCATAAATCGAGTAACTCACAAAACAAATTATTAATGAAATTAATGTTAATCTTTTCATATCTTTTCTCCATCCTATTTAATTACAGCAAATTTACCAATGTACTCACCAACTCCAGGTGCATCAACATGAAAGATATACAAACCATAAGCTATCTCCATTCCATCTTCGGAAATTAAATTCCATGATAATGAACCATCTTCTGGACCAGAATCTTTATGCAATGTTTTTACTAAAGCACCATTTACAGTATAAATTCTAATTGTGCATTGAGCTGGAAGATGAATGAAATCAATTCTTCTTTCACCTCTTCCAGTTTGATTGAGATTTCTTCTTTCCCAAATATTTGCACTTATATATGGATTTGGTACAACCTGAATTTTACTTAATTGAGAATTTGCAAGTTCTTTATCTACAGAAGAAGCTTTGGTCTTAAATATAAAGTAATCTCCTGTTCTAAATGGTTTTGTTGTCGATAAAACAAATTTATCTCCAGCGCTTGGTTCGATAACATTAACTCCTGCTGGTGCATTGTAACTTATTCTCCATGTAAGTTTATATGCAGTTCCAACATATTCAATAATTACTATATCATCACCAAGATCAAATTTTTTGTTACTGTTGTTATCGAATACTTCTGCTTTAACTACATCCCCTCTTGTTAAGTTATGAACTTTGAAAGGAACACTTATTTTTGTAAATGGAGTAATTTCAGTTGGAGCACTTAACCATTCAATCATATAATCAGAGGGCCATGCAATATTTCTTGCAGGTGAACTTTTATCTGGAGTAACAATCATAACCACATTACTTTTTCCAACAAGCCAGCCTGAACTCTCAGGTCTATATTGAACTGCATTATCATTAATAACAGAAACTGAAAGACCATCAAAAGGCGGGCTATATTTACCGATTCCAATATTTGATGAATCAACTGATGCTATTAATGTATCAACTTTATCACCAGAAACTCTTAGAACAGAATAAGAAATTGTTTTGTAATCATATTCGGGTCCAGATGAATTAAATACAATTTTATATTCTTTCCCTTCTTCAATTATATTTGGATTAAGAATTTCAACTGAAACTTTTCCTGTTCCAACTCCAAATGATACTTTATTCAAATCACCAACGATTTGAGGAGGAACATATCCAGCTGCAGGCGCATTAGGAACAACTACTGCACAATTGATATCAACAAATTGTAATTGACCTACTAAATTTTCTGTAATTATTTTTGTTGTTTCAGAAGGAATTAATCCTTTAGTCCCAAAGTTTGGGTCACCTTGATCGTATGCTACAACTGCATAATAATATTTTTGTCCATTTACAACATTTGTATCAACATATGAATGTTGTAAGCCGGTATCATCACCTCTCCAGAAATGTGCACCGTTGATGCCAATTGGGTCTGGACCTTTAATTCCATCTTTCAAATCAAATTGAGCAATAGGTTTCCAGTATTTTGGTTCTCCTTTTGAATCTGTAATAACTTTTATATCGTTAAATTCTGGTTCTTGACTTCTATAAATCAAGTAACCTTCAAAATCTTTTTTGTAACCTTTTCTAGGGTCGCCATCCTGATAACCGAGGAATGGGTCACGAGATTCTTCTGCTTTTCTATCCCAGTAAAGAAATACTTTTTTATCTCCAGCAACAGCAGTTAGAGTTGGTTTATAAGGCGGCTTAGAGAAATTATAATTTGCATTATAAATTTGTTGAACAGTTTCTTTATTAAAAATCATATCTTCTTTATCACTTCCAAAAACTAAAGCCATTGAGAATCTTTCGCGTCTATTCAATTTAAGTGGAAATGGACCTGAACCAAAGACCATACTTATATTAGAATTTTGAAGTAATGTATCAAAATTTGCATAGTTCATTTTACGCCACATTACTTCATCATTTTTGGGCCAACCGTCAGTTGGTCCTTTGCCAGCAAGTCTATAGATTGATAAACTTGTCAAGCCAATTTGATCTGATTCATCTTTATCTGTTTTATCAAAGTTTGGTTCACCATCTGTAGGCAAGCCATCTGCTTCTCCTACATCTGGTCCTTTGTATTGTGGGTCCCAAGGACCAACACCATCCTGACCAACATCATCGTTCAAAGGTTCACCAACATCCCAAACTCCATTTCCATTAAGGTCTGAATACGGAACCCAATCGCCATCATTGTCAATTCCATCATCTCTTCTTTCATCAATCATACCATCTTCATCGTCATCAAAATTATTCCATGGATTACCTGGACTTTCAAGATAAGCATAGCCAACATAACCAACTTTCCAGTTGTCTGGCGGTGCTTTGCCGTCGTTATCAAATCCATAAGCAATATCAAGCTTAGTATCATAAGAAGCACAGTCATCACCATTATCATCTACACCGCCCACGCCTGTATCGCAGTAAAAACCAAAGTATGTTGTATCGTAATTGAAGTCGGACAAATTAACTATATCAAAATGCCAGAAAATAATATCTTCAGCAAGAACATGAGACCATTGGAAACCGCGAACTTCAACTCTTAATCCCAATCCACCGCGGTTATGGTCTGCAGCGATTGGGAAATAGTTATATGGTTGGCGGGTAAATTCTTTATCTTTTGAATCATCCATTACATAGAAAGTTTCGAAATCAGCATTTTGAACACCTCTGCCAAAATAACCATACCAGTAACCATCCCAATTTGCATCAATATTAGGAAGAGCACGGGGCCATTTGTCGGGCCATGTTTTTGGTTTTGTGCTTATTGCTGGTTCTTCTGAACCAGGAGCAGCATAACCAGGCACTGGTTCCATCACCCACAATTCATTTGTAACAGGGTCAAAATCAACTTCTTCTCGATAAGATGTTTGACATGGATGAATTAATTGTCCATTACCAGGAGCAATAACAGCAGAACTAATTAAAGGAGTAACACCATCAATATAATTATGACCTGTTCCTTTAGGCCATTCACCAGATGGTCTATCGGGCCAGGTGCCTACCTGCCCATCATTCCTGAAAATTGTTCTAATTAAGTTTCCATCCATTATTCCTTTCTTTCTGTATGTTTTATCCCCGTAAGGTTCATTCCTGTATTTTTGAATCTGGGGATCAATTTGCGGTAAAATAATTCCCGCATTAATCAGAAAGAAAATTATAATCAAAATATTTCTCTTCATTCTTAACTCCATTTTCTATACTCAAATTTTCATTCTAAAAATTTACATTCACCCCTAAACTAATTCTGCGCGGAGCAGAAAAGTTGCCAGGGTTTTTAAGATATTCATCAATTGTATTCAATCCTATAATTGGGCCGGCAAATTTCACATTCAAATCTTTATCGGCTCTTCCTGTGCTTGCATAAACACCAACTTCATTTTTAATATCAAATAAATTGTAAACAAGAAGGAAGAAATTGAAATCGTAACCAAAAATTTTAAAATGTTTATTTGCTTTTAAATCCACATTAAGATAAGTAGGACGTCTTCCATTATTTTCGAATCGAAGACCACGAGTATAGCGCGGTTCTTCTGTATAAGGCATTCCAGAACCATAATTAAAAATTATTCCTGCAACCCAATCATTTGGATCGCCAACATTAAGAACAACATTTAAAGTATGAGTTTGGTCCCAGTTTAATGGTACAACTTTTTTATTTGACTCAACTGGCGGGTCAGATTGATTATTGTTAAACTCTGCCATTGGGTCAGATGCATTTCCTGCAGCAATTTGATATGTATAATCAATTCTTGCACTGAAGAAATCAGCAAATCTTTTATCGAGAGATAAAATTACACCTTTAACATTTCCATAATCTCTGTTAATATATCTTCCGAATATAAATCCTTCATAAGTTTCCATTATTTGCATGCCGAGCAGATTTCTGATATCGCTGTAATAAACAGATAAATCAATTGAAACATTAGGGAAAATTACCTGCTGCAAACCAAGTTCGTATTTAACAGTTTTTTGTGCTTTTAATTCTGGATTTCCGATATATGAGGAAAGAGAAGTAGTCTGGTCAATAATATAATTTGGATTTGTATAGAGATTAGAAAAAGTAGGTATCTGGAAAAAGTGTCCATACGAAAAATGAATTGCTCCTTTGTCAGAAATTGGGAAAGATACACCAAGACGCGGACTAATTTGATATTCAGCTTCAGCTTTTCTTTTTTGATTAGCTCCAGGGAAATTTGGATTGTTCAAAGGATTTCTTAAATCAACAGGAAGCTCTGCATTGGAATTAAAATAATCGAATCGCACACCGGCATTTATTATCATTATGTCATATTCCATTTTATCCTGAATGAAAGCCGAAATTTCATAAGGATTTCTTTTATAAGATTGATTATACTTTGTGCCAGGATCGCTGTAACCAAGTGTAAAAATTGGATTGCCAAGTGAATCAAGTTGACCTTCTGTCAAATTCCTGATTGTTTTCCAATGGTCATAAAGTGTATGAAGCCTTCCTTCTACACCTAATTTTACTTTATGCTCTTTTGTTATTTGTGATTCTAAAGTCCATTGAGCAATGTATGTTAATGTATAACGATTATACCTATCAGTTTCATTTCCACCTTGACTGAATGTATAACCTGAATATGGACTTCCCTGATTTGGTTCTACATAACGAGGGTCAAATTCATCTGCATATAGATGTCCCCAATATTTAAAAAGACTGGAAGACAATTTTAATGATGAATAAGTGCTTTGACTTGGGAAATAATTTACTTGAAAATTATTTGTGGTATTAACTCTATAATGATTTTTAATTGCATCAGGTGTCCATCTGTAATAATGATTGTAATATTTATTCCAGTTATATTCCCATGCAAAATTGTAACTGAACTTAAAGTGTTGAGTTGTATATGTAAGTTTACCATTGAAAGATTTTCTTTGAGTTGGATTCATTGGGACATAAGAACCATCCCCTGTATGCTGGTCAATCCAAATTGTATTATCCATTGGGTCTGGAAAGATTGGGCGATTATCTGTTACATTATAAACTTTTTTGCCGTAGATATAGCCTTCATCGCCAAAGTATCTACCAGAAATAAAGAAAGTAAGATTATTTAAAATTTTTGTTGGACCACTCAAACTAAACTGAACATCTCTTGGTCCTTTAGGATTGATTTTGTTCAAATTATAGAAAATATCTTTATGATTTGTTAAATAACTACCCATGTAAGCAGAAACATTTCCTTCAAATTTTTGGCCACCATCTTTTGTTACAATGTTCACAATACCACTCATTGCCTGTCCATATTCAGCATTAAATGTTCCGCTGATTACTTCCATTTGTCGAATTGCATTATTCTCCACTTGTATACCAAGACCACCATTGTAAGCATCTGTAACAGAAATGCCATCAACCAGATAAGCAACTTCACCTCTTCTTCCACCTCTAAAATGTCCATCAATAACACCAGCCTGAAGATTAATTATTTGATGAATATTTTCTACAGGCATAAGTTTAATATCATCAGAAGAAACAATTGCAGAAGATGCTGTTAAGTCTTTGATAATCAATGGTTGAGTAGCAGTAATTACAACTTCACCAACACTTACAGCAGTTGAGGTTAATTGAACATCAAGGTGTGTAGTTAAATCTATTTTTATAACAACTTTTTCAATTGTGACTTTATTATATCCAACCATACTTACAGTAACAGTATAAGTGCCGGGTGGAATATTATTGATATAGTAATAACCATCCATATCTGCAGCAGCGCCAAAATTAGTTCCGTTCAAAATTACATTAGCACCCATCAAAGGTTCTTTGGTATCGGCATCTATAATTTTGCCTGCTAATTTACCTGTTGTGCCAGCAAGCAAAATATTAGAAGCTAAAAAGAAAGCTATTAATATCAATTTTAGCACAGATAAGCTGTACGGCTTACTAAATGAATTAAGTATTGTCATTTTAATTCTTATCGATGATTTAATCTTACACATAGTCTAATCCTCAAAATTTTTTAATAATAAACGAGCGCAGCATATTTCAGCTGCGCTCCATTAGAAATATTATTTAATGAGAATCATTTTCTTAATATCAATAAAGGAACCGCTTTCAAGTTTATAGAAATAAACTCCTGTAGAAAGTCTGGAAGCATCAAAAGTTACTTTGTAAATTCCTGGCTGCTGGAAGTTATTGACAAGTTCAGCAACTTGACGACCAAGTAAATCATATACTCTTAAAACAACATTTCCAGCTTTTTCAATTGAATACTGAATTTGAGTAGTTGGGTTAAATGGATTTGGATAATTTTGTGATAGTGAATATGTAAGTGGAAGAGAATTAGATTCAACATCGGTAATTGGACTCATCTTATCTCCAATAAAAGTATAAGTCCATCTTGAAACATCTGACCAGGATTGGTCTTGATTATCAGGTGAATAGCATAAGATTCCTTCTCTGTTTCCTGTAGCATCATTGTCATTAATTGAGAAGTCAATTGGAATTCGGTATCCTTCCTTTACATAGATTTTATCTTTCTTAGCATCAGGATTTGCGCGTTTGTTCATTAAATCAATTAATGAAATTTTAGCTTCTACAATATAACCAGCTGGGAATTTTTCCTGCCAGTAATAATTTGGACCTGGAACAACAAGTGAATCAGTATCACTTCCACCACCTTCAATTCTAATATGATTCTTATGGAATCTAATATGATAATCCGGTGCATCACCCCTTTGATATGCTGTATGTTTTAAACCGCTCATATTGTACATACCAATAAATAAATCTGGAGCGTCATTGAGATAAGATTCAGGTCGAGAAGTAGGATTAACAATATCATCAGTAACATCAAATGCTACATAGAGATATTGTTGATCAATTGCAATCCAGGATTTTACTGAAAGGTCATTATCATTATCAATAAAAGTATTTGGAGCAACAAATGCGGTTCCTTGTTTTAATTCAAATGGAACGATGCCATTCCATTCATCCAAGTTACCATCAGCTTGGAAGTTGACTGTCTTAATTGCAACAACAGGAACTCCTTTAGCCATATTAGTTACAGGATTATCTGTAATTGCAGGGAGTGAGGTATTTCCTGCTTTGTCTGTACATGTTATTGCATAGTAATAAGAAACATTCTGGTCATTAAGAGGTGCTCTTAAAACATGCTCTACAACTCCAACACCTTCTGGAATATTAGCTTTTACAGAACTTACTTTTGGCGAGTTCAAATCTGTAATAGGTTCTGGACTGAAGTAGATTGTATATTTTTCACTTGTTTCTCCAGGCACATCATTCCATGTAATTAAGTTTGTGTAGGAACCTGGAATAACTGCTAATCCTTGTGGAGCTTCAGGAGGAGTTTTATCTGTTTCTTGATGACCGGAAGGAATTAAGAAATCAAATAAAATTATTCCTTCAGCAATTACATCTGTTCCAATAGGTCCATTTGCATCAATAGAAAATTCAATTTTAAATCCACTTATAGCACTTGTATTGAACATTCTATCGTCATTTCCCTGACCATCAGGATTTTTAAATACACCTTTTTGCAATGACCAGTCACTTACATCTGCTTGAACGAGTGGAATTCTAACTGTTTTCCAATCAAATGCTTCGTCAACATTAATGTCAAATAATGTAAACCAGCTTTCGCGAGTACTTCCGCTGTTATCATAAAGTATAAGTCTAACCTGAAGTCTACCTGTTAGCTTATTTGGTTCAAGATTTTTAATTGCAATATACAAATCAGTATTAGCTGCAAGGTTGACTGGCTGGTCGAACATGTGTTCTAAATTAACATAACCGCCCCAGCTTTGAGAAGCAACAGCTTTGTAATGTACTTTGAGAGCTGATTCACCTTCAAATTTATCAACGGTTTCATCAGACAATTCTAATTTAGTTATTGGAGCCGCAGCACCATCCCAATCCATTCTGTCTATACTCCAATAACCCTGCAAAGCAGCTGTGTTATCAAAAGTTGATAATGGAGTATAACGTGCACCAACAAGTGTAATATGGTCCCATAGAATTACACCTTCTGCCCATTCGCCGCCTGTAAGAGGAGTAGTGCATTCAATACTGTAACCAACAATCTTATCTAAATCAAGAACTCCGTTATTTGCAACACCACTCCAGCCGGGTAATGTAAAACCGCGGTCATCTGGATTTGCAACACCATTATCAACAAGAGGAATTAATAATTCTTTCCATCCTGGAGTTGCATCGTAAGGAACAGCAGTTTCAAAATACCAATCTTCATGGTCTGCAGGACTATTCCAATAATTTGCTCCACCACCAGCTTCATGCAATTTAAATCTCATGCGAACAGAACCAGGTTTTGATGATGGAACAAGATTGTTATACCAAATGCTGATATGAGTAGCCATACTCATATCGATATATTGATTAAACTCAGGGTTTCCCGGTTCAGTTGAATTAAGATGCATTACCTGAACAAATCCACCCCATGATTCTGTATAATTAACATGCCATTCTACTTTGAGTGCACCAGCACCAAATTTTTGCTGGGTAGTTTCATCACTTAGAACGACATAACCGGTTCCTGTTCCTAATCCGTGTAAGTTGCCCGGTTCAGGATAATTCCAGAACTTGTTTGCTACAGTATTATCCATTGTATTTACCACCCATTGTGCATTTAATTGAGCAGCAAATACAAACAGAATAAATAATAATGTAATTTTCTTCATACACTTACTCCTTATTTTGTTTAGAAGTTTTTAATATTTGTTACATTAACAGATACCATAAACCAATTGTTAAAATCAATATTACACCTGAAATTAGAATGTTCAATTTTATATTTTGCATTTGAATATCAATTATGCTGCCCTGAACTCCTGAACTGAAAAAATTTTTTGTTTTGCTTAAGTCATATTCAGATTGAAATAAGTAATTAAAAACAAAAAGCATAATTGAAGTAAGGATAAATAAAAAGATTGCAAAATGAAGATAATTTATCTTTGCATAGGCAAGTAAGCTTTCATTGGTTATCAAATTAGATTTCATCATTAATTCAATTACAAACCGGGATAGACCAAAAAATTCTCCAACAATCAAACTAATAAAGGCACTTTTTGAATTTATCTTTTTGAATATCAGTCCAATTATAAATACAGCTGTAATTGGTGCGCTAATAAATGCTTGTGTGCTTTGAAGGAAAATGTAAATCTGGTTATTAATTACTTTCACAAATGGAACTATGAGTAAAACAAAGACAACGATAAATATTGTAGTCATTCTTCCAACAAGCACCAAAGTTCTTTCGGAAGCATCGGGATGTGAGGGTTTGTAAAAATCCATTGTATAGAGTTCAGAAATTGTATTGAATGAAGCTGAAAGAGAAGACATCATTGCACCTAAAAATCCTGCAATAATAAATCCTCTTATGCCTGATGGAATAATGTTGCTTGAAAGTAAAACTGGATAAGCTTCGTCTCCATCAATTCCCGGATAGAGAGCAGCAGAAATCAAACCTGGAAGAACTAAAATGAAGATTGGAAAAATTTTTAAGAAAGCAGCCAGCAATGTTCCGCTTCGAGCATCTTCAATACTTTTTGCTGCAATAATTCGCTGAACGATATAATTATCTGCACACCAATACCAAAAAGCAATTATAGGAGCACCAAAAATTATTCCTGTCCATGGAAACTCTGGATCATTAATTGGCTTGAACATTTGGAAATATTCTGCTGGAAGTTTTTGAATTAAGCCGGGAATTCCGCCTGCTTCATTCAATCCAAATATTGTAAATACAAAAGCAGAAACAAAAAAGAAAATTCCCTGAAACACTTGAGTTCTCACAACAGCAGAGAAACCACCGACAAGTGTATAAATTCCAGTAATTAAAACTATTGCAGATGCCGATGAAAAAATACTCCATCCTAAAATGCGATTGAAAAGTATTCCACCAGCAAAAAGTGTAACAAGAATTTTAGTTATAATATATGTCAAAATAGAAATGCCTGAAAAAAGCTTTCTGCTTTCACTGTCAAATCTTTTTTCAAGAAATTCTGGTGTGGTAAAAATTCCAAGATTTTTATAAATGGGAGAAATAATCCATCCGAGAAGAACCAGCAAAAAAATTGCAATCAATTCAAATTGTCCAACTGCAAGACCACGAGTGGCTCCAGAACCAGCCAATCCAATAAAATGCTCGCTCGAGATATTTGCAGCAAATATAGAAATCCCAATAGTTATCCAGCCAAGATTTCTATTTGCAAGAAAATAATCTGCAGAATTTTTATCATGATTACGAGCTTTCAAACCAATTGCAAGCACAGTAATCAGATAAATGAAAATTATAATACTATCAAATAAACTAATCGAGTTTTCCATACAAGTATTTTTTCAAAAACAATACCACACAAAAGATTGCAAATCCGCATCTTTTCAAAGGAATTTCGAAAAAATACTTTTAGCTCGATTATTTTTATGATAAGTTCTGGTTATTATTTTAATAACAAGAAATGTTATTTGAGATAAACTATTTTGGTGATGGTTTTATAGTTATTAAAAGAATATTGAACAAAGTAAACTCCAGAAGAAAGGTTATATTTGAGTGGATTTAATAATAATTGATGTTCTCCTGAATTTTGTATTTCATCAAATAGAATATCAATTACCTGTCCAAGTGCATCATAAAGTTTTATTGTTACTCTTTGAGTTTGAGGATTGTACCACTTAAGCCATGTAGAGGAATTAAATGGATTGGGATAATTTTGAAAAATTATATAATCTTTTGAATTATTCATTGAATTTGATTCAACAGATGTGATTAACTCTAAACCATTTTTAGGAGTTGGGATTTTTTTTGATGTAAAGATTTTAAATTCTCCAGGTTCAAGCTCCAATTTAATTTTTCCATTTTCAATTTTAATGCTGTCCCCTGTAAAATATTCATACCAATATCCATCACTTGAAAATGTAAAATCATTTGTTCTTGAAATGACATCAAAATTGCCAATAATGCTAACATTCATTGTGGAATCATATAAATCAATTCTTTTAACAGAAGGATATGCATTAATAGAAAAATTTGTTGTATTAAAAACTTTGTATTTTTTTCTGAGCGAAATTAGTTCAGAAATAAATTTGAAAAGTTTTTGTCTTTCAGAATAATTTTGATTTGTGTAGTAATCCCATCTAATTGGCTTTTCACCAAGTCGTCCATTATAATCTATTGAATAATCGTATCCAAGTTCACCAAATTGCCATATCATCTTTGGACCTGGAACAGTTAGAAAGAAAGTCATTGCAAGTTTTATTCTGCTTAATGCAATATTTGTTTTTTTAATATCGTAAGAACCTAATGCATTTCCCCATTTAATATTTTTATACATTAATCTTTCTTCATCATGACTTTCCATATAACCTACAAGATGAGGCTTTGAGAAACCTCTCGATTGGTATGATATTCTGATAAAATTAGATTTACCGCTTTCATTCCATCCCATCGAAGCTTCCGAGTATTGATAATTTAGATTACCCCATACCATCATTCCATAATCTGTTAATTCTTTTTCTTCTCTATCTTCTGTGAAGTGTTCCAGTATTACATAAGCAGCGGAATCAATCGACCAGATTTTATCTGCAATTCTTTTTAAGATATGAATTCTTGAAGGGTCATAAGTGCTTCCTTCTCCTCTTGTATTTGTAAATCCTTTTGTAAAATCAAAACGAAAGCCATCAACCTTAAATTCATTGAGCCAGTAAGAAGTAACTCTGTCAACAAAATATTTTGTGTTGTTGCTTTCATGATTAAAATCATAGCCCCATGAATAAACTGGATTAGGAGAAACCTGATTGAACCACGGATTATTTGCAGCTGGTCTTGCATTCAATGTGTCCCAATACATTCTTACAAGCGGATTCAATCCATATGCATGATTCAAAACAATATCAAGAATTACTGCAATGCCGTTTGAATGACAGCTGTCAACAAACTCTTTTAATTTAATTGAAGGACCATAATATTTATCTACTGCAAAGTTCATCATTGGATTATAACCCCAGCTGGAGTTTCCTTCATATTCCATCACAGGCATAAGTTCGATTGCATTTATTCCGAGTTTCTTAAAATAACTTATCGTATCAATCAATGTTTGAAAAGTATGTGTGCTTACAAAATCACGAACGAGCATTTCATAAATTATAAGATTTTCCTTTGATGGCTTTTTGAAATTTTGATTCTTCCATTGATATAAATCTTTTTTTGGTTTGAAAACTCCAACTATATTTTCTGTTTTGCCATAAGGATAAGTTTTCAAGTTAGGATAAACATTAGAAGGAATCGAAGAATCGTTCCAAGGGTCAAGAATTTTTTCTGAATATGGATCAGGAATTCTAAGACTGCCATCAATCAAATATTGAAAAGCATATTCTGTATTTTCATTCAAGTTAGATAATTTAATCCAGAACAATACACTATCGGGACGAATTTCATAACGATTCATAAAATAATTTGTATCAACTCTCCAGTCATTAAAATCGCCAATCACATAAATAAATTTTTTGTATGGAGCGAACAAAACGAGATAAACATCAGAGCCAATAACATTAATTCCATGTTCTAAGTTTTGAGGAAGTGCTAAATTCTTTACTGCAGGATTTTTCATCAATATGAATTCAACAGAGTCCCTTAATTCCGAAGTATCAACAGCTACTATTTTAATTTTGTTAGTTCCGGATTGATAATTTTTTGAATCAAAGAAAAATTGAATTGTATCATTACTGGTTTGAGAAATTAGATTGTTATTAATCAATAATTCCATTCTTTTTGTCTTTGTACCAATCGTAACAGATTTCGCAACAATATTAAACCTGCTGCTGCCTTCAACAAAATATGGAGACCTTTGAGGGTCGCCGAATAATACTTTTACTGATGGATTCAACAATAAAACAGAAATTCCTTTTTCATACAGAGGAACAAAAATATCTTCAGTTTGTTTTGTGCCATCGCTGCTGCGAAGTACAAAACACAATTGAATTATTTTTACATTTGGATTTGTAACGTTATAAAATTTTCTTGGATTGTTTATTATTATTTGATATAAATCTTTTCCTAATCTTGTTAATTTTGGTTGTCTTATGTTATCACCCCATGTGCCTATTACATTTTGCCAGCTTGATATAGAACCATTTTGATTTTTTAATGTAACTCCAGTATGAGCATAAACATCACCAGTGTAACCAGCAATCTTATTTTGATGAGTTGCATAAGTAACATCAAAGACAATTACAATGCTGTCAGTTTCAACAGGATATTCAGGAATAGTTGTGAATTTTGTTTGAGCAAAAGTAATACAACTTAAAAGCAGAAGGGTGATAATTTTCATTTTTAATTACCTTATAATTGAAAAACATTTGTAATTATCAAAAGCATGAACTTAATAAAAATTAAGGGAGAAATTATATTTTAAATTTCTCCCTTGAAAAATAAAATTCGGATTTCTTACTTGAGCAAGAGCATCTTCATAGTTTTTGTGTAGTTAGAAGTTTTCAAAGTATAGAAATAAACACCACTGCTCAATCTTGAAGCAATAAAATCAACTTCGTAAGAACCAGCATTCATTTCTTTGTTAATTAATACTGCAACTTCTTCGCCGAGAGCATTATAAACTTTCAGAGTAACATAATCTTTTGATGGTATTGTAAATCTAATTCTTGTAGTTGGATTAAATGGATTAGGATAATTTTGTTCGAGTACAAATTTTGTTGGAAGACCGAGATTAATTTCTCGAACATCTGTTGGTAATCCCTGAGGCCAGAGTTCTACTTGATCAGATTTATCTTCCTTGTCAGTCCATTTATCAAGTGGTGCAGTATAAGGTTGAACGAACTGACGGGAACCTGTCATAGCACAGAAGCGAACTCTGTAAGCATTTTTACCAAAGCCTGTTGCTTCCTGTTTAAATGAATTATCTCTTGCTCTTTGGAATGCATAACGGTATTCAAAAGCATTGATGCCAGGACCATTAACTGTGAGAGTACCTTCATAAATTTTATCGCCATCAGGATCTGTCAATTCGAAATAGGTTTGCTCATCACTATCAACCCAGCCCATCAATCGAGCAAAAACTGGTTGTTCACTTATCCAGTAAACTTTGTCTCCAACCTGCATTGGGTCGCCAGTTTTATTTGGGTCCATTGCATCAGTCATATCGACGCGGAATTTTACAGAAATTGATTGACCTTGTGGGATAACAAATTGAGGATAAATATCATCATAATAAACAGGGTCGAGCACTTGATTATTATCACCTGCAAAGTTGACTACTCTGTTTCCACCGCCCATGCTTAAAGGTCTTTCCCAGCCGTCTTTCCAGAGTTCATCAGTATGACCTAAGGCAACATAGTATTTGAATTCCTGTTTTGCGCCTACTTCTGTTTTAACAAAAGGAACCTGTAAGAACCAATTTGTTGGAATCAATGGGTCTTGATTCATTACAGAACGAGGTGCATCGCTGTCGCTCCATCCATTAAAACCACCACGAACTTGAAGCTTATCAACTGATGGGTCATAAATTCCAAGTTCTTCAAGCACGCTCATATCAACATTAAATGTAATATTACCATCTTTAATTTCTACAGTAGGATTAACATCATTAAAATATCTTGCAATTACATTGTCACCATCTTCAATCCATGCTTGTCTATTTTGGTCAGCTTCCCAGGTTGTTGCACCAGATTTATTTATGTATAAGAATTTATAATTAATCAACTGACCAGAATTAATCTGAACAGTTTTTGTATAAACTGAATCATTATTATCGTCGATGAGTTCATCCTGGGAAGTGCTCCAGCCGTTAAAATCACCAGCTACAAAAACTTTTCCAGAGCCAATAACTAAATCACCTTGTTTGATTGGAAGACGCATATCTGCTTTAAATGTAACATTTGCAGGATTGCCCGATGGCATTGGAATATTATCATAATAAACAACATCAAGAACAAGGTCAGAAGATACACTATTTACAACTCGATCACTAATGCTTTCCCATCCACCATTTGTAGCTTTTGCCCCGTTATGGAAAAACTTGTATTTAAGTTCTCCTGCTGGAACCTGTGTTGTTACTTCATAAATCTTATCTCCATCTGGGTCTGCCATTGGAGTTTCGCCCCACCCATTAAAGCTTCCTCTTACTGAAACTTGATTTTGAGCAGGGTCAAATTTTCCTTTTGCAATTTCTACGCTCATATTAACCTTAAAGGTTACATTATAATTTTGAGCATTCATTGCAAAGGCAAAGAAGAAAATTGTTAAAAAAATAGGAATTATTTTTTTCATGAAGCCTCCATTATTATTAAGTAAATAAATTAGTTTGTTACGATTCATTTAGAATCCTATAATTATTCCGAAACTATGAATGTTATCAAGATATTTATATTTCTGATAAGAATAATCCACAGAAATTCTAAATAATTCTATTCCATATTTAACACCTACTCCGAGTGTTAAACCTTCCTGATTATCTTTCAGGAATAAACCTTTGTAACCAGCACGAAGATTAAATAAGTTGTCGAATAATGAAAGTTCGCCGCCTACATTTACCCATTGATAATTATCATTTGGATGAATTGCATCAACAGCAATTGTTAATTTCTGATTGTTCAAGAACTGAAATTCTCTTGACAATCCAATTTGCAATCTTAAAGGAAGTTCGAATTCTTCAGTCTTATAGTAAGCATCAAGAGTTTCGTTGTTGCCTGCTCTCTGCGGGTCGGGGTCATGTCTTATCAACAAATCTTCTCCTTCAATTTTCATTTTCGAACCATAATTTGTAATGCTGCTTGCAAATTTGATTCCGTAGAATGGTGTGTTAAAAATTGTTCCAATATCAATTCCAAATCCTTGTGCAGATGAATTAAAAATATCTTCGCGGATATATTTAACATTTATTCCTATTGTAAAATCTTCTGTTATAAAACGAGCATAAGAAAATCCAAAAGCATAGCTCGAAGCATTAAATTTTTCTCCTGTTCCTTCAGGGAAATATTCTGTAGTAACATCCATTTCACCAACATTAAATGCTGTAACATTAAGTCCAAATGTTCCAATATTTCCAAATGGAATTGCAACACCAAGATAATTGACACTTAAATCGGCAAACATTTTTGTATAAGTAAAAATTGTTTGAACCTCATTCAAATTAGCTATGCCGGATGGATTCCAGTACATAGAAGATACATCATTTGCAACAGAGCTGTATGCACCTCCCATTGCATTTGCACGAGGACCAATTCCAATACTCAAGAATTTTGCAGCAGTTGTTCCTGTTTTAGTAACCTTTTGTGAAAAAATTTGATTGCTGTTTATCAACAGGAGTGAAAGAGCAATCAATAAAAATTTATTAATCACAATAAAATTCTTTTGCCTTTTCATTTTATCTTAAACTCCATTTTATTTTATTATTGCAAATTTTCCTGTCTTTGTGCCAATGCCAGGAGCATCAACATGATAAATGTAAACACCATAAGAAACTGATAATTTATCTCTACTCAGTAAATCCCATTCTTCAGAACCGTCATTAATTGGGCTGTCGTGTTCAATTACATCAACAAGTTCGCCGTTAACAGTAAATATTCTTATAGTGCATTTATTTGGAAGATGAGTAAAGTGAATTGAACGAGGTCCTCTTCCACTTGAATATGGATTCTTTGGTTCCCACAATGCAGTTGCAACATAAGGATTAGGAACTACTTTAATTTTATCGAGTTCTGCTTTCGCCTTATCTGTATCAATGAATCCTTTCTTTGCAACAAATCTATATTTATCACTCGACAAGAAGGGCTTTTTCAATTTTAGATTAATAACATCACCTTTCTTCGGTAATCGTGTTCCTTTTGATGGATTTGGAGTATCAAGCAAATAGAACCACCAGGTGTAAACAGGAATATTGTTTTTGTTTGGTTCTACAAAAACTATTCTGTCCCTTCTTGCACCATTTGTTGATAATACTCCATCACTACCATCAACTTCTACGAAAATGAAATCAATATATTTATTCTTACTTACATTAAAGACTTTGAAATTAACTGGTTTTGATGGAAATGTATTGGTTCCAAATTTTCCTTCAATTGATTGACCAAAACCTACATCACCAAATTCTATTCGATAATCATTTGGTCTTTCCTCGCCGCTTAATCCTGTGGGCCAGACAAACTTTTCAAATTGATAATTGACAATTGTCGTATCATTCCATTTTGATTCATCTCTGTTAAGTTCTACTCTACTTTCATTCTTAAATTTCAATCTGAATCCATCTACGAGAGGTTGTTCTGTAGTTTCTGATAAGTCTGTGATTTTGCTTAGAAGAATTTTATTTTCAGTAGAATCAATTAGAGAATAATTTTTAGTTGTTAATGTATCTGGCTGACCAACTTTTTTAGATACCTTAATTGTATCTTCAAAAATTATGTGATAAACATGACCATCTTTAATTTTATTAAGATCAACAATTTCATAAGAAATTGTACCGGATGAAGAACCTTCTACTCTGCTGATATTTCCTAAAGTTGGCTCAGTAAAACCTGCAGCTGGTGCATTTGGAGTAACTCTAACCACATTAGAACCTAATTTTACAGAACCATCTTGCTGTAATGATACTCGAATTGGAGATTCTGATGGAATAATTTCTCCTTCAGGGAAACCGAAGTCGTAAGCAACAAGAGCATAATAATATGTAAATCCATTTTTCACTGTAGTATCTACAAAAGTATGTTTAATTCCAGAATCAGTTCCAAGAAAATATTTCACACCATCGATTCCTACAGGGTCAAAACCTTTGATACCATCAACAAGGTCAAATTGTGCAATAGGAGTTTTGAATTGTTTATTTCCATAACCATTAGTAATATTTTCTGCATCAAGAAATGCCGGGTCAGAAGAGCGATACAATTTATAACCTTCAAAGTCTCTTCCATTACCGCCAATAGCATCGATGTAAGGGTCAAATGAAGATTCAGCCACATCATCCCAGTAGAGTGTAACTTTATTATCGCCTGGAACTGCAGTCAAAGTAGGAATTAAAGGAGCATTAGCAAATCGATAGTCGTTATTATAAGTTTCTTGAGCACGAACTCTTTTTCTTAAAATTTCCTGCTTTCGATATTGACCATTTGGATCGGGAACTGGGCCATTAGCAAGTAAAACAACAAGTGAAATTGGTTCAGTACGACCTGCTTTAAGCGGGAATAAACTTGATGAAACAAACAAATCATACTCACCAGCAACTACTTCAGCCGGGTCATAAAATTTACCTGGAATCATAAAGTCGAACCACATTTGAGCATCGCTGTTAATGTTCAATCCACCAGCTGGAACATAATCAGCATTTGTAATACCAATTTGGTCTGTTTCGCTGACATCAGTAACATCAACACTGGGTTCGCCGGGAAGTCCAAATCGAGCACCTGATGTAGGTTTACCATCATTTTCTCCAGGGTCGCCTGTATCTGGAACTCCATCTAAACCAACATCATCTCTTAAAGGATTCCAATCATAATCATTATCAATTCCATCATCACGAGCTTCGTCAATTAATACATCAATTCCATCATCAATGCCTTCATCAATTGCACCATCATTATTATTGTCAATTCCATCTGCATATTTCATTCCTAAAGTAGATTGAACAACATTGTATAAAATAATTTTATCATTTACTCTGTATCTGTAGAATGGTGCATCTTGTGCAGCTTTATTAATCATATCCTGGGTTATAACTGGACTTCCATCTTCACCATCGCCGTCATTATCAATACCATCTTTAAATGGTAAATCAAGTTTATCCGATGTAACCATAATTAAATGAATCTGACCTTTTTGAAAATCATCAAGTGGAGGCCAGATATGCCATTTATTATTTGAAGCTGTATTAACCATATCCTGAGTTACAACAGGACTATTTCTTTCTACTTTAAATCTTGGATGTTTTGCAATCCATGCAGGGTCAGCAGGTTGAGCAATTCCATCTGCATAAGTAACGCCTCTTTGAACTCCAAAAGGAATATGAGTTTGATTTTCGTCGATAAGACCATTTCCATTATCATCAATTAAATTATCAGGAATTTCTCCTTCTATCATTTCTGCAGAAATAAAATTATTTAACTCGGGGCTGTCTCCATCATTATCGATTCTGTCAACTGCATTGCCTGGAGTTTCAAGGAAAGCAACAGCAACAATACCAACTGGGTCAGAACCAAATTGAGGAGCTTTGTGGTCATAATCTCTTGACCATGCAATATCTTCAAGGAGGTCGAATTCAGAAATATCATCTTGGGAATCTCCATCACCGCCAACGAAATCTGCATACCAGACAGTAACACCAACTTTTTTAATATCTTTTGTTCCATCATTTTTAACATAATGAAGTAAATAGAGGGCATCTTCAACAAGAACTTGAGACCATGCAAGTGCTCTCACATCAAGAAGAATTCCTAAACCTTTTCTTGTTAAATCAGTAGTATCAGGGAAATAATTTACATATCTATCATACTTATCATCAGAGGCACGATAGAACATTTCCTGGTCTGCATTAAAAATATTTTTCCCGAAGTAACCATTCCATGAACCTTTCCAACCTGGGTCAATTGGGTCGTTCATTCTGTCGGGCCAGAAAGCAGGCCAGGTTTCTTCGTCTACGCTTGTTGCAATTTCATTTTTTCTTTCATTGAAATATCCAGGCACAGGTTCAAAATTCCAGGTTTTTCCTTCTGGAGAACGGCGGAAGTTAAATACATCAATTATTCTTTGTGTGGCTCCTGTATTATCTACAACTTCTCCACCTACAAAAACGCCAAGCATAGCTAAGTAAACATGCCCTGTATTTTTAGGCCACTCATAAGGTGTTTGAACAGAAATTGGATATTGACCACCTTCTCTTCCTGTCATACCAAAATTAAAAACTGTAGTTCTAATTCTATTACCTTCCATCTGACCTTTGGTTCTTTTGGTTGGGTCTCCTCGCTCTTTGCCAGGAGTATATTGAGCATAAAGATTTGCTGTCATTAATAATGAAATTAGAATGCAAACAATTTTAAAAATCTTATTCATAACAATTCTCCTACTTCCTTTTTAGAATGATAATTCAATTCCAAATTGAACTAATCTTGGTTCGCCATAATTAGTTGGATATCTTAAATATTCTTCTACTGTATTTGGTCTATGCGGGTCGTAGCCAATATTTCTTCCTTCGGTTGTGTAGTCTGCTTTTCCTGTATCACCATAAACATTGACTACAACTTTTGTATCAAACAAATTAAATACATTTAGAAAAGCTGTCATATCAAACACAGAAATTTTGAATGTTTTATGAAGTCTTAAATCAAAAACATATTGATTTGGTCTTCTTCTGCTGTTTCGTTGTAAGCCTGAAGTAATTCCTCTATCGGCAGTGTATTGAGTAATTGAAGGAGTGTAGGGAAGTCCTGTTCCATATCTGCTTATAAAAGAAATTCCCCAGTCAACATCGCCAACAAAGAGTGAAAAGTTTAACAAATGTCTTTGGTCCCAATCAAGTGGAATTAAATATAATGTTGGTTCGTTATTACCAAGTTGTGCATAAAATTCATCTTCTGGATTTGAATTGCTTCCTTCTGCTACTTGATAAGTATAATTCAAGTCAATCGAATAATGATTGCTGAATCTTTTGTTTACATTCAGAGTTATTCCTTTCACATTGGAATAATCTTTATTGATGTATGTCGAATAACTTACAAGATTGCGTGTCATGATTAAAGGACCGGCTGTAATCCAATTTCGAATATCTCTGTAGAAAGTTGTAAGGTCAACTGTGAAATTTTCAAATAGTTCTTGACGAAAACCAATTTCATACATTGTTGTGCTTTGTGGTTTTAAATCTGGATTTCCATAAGGTCCATAACTGCTGCCTGTATTGGGAACATAATAAGGACCAAGATTAAACAGATATTGAAAAGTTGGAATCTGCAAAAATTGTCCATAAGAAAAATGAAGAACTCCCTTATCACTTATTGGATATGCGATTCCAAATCTTGGACCTATAGCCCACTTAGGAGATGCATTTTTGTAGAAATAAGGTTCTCGTTCCTGTAAACTCAAATTTGCAAGTTCCGACCTTAAAGGCAAATTTATGTTGGGGTCAGTTGGGTCAACTAAAACTTTTCCTTTCGAATCAAAGTAGTCGAGTCTCAAACCAATATTAATAATTACACTTTCATACTCAATTTTATCTTGAATGTAAGCAGAAAACTCAACTGGTGAATTTGAATATTTCGTTCTGTTAGGTGTATTTTCTTCTGGAATTGAAGGAACAAATGGTTCTACAGGAATACCATTTACTCTTAATGGTTCAAGATTATAATCGTCAACTTTTAGTTTGTGCCATCTTCCTTCTACTCCAAATTTAATCATGTGTTTATCTGTTATTTGACTTGTAAAATCAAGTTTACCAATTAATGAATTAGTAGTTCTGAAATATCTATGAAGATTTGTTCCTTTTGATGCAAAGGCATATCCAACAGTTCTTAATGAATCAGGGTGTAAATATCTTGGGTCATAAGGGTCATCATAAAGTTTTTCATTAAAGTCTCTGAAAAAATTTGATACTTTCAAAACATAAAAAGACTTGCTTGAAAGAGTATGAGTAAGCGTAAAAGTAGCATTGTAACTTTTATTAAATTTTTTAACATCGCCATCCGGATTTAATTTAAAGAAGTGATTATAATCTTTATAATTATTTGTCGAATACAACAATTCGGCATTCATTTTAATTGAAGAAGAAGGGAAGAAACTCAAGTTCAGCTGACCAAGCAATCTTTTGCTGTAATTCATCGGAACTAATTTTCCATCTCCCTGCGAACCATCTGGATTAAATTTTCTAATTCCATACAAATAGCCATCATCATAAGTATAACGCAAATTCGAGAAGAAAGTTAATTTATCATTAGTCAATGGAATAGGACCGCTTAAACTTCCCTGCAGGTTATAATTTGTAAAAGGATTAAACTTATCAATTCCTGTAAAGTATTCTGTAAAGTTGGAAAGATAATCGCTGCTGTATAGTTTAATATTTCCATCAAATTTTCTTCCGCCTTCTTTAGTTACAACATTAACAATTCCAGAAAGTGCCTGTCCATATTCTGCATTAAATGTTCCACTAATTACCTGAAGTTCTTGAATACTGCTGTTATCGATATCAATACCACGGCTGTTATCAAATGCATCTGTAATTGAAACACCATTAACCCAGTAAGCAATTTCTGTTGTTCTTCCACCTCTAATATGAAATTCTCCTCCAGCTCCTTTAGTTACACCTGCCTGCAATTGCAGAACATCGTTTAATTCTACTACAGGCAAATTATTTATTTCATCAGCGGTTACTTTTGCCTGACTTGATGTTACATCTTTTTGAATGCCATAAACATTAGCTCTTACAACAACTTCTTCCAAGGCAATTGTTGATTCTTCCATTTCAACATTTTGAACTGTGGTTAAATCAATTGATATGACAACATTGCTTACAACAACAGGTTTGTAACCTACAAATTGATATTTAACATTGTATCGCCCGGGAGGGATATTCAAGATGATATAATTCCCCTCGATATCGGTACTGCCTCCTAAATTTGTTCCTTCGATTGTAATGTTAACAAGCGGTAATGGCTCCCTCGATTTTTTATCTATAACTTTTCCTACAAGTTTACCAGTTGTACCGCCGTAAATTACAATAGAAGCAAAAAACAAAAACATAAAAATCGTAATTACTTTCTTCATATAATCTCCTGCTCAATTTATTTGAATGTTACTTAATTTTTTTTCGTCAAAAGAGATTTTTACTTTTTGTGAAAGTTTATCGATGTACGACTGCATAATTAATTTTGATTTTTCTTTTTTCAAAAGACGATGAGCAATCTCATAAACGTCTTTGAAATTTTTCAAACTCCCTTCTTTTTTTCCCAACACTTTAAATATCACATAATAATTTTCAATTCTTACAGGACCATAAACTTTTCCTATTTCAGATTTTTGAAGATAGCCGCCAAGCATTCCAAATTGTGATAAGCTTGATAGTTCAATAATTCCATTATTTTCTGCAGTTATTTTTCTTAAAGAATTCTTCTTTGCTATTGAACCAAAATCTTCGCCTTGATTTATTAATGTCAAAAGACTATCTGCTGTTCTTTTGTTCGACACAATAATTTCTTGAATTTTGAATTCAGGCTCTGTTTGAAAGTATATTGGATTATTTTTATAAAAATCATAAACAGCACTATCAGAAAACTGATAACTATTGTGAATTTCCTCTCGCTTATATTTTAGAAAAATATTTTTGTTATACTTATTAATTACTTCCTTCACTTCTGAATCTTTATCATAATTTTTTTCTTCAGCAATTTTGAGCAGTAAATCTTGAGTAACAATTCCTTTAACTGCTGCACTCAATAATTCCAAAGAATTAATTTTTTGAAGATGAAACCGCGGTATCTCATTAATTCGTTTTTCAAGTTCGTTTACGGTATAACTTTTGTTTTCATACTTAGCACAAATTTTATTTCCTGCTGTTTTTTCAATATTAACATTCCTCATCAACGCAGCAAAAAGATTTTTAAGATTTTCTTCATCAATAAAAATTTTTTTCATGTCAACAACTTTATTAAGATACTCCAATTCTGCATTTCTTTTCTTTCTAAGCTTAACAACTCTTTGCATGTGAGATTTTTTCTTTTGAAATTCCCATTCAGTAATAATTGGATGAGTTACTTTATCTTCAACTTTTATTATGCTGTAGCCATATTTAGTTTTTACTGGTTTAGAAATATCTCCGACATTCAAGCTGTAAGCAGCATCTTCGAACGCAGGATCCATGTCTCCCCAACTGAAGTAACCAAGATAACCTCCATTATTAGCAAGTGTTGAGTCTGTAAAAATTTGCTTTGCCAGCGAATCAAAACTTACACCTTCCATAACAAGTTTATACAAACTATCTGCTTCTTCTTCTGTGAATGCAAATAAATGTCGTGCAGCAACTTTTTGATTTGTTTTTAAAAATGCATCTCTCAATTCTTCATCTGTTGCTGTAATTTTTGCATAGACTTCTCTGTCCTTCAAGAAAGCAAGTATAGTTTGTTTTCTTGCCCATTCTAATTCTTTCAAATATTCCGGGTTATTAAAAATATTTTTGTTGTCGTCGTAATAATAAAGCAATAATTCATTAATCATGTTTTGAAGTATTGAACGACGCGTAATTATGTTATCTTTTATTCCAGAGGCAAGAAGATATTCTTCGTATCGGGATTTAAATTCATTCACAAAAATTTTGTGATTGCCTACAGTTGCTAGAATATCATCGTCATTTAATTTGAATGCCGATATTAAAAGCAATAAAACTGCAAGCAATAAGTATTTATATTTTTTCAAACTTATAAGCATATAATTTATTTTAATATGAGAATTTCATATGGCTTAAGTGAAATTCTCTTATTTGCAATAATTCTTCCTGTTAATAATTCGTTCCAGTTTTTCTTTGTTTTGTCAAAAGTATTTAATTCTATTTCTGTCTCGATAGAATCAATATTTGCAACAACAAGGATTTCGGATTTATCATATTCTCTTTTATAAACCAGTAATTTTTTTTCTTTGATTGGTATAAAATGAATTTTTCCTAATGATAAAATTTTATTTTGATTTCTTAACAATGCTAATTTTTTATACCAGTTAAAAAGTGAATCATCAAATGAAACATTATCAGAAATTCTTGATTTCCCAAATGGGTGCGATTTTTCTGCATCATATTTAAATTCTTTCCAGACCATAGGTTTGCGGCAATCCGGATCATCTCCGCCCCACATTCCAGCTTCATCTCCATAATAAATATGAGGAGCTCCAGGAAAAGTAAATTGAATTGCTACAGCTAATTTTTGTTTTCTGCGTTCTTCTTCGTTTGGTTTTCTAACATCAAACTCGGGATTTTGTGCAGGATTTCCATTGTGGTCATATAAATTATCTGGATTAACAATTAAAGATGCAAGTCTTTCTGTATCATGACTTCCAAGTAAATTCATCATCACATAAAAATTTTCTCCATATTGATTCATCATTGTTTTAATTGTATCAACAAATCCATCAATTCCAGTAAAATATTTTTTTGAAAAGATTAGATTTTTGATTGCTCTTGTAAATCGATAATTCATTACTGCATCAAATTCTTTTTTAAGCCATGGAGCAGCATTATACATTTCATCATTTCTCCAATTTTTCCACCAGACTTCGCCAACAAGATAAGCTTCGGGATTAATTTCTCGAACCCACTTTCTAAATTTTTGCCAGAATTTATGGCTTACCATATCTGCAACATCTAATCTCCATCCATCAATTCCATCAGCAGGATTTCCATCATTATTTGGGTCCATCCATCTTTTCACAACAGCATGAATATGATTTGCAGGAGCTTCAACTATTCCATTTTCATCTTCTCTTATTTCAGGCAAATCTTTAACGCCATACCATCCCTGATAATCAAACTCATTTTCTGGAGTTTCAGGGTTATCCCATTTTTTAATCACATACCAATCTTTATAAGGTGAATTTTGTTGATTCTTCAAAATATCTTGAAATGCCCAGAAAGTTGTTCCAGTATGATTAAACACACCGTCAATAATAATTTTAATATTTCTTGAATGTGCTTCTTCAATTAGTTTTAAGAAAAGTTTATCTGCCGAAGTCCACCACCATGTTGATGGGTCAGCTGGATTTTCAGTTTGCCAGATTTTTCTATCACCTTCAGGGTCTGGTCCAAAATTGTTATCAACATGATGATACATCGATGCATCATATTTGTGAAGTGATGGAGCTTCAAAAATTGGGTTGAGATAAATTGCAGTAACACCAAGTTCTTTAAGATAATCAAGCTTGTCTATTACTCCTTGAAGGTCGCCGCCATATCTTCTTAAACCAGCATTGCGATAGAAATCCATTCCTGTATTTTTTTCCCAAGATTGAAGTTCATACCAATCTGAAGTCCATGGATGAATTTGCCAGCCATCAGGAACGAAATAGGGCCATGAACCTTTCAAGTCTTCCGGCTTTGGGTCGTTGGATTTATCGCCATTAAAAAATCTTTCTGGAAAAATTTGATACCACACGGCTTCTTTAGCCCACTGCGGCGGTTCAAAAAATTTTTCTTGAGAGATTAAGTAGTCATTCAAAAGAAAAATCAATATTAAAAATATTTTTCTCATCTCAATAATTTAATTCGATGCTGTTCAAATGTGATTTTGTAATTATCTTTAATGAATTGTTTTCATAAATGAAATCTTTAATTTCATTTTTATTTACCAGAACTTTTCTGGGCTTTTCAACTCCAACGAATCTAAATGAATAACTTGTTACAGAACTTTGATAATCATTTTTGATTTTTTGAACATTCAAAGAAATTGATTTTTGATTTTGATTAATCGAAAATTTTGTCAATGAATAATTCCCTTTTTCATAATCAAAAGTTAATCCGTCATCTTCATAAAAAGTATATTCCGAATATGCTGAAGGGAAAACTAAAAATTCGAGTGTGTCAATTTTTTCTTCACCAACATAATTCAAAACTTTTTGCATTGGAATTATTCCACCAGCTCTCAAGAAAATAGGAATTTGATTTATTGGTGTTTCTTTAATAATCCATTTACTGCCGTCAACAATTTTATTTTCATTAATGTCATACCATTTACCTTCAGGGAGATATAATTTTTTAAAGTTATCAAATGAATTTAGAACTGGTGCAACAAGCAAATTATCGCCTATCATAAATTGATATTGTGATTCATGACTGTAACAATTCTCATCGTATTGATAATTAACAAACATTGCTCTCATTATAGGCAAACCGGTTTGAGCAGAGTTATAAAATTCATTATACCAGAAAGGAAGCATTTTATATCTTAATTGAATAGCTCTTTTAATATCAGGCTCAACAAAATCTCCAAAAGTATAAGGTTCACGAAAACGAGTATCAACAGAAGAGTGAGCTCTAAAAAATGGAGTGAAAGCACCAAGCTGAAACCATCTGATTATCAATCTATCTGATGGTTCTCCAATGAAGCCGCCGACATCAGAACCAATGAATGGAACACCGCTTAATCCCATGTTGAGAGACATAGTGCATGCAAGATAAAGATGCTCGTCATTAGCAACATTATCTCCTGTCCAAACAGCAGCATATTTTTGTATTCCAGCATAACCAGCGCGGGTAAGAATAAAATGTCTTTTGTTTGAATATTTTCTTAATCCTTCATAAGTAGCTTTAGCCATCGAAAGTCCATATACATTATGGATTTTTTTATGATTAGCCTTATGACCATTATCATCAAACATAACAATATCAGGAAAATGTTGTCCCCAAACTGCAGGTTCATTCATATCATTCCAGATTCCTTCAACTCCTTGATTTATGAAATTGCCAACTTTTTGAGCCCACCAATTACGAGTTGCTTCTTTTGTAAAATCGGGGAAATAAGACCAGCTGGGCCATACTTCTCCTTCATAAAGTTTTCCATCTGGATATTTAGCAAACAAATCATTCTTTATACCCTCGCGAGCCATAAAATAATTTGTATCTGCTTTTACACCAGGGTCGATAATTGTTACTACCTTGAAACCAATATTTTTCAAATCATTGAGCAATTGTTCTGGATTTGGGAATCGCTCTTTGTTCCATGTAAATACTCTGTATCCATCCATGTAATGAATATCTAAATAAATTACATCGCATGGAATTTCTCTTTCTCGAAAAGTTGATGCAATAGTTCTAACAAGAGATTCAGGATAATAACTATATCTGCTTTGTTGAAAGCCCAAAGCCCAGAGCGGCGGAAGATTAATTTTTCCAGTCAATTTTGTGTAATCTGAAATCACTCTTTTAACTTCGGGTCCATAAATAAAATAATAATCCATCTCGCCGCCTTCTGCACCAAACCAATAAAATCTGTTGTTGCTTGCTCCAAAATTAAAATATGATTTATATGAGTTATCGAAAAAAATTCCGTATGCTTTGTAATTTCTTATTCCAATAAAAAATGGAATTGATTGATAAAGCTCATCTGACCTGCTTGAATAAGCAGGAAAATCTGTATTCCATAATGTATATTGTTTCCCATTTCTTAAAAGACCATCAGATTTTTCTCCCAAGCCATAAAATTTTTCGTCATTAAAAAGTTTTTTGAAACATCTAACCTCGTCGTTATCAAATGCAACTCCAAAACTTTCTTCATCTGCATTAATCAAATTATTTTGTAAATCATAAATAGAAATTCTGCATGGATTCTTTTTTATTTTAACAATAAGTTCTTTTGTTTTAATATTTATATCATTTTCATTTTCAGTTATGTCAAATTCTGATTTTTCTGGAACAGCGAAGTTTACTGCATACGAAGGAGCAGAAGAAAATTTTTCCTGATTAGTAAATCGAAATCTTAAAATGTTGTTATCAATAACGTAGAGATTAAACTTAGCATTGGATAATTCAAATTCAATTCTGTTAGAATATGTTTTGTAATTTTTTACATAACCTGCAAATTCGAATTCAGCAAATGCTATTGATATATTCAAGAAGAAAAAAAGTAAAATTATTTTTTTCATACTTCCCTGCATTTTTGTTTAAGTGAATATTAGTGAAACTTTGACTCAAAAGCATTTTAAATCGAAGTAAAACTTTGAGTGATATCAAATTCAATTTCGAAAAGGTTTGTATTCAAAAAATATTCTCCATTCAAAAGCAGGCTCATTTAATTACAAAAAAAATACCATCAAAAAATTTTGATTATATGCTAATTTTGAATTTTTCTAAAACTTTGGATAAACGTTTACTTATTAATATGATAAGTTGCAATTATTATTTTAATAATCAGAAGAATTCTTACTTAATAAAAATCATCTTCTTTGAATCAAAAAAGCTGCCTGCTTTGAGAGTGTAAATAAAAATTCCTGAGGAAGGAAATTTATCATTCAATGATTCAATTGAAAATTCTGCTTGGTATGTTCCAGCATCTTTATATTCATTAACTAATGTTGATATTTCTCTTCCTAAGATATCGTAAACTTTTAATACAGTAAAATTTTTCTCGGGTAAATGATAACGAATTTTTGTGCTGGGATTAAATGGATTGGGATAATTTTGCTCGAGCAAAAATTTTCTTTCAAATGTTTTTTCTTTAACATCTGTGCTTACAATTCTTGGAAGATAATATGAATCTGCAATAGCGTCCTGATAAGCTTTTAATGACAAATCTGAAGAATTAATTCTCCAATCTGTATCCACAGTTCCTTCATATTTTCTGATATGAAACCATGTTACAGCTTTAATTTTTGGAAAAGAATATTTCAAATAAATTGAATAAGCTTTTCGAATCCACTCGGATTTACTTCCTCCAATTTCAACCGAAGCAAATTCTGCAATCATCATCGGCTTATTATAACTTACAAACTTTTGATACAGAGATGAATAGATATCAAAAAATTCAATCCAGCCAGACCAACTTTGAGTTCTTCCAAAATTGTATCCATCAAAACCAATCCAATCGACATATTCATCGCCGGGATAATAATTTTCTGGAACATTCCAGCTCTCATTTGGAGAACTTCCATTGTTTGGACACCAAATCCATACAACATTATTTACACCTTCTTCTTTGAATAAATCATGAACTCTTCGATAAGCAGAAATAAATCTTTCAGGACCATCAGGTTTGGTTGGGTCGCCAAAACCATTTTTTGTTCCACCACCATTCTTTGCACCACCGTATGTATACCAATCACCATTGAATTCATGACCAAGACGAATGAAAAGTGGTTTGCCCCAATTTTTTACCTGTCTTGCATATCCTCGAATGTAATTATCATAATTGCCGTTGATTATACCATCAAGTGGATAGGGCGAACCACTAACTTGCGGCATCCAAGTTATATGAGGTATCGAACCATTTGAAACAATTTCATTGCATTTTGATTCAGGAAAATCTGGAATTTTACTGCTGGGCCATCCTGTAAAAAACATTTCAATTGCAATTTCTTTTTTTGCAAGTTCTACAAATTCTTTATGTGTATCATTTCCAGTAAATGCTGAATGATAACATCCATATTCTGGGACAGGAATAATCTGTGCAAACAGTAAATTGAAATTCATAATTAAAAGTGCAATAAAAATTTTTTTCATCTCTGTTCCCTGTTTTTATGTTATCATTTGACACTATTTTATTAAAATCATCTTTTTTGTTTGAACAAAATTTTTAGCAATAATTTTATAGAAATAAATTCCACTGGAAAGTTCTGATGCATCGAATTTAATTTCATATTTTCCCGGCTGCTTAATTTCATTTTCTAATATTTTTATTTCTCTTCCTAAAACATCATAAATTTTTATTACTACTCGAGAAACTTCAGGTAATTTGTAACTGATTATAGTAGATGGATTGAAAGGGTTGGGAAAATTTTGATATAGCCGAAATTCATTTGGAATTTGCAATTCATCTTTTTCTTTTATATCTGTGATGATTCCATCTAAATTATAAAATGGTGCATAAAGTGCTTTCAAAGAATTTGCAACTGGTTTAGCATTTTTTCTATCCATGGAATACAAACCCATAGTTTGCCAGCCTGCGGTTTTATTCTGATACCAATCAAAAACTGTCCACCAAGTTGTTGCAGCAAGACAACCATTGGATTCATTCAATTTTCCAGATTCATCGTAAGGCAGAAAAAATCGAAAAGCTTTAAAAGTTTCATCAAGAACTTTTAATTGGGTCTGCTCTTCAGCTCCATCTTCTCTTGACCAATAACCAAATTCAGTATCAATAATTGGTTTTTTTGGATAATAATTTTTTGCATCAAGTAAAAATTTTACAGTGCCGCTGTAATAATCAAAAGGTTTGCCATAAAAAATTCCGAAATACATTGTCCAGCCTGCAATATCAAGAGGGAAATGAGTTAAATCGTTATAACCGGGATTATTTGCTGCAGATGATTGAGTTAATAATCTTCCATCATAATAATTATTTTTCAAATCATCTTTAATTCTGTTGTTAAAAATCAATCTGTTAGTTGTTTCTTTGCATTCATTTGATGTACTCCACATAATGATTGATGGCCTGTTAAAATCTCGAAATACCATTTCTCTGAACATTTGTTCATGGATATGCCGTTGATTATTTTGAATCTGCCACTCTTCTGCATTATCGAACCACCAGACAGGAATTTCTTCCATTATAGATATGCCAAGTCTATCTGCAATTAAATATGTATAAAGATGATTTGGATAATGTGCTGTTCTTAATAACTTGGCATTTAGTGATTTTATTAATTTCAAATCAGAATAAATAATATCAAGAGGAAGACTTCTTCCATAAACGGGATGGTCTTCATGTCGTGCAACCCCAGGAAGAAATACTATGTGATTATTGAATATTAATTTATTCTCTTTTGTTTCTACTTTTCGTATTCCAAATTGAGTATAAAATTCATCAAGCACTTTTACGTTTTCTTTTAATGAAACTTTCATGACATACAAATTTGGTTCTTTCATCGACCATAATCTTGGATTTAATATTTTTAGATTTGTCCGCCACACATTAATTGAATCAGCAGGGATTTCAATTGCTCTTTCTGAGTTTCCTTCTGCTTGAACTTTTTTGCCTGCAATATCAGAAGAAAATTCAGAAGTGATGTTATTATCATTTACATTGCCTTCATAAATTTCTATTTCTACTTTGCAATTGCTTGAAGGAGTTTTGTTTTTATTTTTAAGTACTATTGTTGTTTGAATATTCCCCTCTAAATCAAGAGGAACAACATCTGCCCTAACTACAGAAATTGGATTAGAGAATTCTAAATAAACATCATGGATTATTCCTGTATAATTGAACCAATCACATTCAATAAATGGAACAATATCTTTTCTTGTTCCCCACTTTGGATTATCAACTCTAACTGTTATTTGATTCTTTCCTCCGTAATTGATTTTATCGGTTACATCAAATGCAAATGGTGTATAACCTCCTTCATGATAGCCGATGTAATTATCATTAATCCAAACATCTGCAACGTAATTCACCGAATAAAAAATTAATTTCACAAATTTATTTTTGAGTGAATCATCAACATTAAAAGTTCTGCGATACCAAACACCATCGGCATATAACTCTGGTGGAGTTGTAGTTCCTGTTGTTGAATTTTCAACCGAAGGAATTATTTTTGTTTCCCAAGATGAATCATCATAAGTTGATAAATGCCTGCCTGTAGCTTCAGAAATTAAATTGTTATATCCCGCGGCATCTCTCTTTGCAAGTGAAATATTGTCTGAAGCATTAAATCTTTTTTTCTTCCATTCACCTTTTAAGTCAATTATAACTCTTTTCTGCTTTTCAAAAGAAGGAAGAGGCATTCCATTTTGATAAGGAATTTTAATTCCATTAAAATCTATCAATTTTAATGTGGATTCGAGAGTGGCAGTTTGTGAATGTAAATTTATAAACGGAAATATCAAGAAAAGATAAACAATAAACAGCTGCAGATTTTTATTCATAAATAGTTCTCTTTTTTTTAAGAAAAATTTAACAAAAAGAATACCTGAGTTATGAGTTTAGAAATTCATATTTTTCAAATGAGTAATGAAGAAAAAGGATTGCCGCTTATTAAAGTGATAATTAACAGTTATTAAATTAATAACTTACTGCGGCAATAAGATTGGTTAATAGAATACAGATTAAGCAGATTAGCTTAGTTTTAATCAATGATGATTGATGAATAAAAGAATCTAAATTTCAGACAATAAAAATCTGAATAACTGTGTTCATCTGTGTGTAAAAAAGATTGAAACTTCTAAAATTGCAAAAAGAACAAAGAAACTTTAATGGTAATGCAACTTATATCTTACATCATAAACGGAACAAGCGAATTGATCCTCGATGTTAATGCATAAACTACAACCTTTAGGTGTGTAAAAAGTCTTGTGTAAATGGTGAATGACGAGCTTGAGTCTAAGCGGAATTAAGTCCCGCTTACAGCGGGATAAACTCCGCGGAACGAAGCTTAGGCTCGTGGAATTAACTTGATAAAAAGTATGATACTCGAGATATATTAATGAACTTTATGGTATAGATATCAGTCAAACTTTGGTATCAAATATTACAAACAAAATAGTATACCTATCTGAGGACTGGCAGAATTGAGAAAGTCTACTTGATAATATTTTTTGACGCAATACATTACAAAATAAGTGATGAATCAAGAAAAGTCACTTCTAAAGCGGCTTATACTTATTTAGCAGTTAATATGGAAACTCAAGGACTAACTTGGAATCTGGGTATCGGAGGCAGAAGGAGCGAACTTCTGGCTCAATATTCTAACTGAGTTAAAGAATCGAAGTCTGGAAGATATTTTTATTGCTTGTATTGACGGACGGAAGGGTTTTCCAGAGTCAATAAATACCGTTTTCCCAAAAACAGAAATCCAGCTTTGTATTATCCATCAAATCAGAAATACATTAAAGTATGTTGCTTCGAAAGATCAGAAACAATTTGTCAAAGAACTTAAAGAAGTCTATAAAGCTCCAACTGAAGAAGCGGCATTGATGAATCTCGAGCAATTGGAGTTAAATTGGGGAAAGAAATATTCCCTTGCTGTTAAATCTTGGAGAATCAACTGGAATAATCTTGCAAACTTACTTCAAATATCCTGAAGAAATAAGAACGGTTACTTATACTACCAATGTAGTGGAAGCTTTACATCGTCAGTTCAGAAAGGTTACAAAATCAAGCTATATTTTTCCCAAATGATGAAGCCCTTAAAAAAATGTTATACTTAACTTTCAGAGATTTATCTAAAAAATGGACTATGCCAATACGCAATTGGGCAGTAATTCTCTCAACTTTTTCAATCTATTTTAAGGACAGATTTTATGATTAATACTTAACATAAAAATTCTATTTACACAAATTATTTTACAGACTCTAACAAAAACTTAAGTTCTTTTTCCTATTTTATTAATTTTTAGTGTTGGCCGTTTTAATTTGTCATTGCAAGTTAAATCTTTGCTTTTCAGAATGTGCGGCGACACTTTTTTATTTTAATATCAATTGAGTTTTATATTAATGAATCATTTTATGAATACTTAAATAAAATTTTTTGCCTTAGGATATTTTTCTTGTTTTTTAACATAACGATGACTTTTATTACCACTTACTTTACTGCCGCAACTCGGGCAATAAATAGCAGCTTCAATAAGTTTATGACCACAGTTTGGGCAGTATATTATTTTAGCCATAATTCACCTTATATTTTTTTCCCGACATATTTGCTATTAACTAATTCAATTATTTGGTTTACAGTGTATCTGTTTTCAGAAATCTTTTCATCAATAAATCTTTTTACTTCTTTAGCACCATTAGGATGGGAACAATTTTAATTCATCAATAATGCATTTACCGCAAGGACAATTAAACTGCAAATAAATTGCATCTTTATCGGAAACGGCTGTCCAGACTAATATTATTGTTTAGTACAACATTTCAGGTTTAATTAGTCGTTTGGGTTCAAATATTTTTGATTTGTCAATACCTTTTACCTCCGAAGCATACTGAGATTTTAAGAAACCATATTTGTTTGCAACAGCAAGTAGTATATCTTCTCGTTTTTGATTAGTTACAACATAATCTCTAATAAACTGTCTTTCTTCAATGGCTCTCGGGCAGGTACATTTTTCCAATGATTCTTCGCCGCAAGTACCACAGGAACAAGCAAACTTAGAAGCGATTTCATAAACCTGTGTTTCTACTGCAGGATTAGAGCTTTTTACCTCGAATACTTTTTGTTCATATAAATTTTTCTTATCTAATTGTGAGTCGATTATAACATAGACAAGATAAGAGATTATAAAAATAACTATCGAAACAAGTAATGGCTTAAAATTCAACTTCTTTTCCAGCAAATGTTTTTGACTTGTCAACCTATGTTGATTATTGATAACATTATAATGCTTAATTTTCTTTTTGTTATGTGGCTTACTGTATCTTAATTGTTGATTAGCAGAACTTTCTTCCAAATTTTTGCTACTCGGAGATTTCAAGTTTTCACCACAAGAAGTACAATAATTATTTGTGAGCTCATTAACTGCTCCACAAAATTCACAAATAATTTCTTCCGAGTGTTCATTTTTATCTAAACGATTGCCGCAGTTTATGCAAAAGTTATTTTCGATATTATTATCAAAATCACACTTATTACATTTCATAATCAGCCTTACATATTAACGAATGCTGCCAACATAAAGCTGACAGCATTCATCTATATAAAGTAGAGCAGATTATTTCTGCTCTACGCCATTTTTAACCTTAAAATTATGTTTGAGTAAATTTTCTTTTGCTTGCTGAAGAGTTACCTCTTTTAGATTCATTCCGCATAACGGGCATTCACCAGGTTTATCGGAAATTACATTAAAATCCATTTGGTCTTGATAAACTTTTCCATCTTTATTTTTATCAATTGCATTCAAATCAATTTCACCTTCTCTGATTAAAGGGGATTTCTTTTTGTTTTTATCCATCATTTTTGAATGCATAGCAGAGTCTTTCATCATTTCGTGCATTTTTGAATGATCATGTTTCATCATTTTATGCTCTGTGTTAGTAGAATCTTTTTTTTCTTGTGCTGCAGCTACAGAAAAAAGAACTAAAAACATAATTGCTGCAATACCGCTCAGTGCTTTTAAAGTTTTCATTTTAACGCTCCTTTGTTTTTTGACTTTCATTTGTTAATAGCAATTTGTTATTTATTAATATTTCACTTGCCAGATTTATTAGGTCAATAACCATTGCAGAATTTTCCTTCTTTATTACTTCTTTACTTTTTTATCATTTATAATTTTTTCTTAAGCTGTCATATAAATTCCTTTTTTAAGATTCTAATTCTATTCCTTTCCTCTTTGCTTCTTTTTTCATTTCCCAAGAACGCCAGAGATAATAAATTACAGGATAAACGGCTAATTCCATCAATACCGAAGTAACAACACCGCCAAGCATAGGAGCAGCAATTCGTTTCATTACATCTGCACCAGTTCCGTGACTCCACATAATTGGAATTAAACCAGCAATAATTACAGAAGCAGTCATAATTTTGGGACGTACACGTTTAACAGCACCATGATGAATAGCTTCTTTAAGTCCTTTCAATCCAGTAAGTAAACCTTTTTCTTTCCATTCTTTTAATGCAATATCAAGGTAAAGTAACATAACTACACCAGTCTCTGCATCTAAGCCGGCAAGTGCAATTATTCCAACCCAAACTGCAATACTTAAATTATAACCGAGTAAATAAAGCAGCCAAAAAGTACCAACTAAAGAGAATGGAACAGCAAGAAAAACAATTGCAACTTTTGTAAGCGATCGAGTATTGAGATAAATGATTACAAAGATTATGAATAAAGTCATCGGAATTACTAACATCAATCGTTCTTGAGCACGCAGCATATATTCATATTCACCGCTCCATGTGATATTATAACCAGCAGGCAGTTTAATTTTTTCAGCTACTATTTTTTGAGCATTTTTAACATAAGTCCCCACATCAATATCTTTTATATCAACATAAACCCATGCATTAGGGCGTGTATCCTCACTTCTTACAACCATAGGACCTTTGCGTGGTGTAAAAGTAGCAAGTTGACCTATTGGAATTTGTTCTCCAATTGGAGTTGGAATCAGGACTCTTTTTAATGCATCAATATTATCTCTTAGTTCTCTGCTGTAGCGAAGGTTAACAGTATATCTTTCTAATCCTTCTACTGTATTTGTAATAGCCATACCACCCATAGCAGTATGAATAACTTTTTGAACATCATCTATCGTTAAACCATATCGTGCGGCTTCTTTTCTATTAATTTCAATATCAAGATAATTACCACCAACAGCTCTTTCTGCAAAGGCACTTAGAGTCCCGGGAACTGTTCGCATTACAGCTTCCACCCTTCTGCCAATTTCTTGCAGTGTATCCAAATCGGGTCCAGATATTTTAATTCCGACTGGTGTTTTAATTCCAGTGGCGAGCATATCAACTCTTGTTTTAATAGGCATTGTCCATGCATTTGTTACACCCGGGAATTGAATAGCTCTATCCATTTCATCAATAAGTTTTTTGGGGGTCATTCCAGGGCGCCATTCACTTTCGGGTTTTAACATTATAGTAGTTTCAATCATATCAAGACCAGCTGGGTCTGTTGCAGTTTCTGCACGACCAATTTTTCCAAATACATTTTTAACTTCAGGGAATTGTTTAATGATTTTATCTGTTTGCTGCAATAATTCTCTTGCTTTTGTAATTGACATACCGGGCATTGTTGTGGGCATATAAAGTAAATCACCTTCATAAAGAGGGGGCATAAATTCAGAACCAATTTTTTTGAAAGGAATTATTGTTAAGCCGAGAATAATTAATACAGCAACAATAACAGCTTTATTATATTTTATTACAAAATCAACAACAGGATGATATATTTTAATAAGGAATCTGTTAATAGGATTTTTTTCTTCCGGCATTATTTTCCCACGAATCCAATAACCCATTAAAATAGGAACAATTGTTATAGAAAGAATTGCAGCGGCAGCCATTGAATATGTTTTAGTGAATGCCAAAGGTCTGAACAATCTGCCTTCCTGGGCTTCGAGTGTAAATACTGGAATAAAAGATACAGTTATTACCAGCAATGAATAGAATAGCGAGGGTCCCACTTCTTTCGATGCATCAATAATTATTTGCCAGCGATTTCTTCGTTCTTCTGGAGGTTTTAGTACTTCGTGTTCAATATGTTTATGTGCATTTTCAATCATTATAATTGCAGCATCTACCATTGCACCAATTGCAATTGCAATTCCACCTAATGACATTATGTTTGCATTAATTCCCTGCCATCGCATTATTATAAATGACATTAATATGGCTGTGGGCAATGTAAAGATTGCTATAAATGCACTTCTTGCATGCATTAAAAATATTATACAAACCAGAGCTACAATTAATATTTCTTCGATAAGTTTTTCTTTTAATGTATCAATAGCTCGTTCAATTAATCCCGATCTATCATAAACTGGTTCAATTTTTACATCTGATGGAAGACCTGCTTTTAATTCTTCGATTTTCTTTTTTACTCCTTCAATAACCTTAAGAGCATTTTGTCCATACCTCATTACAACAATACCACCAACTACTTCTCCTTCGCCGTTAGATTCTGCTAAACCTCTTCTCATTAATGGACCAAGTGTAACATCAGCAACATCTTTTAAGTATACAGGTGTATTGGTTCTTTTATCTACCATCAATGGAATATTTTCTATATCCTCAATTGATTTAATGTAGCCAAGTCCTCTCACCATAAATTCCATTTCACCCATTTCAATTACTTCGCCACCGACGTCATTATTCGATTTTTTAATTGCCATTTCAATCATATCAATTGGAATATTATAGGCTAACAATTTTGCGGGGTCAACTGTAACTTGATATTGTTTTACATATCCGCCAATACTTGCTACTTCAGCTACGCCTTCAACAGAAGAAAGTGCATATTTTAGATACCAATCTTGAATCGATCGAAGTTCTTGAAGTGACCTTTTATCTGATGTAAGCTGATATTCATAAACCCAGCCGACACCTGTTGCATCTGGACCTAAAGTAGGAACTACATTGGGAGGAAGTCTTTTTTGTGCATAGTTAAGATATTCTAATACTCTGCTTCTTGCCCAATAAATATCAGTTCCATCTTCAAAAATTATATAGACAAGTGAGAAACCAAAAAATGAATAACCACGTACTACTTTAGAACCCGGGACGGAGACCATTGCTGTTGTTAATGGATAGGTAACCTGGTCTTCTACAATTCTTGGTGATTGTCCGGGGTATTCTGTATAAATTATAACCTGTACATCACTCAAATCTGGAATAGCATCCACAGGAGTATTCACTAAAGAATAAATTCCAATACCAATTATAAAAGCCGTTGCGAGTATGACGAGAAATTTATTCTTTACAGAAAGCTCAATTATTTTTTGTAACATTTTTACTCCAATATTTTATACAGACTTAAATTTACTTCTCTCAAGTTGATTGATTATATGTAACCGCTAAGTGAAGCAAAGTTGAATACTTTATTTTACTTTGTGCTTCCTTTGTGTTCTTAGTGGTAATTTTTTTAGAACAACAGTTATCACAAAATTTATTTTTTGTATTGAAACCCATGTTTCTCAAGATTAGCTTTAACTTCTTCAATTGTAAATTCTTTGAGTGTCATTCCGCAAATTGGGCATTTACCTGGCTTATCAGAAATTACATTCCAGTCCATAATATCTTGATAAAGTTTACCATCTTTATTTTTATCAATTGATTTTAAATCAATTACTCCTTTGCGAATTATCGAACTATCGTGTTCTTCATAAGTGATTTCTGATTTTTTTGATTTTCCATCATTCTTTTGTTTCTCTTTTTCATTCATATTCATTTTACTGTGGTCTTCCGAAGGTTTTTGCTGTTCCATTGATTTACCTGCCTTGTCGGCAGGCAGGCTCATATCCATTCCTGCATGACCGCTCATTTGCTGAATTGCTGCTTTAAGGTTGCTTTCCGAATCAATTAGGAATTGAGAAGAGACAACTATTTTTTCACCTTCTTGAATCCCTTCGAGTATCTGAACTAATCCATCCGATTCAACACCCAATTTAACTTCTCTTGGTTCGAAGTAACCTCCGCCTAATGAAATTACAGCTATATTTCTTTCGCCAGAACGGATAATTGCCTGATTTGGAACAACAATAGCATCAACAGAAACGGGGGAGACAAATTTAACTGTAGCAAACATTCCAGGTTTAAAATCATAATTTGATGTGTTTCTTACTTCTGTTCTTACTTTTACTGTTTTTGTTTCTTCATTTAAGAAAGGATAAATGTAAGTAACTCTGCCTTGATAAGTTTTCCCTGGCAAGTAAGATAATTCCAATTCAACTTTTTGGCTTAACTTGATCCAAGGCAAATCCATCTGATAAATATCAGCCATGACCCAGACTGTCGAAAGGTCAGCAACTTTATATAATTCCATTCCAGACATAATTTGTTGACCCTGATAAATCATCTTTTCAATAACAATTCCATTGACCGGCGAATAAATAGTAAGAGTTTTTTTAGGAGCATTATTTCTTTCAATTTCTTCAATATCTTTTTCGGAAATATCCCAGTTGAGCAATCTTCTCTTGGCGCTGTTAACCAATTCTTGAGCTCCTTCTTTTACATCGCTCGAACTTTGAGAAACTTTTTTAAGATAACGAAGTGCCTGAAGATATTCTTCTTGTGTGCTTACAAGTTCCGGGCTGTAAATTTCAAACAGCGGTTGACCTTTACTAACATATTTGCCTGTGTAATCAACATATAATTTTTCAACCCAGCCCATAATTTTTGTTGTAATAGTTGTAACTTTTGTTTCATCGTAATCAATTTTACCTGTAGTTCTAATTACTTTTTGCATTTTTTGTCTTTTTACTGTTTCTACACGCACACCAATATTTTGCACAACAACAGGATCTATTTTTATTCCTTGGACATCACTTTCACCTTCATAGACTGGAACTAATTCCATTCCGCAATCTGGTGCAATTCCTGGTTTATCCGAAGTGTACCATGGATGCATAGGGTCTTTATAATAAGCAATTTTCTTTTCTCCACTTTTAGATTCTTCATCATCATAAACAGGAACGTAATCCATTCCGTCGGGTGCTTTCTTAGGTGTAGGAGAAGTTTGAGTTGGATCCATTGGATTACGATAATATAAAATCTTTCTTTCTTTTTGTTGAACAGATGATGTACTTGATTTAAAAACGAGCCATCCAATACCTAATCCAACAATGAGGAAGACTATTGCAGTTATAATTATTTTTTTCATTATAAAATCTCCTTTTAATTTCTATCTATATTTTCTACAATTTCATTAATTGATAAACCAACCGCTTGTTCAAGCTGTGCTTTTGCTAACATTAAATTCATTTCGCTCATATAAAAATCTAACTTTGCCATAAAAAGCATTCTGTATGCATCGATTAACATTAAGAACTCGGTCTTACCTGTTTTATATGCTGCTAAGGTTGATTGAAGTGTTTGTTCAGCTTGCGGTATCACAGTGTTTTTATTGAGGTTATATAAATTTCTGTTTGTTTCTAATTTTACAATAGCATTTTGGACTTCGTAAGAAATCATATTTTTCATAGAATTGAATTGCTCTTCGGCTGTTTTGATATTCAAATGATTTTCTTCAACCTTTCCGCTGTACTTATCTTTCGACCAAAATGCAATTGGAATATTTATACCTACCATAGCAGACCAAAAATCGTTCTTTGTATCAGTCATATTTTTATACATTACTCTTACCATAATATCTGGATAGAATTCTAACTCAGATGCTTTCAATTCACTTTTATACATTTCAATGTTGAATTTCATCCCTTTCAATTCAGGTCTATGTAACAATGCAATTGGTAGCAGTTGTTGATAATTAAATTGTGGTACATCTTCATAAATACTTTCAATCTCTTTAAAAGATTGATAAGGCGGACGATTTAAAATTGTATTGAGCATCGTTTCAACATCTCTCTTTTCTTTATAAAGATTTACTTCATCGTTGATCAATGAAGACAGCTCTGTTTGTGCACGAATAATGTCGGGCTGCTTTCCCATACCAACTTCATATTGCTTTGTAGCTATTTCAATAAACTGTCTAATTAATTCTTGATTATCTTTGTTTATTTCGATTTTGCGTTGAACAAGATAAAGTTCATAGTAAGCACTTTTTAAATCTCTTATTATTTTATTCTTTAGTGCATTGAACTGCTCTTCATACATGTTAGAATTATAAGTTGCAGATAATCCCATTGCTTTTAGTTTGCCTGGGAATGGTATCATTTGTTGAATGAAGTAATCTGTCTCCATATTATTTTTTAATGGATTTGGAAAAGATTGAATAGGAAGCTGGAAGAATTCAATTCCAACTTGAGGTGCATCCCAAGCAGTAACTTGTTTTATCTTTTTCTGAGTACTAAGAAATTGATTTTGAGCAGCTTTAAGTTGTGGATTATTTTGCAGTGCTTCTGTTATTAAAGAATCAAGATAAGTTTTTTGGGCTTGTGCATTTGTTATGCCTAAAAGCGTTAATGCAATTATAATAATTGAAGTTCTTCTCATAAGTTTTCCTGAATTCATTGTTTGATTTTGTTGATTCGTATTAAGATTAGCATAATTCCAATAATGATTATGAAATAAATAATTATCCAGAAGATATTTATTAAAGTGTTATTCATAGCAAATATGAATTGCAAAGTTTATGCCTGTAAAATGTTCTATTTTAGACTTGTTTTGTGATGGTAATTGATAGGCTATTTAAAAAATTTTAAATGGGTTTAAAATTTTTAAATGAATTAATGAATTGAAAAAACTTACTGATACTATATCCTTCGAGGTTCTCTGTGACATCTCTGTGGCTCTCAGTGTAATTTTTTTTCTTACACGGAGAACCACTGAGATTGACCCGGAGAGCCACGAAGATATCTTTGTTTATTTTTTACTTTACTTCGAGATTTTATAACTCTCAATTTTATTATAAAGTGTTGGAAGAGAAATTCCGAGTATTTCAGCAGCTTTGGGTTTATTCCAGTTGGTATAATCAAGAACTAATTTTATATGCCTCTTTTCAACTTCGTGAAGAGGCAATAAATATTCTTCTTTTTCTGAACTATCGCTGAAAGATTTTCTTAATAAAATATTTTCTTTATGAAGAACATCATCAGTTGAAAGCACAACGGCTTGAATTAAAGTATTTTCTAACTCACGAACATTTCCTATCCAGTCATAATTTTTCAGCATTAACATAACATCGTCTGGAACTTTCGTAACATTTTTGTGAAGTTCTTTATTTATCTTCGTTAAGAAATAATTTACTAAAAGAGGAATATCTTCTTTTCTTTCTCTAAGCGGAGGAATTTTAATTGTAACAACATTTAATCTGTAATATAAATCTTCTCTAAACTTACCTTCATTAACAAGCAGTTCAAGATTTCGATTAGTTGCAGCAATAATTCTGGCTTTCATTGGAATTACAGTTTCGCCGCCAACTCTTTCAAATTCTCTTTCTTGAAGAACACGCAGCAGCTTAACCTGCAAATGCGGCGACATTTCAGAAATTTCATCAAGAAAAATTGTTCCTTCTCCAGCCAATTCAAACTTTCCTTTTTTTGTTCTATCAGCTCCTGTAAAAGCACCTTTTTCATGACCGAATAATTCGCTCTCCAAAAGTGATTCTGTAATTGCAGTACAGTTTACAGCAACAAACGGCTGATTTTTTGTTATTCCACTATAATGAATTGATTTTGCAACAAGTTCTTTTCCTGTTCCGCTTTCTCCTAATAAAAGCACTGTTACACGATTATTCGATACCTGTCCAATTAATTTGTAAACTTCTCTCATAGCTGCAGATTTGCCAATAATTCTTTTTTCGGGTTGAAATTCTTGAGCTTCTTCTTCAATAAAAGAATCAATTCTTTCACTTAAAATTTTTGATTCGAGTGCACGCGATATAGTTACTCTAAGGCGTTCTATATCTAAAGGTTTTTCGAGATAATCATAAGCTCCATTCTGCATTGCTTCAATTGTTGTTTGTGCGTCGTCATGTGCTGTAATTAAAATAACTTTTGTATGAGGATCTATATCTTTTGATTTCCTTAATACCTCCAGTCCAGATAAACCCGGCATCTTTATATCCGAAATAATTAAATCTGGACAATACTTTTGTATGTATTCTAATCCCGCAGTCCCATTTTCAGCTGCAAAGACTGTGAAATCGAGCCTTTTCAGAAAATTAGTTAATGTTTGACGAATTGATTCGTCATCGTCAATTACTAAAATTTTTTCTTTCATTTTTAAAAGGCAATCTTATTTCAAAAATTGTTTCGTCGGATTTTGAAGAAATCAATCTTAATGTTCCGCCGTGCTGTTCAATTATTTTTTGAGATACTGATAATCCAAGACCTGTACCTGATGCTTTCGTAGTAAAAAATGGATCGAAAATTTTTTCCGGGTCTTCAATTCCGCTACCATTATCTGTAACATAAATTAAAATCTCATCTTCATTTACTTGTGAACTCAAACGAATCGTTCCTCTTTTTTCAATTGCGTCTATTGAGTTTTGAACTAAATTTAACATCACCTGCTTAAATTTATCTGAATCAACAAAAATATCTTTATCATCAGTTTCATTTATAAATATAATTTGTTTATATAAATTATTTGCCTTTGCAAGTTGAAAGATTTCTTCGATAAAGAGTTTCAAATTTACTTTTGATAAATTCAGTTCAGGTGTTTTAGAAAACTGCAGAACTTCTTTTACAAGTTGAGTTAATCGATTTGTCTCTTTCTTAATAATTTCAAGGCATTCCTTATCATCATCATTGAGATTCAAAGTTTGACTTAAAATATCCACATTCATTTTTATTGATGTTAAAGGTGTTTTGATTTCGTGAGCAAGTATTGCAGACATTTTTCCCAAAGCTGCTAATTTTTCTGAGCGAAGTATCTCAGCTTCTAATTTCTTTTTGTCTGTTATATCTATTTCAACAAATAAATAACCTATTGATTCATAATTTGATGAATATATTTTTGTTACCGACAAAAGTAAATCCTTGCTCTTTTTATTTTCCAATTCAATTTTAATTTCGCCAATAAAAACATTCTTGGTATTTACCTCTTCAATAATTTTTTTGAATAATTCTGATGAGTTCTGAAATTGTAATTCATCTATTGAAAAATGTTTTAGGTTCTCTTTCGATTTCTCTAAGATGTTATAGAATTGTGGATTAGCTTCAATAATTTTAAAATTGGTATCTACAATAGCAATTGCTGCTAAAGATTTTTCAAATGCATTAAGAAGAATTGAAATTCTTTCTTCACGATGTTGCAATTCAAGTTTATTTTTATTCAAAGTTGCAACCATGCTGTTTACTGCATCTGCAAGTTCGCCAATTTCATCCGATGATTTTAAATTTACAATAACATTGTAATTCCCCTTTTCAATTTCTAAAACTTTTTCTTTAAGAATAATAATTGGATGAGCTATAATTCTTGATATAATAAAAGAAAGTGCAAGACTAACTGTTAAACCTGTAAATAAACTGTAGAAAAATAAATCAATAAGTTCTTCGTGTGAATTGATATTAAATAAAATTCTACTTAATGGAATTTGTACAAGCAATATTATAATTGGAATAATTACTAAAGCAGAAAAGAATATTTTTTTATTTAAGCTGAATGAATGAACCTTTTCAATTGCTGCAGGGAACATGTTATATTTTCCAATTGCAATTGAACCGAAAAAAATTAATCCTATCAAAAATGCCAAAGGACTAATTTCAACTAGATAATAAAATCCAAGAATCCACGGCAAAAAAATTCCAAATAAAAAAGTTGTTATGTTTGTTATTATTAAACCAAAGAGAAATAAAAGTAATTGTTTGCGAATATTAAAATCGTGATGACTTTTATATTTTGAAATAATTGAGATGATACTGATAATAATTAATGCCATGTACCATATTATATAAAGAATGTAATATGGACTGAACTGGGCAACGAAATGTTTCCCGTGAATATAAGATTCAGAAATTAATATTCCTTTCCATAAAAGAATTAAGATAATAACAGATGGAATGATGATTAATAAATTTAACCCAGGTGTTTTTTGAGGAACAGGATAGTTAAAAGTTAGAAATGTTAACGACACCAAAATAGTAAGCAAAAGAGAATGACATGATTTATCGAGCAATGTAACATCATGAGATGGCATTATTACAAAATGAACTGTGTGCGAAATTAAATATGCTATAACAAGAATTAAAGTTAATATAAAAAGTCTCGATGTTATGTTAAAAACAGTCCTTGAATAAATTATAAATATTAATCCCAGCGAAGAAATTGCAGTAGCAGTAATAAATATATAATTCCAGAACTCGTTCAACTGATTATCCTTTTAATTTATTTTTACACAAATAAAAATTAATACTTATCTTGTAATGAATGAAATTCATAAGTTCATGGGAAAATTACTATTCTTTAAGTTAAGTATCATAATAATTTTTATTACAGCGTGTTCATCTGCACCAAGGTTTACAACAAAAAGTACAAAAGCAGAAATTATAGAAGATTTATCGGAATACGAAAATTTAACACCTCTTGAAGTTACTTATGGCACAGCTTCTTACTACGCTGATAAATATCATGGCAGAGTAACTTATTCAGGTGAAATTTTTGACATGAATAAAATTTCTGCTGCACATATCTCTTATCCAATGAACACGATTGTGAGAGTAACAAATCTTTCAAACAACAAAAGTATTATATTAAGAATAAATGACAGAATGCCGTTATTTAAAGATAGAATAATTGACCTTTCGTATGCAGCTGCAATAGAACTTGACTTTGTAAGAGAAGGATTGGCTCAAGTAAAAATAGAAGTGCTTAAATGGGGTGATGGCAAAAAATAATTTTTGTTGAACCCTTTTGTTATTTTCATCATCAAATCATATGAAAATTATAAAATGAGGTAAAAATGTACATAGACGATCAATTAAGAACAGAACTTCAGAAAGAATTATCGGTTCTAACAAAGAATGTGAAAATAGTTTATTTCACTCAGGAACTTGAATGCATGTATTGCAAAGAAACCAGAGCAATTCTTTCCGAACTCGTTGAAGTTTCAGATAAACTTTCTCTTGATGTTAAAAATTTTGTAATCGATAAGGATGATGCAGCAAAGTATGGAGTTGATAAAATTCCTGCAACTGTGTTGCTTGATGAAAATGGAAAAGATTATGGAATCAAATTTTATGGAATACCAAGCGGTTACGAATTTGCATCTCTGCTTGAAGACATAAAAATGCTCGGCACAGGAAACACAGGATATTCCAAAGAATTTGAAGAAGATGTTAAAAAAATTAATTCTGATGTTCACATGCAGGTCTTTGTTACGCCGACATGTCCTTATTGTCCTCAAGCAGTTATTACAGCACATAGATTTGCTTACTTAAATGAAAAAATTAAAAGCGACATGATTGAAGCAACAGAGTTTCCTCATCTTTCACAAAGATATAATGTGCGCGGAGTTCCAAGAACAGTAATTAATGAAAATACATTTATAGAAGGTGCTGCTCCTGAATATATGGTTCTCGATAAAATAAAAGAAGCATTAAATATTGTTAATGTATGATCTTCAGAGTAAATAAAATAATCCCAGTTTTGATTGGCGCTGTTTTGGGTTATGCATATTATTACTTTATTGGGTGTTATAATGGTGCTTGTCCGATAAGTAGTAATCCATACATTTCAACTTTGTATGGAGCTTTAATTGGTTTAATATGGGCAATTCCAAACAAAAAGAAAGCTGATGATGGAACAAAAAATCACTAAAGATATTTACATTGAAGATTTGGTAGAACTTTTTCCGCCTGCAGTAACTTATTTAATGGAAAAAGGAATTCGATGTCTGCAGTGTGGTGAACCGATTTGGGGAACGCTTGAATCAGCTGCTAAAGAAAAAGGGTTTACAGAAAATGATATTGAAAAATTTGTTGAAGAATTAAATCAAAAGTATTCAACTTTAGCAGAATAAATTGTTGAGTGAAAAAATCATACTTTCATTGAATGAAATATAATTCTTATTTTAGTTTAACAACTTTAATAAAAAAGTGAGTAAACAATGAAACAGCAAAAAATAAACGAATCAAAAGGCTTAACAAAAAAACAGCGCAGCTGGATTTATACAGGTTTTTTTATAGCATTAATTATTGTTTTATTTGTTGTCAATAACAGCGGAAGTGAACCAGAACAGGGACCATATCCACCAAGTTATGTCCCTGCGGCACAAAAGAGCAGTGCACTTGCACCTGATTTTACATTACCAACTACGGACGGCAAAATGTTGAAACTTTCCAGTTTACGAGGGAAGGTTGTTATATTAGATTTCTGGGCAACATGGTGTCCGCCATGCAGAAAAGGAATTCCTGATTTAATTGATATTAAAAAACGTTACGGCTCAAAGGGAGTAGAAATAGTTGGTATTTCTGTTGATACTGATACAAAAGATGAAGTTATTCCTTTTATGAAAGAAAAGGGAATTAATTATCCAGTTGTTTATGGCAATCAGACTGTTTACATACAGTATGGAGGAATCAGAGCAATACCAACAACTTTTGTAATTGATAAAGAAGGAAAAATTGTTGCAAGCTACGAAGGGCTTGTGCCAAAAATTACTTATGAAAATCATATAAAAAGAATTTTAGGAATGTGAAAAATTCTTTTAATAAAGAGTGTAATTCCTTATCAGAAAAAATTGAATATCCTTAACTGAATGGGTTATTCAAAACTAGAAAATTGAAAAAATGGAATGATGGAAAAATGGGCTCGCTCCTTATTTGCCATCATTCCAAACAATAAATCTGTGAGAATCTTCTTTAATCAGCAAAACCTGCATGCTATTTAAAATGTTGCTCTCGAAACAAATCTCTGCAGCATAACAATCACTTTTCAATGCAAATGAGGCTGAACTCTTTTTGTATTAGAAGAATTTATTTTCGTGAAACACCTTCCATTATTCTAACATATTAAAATTATTGCAATGATTTTTTTACTTATGCTATTCTAATCAATGATTATCAAAATCCTGATGCAAATTATTTTTTACTTCGAGATATTCACCAAATCTTTCAAGTAAATCCCAGGAATAGATTCCATAATTATATCCATCTTTCCATGTAATTTGAATAGCGTAATTTCCAACAAGATCAATTTTTTCGATTTCATATTTCCCGGGTTTATCTGGTCCCTGCGGCGGCGGAGAATAATGCTTCCACAAAATTGTTTCTCCTTTATTTCCTGCATCAGGCGATTCATCGCGCAAAAATTTTAATGGGTACTTATAAACTTTACCATTATCCCATTCAATTTCTAAATAATCTTGATTATGCAATTTTATTTTCTTTGGTGTTGCCATATTTTATTTAATTATTAATGAGTTGAAAAAAATTTCTTATGCTATTATCAATTTAATCAATTTACTTCTTTTCGTTTTGCCTTTGGCAATTTTTATTGAAGATAAAATTCTTTTCTTTGCACTATCAACACTTTCTTTTCTATCCGTAAAAATTTCTGCAATAATTTCACCTCTTTTTATTTTATCTCCAATTTTAGGATAAAAAATAATTCCTGCTTTGGAATCAATTTTATCTTCTTTTGTTAATCTTCCTGCACCAAGTTCTAATGAAGCAATTCCAATTTCATAAGTATCGATGCTTTGAATATATCCATTTTTATCCGAGTAAATTTTTTCATGGTATTTTGATTTGGGATAATTATCGGGATTTTTCAAATAAAAAATATCTCCGCCTTGAAGCTTAACAATCTCAAGAAATTTATTGAAAGCTTTGCCGCTTAAAATAATTTCTTCGGCAATTTCTTTTCCTTCTTGAATTGAAGAAGCTTTTTCTCCTAAATAAATCATAGCACCAGCAAGATTTAAGCTCAGCTCGAGTAAATCTTCAACTTTTTCTCCTTGTAATATTCTTATTGATTCATAAACTTCCAGCCAATTGCCAATATAATTTCCCAGTGGTTGATTCATATCAGTAATAAAAGCAATTACATTTTTCTTAAATGCTTTTGCAGTGTTTGTTAATGAATCGGCAAGTTCGAGAGCATCTTCGTATTTTTTCATGAATGCACCGGAGCCGGTTTTTACATCAAGAACAAGTCCATCAATTCCTTCAGCTAATTTTTTACTCATAATGCTTGCAGAGATTAATGGAATTGATTCGACAGTTGCAGTAACATCTCTTAATGCATAAATCAATTTATCAGCAGGAGCAATGTCTCTTGTTTGACCAATCATTACAGCGCCACATTTATTAATAATGTTTTTATATTGAGTTAAATTTAGATTTGTTTTGAAACCAGGGATTGACTCAAGTTTATCAAGTGTGCCGCCTGTATGACCCAACCCTCTTCCGCTTATCATTGGCACATTCACTCCAGCAGCAGCAACAATTGGAGTAATTATCAATGAAGTTTTATCACCAACTCCTCCAGTTGAATGCTTATCTACTTTTTTTCCTTTAATTGATGAGAGGTCAACTATTTTTCCGCTGTTCAACATTGAAAGAGTAAGATAATTTGTTTCTTTTTTATTAAGTCCATTTAGAAAAGCAGCCATTAAGAAAGCTGAGAATTGATAATCAGGAATTTTCCCTTTTGTAAAATTTAGAACAAGATATTCAATTTCTTCTTTTGATAGTTGTTTACCATCTCGTTTTTTGCGGATTAGTTCAATTGTATTCATGAAATAACCTGTTATAATTTATTAACTCAAAATTAAAAAACAATGTATTAACATGTGTGAAATAAATTTATTCAATGCTAAATGAAAAACGAATTAATTTAATCTTACTGAGTTATGTTAACATATAACCTGCAACTTGCAACCTGAAACCTGCAACAACTAAAATCTTGTTCCGAAGGAATGCCTGTAGCACAATCTTGTAATCTTGTAATCTTGCAATTATGCTATCATTCAACCCAACAATTTTGATAATCTTTCCTTGAAACTCATCTTTATTTTCTATTAACTTTCAAATACAAATAAAATTATTAAAGAGGTTTTTATGTTCGATGATAATTATAATTTTACAGTATTAGAACGTTTCTTAAGATATGTTAAAATAGAAACTACTTCTGATGAAGATTCAAAAACATTTCCGAGCGACCCAAAGCAGCTTGAACTCTCTAAACTTTTAGTTGAAGAACTAAAAGAAATTGGAATGCAGGATGTTGAAATGGATGAATACGGATATGTTATGGCTACTCTTCCATCGAATACAGAAAAGGATGTTCCTGTAATTGGATTTATTGCACATGTCGATACATCTCCAGCTGTAAGCGGGAAAAATGTAAATCCTGTAATTCATAAAAATTATCAGGGGGGAGATATTGTTTTGCCGGCTGATAATACAAAAGTAATAGATGTTGAAAGTAATCCTGTTCTAAAAGAAATGATAGGATATGATATTGTAACAAGTGATGGAACAACTTTACTTGGAGCAGATGATAAAGCAGGAATAGCTGAAATAATTGATGCAATGAATTATTTAATTACTCATCCAGAAATTAAGCATGGAAAAATTCGAGTTTGTTTTACACCTGACGAAGAAGTCGGACGCGGCACAGAAAAATTTGATGTGAAAAAATTTGGTGCTAAATATGCTTACACAATTGATGGCGGGACAAGAGGAGAAGTAGAAACAGAAACATTCAGCGCAGATGCAGTTGTAATTAAATTTAATGGCAAAAATGTTCATCCAGGTTATGCTAAAGGGAAAATGATTAATTCACTAAAAATTGCTGCAAAGTTTTTAGAATTGCTTCCGAAAGATTCTCTTTCACCTGAAACAACCGAAAAACGGGAAGGCTACGTTCATCCAACATCCATTAATGGAAATGAAACTCAAACTACAATTAAATTTATTATTCGAGATTTTGATGCAGAAAAGTTAAAAGAATATGAAACACTTCTAAAAGATTTATGCAATCAAGCAGTTGCAAATTTTCCGGGTTCATCTTTTGACTTTGAAGTGATTGAACAATACCGCAATATGAAATATGTTCTTGACCAACATCCTCAAGTTGAAGCTTATGCAGTTGAAGCATTAGAACGGCTTGGAATTAAACCAATTAAATCTTCAATACGCGGCGGCACTGATGGTTCGCGATTATGTTACATGGGACTTCCAACTCCAAACTTATTTGCAGGCGGGCATAATTTTCATGCTTATACTGAATTTGTTGCTGTTCAGGATATGCAAGCTGCTGTAAAAATGATTGTTACTTTAGCTCAAATATGGGAAGAGAAATCGTAATAACAGAGAAATACTAAAGTTCTATGACTCAACAACTAAAGCGTGCAACAGATATTGCACTTGGCATTAACATTTTTCTGTTTGTAATTAAAGCAACAGTTGGAATTCTTTCTAATTCGATAGCTGTTATATCTGAAGCATTAAATTCTTTTACTGATATTCTTGTATCAATTGGAATTAAAGTAGCAGTAAAAATCTCACGCGATAAACCAGACCAGAAACATCAATTTGGCCATAATGCTGCACAACCAATAGCTGCATTTATTCTTTCTGTGTTTGCATTTGTAGTAGGAATAAATATTGTTGAAGAATCAATTAAAAGATTAATTGAACCACAAAATATTCACGCAATTCCTGAAGTGTATGTTGTTTTGATAATTACAATAATTACTAAAATTATTTTGAATCGATATCAGATAAAAGTAAGTAAAAAATTTAAAAGTCCTGCTATCAAAGCTGCATCAGTTGACAGCATTAATGATGTTCTTGCCTCTTCAATTGCATTGCTTGGAGTTTTTGGTGCAAGTTACAATCTGAACTATTTTGACAGCATTGCAGGCATAATGGTAGCTTTGTTTATCTTTAAATCCGGTTATGAAGTGGGAAGAGAAAATATTGATTACCTTATGGGCAGGTCTGCAAGCAGTGAATTTGTTGAAAAAGTTAAAAGTATGACTCTAAGTATTGACGGAGTAAAAGGAATTAATGATTTGCGTTCGCATTATGTTGGTAATAAATTTCATATTGAAATTCATATCGAAGTAGATAAAAATATTCCAACATCAATCTCTCATGATATTGGCAACCAGGTTCGTTTTGCACTTGAAAAAATTGAAGAGGTTCAAAAAGTTTTTGTTCATATAGATCCTGTGTAATAACTTTTTCTTAATGGTTTTTATTCCTTAATTTTTACTCTTGCTCTTAACAAATAGACACAATAATTTTATATCAAAAAGAAGATGATACATTGCAAGAACTAAAGAAATTAACATTACTGCACTTAATCAGAAACAGTGCAGAAAAGTATTCCGAAAGGCCTGCGGTTTCTTTTATTGATTCCCAACCATTGACTTACAGAGAATTCAAAAATAAAATTGAATCGGTATCTGCATTTTTAAAAAGCGAAGGAATAATTGCTGGTGATAAAGTAGCTATATTGAGCGAAAACCAGCCTAACTGGGCAATAGCATATTTTGCGATTACAACGATGGGAGCCATTGCTGTTCCGATTATGACCGAATTCAGTGTATCAGAAGTTCATCATGTATTGCGTCATTCTGAAAGCAAAGCAATTTTTGTTTCTGCAAAACAATTCAGCAAAATTGAGGACTTCAAAGATGAGAATATTCAGTTACAAATTTTACTTGATGATTTTTCAATCATTCCTTTTCAAATTAAAAATGATTTATTGAAAGAACTAATTTCAAGCGGCAAAAAAGAATTTGCAAAAATAAAAGAAGCTGCACTTAAACTTGTTGGAATTTTTCCAGATGAAGTCGAAGAAGAAACCCCAGCTTTAATTCTTTATACTTCCGGAACTACAGGTCATTCTAAAGGTGTAGTTTTGACACATAAAAATGTTGTGTCGAATGCTATTGATACATTAAAAATTGTTGATGTCAAACCTCAAGACAGGCTTTTGTCAATATTGCCTTTGTTTCATACAATTGAATCAACACTTGGATTGGTTACACCAATTCTTGCAGGAGCATCTATTACTTACTTGAATAAACCTCCAACTGCAGCAGTTTTGCTTCCAGCATTATCAAAAGTAAAACCAACAATAATACTTGCTGTTCCTTTAATCATTGAAAAAATTTATAAGTTGAAAGTTCTGCCTGAGATTAATAAAAAAATAATTTTAAGAAGTTTATATAAAATTCCATACATCAGAAAAAAATTGAATAAAATAGCCGGCAAAAAACTAATGCATACATTCGGCGGCGAGTTGAAAATGTTATGTCTTGGCGGCGCACCTTTATCAGCTGATGTTGAGTTGTTTTTGAAAGAAGCAGAATTTCCTTATGCAGTTGGTTATGGATTAACAGAAACTTCTCCACTTGCAACTGGAACAAATCCAAAAGAAGTAAGATTTCGTTCTGCAGGAAAACCATTGCCTTCAGTAAAAGTGAAAATCGACAATCCAGACCCTTCAACCGGCGAAGGTGAAGTTCTGATTAAAGGTCCAAATGTTATGAAAGGTTATTACAAAGACCCCGAGCGCACAAAAAACACATTTACAGACGACGGCTGGTTCAAAAGCGGCGATTTGGGTTTTATTGATAAAGATGGATATCTTTTTATTAAAGGAAGATTAAAAAATGTTATAATTGGTTCTAATGGAAAAAATATTTATCCAGAAGAAATTGAATCAATTATCAATGAATCCAAATATGTTCTTGAATCGCTGGTTCATGAAAGAAATGGTCAATTGATAGCAAGAGTTTATCTTAATTATGATGAAATAGATAATGAATTTAAGATACAGAAACTGAATGAATCATCTGCCCGTGAAATCATAAATAAAATTTTATCAGATTTATTGAATCAGGTTAATGAAAGAGTAAATACCTTTTCAAGACTTTCTAAAGTGATTGAACAAAGAGAACCTTTCGAGAAAACACCAACTCAAAAAATCAAGCGCTATCTTTATGTAGACTAAACTTTTCTGAAATTAATCTTGATAAAGAGAAATTTTTTTGAAACAAAACTATTATCTTAGTGTATGAGAATTCAAATTTAGAAAAGGAATGACATGAAAAAAATCTTAATAGCTGTTTTAGCTTTCTTGACATTTAATGTTTGCTTTGCTCAAAATACTTTAGAGGTATTGAAAAAAGATCATACAGTAGATTCTTCTAAAGTAATATTACCAGATGAAATTTATAAAAGAATCGACCAGGTTATCGTTCAAATTCTCTCAAATTATCATTATAAAAAACAAAAGTTGAATGATTCTTTATCATCAGTAATATTTGATGAATACATAAAAAATCTTGATAACTCTAAATCATATTTTTTGAAGTCCGATATTGAATCATTTGAAAAATATCGTTATCAGTTTGACGATTTCTTAAACAATGGTGATTTAAATGTTCCTTTTGAAATCTTTAATGTTTATAAAAAAAGATTAGGTGAAAGAATTAATTTTATAAAAAAATGTCTTCAAACTGAATTTGATTTTTCAACTGATGAATCATTTTCACCAGATAGGGAAAAAGCTGATTGGGCTAAATCAAAAGAGGAACTCGATGAAATCTGGAGATTGAGATTAAAAAATGATGCACTTAATCTTATTCTTTCTGGAAAAGATTGGAAAGGAGCAGCAGATGTTTTGCTCAAGCGTTATCAAAATTATCATAAAATTATTTTGCAGTACGAAGCAGAAGATGTTTTTTCTCTCTTCATGAATTCAGTTACTCAGGTTTATGACCCTCATACAGATTATTTATCACCTGCTGCATCAGAAAATTTCAGCATAAGCATGAAACTTTCTCTCGAAGGTATTGGTGCTACATTGCGTCAAGATAATGATTATACAGTAGTAGCCGGAATAGTGCCAGGAGGACCAGCAGCAAAAAGCGGTTTGCTTCACGAAGAAGATAAAATTATTGGTGTTGCTCAAGGTGAAGACGGTGAAATGGTTGATGTTATTGGCTGGAGGCTCGATGATGTGATTCAACTAATCAGAGGAAAAAAAGGAACTGTTGTTCGTCTTTTAATTCTGAAAGCAAGTGATGGACCTAATGCAATTCCAACTGAAATTAAACTTGTACGTGACGAAGTTAAACTCGAAGAACAGGCAGCCAAAAGTGAAATTATGAATATTCAGCATGAAGGTTACAATTTTAAAATTGGAGTCATAAAACTTCCATCATTTTATACAGACTTTGAAGCACAGCAGAAAGGCAAACCTGATTATAAAAGCACCACAAGAGATGTAAAAGAAATTCTAAAAAAATTCAAACAAGAAAAAGTTGATGGCGTAGTTATTGACTTAAGAAACAACGGCGGTGGTTCACTTCAAGAAGCTATTCAGCTTACAGGTTTGTTCATAAAAGAAGGACCTGTTGTTCAGGTAAAAAATATGATGAATATAATTGAAGTTGATAGAGACCCTGACCCGGAAATTTATTATGATGGTCCTCTTGCAGTTCTTGTAAATCGATTTAGTGCATCAGCTTCCGAAATTTTTTCTGCTGCAATTCAAGATTATGGCAGAGGAATTGTTATTGGAGAAAATACTTATGGAAAAGGCACTGTTCAAAATCTTCTTGATTTAAATAGACACATTCCAATTGCGAACAAAAAACTTGGTCAACTAAAACTTACAATTGCAAAATTCTATAGAATTACCGGCAGCAGCACTCAGCATAAAGGTGTTCAACCTGATATTGCTTTTCCATCTCCTTATTCATCCGAAGAATTTGGAGAAAGTTCTCAGCCAAGTGCATTGCCTTGGGACCAAATTCAACCTGCGCAGTATGAAAAATACGGCGAACTTTCAAAATTTATTTCTCTCCTAATTAAAAAACATGAAGAACGAACAAAGAAAGACCCCGAATTTCAACTCCTGCTTGATGACATAGAAGAATTCAAAGAAAACAGAGCAAAAAAAGTTTTCTCTTTGAATGAAACAATAAGAAGAGAAGAAAGAAATAAAGCCGAAGAGCGAAAAAAGAAAAAAGAAGAAGAAAGAGCTAAAATATCCGGCATTGATATTAAAGATAAAAAAGAAGTAGAAAGCCAATCATCTGTAAAAAGCGATTATGAATTAAAAGAAAGTGCAAGAATTTTAGCAGATTTAATTTTAGCTAAAATTGGATGATTTTATTTTCTGCTCATATTATTAATGATTGAAAAAAGAAAAAAAATAAAAAAAGAAAAATCAGATTTTATTGAGAAACCCCGCTCAAAAAATCCATTCTATTTTTATTTAATTATGATTTCTATACCTTTCCTGTTTTTTATTGCTTTAGAATTATGCTTAAGACTATTTAATTATGGTTACGATTTAAGTATGTGGCAGGAGGTTGCAGATGGAAAATTGATGCTTAATCCAGATGTTGCACGAAGATATTTTTCAAATGTTAAAAATACTCCTTCTTCAATTGAAGATGTGTTTGATGAAATTAAAGATAAAAATGCTTTTAGAATTTTTGTCCTTGGAGGAAGCAGTGCTGCAGGTTACCCTTATATGCCAATGGGCTCTTTTTCAAGATATATTAGAAGAAGACTCGAATTAAACTATCCTCATAAAAAAATTGAAGTTGTTAATCTTAGTCTAACTGCAACTAATAGTTTTACAATAAGAGATTTCATTCCAGAAGTAATTAAACAAAAACCCGATTTGATTTTAATCTATGCCGGGCATAATGAATATTACGGTGCTCTTGGTGTGGGCTCTTTAGAAACAGGAACAGGTTCAAGAGAAATTATCAATGCTATGCTCTTTTTGAACAGGTTTAAGACAACACAATTAATAAAAAATTTTCTAAAATGGTTTTCTTCATTAATTGCAAAACCAGAAAATCCATATTCCTCTGGAACATTGATGTCGAGAATGGCAAAAGAAAAATATATTGCATTTAATTCCGATGCTTATAAATCAGGATTAAAACAATTTGAAGAAAACATTAGTGATGTATTAAAAAAACTTAACGAAGCAAAAATCCCAGTTATAATTTCAACTGTATCAAGCAACATAAAAGACCAGCCGCCCTTTGTATCAACAAAGTATAAAAACTATTCAGCTCAAAATGTTTATAACGAAGCAATTCATTTTTATAATCAAGGAAATTTCAAAAAAGCAGATTCACTTTTTAGATTTGCAAAAGATTTGGATGGATTAAGATTTAGAGCACCAGAAGAAATTAATTCTATAATTCGTAAGCTTTCTAAAATTTATAATGTTCCATACATTGATGTTGATTCATTTTTTTCTTCTATCAGTCCAAATCATATAATTGGAAATAATTTAATGACAGATCATCTTCATCCAACTTTAAGAGGTTATCAATTAATAGGAAAACTTTTTTATGAAAAAATGAATGAGATGAATTATCTGCCGTCTGATTCAAAACCGAAATATGTGTATGAAGTTCAGGATAGTATTACAATTTCGAATTTTATAATTTCAGAACTTGATTCAACAATAGCAGATTTCAGAATAAAGTTATTAAAAAATGATTGGCCATTTACAAATCCTGCAAAGAAAAAAACGATTGAAGAAATTTGCAAACCAAAAACATTTATTGATACTATAGCTATAGACTATCTTGGTAATAAATTTAGATGGATGCAGGCACATGAATATGCGGCAAATATTTATTTGAGAAAAAATGATCTTGATGGATTTTTAAATCACATATCAGCTTTGATTTATCAATATCCATTCATCAAAGAAAATTTTAATCAGCTTGAAATTATGGCTGTTGATTATCTTAAGAAACGGGATTATAAAAATGCTTACAAAGTCTTAATGGCTGAATATAAAGTTAAGCCAAATGCTTTTTCAGCAAAGTGGCTGGGACAAATTGAATTAAATTCCGGCAATATACTTCCTGCAATAGAATTTCTTGAGGAATCATTTATGTATGACAGCACTGACACTCAAGTAATTTATAATCTTTCTGGTGCTTATGCATTGAACAAAGAATATAACAAAGCTTTAAAAACAGTTAAGAAGCTGCTTAAATTAGATTCAAGATATCCCGGTGCACAAGTTTTATACAATGATTTATTAAAAGTTGCAGGCAAATAATATTTTAAGTTAGAAAACTACACGTGAATATTCATTTTCATTTGGATATCTTTCATAAAGCAAAATGAGTTTAACAATTTTATTTTTTATTTCATCATTAATTTGATCCCATGTAAATCTCCAGCACCAGTTGCCGTCAGGTTTTCCTGGGAAATTCATTCGTGCATCGCTGTCAAGATTCAAAATATCCTGCATTGGTATTATAACAATATCTGCAACCGAAGAATATGCTAATCTTATCAAAGCTGTGCACATATCATCGCCGTAGTAATTCATATAAAATTGTGCATGTTTGAATACATCAGAATCAAGTTCTTTTTCTTTTCTGAAAAATCCACGAGTTGTATCGTTGTCGTGTGAGCCAGTATAGACAACACAATTTTTTTCATGATTATGTGGAAGAAATCTTCTTTCACCTGTTTTTCCAAATGCAAACTGCAATATTTTCATGCCAGGGAAATTAAATTTCATTCTTAATTCATTTACTTCTCTTGTTATCACGCCTAAGTCTTCTGCAAGAATTGGGACATCGCCAAGTTTTTTAATAATTGTCTTAAATAATTTTTCCCCAGGTGCTTTAACCCACTCTCCATGTTCTGCAGTTTTAGCATCTCCTGGAATTTTGTAATATGCTTCAAAACCTCTGAAGTGGTCAATTCTTACAATATCAACCAGTTCAAATATTTTTGAAAATCTTTTTACCCACCAGTCAAAATTTGTTTTTTCCATTACATCCCATTTGTAAAGCGGATTTCCCCACAGTTGACCTGTTTTGCTGAAATAATCAGGCGGAACACCTGCAACAAATTCTAAGTTGCCTTCATCATCAACAGTAAATAAATTCCTGTTTGACCATAAATCTGCACTATCGTATGCAATATAAATTGGAACATCGCCAATGATTTTAATATTCTTATTGTTGGCATAATTTTTAAGTTCTTTCCACTGCTTGAAAAATGTAAACTGAATAAATTCGTGAAACTGAATATCATCATTTAATTTTTCTTTCCATTTTTTCAGTGCATCTTTTTTTCTAAAAGCAATTTCCTTTTCCCATTTTGACCAAACATTTCCATTGTGATAATTTTTAAGTGCCATAAATAATGCAAAATCTTCCAGCCAGAATTTATTTTCTTGTTTGAATTTTATGAAATCTTCTGATACTTCTCTTTTTATAAAATTGTTAAAAGCTTTTTTCAATAGATAATATTTATAATTAATAATTTCACCAAAATCTATTTGGTTTGGATTTGATGATGGAGGATTTTCTAAATCATTATCTTCAAGTAAATTTTCTTCTTTTAATTTATCTGGACTAATCAACAAAGGATTACCAGCAAATGCAGAAAAACATTGATATGGTGAATTGCCATAACCTGTTGGACCCAAAGGTAGAATTTGCCACAATGTTTGTTTTATTTCTTCAAGAAAATCAACGAAGCGATAAGCATCATATCCAAAATCTCCAATTCCATATCTTGACGGCAATGATGTAGGATGCAGTAAAATTCCAGCCGAACGATTGTATTTCATATAATCCTCATAATTTTTATTCTTTATTTCCAAATATAATCATTAATTAATTCAGCATTATGAAATTAGATTTGTTCACTAAAAAAAATTAATGTAGTTTTTCATAAAATAAAAAGGAGAGTTTATGTTTTTCATCTCTAAAAAAAATAATTACTTCAATTACCTTGTTTATATATTGGTTTTATTTCTCTTTGTCGATTCTTTTCCAAAAGAAAAGAAGCAGCTTGATAAAAGTCTTTTCAATCCTCCAGCATGGACAAAGAATGCAGTTATTTATGAAGTAAATGTTAGACAGTTTACTCCTGAAGGAACATTCAAAGCATTCGAAAAACATTTGCCAAGATTGAAAAAGATGGGAATTGATATTTTATGGTTTATGCCGATTCATCCAATTGGCGAGCAGAACAGAAAAGGTTCGCTCGGGAGTTATTATTCGATTAAAGATTATAAAGCAATTAATCCTGAATTTGGAACTGAAAAAGATTTTAAAGAACTGGTAGAAAAAATTCATCAGCAAGGAATGTATGTTATGCTTGATTGGGTTGGCAATCATACTTCATGGGATAATGTATGGACAAAAACAAATCCGGAATTTTTCAGCAAAAACGAGAAAGGTGAATTTTATCCTCCTGTGCCTGATTGGAGTGATGTAATCGACCTTAATTATGATAATAAAGACTTATGGAATAAAATGATTGATGCAATGGAATACTGGGTAAAAGAATTCAACATTGATGGATTCAGATGTGATTATGCTGTTGGTGTTCCTTTAGAATTCTGGATTGAAGCAAGAATAAAACTACAGAAAATTAAACCTCTCTTTATGCTTGCAGAAGCAAGTGAACCATACCTTCACAAAGCATTTGATGCAACTTATAACTGGCAACTAAAAGATATTATGAATGATATAGCAAAAGGGAAATTAAATGCACAAGCATTGATTAATCATATCAAAGAAGAAAAAAAGAATTATCCAGAGAAAGGATATCGATTGAACTTTACTACAAATCACGATGAAAATTCATGGAGCGGAACCGAATTTGAAAGATTGGGAAATGCAGTAGATGTTTTTAACACTTTTGTTTTTGTCACAAAAGGAATCCCTCTTATTTATAGTGGACAGGAAGCTGGTTTGAATAAAAGACTTCGTTTTTTTGATAAAGATACAATTTATTGGAATGACCTCAAGTATGAAAAATTCTTTTCTGATTTAATAAAATTAAAGAAAGAAAATAAAGCATTGTGGAATGGTAAATATGGCGGAGAAATTAAATTAATAAAGAATGATAATGAAGATAATGTTTTAACTTTTTGTCGTTCTAAAAAAGAAAATAATGTGATAGCTGTTTTTAATTTTTCATCACAAAATCAAAATGCATTAGTTAATTTTGGAGAACTAATAGGAACATATAAAAATTATTTTACTAATGAAGTAATGAAAATTAAATCCAATCAAGAATTTAACTTGCAGCCTTGGGAATATATAATTTTAATTAAGGTCAAATAAATAAGGAAAATTTTATGGAAAAACCCCGCTTAAGTTTCTGGCAAATCTGGAATATGAGTTTCGGATTCCTTGGAATTCAATTTGGATTTGCACTTCAAAATGCAAATGTAAGCCGAATATTTGAAACTCTTGGTGCAAACATTGATGATATTCCAATACTTTGGATTGCTGCACCTGTTACTGGTTTAATTGTTCAGCCAATTATTGGCCACATGAGTGATAATACATGGAACAGATTGGGAAGAAGAAAACCTTATTTTCTGACAGGAGCAATTCTTGCATCAATTGCATTAATGATTATGCCCAATTCTCCAGCTTTGTGGGTTGCTGCAGGAATGCTCTGGATAATGGATGCATCAATAAATATCTCAATGGAACCTTTCAGAGCTTTTGTAGGAGATATGCTTCCTTCATCTCAAAGAACTCTTGGCTTTTCCATGCAAAGCTTTTTTATTGGAACTGGCGCAGTCATAGCTTCGGCTCTGCCTTATTTGATGACAAATTTTTTAGGAATTAAAAACACAGCTCCTCCAGGTCAAATTCCTGATAGCGTTAAATTTTCATTTTACATTGGTGGAATTGTTTTTTTTCTTGCAGTTCTTTGGACAGTTCTAAAATCTAAAGAATATTCACCAGAAGAACTCGAAAAATTTTCTCAATCAAAATTAAATGCTGCTTCTCCAAGTGATAATTCTAATGATGATTTAATAGAACCCAAAAAATTTTTTAACAACGGAATAAAATGGTCTGCAGCTGGGTTAATACTTTTTATTGTGTTCAAATTTTTTATTTACATGGATTATGGACTTGCAATATTCTTTTCAGGAATTTTTACTTTTGGATTGCTGCAGCTGCTGGTTAGTTTTTTTGTGAATAAGAAAAAGTCAAATGGACTTGTTGTGATTATTAATGATTTGTATAACATGCCAAGAACAATGATACAATTAGCGTTTGTTCAATTCTATTCTTGGTTTGCTTTATTTGCTATGTGGATTTATACAACTCCAGCAGTAACTCATCATATTTATGGTACTACTGATACAACTTCATCTCTCTACAATGAAGGGGCTAACTGGGTTGGTGTTTTAATGTCTGTTTATAATGGATTTGCAGCGGTGATGGCTTTTTTATTAATTGCTTTAGCAAAGAAAACAAGTCGTAAAACTGTTCATTCAATAAGCTTAATTTGTGGTGGTTTGGGTTTGCTCTCTTTTTATTTTATTAAAGACCCAAAAATGTTGTTGATTTCAGAACTTGGAATTGGATTAGCATGGGCATCAATATTAGCAATGCCGTATGCAATCTTAACTGGTTCACTTCCTCCAAAGAAGATGGGAGTGTACATGGGGATTTTTAATTTCTTTATTGTAATTCCTCAAATTACTGCTGCTGCAATTCTGGGATTCTTTGTAAGAACTTTATTCAAAGGCGAAGCAATTTATGCTCTTGTGCTTGGTGGTATTTCAATGATTATTGCTGCTGCTTTGACTATGTTTGTTTATGATGTAGATGCAGAACAACATTTGCAGCATAGTAAAGAGAAAGCTTGATGTTTCTCGAAGATTGTGAGGCTGTTGTAATTTGTGTTTTTTAATAGCATGCAGAAAAACGCAGATTTAATGGATTTACACAGATTAAATTTTGAAGAGAGACAGCCTCACTTTTATGATTAAAAAATTGCATAAATAAATGGAGCTAATGCTGAACCCTGAGTTAGTATAATTAATCCGCCAATTATTATTAAAAATATTACAATTGGCATAAGCCACCATTTCTTTCTTTCTCTAAGAAAAATCCATAATTCTTTCATTATAGATATTTTACTCATAGATGCCTCTTTAAAATTGTCTTTCAGAATATTCTTTTTTGTATTCTTTATTCTTTCTGTAATTCCAATAAGTTAAACTTCCTTTATTAAATTTAAGGTCAAGAAGGTCTTTGCCGCTTAGTTTGATAATTAGTCCTATTGGTAATATTATTAAATAAAAAAGAAGTGTTAATATAATGTTGGTTGTTATTATTCCTAAGATTAAAGCAAAAGTCATCCAGATTTTATAAACATGTTTTAAAATTTCTGGAATAAAAAGAGAAATAGTTAATAGCAAAATTCCTGCAAGAATAAAGTAGTAAAATAATTTTGAATGATTTAGTAAAAGAATTATGCTGATTAAAAATGAAATTGCTGTGAAAGTAAATCCAAATTTTTTTAATGCTTTTTTGCTTAAATCAATTTTTTTAATTTCTTCTATTATCATAATCAATCCAGTTCAAATTCTTTTTTCCAATCAATATCCTCTGAAAGCTGCCGTTGTTCTTTTTTGTCTAATATGTAATTACTCATTATCAGATAATCTATGTCTGTTCTCATAAAACAAATATAAGCTTCTTCTGGTTTGCAGACAATCGGTTCTCCTCTTACATTAAATGATGTATTAACGATTACACTGCAACCAGTCAATCTTTCATATTCTTTGATTAATTCATAATAAAGAGGATTAGTTTCTTTGTTTACTGTTTGTATTCTTGCAGAATAATCAACATGAGTTACAGCAGGAATATCTGACCTTACTACATTGAGTTTATCAATTCCAAATAATTTTTTTTGTTCTTCTGTCATCTGTTTTCTTCTTTCTTCTTTTACATCAGCAACAAGCAGCATATATGGACTTGGTCTATCAAGATTAAAATATTCAGAAACTTTTTCTTCAAGCACAGAAGGAGCAAATGGTCTAAAGCTTTCTCTGAATTTTATTTTCAGATTCATTTTTTTCTGCATATCAGGAATTCTTGCATCTCCTAAGATTGAACGAGCGCCAAGTGCTCGTGGTCCAAATTCCATTCTTCCTTGAAACCATCCTACAACGTTTCCTTTTGCAATAAGCTCGGCTGCTGTCTTTGCAATTTCTTCTTGATTGATTTTTTTATAAGGAATTTTATTTTTATTTAAGAATTCTTCTATGTAACCATTGTCATAAACAGGTCCAAGAAAAGAACCTTTTTGTTTATCGCATTTATCTGCAATTCTTTTATTATCTAAATATTGATACCATGTAAAAAGAGCAGCACCCAACGAACCTCCTGCATCCCCAGCTGCTGGCTGTATCCATATATCTTCAAATAAATTTTCCCTTAATATTTTTCCATTAGCAACACAGTTAAGTGCAACACCGCCGGCAAGACAAAGATATTTCATGTTTGTTTCTTTTTTGATATGCTTAACCATCTTTAATATTACTTCTTCAGTAACAACTTGAATAGAAGCAGCAAGGTCCATCTCTCTTTGAGTTAATTTTGATTCTGGCTTTCTTGGTTTGCCTCCAAATAATTTATGAAATTTTTCATTTGTCATTGTTAAACCTGTGCAGTAATCAAAATATTCCATGTTTAATTTGAACGAACCATCTTCTTTTACATCAATCAGATTATCATAAATTAATTTTACATATTTTGGTTCGCCGTATGGAGCTAATCCCATTACTTTATATTCACCAGAATTTACTTTGAAGCCAGTGTAATATGTAAATGCAGAATAAAGAAGTCCAAGTGAATGTGGGAATTTAATGTCTGCCAGAATTTGAATTTTATTACCTTGACCAATGCCGTAACTTGTTGTTGTCCATTCTCCAACACCATCAAGAGTTAGAAAAGCAGCTTCATCAAATGGAGATGGAAAGAATGCAGATGCAGCATGAGATTCATGATGTTCTGGAAAAATAACTTCTCCATCAAAGTTAATTTCTTTTTTGATTAATTCTTTAATCCATAACTTTTCTTTAATCCACAACGGCATTGCTTTAAGAAAAGATTTTAATCCTTTTGGTGCAAAAGTGATGTAAGTTTCGAGCAGTCTTTCAAATTTTAGAAATGGTTTATCATAAAATGCAACATAAGATAATTCATTGACATTAATTCCCGAAGAAGAAATGCAAAAATTTATTGCATTAATTGGGAATCTGTGGTCGTGTTTTTTTCTTGTAAATCTTTCTTCCTGCGCAGCAGCAATAATTTCTCCATCTTTAATTATGCATGCTGCACTGTCGTGATAATAAGCTGATATGCCAAGTATATACATCTTTTCTAAAAATTATTATCTACTTTTATAAAGATAAGAAAAGTTTGATTTAGAAAAATTGCTTTGAAAATATTTTGTAGAGAATAGAAAAAAAGAAGTATTGATAAAAAATTCATTTGATTATTTAGTCTGCATCCCAAAGCGTTAGTGTATTAGGCTGCCATTCGAAGTTTTGTCGTAGGTTGGCGGAGAGGGAGGGATTCGAACCCCCGGTCCGCGTTACACGGACAACGGTTTTCAAGACCGCCGCATTCAACCACTCTGCCACCTCTCCTTATAAATAAAAAATGAGTAAGTTTTCAAGACCGCCGCATTTCCGCCAGAGGCGGACAGGCAACCACTCTGCCAATCAATTTCTAAAGAACTTTAAAATTGCGGTTACAACAATACAAAATTTTTTTTAATTCTTCATTCCTGATTTTATAAATTCCTTGGAAATAAATTTTATCCTGATATACATAAATAATTTCTATGGCAAATAAATTATTATTTGCTATTTTTCATTTTGCAAAACAATATTGAATTGTTAGACAAATTCATTTATGGATGTTATAACAAAAGCTTACAATTATATCTATCAACTCAAAGAAAAACTTTCCGACCAAAATTATGTAACCACAAACATCGAACAAAAAAATTATAACTATGAATTCACTGTAAAAGTTAATAACAAGAAAATAAAAGTTCTGGTATATTTTGGTAAGAAAGGAATAAAAACAGTTTTACAAGGAGATGTATCATCTAAGGAGTTTTCAGAAATTCGGAAATTAATTTTCCAACAAATGGAATTAAACTTATCAACAGATGATAATGATATTAAAGAACCAGATGAATATATTGGAACTGATGAAAGCGGCAAAGGTGATTTTTTTGGTCCGCTTGTAGTTGCAGCTGTCTATGTAAATAATGAAACAAAAAAAAAGTTGAAACAACTTGGCGTAAGGGACAGCAAAGATTTATCAGATGAACAAATATCATACATGGCAAAAAATATCTTAAAAATTATTGGTGAAAATTACAGTATTGTTACCATCACACCTTCAAAGTATAATCAACTTTATGATGAATTTAAAAATCTCAATAAATTATTAAGCTGGGCACATTCAAAAGCTATCGAAAACATTCTCAAAAAAAATAAATGCAAAAAAGTTATTACTGATAAATTTAGTAATCAGAAATTGAAAATTTATTTTGATAAAAACTATTCCTCAGTAGAATTTTTACAAATCACAAAAGCAGAAAAATATATTGGCGTTGCAGCTGCTTCTATTCTTGCAAGAAATAAATTTAATGAATGGTTTAATTCACAATTAAAAAAAGGAATAAATTTAGTTAAAGGTTCATCAAAAAAAATAGAAGAATCCGCTCTTGATTTAATAGATAAAATTGGGAAAGATAATTTAAGTAAGTATGCAAAACTACATTTCAAAACATTGAAAAAATTAATTTGAAAATCATTAGTTGCTGTTTGAATGTAAATTAACTTTAGACTTATGGAAATATTATTTTTGTAATACAAAAAAGTGAGATTGAAAATGAAAACAAAAACAAAAGTAAAAAAAATTGGAATATTAACCGGCGGAGGTGATTGTCCTGGCTTAAATGCAGTTATAAGAGGTGTTACAAAACCAGCATTGGACAATGGTTTAACAGTGCTTGGAATACTTGATGGCTTCGAAGGTTTAGTTGAAGGAAGAGCAGTAGAACTTTATAACAAAGATGTATCGGGAATACTTGCAACAGGTGGAACAATTTTAGGCTCGTCAAATAAAGGCGACCCATTTCATTGGCCCGAAGAAGTAGATGGTAAAATTAAAGTTACTAATCGTTCTAAAGATGCATTAAAAAATTATGAAGCATGGAATCTTGATGCATTAATTGCTATTGGCGGCGATGGAACAATGCACATTTCACAACAATTAATTGAAATGGGAATGAATATTATTGGTGTTCCTAAAACAATTGATAATGATTTAGGAGCAACGGATTTAACATTTGGTCACGATTCCGCAGTATATGTTGTCTCCGAAGCACTGGATAGACTGCACACTACTGCATCATCTCATCATCGTGTAATGGTAATTGAAGTAATGGGAAGATATGCTGGCTGGATTGCACTTAACGGTGGACTTGCAGGCGGAGCCGATGTAATATTAATTCCTGAACTTCCTTTCACATGGGAAAAAATTTATGATAAACTTTTAGAAAGAAACATGATGGGAAAAAGATTCAGCATTGTATGTGTTGCCGAAGGAGCCAGACCAAAAGGTGAAGGCATGATTATAAAAGCTAAAGATGTTAAAAGAACAGATCCAATTCAGTTAGGTGGAATTGGTGAGTATGTTGCAAAAAAAATTAGTGAAGATACTGGATTAGAAACTCGTTTCACAGTACTTGGTCATTTACAAAGAGGCGGAAGCCCAACTCCATTTGATAGAATTTTATCAACTAAGTTTGGAACTTATGCTATTCAACTAGCAATAAAAAAACAATTTGGAAAAATGGTTGCACTCAAAGGCAATGAAATAAAAAGTGTTCCTATTTCCGAAGCAATTTCAAAACAAAAACTTGTTAAGCCAAACGATCAGGCTGTATTAACTGCGAGTGCTGTAGGAGTAAGTTTTGGCACTGAAAAATTATAGACTAAACTTGTTTGAATAATTTATAATTACTATTTTTGTGCGCATTTAATAAAAGTTCTTAAGGGGTCGTAGTTCAGCTTGGTTAGAACGCCTGCCTGTCACGCAGGAGGTCGCGAGTTCGAGTCTCGTCGGCCCCGCAAAAGCTCGCACAAAGCGAGTTTTTGTTTTAATAGGCTTCTGCAATGCAATGGTTTACTTATATAATTTACTCCCCAAGCACAGACAAATACTATGTGGGTCACACTCATAATTTAACTTTAAGACTCGAAAGACATAATTCAGGCAATAGTCGTTCAACAAAGCATGGAATTCCATGGGAGATAGTCTACTTTGAAAGTTACGCTTCTAAGTCCGAAGCAATCAAAAGAGAATATGAAATAAAAAGAATGAAAAGCAGAAAATACATCGAGCAATTAATTAAAAAATAAGTCACGCAGTCTTGTCGGTACAACTTGATAATAACTTCCCACTCGATAACTTACAAGACTTTTCTATTTAAAGATAAATTAGCTGAAGTAGAAGCTGAAGTAGTTGGTAAAAGTTCTGAAGTACCTCTGCAAAATAAAATACAACATAAATTTACAAGCTCATGAAAATTCATTCCTCTGAAAAACTTTACCACAACAAAAAAAATTGTTTTGAAAAATTTTCATTGTATAAACATGGTAACATGACAGTGAAATCAAAATATTTCTCTCCTTCTCTTGCAAAGAACTTATGTTAAAGTTCTCTAAATTTCCTGTCATACATTACTTGAGGAAATCAGATTACTGAGTGAAGATTGAATTAACTTTCTTATATCCAGTAAATATAGGTGAATATTAGTGACTTTTTGTAATTATCAAAAAATTTAAAAACCTTTGAAAACAGCGTAAAAACGCAGGCTCGTCGGTGAACCTGCGTATAAAAAAATAGACAGTTGAGAAAAAAATGACAAAAATTGCGAAAATGAGCTAAAAACGAAGGGTGAACCTCCCAGTATTTTTGGCAGAAATGAGGTTCACGGAAAAATTTTTTCTTAAGAATAAAAAAATATTTGATTTTGAAAAATAAATGCATTTTTTTGCAGAAAAAATTGGCTGTTTGAATCGAATCCGCCAAACTAACGAAAGCGGAAACGTAGGGCGGACAAGTCCGCCAAACTAACGGAAGCGGAAACGTAGGGCGGACAAGTCCGCCAAACTAACAAAATCAATTACTGGAGGCGGACAAGTCCGCCATGCAAACGAAAAGAGATAACGTCAGGCGGACAAGCCATAGTGGAATTGAGACTCTTACCCTGATAGGAATAATGTATTAGAACAAACCATGTTTGACTCTTTGAGTTATAATTAAAATGTTTTTATAAACGGAACTCGAGTAGAATTTGGTCAAAGACGAATCAGCCTTTTGATTAAGAATCAATGTTTGATTTTGAGATTTATTTTATTGAAAAAGTTAGTTTGATTGATTAATGCGTAATTGTTGCGACCGAACGAAGTGAGGTCGTCCCGACAATCTAAAATTTTATAAAAAATTAGTCGGGAAATCGAACCATCTGGATAATGATAGAAATTGAAAGATGTAATCGGGATCTCGTTCCGCTGAATAATGAAATTTTAATAAGTGGGAGTAGAGTGAAAATTACGCCAATCTTTTGTTAACAATCCAGTAAGCAGGTAAAACTTTGTGGTAAATTTTTGATTGAAAGATTTCAGTGCAATATTAAAGTGCTGTTATTATAATTTTGGTTTGAGTCGAATAGATTAAAAAGTATACAATTAAAACGTGTTGATAAAAATTTCTTCTTTAATTTTCTAATCAGAGGAAAACTTTACTTTTGCTTTTTAGAATAATTCATAATTTTATATTACACATAATTCTCTATTTCATTGCCACAAATTCACAAATTAGAAAACGAATGTATTTGTGCATTAGTGGCTTATAAAAATTTGCCACGAATTCACGATGTTGAAAAGAATTTCATCTCTTATACACTCCTCGAAATATAGACTTAAATTCTTTCTTTCCTTATTTTTCAAAAGTTTACATAAGTAATTATTTCAATTAGGGCGGCAATGGAAAACCTTGACCTTAGTTTTATCACTAATCAACCCCATCAAAAATTAAAAGACAGATTTATTCAACTTATTAAAGATGCAAGAAATTTTGATTGCCTTGTCGGTTACTTCTATCTAAGTGGATTCTATTTAATTCAAGATGCACTTGAAAATGTTGATAAGATTAGAATTCTTGTTGGGCTCGGTATCTCAGAAGATGTTTACAGAGCACTTTCAGATAAAGATGAAACTGAAGATGAACTTGGATTTTTATCATCGAAAAAAATTATAGAGGAGTATCTTAAGAATGTAAAGGAAGAATTCGAAAACTCTGAAGATAAACCAGATGTCGAATTTGGAATTCTGAAATTTATTGAGATGATTAATTCGAATAAATTACAAATTAGAATTTATCCCGAAAGGAAATTACACGCTAAAGTCTATATTCTAACTTTCAAAGAAGGCGACCGGGATGTTGGAAGAGTAATTACTGGATCAAGCAATTTAACTTATGCTGGACTTGTGGATAATCTTGAATTTAATGTCGAATTAAAAAATCCATCCGATTACAAATTTGCTCTTGAGAAATTCGAAGAGTTGTGGAAAGATGGAATTGATGTAACTAAATCCATTTCAAAATTTGTTAATGAAGAAACTTGGCTCAAAGGAGATATAACTCCATATGAACTCTATTTGAAATTTCTTTATGAATATTTTGTTGATGATTTAAATGCTGAAAAATATTTAAGTGAAAAATTCCTGCCAGAGGGATTTATCGAATTTGATTATCAAACTCAAGCAATCTTAAATGCAAAGAAAATAATTGAAGCATACGGCGGTTGTTTTATTTCTGATGTTGTAGGTTTGGGCAAAACTTATGCTGCGGCTAGATTAATCAGAGAATTAGGTGGAAGAACAATGGTTATTGCTCCACCAAAACTTCTTGAAAGAAATAATCCTGGCTCGTGGGTAAATGTCTTTTATGATTTTAATTTGCCTTTGACACCAATTTCTATAGGAAATCTTGATGATGGAATTGAAGAAATTAAAAAAAGAAATTATGATAATATTATTATTGATGAATCACATCGTTTCAGAAATGCAGAAACAATTTCTTACACCAAGCTTGCACAAATCTGCAGAGGTAGACGAGTAATTTTGGTTACAGCTACACCTTATAACAACTCGCCTGAAGATTTATTATCTCAAATATCTTTATTTCAAAATAAAAGAGCCAGCACTATTCCTGGATTAAAAAACTTAGAAGCATTCTTTAGGGGACTTAATCAGAAATTTAATGTTGTGGATAGAAATAATGATTATGAAAAATATCTTCAAATCGTAAAAGAAAATTCAAGAGAGATTAGAGAAAAATGTCTTAAATACATAATGGTAAGACGAACACGATCAGAAATCGAAAAATATTTTGCTCATGATCTTGAGAAGAACAAAATTAAATTTCCTGAGGTTGAGCCACCCAAACCTTTGTTCTATCAATTGAATGAGGAAGAAGATAATATTTTTATGGAGACGGTCAGGTTAATCACAAAAAACTTTACTTATGCTCGATATAAACCTTTATTGTATTTCAAAGATGAAACAAAAATTGATCAATTAACCAGGCAATCTCAGGAAAATATGGGCGGATTTATGAAGGTCTTGATGGTAAAGAGACTCGAAAGCAGTTTCTACGCATTTCGAAAAACTCTTGAGAGGTTTATTGAGTCTCATCGAAATTTTATTTATGCCTACGAAAAAGGAAAGCTTTATTTGAGCGATAGATATATGACAAAGATTTTTGAATATCTTGAAAATGATAACGATTTAGAAATCCAAAAATTAATCGATGAAGGAAAAGCCGAAGAATACAATGCTGATGAATTTAAAGAAGAATTAATTAGAAATCTGAGAAATGATCTTCAATTATTGTTAAACATTCAATCGAAGTGGGAAAAGATTACGAGAGATCCGAAGGCTGATCAATTAATTTATCAATTAAAAAATGATCCAATACTCCAAAGCAAAGTCATAATTTTCACTGAATCAAAAGAGACTGCAGAATACATTGGTGAACAAATCAGAAACCGAACTGGTCGAAAAGTTTTGGTCTATCACGGTGGCTCATCTGAAAGAGACAGAAAGGAAGTAACTGCAAATTTCGATGCACGAGCAAAAGATAAAAAAGATGACTATGATATTCTTGTATCGACAGAAGTTCTTTCGGAAGGGGTTAATCTTCATCGTTCAAATGTTGTTTTGAATTACGATATTCCCTGGAATCCTACAAGACTTATGCAACGAGTTGGTCGTGTAAATCGTGTAGATACAAAGTTTGATAAAATTTACACATACAATTTTTTCCCGAGTGCTCAAGCAGATAATCAAATTGAATTAACAAACATTGCACGAGCAAAGATTGAAGCTTTCTTAAATTTACTCGGAGGTGATTCGGCTATTCTTACAGAAAATGAACCAGTGAGTTCTCATGAACTTTTCGACAAATTAATTTCAGTGAAATCTCTTATTGATGAAGACGAAGGCGAAGAAAGTGAATTAAAGTATTTAAGAATAATTGAAAACATAAGAGATAATCAACCTGATTTGTTTGAAAAAATAAAGAAGCTTCCTAAGAAAGCTCGTTCGTCAAAAAAGCAGCCTGATTTGATGCAGAACTTAATCAGTCATACTTATGGCAATGATTCGCTCCTAACATTTTTTAGAAAAGGAAAATTGATGAAGTTTTATTTGTCCGATGAAACATCAACTTATGAACTTGACTTTTTGACAGCAGCAAAAATTTTTGAGACTGAACAAAACCTTCAATCAGAAAAAATCAGCACAGAAAAGTTTTACGAATTATTAAGTCAGAATAAAACCGCATTCAACAACATTTTAATTGAAGATGAAGAGATACGACTTTCAAGAGGTGGAAAAGATCCAGCAAAAGAATTGATGGCAAATTTGAAAGCACTTGAAAAACTTTCTCAACAATTCACAGATCAACAAGAAAGATATCTTGAAGAGTTAAAAGAAAGAATTAACGCTGGCGCTCTGCCAAAGCAAATTATTAAAAATGCAATCAAAGAGATTAAAAAAACATCCGCAAAAGATTTTAATCCACTTGAAATCTTTTATGCAATTAAAAAGTCTATTCCAGATGAGTTTCTCAAACAACATTCAGCTGAATTAAAATTGCAAGCAAATGAAAAAAGAGAAATAATTCTTTCACTTTTCTTGAAAGGTAAATAAAATATGACAAGGGAACAGGCAATCTCTTTAATTAAAACCACTTTTGAAGACCGATTTAATGAAGAGAAATTTAGAAAATTCATACTCGAGATTTTCAAGGATAATTATGAAAAAATTGATAAAGAGTTTTATGGAAATTATATCCCCGAAGCTTATCGTGAGTTTGTTCAATCTTACAAGAGACTTTTGAAATATGAATTTAATAAAGAGCGAATTGATGTTCTTCTTGTTGAGCTTAAAAGAGGAATTTCAGTTGAGAGGGCGAGAAGCAAGCAAAGAAATTTTGTTCGAGATTATTTAATGGGGAAATTTGGTTCCGATAGCTTGAAGGATGCAGCACTTGTAGCTTTTTATACAGATGATTATGAAGACTGGAGATTTTCGTTTGTAAAAGTTGAATGGAAATTTGACGAACAAAAAAATAAAATACGAGACGAGGCAACTCCTGCAAAAAGATATTCATTTTTAGTTGGGGAAAATGAAAAGTCTCATACCGCGCAAAAACAACTTCTTCCACTCCTTGAAAGTCCTGAAGAAATAACAGTCAAAAAATTAGAAGAAGCTTTCGAAATTGAAACCGTTACAAAAGAATTCTTTGAATATTACAGAGAGTTATTTATTGGGATAAAATTAGAGCTCGATGAAATTATTAAAAGAGATGAAAGAATTCGTAATGAATTTATTTCAAAAAATATCGATACGGTTAACTTTGCAAAAAAACTGCTCGGACAAATTGTATTTCTCTATTTCTTACAGAAAAAAGGTTGGTTTGGAATAGGCAGAGATGCTCGTTGGGGCGATGGTCCAAAAAACTTTTTGAGAAGATTATTCAATAAAGAATATTCTGATTACCAAAATTTCTTTAATGATATTCTTGAACCGTTATTTTATGAAGCTTTAAGAGTTGACAGGAGTTATAATGATCATTACTACGATAAATTCCATTGCAGAATTCCATTCTTAAATGGTGGACTTTTTGATCCAATCAATAATTACGATTGGGTTCATACAGATATTCTGTTACCAAATGAATTATTCTCGAACTCCAGCAGAACTAGAGAAGGAGACATAGGTAATGGAGTTTTAGATATCTTCGATAGGTACAACTTCACCATAAATGAAGAAGAGCCACTTGAAAAAGAAGTAGCTTTGGATCCAGAGTTACTCGGAAAGATTTATGAAAAACTGAATGCAATTCGTTCAGATAATTTTGACGAATATGTGAAGGTCTTAAAGTCAGGCAAGAAGGGGGATGAATCAAAATTTAATAAAGAGTATGGAGTTTATTACACGCCGAGAGAAATTGTTCATTATATGTGTCAAGAGAGTTTGATAAATTATCTTTGTAGCACAGACATTCTTGTCTGTGACGTTCTTGTCTGTGACGTTCTTGTCTGTGAAAATCCAGATAACTCAGGTGTCAATGTCTGTAAAAAAGAAGATATCGAAAAATTCGTAAAGTATGCCGATTTATTTTTAGAGAATGAGAGAACCGCCATTAAAAAGAAAGAAAAAATTGAAAAAGGAGAAATTAAGTCGACAAAATATGAGCATAGAATTCCTGAAAGTATAATTCAAAATGCAGAAACTATTGATAAACTTCTTTCTAATGTAAAAATTTGTGACCCGGCAGTTGGTTCAGGTGCTTTCCCAATTGGTATGATGCATGAGATAGTGAAATTAAGGCAATTACTTTCTTTGTACAAAAGTAACGCAGGCATTTCTGACAGTGAATGTAACGTAGGCATTCTTGCCTGCGAATGTACAGACAAGAATGTATGTAATCCAGTAGACACAGACAAGAATGTCTGTGATACATTAAATTTAGACATTTCTTCAGGAGACCTTCACATTACTCGCCGAAATCTTCCACACTGGACAAAACCAGGTTCAATTTACTGGGTTACTTTTCGCCTTGTAGATTCATTACCAAAAGAAAAAATAAATCAGTGGAAGGAAGAATATGAAATATGGTTGAAAAATAATCATAAACCATGGAATAGTAAGCAATGGAGTGAGTATAATGAAAAATTTGGAGAACGTTTTGAAAAATGGTTAGATAGTGGTTATGGGTCTTGCATTTTAGCAAGACCAGAAATCCGTGAAAAATTGAAGGAATGTCTTTTTAGATTTGATAAAGAAAGATTTTTATTGCATGCTGTTGTCATAATGCCAAATCATGTTCATTTATTGATAGAACCATTTTCAGGATATTCTCTGTCTGAAATATTGAAAGGCATAAAAGGAACGAGTGCAAATTATATTAATAAGCTTTTAAATACTACTGGAAAGACAGTCTGGATGGAAGAATCCTATGACCATATTGTTAGAAATGAAAAAGAATATCTCAATTTTCTGAGGTATATTATAGAAAATCCAACAAAAGCTAATTTAACAGCTGATAGATATTATATTTATATTTTGGAGACAATGCCAAATGTAACACAGACATTCATGTCTGTGGAAGGACAGACAAGAATGTCTCTGCAACCCGATGTAACACAGTCATTTTTGCCTGTGGATGGACAGACAAGAATGTCTCTGCAACCCGATGTAACACAGTCATTCCTGCCTGTGGATGGACAGACAAAAATGTCTCTGCAACCCGATGTAACACAGTCATTTTTGCCTGTGGATGGACAGACAAGAATGTCTGTCCTACCCTACGAACTAAAACGTCATTGTATAGAAAATTCTCTTTACGGAGTTGATATAGACCCTGGCGCTGTTGAGATTTGCAAACTTCGTTTCTGGCTTTCTTTGATTGTTGATGAAGAAGAATTTCAGAATATTAAGCCTTTGCCAAATTTGGATTATAAAGTAGTTCAAGGCGATTCTCTATTAGAAGTTGAGAAGGATTTATTTAACAACGAGGCATTTTATAATCTTGAATTGCTTAAGCATCACTATTTCAAAGAAACAAACCCATTACAAAAACAAAAAATTAAAAAGCAAATTGATAACCTGATTTTAAAAATCAGTAAAGGACATACACAATTTGATTTTGAAGTTTATTTCTCTGAAGTCTTTCATCAGAAAGGTGGCTTTGATATTGTAATTGCAAATCCGCCGTATGTTCAACTCCAAAAAAATCATGGGCAGCTCGCTGAACGATACAAAACAAGAGGTTATAAAACCTTTGATCGAATGGGTGATATATATTGTCTCTTTTATGAAAAAGGAATTAATATTCTTAGAAAAAATGGAATTCTCTGTTTCATTTCTTCTAACAAATGGATGCGTGCAGGATATGGTGAGAAGTTACGCGGTTTATTAACAGAATATAATCCATTAATACTTGTGGATTTAGGTCCAGGAATTTTTGAAAGCGCAACAGTTGATACAAATATTTTGCTTGTACAGAAAAAAAGAACTGATAGATTTCAACTAAAAGGTGTAACGCTTACAAAAGATAATCCAGAAAAAATTGATATTGCAGAGCAACTATCATCTCGAGGAACAATTATTACTAAACTAACAAAAGATGCTTGGTTCATAGGTAGCAGTGCCGAGCAGCAACTTAAAGAAAAAATTGAACGCATAGGTAAACCACTGAAAGATTGGGATATAAAAATATATCGTGGAATAGTAACCGGATTAAACGAAGCCTTCATCATTACCACCGAAAAGCGTAACGAGATACTGACAAATTGCAAAGATGAAGATGAACGACTGCGTACCGAAGCGATTATCAAACCTATCTTGCGTGGTAGAGACATCAAGCGGTATTATTACGAGTGGGCTGGGCTGTGGGTGATTGGCACATTTCCGGCACTGCATTTAAATATTGAAGAGTATCCAGCACTTAAAAAGTACTTTTTTAACAATTTTGATATAAGACAATTAGAACAATCTGGCAAAAAATACCCAAAACTTGGTTTTGATGCACGCAAAAAAACTGGAAACAAATGGTTCGAAACACAAGACCAAATTGCCTACTACCCCGAGTTTGAGAAGGAGAAGGTGGTGTATGGTCAATTTCAAGATTCTGCGGAGTATTGTTATTGTGAAGCTGGTATTTATCTATCTAGTAATGAATATTTGATTGGAGGTAACTACAATAGAAAATATTTTTTAGGTCTTCTAAATTCAAAATTAATTGAATGGTATTTAAAGTCGATAACAGGAGTATTGGGTACTGGGATGAAAATTGGACAAAAATCAAATTTTGAAAAAATCCCTCTTCCCCCCATCACTTCAGCCAACCTGCCAATTGTCAAGCAAATCGAGGCGCTTGTGGATAAAATCCTTGCAGTAAAGAAAGAGAACCCGCAGGCAGATACGAGCCAGTGGGAGGGAGAGATAGATAGGTTGGTTTATCAATTGTATGATTTAACGGAAGAGGAAATAAAGATAATTGAAGGCGCCGGATATGGATAAGTTATATAATAAATTTTCTAAAATTGAAAATCTTAAACTAGCCTGGGCAAGAATAAAAACAAGTCAGAATATTTTTTATAAAAATTATTATAGAGAATTATTTATTGCATATGAATTAAGTCTTGATGAAAATCTAAAAAATTTAAGACAAAGATTAATAGGCAAATCTTATAAACCTCAAGAAATATTAAGATTTTACATTCCAAAATCTACGGGATTGCACAGGTCTATTACTTTTCTTTATTTAGATGATTTAATAGTTTATCAGGCAATGGGTAATATTATTGCTGAAAAATTTAGAAATAAAAGACAAGAAGTAGAACATATTTGTGTTTTCAGCAATATATTTAACAACAATAAAGATAAAAATATATTTTTGTTTGAAAAATGGCAGGAAGGATATAAAAAATTTATAAAGAAAATTAAAAACTATTATAAGAAAGGTAATTTATGGGTTGCACATTTTGATTTAGCAGCATATTACGATACAATATCACATGAAGTAATATCAAAGCAAATAGCTAGAGATACTAATAATAACTTCATTTTTTTTCTAAAAGAATGTTTAAAGACATGGACTACAAATAAGGCAGAAAAAGTAAGCCATGGTATTCCCCAAGGTCCTATAACTTCATCTTTAATAGGTGAGATTTACTTATTACCCATAGATTTGGAACTAAAACAGAAAAATATAAAATATGTGAGATATGTTGATGATATTAAAATTTTTGGAAAGTCAAGAGAAGAGTGTTTGGAAGGTGTAATTTTGTTAGAAAAAGAATGTAAAGAAAGAGGTCTTATCCCTCAATCTAAAAAGTTTGGTATTATAAAGGCGGATAAAGTGGAAGATGCAATAGGAAAATTTCCTAGTATAACGCTCCAAGAAAAAAAATATTTTTTCTCAGATACCAAAGAAACAGCAAGAATCTTTAAAGAAGCATTTAATGAAGAAAAGTTCGATGCATCTAAAATAAGATATATTTTAAAAATTTCAAGAAAAAATAAAAAAATACTAAATATTGTCATTAATAATCTTAGATCACATCCAGAATTAGTCGATGAATTTTATCAATTTTTATTGAACTATGAAGATCAAAACACTGGAGAAAAAATTTTTAAATCTATTTTAAATAAACCTTTTGAGTATGAATACGTTGAAGGTAAATACTGGACCTTAATTAGCTATTTTAATTTTAATAAAAAAAAGAAAGATAAATTAATCAATTTAGCAATTGAAAGGCTTAAATCTGCTAATAAAAAACCAGAAAAACCTGCATTAAGATTAGGTGTTTATAAATTTCTTTCATCAACAGGGGATGAATTTATATTAAAATGGTTGAAAAAAGAAAAATCTGTTTTAATCCAGAGTTTTGTAATCCCTCATTTTAATCCAAGTTGCTTTAGTCAAGAACCCTTTATAAATTTTGTTAATAATTTAATAGAACACAGTATAAGTTATGAACCTGCTTTGGTATATATAAAACAATTGATATTTAATTATAGGACAGATATTCTATCAAAGCTTAGAAAACCAGTGAAAGATCAATCTAATGTCTTAAACAACACACTTGGTTGGAAAACAAGCATTGATACAATAGGAGAGATATTATCTCGTGTAGTTGATAAATCATTAAAAAATTTTGGTTGGAAAAATTTCTTGGGTAAAAAAGAATATACACACGCAAATTATATAATTTCATTAGCGGAAAAAAATTACCATTTAGATAAAAATGCTTGGGTAAATTATATGGATAGTTTTAATGATATTGTTCTAAGAAAATTTATAGAGTACTTGAAAACAAAAGAACCTAAAACTAATTGGCCTAAAACTTTTGACTCAAGTAATAATATAGTTGATTTTGGAAGATTGTTGTATAAAAATAATGAATTATCTAAAAAATTTCCCAAAATAGCAGATAATTTTCGAGAATTTCATAAACGAAGATCAAAAACTCCGCTTTCGCATGCTTTAGATAAGGAAGGGAAACCTTCGATAAGAGTTACATCTAAAGAACAAAAAAAGTTAATAAATTATATAAAAGAGGGATATATTCATTTAACACAAACAATACAAAATTTTGAAAGCAAAAGCAGAAAACGATATCGGAGGTAAAAAACATTTTGCAATTCGAGGGAAAACATTATAATAATGAAATGTAAATAACTTTATATTCTTCTTTTTCATATTTGATGGCAAATTCCAAAAACAGATCAAACAGTGATTAACGTAGAGGTAAAGAAAGTCAATCAAAAACTTAAACGAGTGAATGGGAGAGAGAAATAGGCCAGCTGTTGTATCGGTTGTATGATTTAACGGAAGAGGAAATAAAAAAAATTGAAGGAGGGAAATAAGATGAAACAAAATGAAGTAAATTCAGCTTTCGAAATTTTACTTGAAGAGATAGAAGAGGTTTTTAATTACATTAACAATGACATTGAAACAGCAATTAAAAATAAAGAATATGAAGAAGCAAGAGATTTAACACAGTGGGGCGATAAATTGAAAACATTTAGAGAAAAAGTTAAATCTCTTCAATTAGAATGGCAAAATTTGTTTAGTATAAAAATCAAACCTAAGACTGCAAAAAGAAAAATTAAATCAAAGCTTAAGAAAGGTTTAAGAACCCCCGAAAGTGAATTTAAAATTCCAATATTGAAAACTCTTGTAGACTTAGGTGGAAAAGGAAAGGTTAAAGATGTTATAAATTCTGTTTATCAAATGATGAAGAGTAAGTTAAATCATTATGATTTGCAGCCATTACCATCTAATCCAAAAGAAAAGAGATGGGAAAATACAGTTCAGTGGGCGCGAAACACGATGGTGAAAGAAGGATTATTAGCAAAAAATTCACAACAAGGAATTTGGCAAATCACAGAAAAAGGAAGGGAATATTTGAGAAGTGAAATTAAGATTGAATAGTTTTATGTAATAAAACTATTAATCAATTTTTTTATTAAGATTTTTTGGAAGAATTGTAACAAGTATAAAAACTAAATCTTAAAAAGGGAAATTAATAATTAAAAAGCGCAATTTAACCCAAACAGACATCATCCTCTTCAATCCGATTGAAAGTATTTGATTATTCCCAACAAGCTGAGTATTTCAAAACGATTTGCAAAAAAATATAGATACTTTGCCCAAAAATGGAAGGATATTAACAAATTCGTGCATCAGTGGCTTATAAAAAAAATTGCCACGAATACACGAATGTAAAACGAATATATTAGTGCATTAGTGGCTTATATAAATAATTTAACGAGGGATATATGCCAGAACTAATTTACAAAGAAGAGTGTTATAAAATTATTGGCAAATGTTTAGAAGTACATAATCAATTAGGAGCTGGATTTTTAGAAATTGTTTATAAAGATGCCTTAGAATATGAATTTCAAAATGCAGGTATTCCTTATGAAAGAGAAAAGGAATATGAAGTAATCTATAAGGACATAATATTACCACATAAATTCTATGCTGATTTTGTTGTATACAATAAAATTATATTAGAGGTAAAAGGTGTTTCTGGACTGACACAAGAATTTATAGCACAGTGTATTAATTATTTAAAAGTCTCAGGTTGTAAATTAGCATTACTCGTCAATTTTGGAGAATTACGATTAAAATATAAGAGGATTGTATTATAAAGTTCGCCACGAATTCACGAATTATAAAACGAATGTATTCGTGCATCAGTGGCTTATAAAAAAAATTGCCACGAATACACGAATGTAAAACGAATATATTAGTGCATTAGTGGCTTATAAAATCGATTTAATTAATGAAGGAGAATTTTTGAGGATTAAATATACTTCGAAGATGCAATTCTATACAAAAACTAATAAAACTTGAGCTGGCGAAGGGATTCGAACCCCCGACCTGCTGATTACAAGTCAGCTGCTCTACCAGCTGAGCTACGCCAGCTTGAAATTAAATTTTATGAACAAGTTACTCAAGAGATTATCCCGACTTTGTCGGGACTGCTCTACCAGCTGAGCTACGCCAGCTTGAAATTAAATTTTATGAACAAGTTACTCAAGAGATTATCCCGACTTCATCGGGACTGCTCTACCAGCTGAGCTACGCCAGCTTGAAACTTTACAATTAAATTTAGAACAATTTATTTCAAGAGATTATCCCGACTTCGTCGGGACTGCTCTACCAGCTGAGCTACGCCAGCTTGAAATTAAATTTTGTGAACAAGTTACTTAAGAGATTATCCCGACTTTGTCGGGAC
>JBBFLD010000008.1:0-169578 GCA_037481715.1 Melioribacteraceae bacterium
AGCTGATTAATTGAAAGAAGAAAATCATAGATAAATTTTGTACCCCCGAGAGGACTCGAACCTCCGACCAAGAGTTTAGGAAACTCCTGCTCTATCCATACTGAGCTACGGGGGCAAATTTTTTTACAACACAAATATAAAAATTTTGCTATTCATTAATGATGAATGAACTCATTCATTCAGCTTTTTAATTTACAATAAAATATAATTCACATTGATATTACTTCATTCTTTTAATTATTTTTGTAATTGTAATTCATAAACTAATAGGAGCTAAGAAATGACTACAATAGTTGATGTTTGGGGAAGAGAAATCCTTGACTCAAGAGGTAATCCCACAATTGAAGTTGAAGTAACATTAGAGTGCGGAGTAGTTGGAAGAGCAGCTGTTCCCAGCGGTGCATCAACAGGCGAGAACGAGGCTGTAGAATTAAGAGATGGTGATAAATCAAGATACAATGGCAAAGGTGTTAAAAAAGCAGTTGAAAATGTTAATAACAGAATTGCAGAAGAATTAATTGATTTTGACGTTTTAGAACAAGTAGCAATTGATAACTTGCTTTGTGAATTGGATGGAACACCTAATAAATCAGAATTGGGCGCCAATGCTATTCTTGGTGTTTCATTAGCATGTGCAAAAGCTGCTGCAGAAGTTCTTGGCTTGCCTTTGTATCGTTATATTGGTGGAACAAATGCAAGAACTCTTCCAGTTCCAATGATGAATATTTTGAACGGCGGTAAGCATGCAGATAATAATGTCGATTTCCAGGAATTTATGGTAATGCCTGCCGGTGCTACAAGTTTTTCAGAAGCTCTTCGCATGGGAGTAGAAACATTTCATAGCTTAAAGTCTGTCCTTCATAAGAAAGGATATAATACAGCTGTTGGTGATGAAGGCGGTTTCGCACCAAACTTAAAATCAAATGAAGAAGCAATTGAAGTAATTCTTGAAGCAATTGAAAAAGCTGGTTATAAAGTGGGAAAAGATATTTATATTGCACTTGACCCTGCATCAAGTGAAATGTGGGATAATGAAAAGAAAGCTTATTATTTCTTTAAATCAACTAAAGATTACATCTCACCAGAAAAAATGGTTGACTTCTGGGTTGACTGGGTAAACAAATATCCAATTATTTCACTCGAAGATGGAATGGCAGAATTTGATTGGGATGGTTGGAAATTATTAACTGACAAATTGGGTGATAGAATTCAACTTGTTGGTGATGACTTATTTGTTACAAATACAGAATTTCTTGCAAAAGGAATTGAAAGAGGCGTGGCTAATTCAATTCTAATTAAAGTAAATCAAATTGGAACTTTAACAGAAACACTCGAAGCAATTGAAATGGCAAAAAGAGCTGGTTATACTTCTATAATCAGTCACCGCTCTGGTGAAACTGAAGATACAACAATTGCTGATATAGCTGTTGCAACAAATGCTGGTCAAATTAAAACAGGTTCTGCAAGCAGAACTGATAGAATTGCAAAATATAATCAGCTTTTAAGAATTGAAGAAGAACTTGATACTACAGCAATCTTTCCTGGTTTGGCTGCCATCAATTATAATCCTGAATTATAAAAAATTAAGGCTGTCTCTTATTACAATTAAGAGACAGCCTTTTATTATTTCCACAAGTTTTCTAACTCTTTTATAAGGTGGATTATGGAACTAAATTTAGCAGGTAAAAATGTTCTTGTAACAGCAGCAAGCATGGGAATTGGAAAAGCCGCTGCAGAACAATTTGTTAAAGAAGGCTGCAATGTTGCAATTTGTTCAAGAAATCAGGAAAACTTGCTAAAAGCTGTAAAAGAAATTAAATCCTTATATAATGTAGAACCTTTATGGCTGGTATGCGATATCAATAAATTAGAAGATATTGAAAATACTGTAAAAGTTGTTAGCGAAACTTTTGGCAGCATAGATATACTTGTTAATAATTGCGGTGGTCCTCGAGCAGGATTTTTTGATGACCTTAATGATGAAGATTGGAATTTTGCATTCAATCAGATTTTAATGAGTGCTGTTAGATTTACAAGACTTGTTTTACCTAAAATGAAAGAAAAAAACTGGGGAAGAATAATTAATGTTACTTCACTTGCAGTAAAACAGCCAGTAGATAATTTGATTTTATCAAATTCTTTGAGAAGCGCAGTGACAGCTTTTGCAAAAACCCTCAGCAATCAAATTGGAAAGTATAATATTACAATTAATAATGTTGCTCCAGGTTATACTTTAACGTCGAGAATTTATGAATTGGCAGTAGTCAAAGCCAAACAAAATGGAATTTCACATGAGGAAGTTCTTGCATCAATGGCTAATGAAGTTCCTATGAAAAGATTAGCCCGTCCCGACGAAGTAGCATCTTTGATTGTATATCTTGCTTCAGAACAAGCAGGATATATCACAGGTTCTACAATTGCAATTGATGGAGGTGTAATAAAAGCAACTTATTAATTGAAAATTTATTTCCTCATAACAGAGGACAAAATGAAAAAAGAACTTGAATTAACAATCCAGCCTGATTTTATTTTTGATTACGAACATCTGAGAGAAAAATCTTCCAGAATATTAAAAGTAAATTTAGAAGAAATTACTTCTGTTCAAATTCTTAAAAGGTCAATTGATGCAAGAAAAGTCAATCCTGTTTATAAACTAAAAGTTATTGTTTATATCAATGAACAACCTGAAGAATTATTTCAACCAATTGAATTCAAGCCAATAAAAAGTAATAAGAAAGTTATAATTGTTGGTTTTGGTCCAGCAGGAATGTTTGCTGCATTAAGATTGATTGAATTAGGCATAAAACCAATTATTCTTGAAAGAGGTAAAGATGTTCAAAGCAGAAGACGAGATTTAAAATCGATACAACAATTGGGCATTGTTAATCCTGATTCAAATTACTGCTTTGGTGAAGGAGGTGCTGGAACTTACAGTGATGGTAAACTCTATACTCGTTCAACTAAACGTGGTGATGTAAAAAGAATTCTTTCAATTCTTGTTCAACATGGTGCACAGAAAGAAATTTTAATTGATTCTCACCCGCACATTGGTTCTAATAAACTGCCTAAAGTTGTTTCGAATATCAGACAAACAATTTTAACTTGTGGCGGTGAAATTTATTTTAATTCAAGAGTGACAGATTTAATTATTGTGAACAAAAAAATAATTGGTGTAATTGTAAACCATGAAAAAGAATTTCTTGCTGATGCAGTTATTCTTGCAGTTGGACATTCAGCAAGAGACATTTATTACTTGCTCAATCAAAAAGGAATAAAATTAGAATCGAAGCCTTTTGCTGTTGGTGTAAGAATTGAACATCCTCAAAATTTAATAGACGAAATTCAATATCATTCAAAAGTTCGTCATCCAAATTTACCAGCTGCAAGTTATAATTTAACATGTCAGATAGATAATCATGGAGTTTACTCATTTTGTATGTGTCCAGGTGGAATAATAATACCATCATCAACATCACCTGATGAACTTGTGTTAAATGGAATGAGTGTGTCTAAAAGAAATTCACCTTTTGCAAATTCTGGTTTGGTAGTATCTGTAAATGAAAAGGACTGGAAGAAGTATGAATCTTTTGGTGTTTTTTCTGGTTTAGAATTTCAAAAAGAAATAGAAAGAACTGCATTTGAAATAGGAGGGAAAACACAAACTGCACCAGCTCAAAGAGTTACTGATTTCTTAAACAAAAAACTTTCCTCTACATTGCCAGCAACATCATACATCCCTGGAGTAATAAGCTCTCCTTTGCATGAAATTCTACCAAAAAATATTGTAAATGGTATAACAAAAGCATTGTATATTTTTAATAAAAAAATGAAAGGATATATAACAGAAGAAGCTCAATTGCTTGCACCTGAAACAAGAACAAGCTCGCCAATAAGAATTCCTCGTAATGCAGAAACATTAATGCATGTTGAAATTGAAGGACTATTTCCATGCGGTGAAGGAGCTGGTTATGCAGGTGGAATCGTGTCTTCTGCTATTGATGGTGAAAAGGCTGCTGATGCTGTTATAAAGTGTTTATTGTGATAATTCTCTAAAAAATTAAGTTCATAAATAATTATTTACTTGATTGCGAAATAATTAATACTTAAGTTCCAAACACAAAAAATAATTTTCCCTTGAGGGTTATCATAAAAACTTACTACAATAATCCTCTCTTCAGAATTAATTTAATAAAAGGGAGGTAGAAAATGGCAGTAGCAAATCCAGTTGAACTTTCAGTATATATTGTTTCAATGGCAGCATCAGCACGCGCTGCTCAAGCAATTATGAGCACAGGTGCAGACCCAATGGCAATTAAGGAATTTACATTCAAAGTAAATATTTCTGCAGATTTCTCAGTGCAAAGTGAAACAAATGTTTCGCTTAATATCTGGAGACTTAGCATTAAGGAAAAAATTACTGTAGATTATAAAAGTCATTGGGGACTTGAAATTAGCTGTACAATTGTTCCTGTTGTAACACTTGAAGGATAATGTAAGATAAATGGCAATTAAAAAAGAAGAAAACTTTATTCCCCTTGAGAAGATTGTTGAATTATTGTCGGATACTTTTTCGAAAGCAAACATCCGAATTTCTGAAAATGCAAAAAAATCTAAAGAGGCACTGGCATATGTCGCTTCTGATGTTACTATTTCATTCCCTGCAGAATTTAATATAATTGAGAATAAACCTGCTGTAAAATTTATAAGCATCAAACAACAAGCAGTTACATCAAAAGGTAAAACGGCAGAGGAAACTAAACCTGAAATAAAGAATGTAGCGACTATAACAATTAATTTAAAACCAGTACCTGTCTAACAAAAATATATTTTGTTAATGATTTGAAAAACAATATTCTCAAGGTATTAAGATGGTCAAACAATTTTTCATTTTATTAATTGCTGGATATTTTATATCTAATGCTCAAACTAATTCAAATTATGGGATTAAAGTTGGGTTAATTTCTTCAAGAGCTGCAGATATTCATGTTAAAAATTACTACTGGAATTTATATAAAGAATCAAGAACCCAGGGCTATTACAGCATTTTTTATCAATTCTATCATTCAAATTATTATTTGCTGGAAGCTGAACTTGGTTATGAGCAAGTAGGCGCTGAGGATAAAATTCCTGTTACAACTTCTGAGAATCCAGATGGAACAGGAGAATATTTAATTATGGACCATGCTTATGATTTCCTCGCACTCAATGTTGCTTTTAATCCCGAGTATGAAACAGATAAATTTCGTTTTTATGGAATTATTTCCCCCTCTATAAATTTTTTAATTAAAAATAGAGATGAGCTTATTCTTAATAAATATGTTAATCGTCTCAATTTAGGTTATAATATTGGAATAGGTTTTAAGCCCAAAAATATATTCAATGGTAAATTCTTTTTTGAAGTTAGATATCAAAGATTTTTAACAGATGTAATTAACAATGATTTTATTAGTTTGAAATTCAGCTCATTAAAATTTTGCATAGGAAGTTACTTTTAATTAATTTTCAAGCAGAAAAATAGAGGGGGATTCACAATTCTTTTTCTACAATTTTCTTAATAATAGAGTAACGAAAATGAAAAAAGTAATTATCCCCATTCTCTTTTTACTCTCATCTGCAAAAATTATATCTCAACCTCAATATTCTGTTCAGATTAATGGAGGTTTGCTTTATCCAAACGGTGCAGATAAAGGACTGGTTGCCAATCTTCAGCTTAATTATTTTTTGAAAGAATCAAATTATATTTATTTGAGTACTGGAATTCTTAACTGGGATAAAAAATATATTTTTTTATCTGAGCAGGGTAAAATTTATTCATCGCATTCCGAGGATGACCATGAATTAATTTCATTTTATTCTGGATATCATTTGATATTAAAATCAGTTAAGACTTTCAAAATTTTTGTCGATGCAGAGGTTGGTTACGGTTACTTAAAGTATAATTCTTATAAAAATTTTGTAGAAGTAGTAAAAGAAGATGAACATATGACGAAATATATTTTTGGCTTTGACCCATCATCAAGAAAAAGAGTAAGTAAAAATCTTTTTGGAGTGGGTTTGGGAACTGGTATTAAGAATATGTTGACGGAGAATTTTGGAATGTCAGTTGAACTGAAAATGAATAAATTATTCTATTCAACCAATTATACAATAACACATTATACTTTATCGGCTGGTTTTATTTTTGGCTTGTGATATTTCATGGATAAAATAAGCTTGCTAATTTTCATCCTGGATAGGAATAAGTTTTATTTTGCTTTTTGTTTCTTCGTCAAGTGTTTCAATAAGCATATCGGCTTTAAGGATTTGGCTGGCAGGAACACCCACAAATAATGTTACTTTCCTGCCAGACTTAGAGCGTGCTTTTGTAAGCACGATTAATTTTGATAACAAATTTTTACTATTTAATTCTTCTTCTGTAAGTGTTATTCCTATTGCAATTTTTCTTTCAGGTTTTGTAAAGTATTTAGGCTCATCAAATTTTGCTATAACATCAACATCATAACCTTTAATTGGCGGAGGTGCAGGTAAAAATCTGCTGTATTTTCTGCTCAATGTCATATATCCGCGACTTAGAAGATGGTCAATTAGTTTTTCTACTTTTATTTTTTTGTCCTGTTCTTTCATATTCTACTTTTCAATAGCTTAAAGGCACAATTGGAATAATTGGCGAAAATTTTTGATAAGTCAGAGTTTTGATATTAGATATTTTTTCATATTCAAAACATTTTATTTCATTAGTTCCGCATACTTTTCCGTAAAGCACTTTTTTACCTCTTTTATTTTTTGAGACGTAAAGAGGTTCAATTATTATTTCTTTTAATCCGTATAGAAATTTAATTCTGTTTCTATTTAAGATGGCTGATTTAAAAATTATTGTTTTCATAATAACTCCAATTTTAAGTGTAACTTCTAAAAACGCCAATTACTTTTCCTATTATCGAAAATTCTTCTGGGTTTTCAACAACAATTGGTTCATAGTTTTCATTTTCCGGAACAAGATAGATTTTACCTTCTTCGATTACTAATCTTTTCATTGTTGCTTCATCTCTTAAAAGTGCAACTACAATGTCTCCATTTTGAGCTTCTCTTTGAGGTTGAATAATTACCAGATCCCCTTCAAGAATTCCAGCATTTATCATGCTATCGCCGCGAACTTTCAGTCCAAAACATTCAGTTCTGCCCCCAATCAAATTTTTGTCGATGGAAAGATTTCCTTCAATATTTTCTTCTGCAAGTATTGGACTGCCAGCAGCAACTCTGCCAACTATTGGAATTTCAATGATATTTTTTTCTTTAATAGGTGAATTATTAATTACAAGTGATAAAGTTCGGCTTGAACGGCTTTCACTGCTTAAAAGACCTTTTTTAATTAATGCATCAATATGCCGCTTAACACCGAATGTGCTTGAGATATTAAATCTTTTGCCAATCTCTCGATATGTTGGCGGATATCCATTAAAATCCACATAATCTTGAATGAAATCGAGGATTTCCTTTTGTCGTTGAGTTATTTTTATATCTTTCATTTTAGTGCTCATTTGTTCACTGGCAAATATAGTGAACAAATGTTCAGGTGTCAAGAGAATTTTAGAATGGATTAAAATTTTTTTGAAGGGTCGATTAGATTTATAAGTTTTCTTCCAATTTCATAATTATTGAGAAACCCAGTAAATAAATTTGCCGAAGGTCCGTATGAAAAAATTCCTACAAAATTGGCAGTATGATGGTTTGTTGCCCATGTTAATTTTATTTGTTTTTTGTCTGAATCGTAACCTGTAATACCTGCGCTGCCTGTATCATGGTCTGCTGTTACAATTACAAGTGTGTTTTTATTTTGTTTGGCAAATTTTAATGCTTCATCAATTGCTGTGAGAAAATCATTTATTTCGGAAAATAAATATTCTTCATCATTTTTTTCAGCTGCCCAATCTATTTGAGAACCTTCAATCATTAAGAAAAAACCATTTTTATTTTTGCTTAAATATTTTATAGCTGATTTTGTCAACAATCCTAATGAATAATTTCTTTTATTTGCATGTGGGAGTGCATATTGTCCAAAGAGACCAAAAGATTTTTTTGTGATTGATTTTGTTAAAAGCTCGTCTGGTGTTTTAATTAATTCATAACCATGATTTATGAGTGAATCAATTAAATTTTTTGAGTCATTTCGTTTACCATCTGAATTAGATGAAAGGAAAAAATCTGTTCCAGCACCAAATAAAATATCTACATTTGAGTTTGTTATCTGTTCTGCAATTTCAAATTCATCTTTTCTGCTTAATTGATGTGAAAGAAATGCTGCTGGCGTTGCGTTTGTAATTGAAGAAGTCGCAATTACTCCAGTAGACATTTTTTTCTTTTGAGCAATTGCAATAATGTTTTCAATAATATTCCCATTTTCGTCTATGCATAATCTTCCATTTTTGGTTTTGTAACCTGTTGCTAAGGCAGTTGCTCCTGCTGCTGAATCTGTAATTAAATTATCAGCTGAACTTGTATTCACTAATCCAATAGATTTAAATTCTTTTAGTGGATTATCTTTTGAGGAAATTATTGAAGCAGAAACTTGTGACAGCCCAAAACCATCACCTATTAATAAAATTATATTTTTTGGTTTTTGATAATTTTGAGAAAAAGAAGTCGCAGTAAAGAGCACTGCGACAATTATTAAAGTAAAGAATTTTTTCAGCATTGGAGTTAAAATTTATTCAACAAAAGTAATCCAGCCATAACGGTCTTGAATTTTTCCGTATTGAATTCCTGTTAATTCATCATATAATTTTGTAGCTAATTCTCCTGATGTAGTATCACTGAATTGCAAAATTTTATCATTGTATTTCAATCTGCTTACAGAAGAAATTACAGCTGCTGTTCCTGTTCCAAATACTTCAATTAATTCTCCTTTATCATAAGCATCAATAACTTCTTGAATAGAAATTAATCTTTCGGAAACATTATAACCCCAATCTTTCAATAATTGAATTACGGACATACGAGTAATTCCTGGCAATATTGAGCCGCTCAGCATTGGAGTTGCAACTTCATTTTTGAATCTAACAAAAATGTTCATTGCACCAACTTCTTCAATGTATTTTTGTTCTACTGCATCAAGCCAGAGAACTTGAGTGTAGCCTTCTTTTTTAGCTTCTAATTGTGCCAATAGTCCAGCAGCATAATTTCCTGCAGCTTTGCAATCTCCTGTTCCTTTTCTAACAGCTCGAACATACTTATCTGTAACCATTATTGGAACTGGCAAAAATCCTTCTGGATAATAAGGACCAACAGGACTAAGTATAATTATGAATTTATAAGTATCAGCAGCACGAACTCCAAAGCATGGTTCAGTTGCAAAAATGAATGGTCTAATATAAAGTGAATATCCAGGTTTTGAAGGTATCCAATCTTTATCAATTCTTACCAATTCTATAATTGCTTTCAATGCTAAATCAGGGTCAACTTCTGGGATGCATAATCTTTTTGCGGAACGATTTAGTCTTTTTACATTTTCTTGAGGACGAAACAATGCTATTCTGCCATCGACTTGTTTGTATGCTTTTAATCCTTCAAAAATTGCTTGTCCATAATGAAAAACCATTGCAGCAGGATTTATACTTAAATTCTCATATTTTTTTATGGTAGGTTTTTGCCATCCACCTTTTGAAGCATCATAATCCATTTCGAAGATATGGTCTGTAAAAACTTTACCGAACACTAAATTATCAGGCAATTCTACTTTGGATTTTCGTTCAACTTTTTCAATAATAATGTCTTCCATTTTATTCACCATAATTTGTTAATTTTTCTTTGTGCCTTGATATTTAATAATTTATTATGAATAAATTCTATTTCTCTTCTTTGCAATATATATGAAAATAATTAGTAATTGGCAATAAGAAAAGTTTTGCTTAATTTGAAAATAAAAGCGTGAAGTAAAATGTTATTTAGCAGATTAGGCATTGCATTTACTTTTTCTCCAAATGCATTGAGACTTTTAAAAATTGCACATCGGCTTCAAAAATTATTTCAGTCAGAATTAATTATTATTCATGCAGGAGAAGATTCAAAAGAAATTCGTGAAAAAATTTTTACGATGATTAAAGAAGCAAATCTTCCTGATCACTCTTATGAAATAATTATCAGAGAAGGAGAAACATCAAAAACAATTTCTAAGATATGCGAAGAAAAGAATATTGACTTACTAATTTCAGGTGCATTAGAAAAAGAAAGTTTATTGAAGTATTATCTTGGTTCAGTAGCAAGAAGATTAATGCATGAATTACCTTGTTCATTATTGGTTATTGTAAACCCTGAAAATATATCTGATTCTTTTCAAAGATTCTGCGTAAATGTTGATTACTCGCCGCAAAACGAAGCTGCAGTAAAAAAAGCTTATGAGTTTGCAAAATTAGAAAACGCAAAAGAATTTATACTTGTTCGAGAGTTTCAAATTCCGGGACTTGCAATTACAATTTATGACGGCGGCGAAACAGACAGAGCAGAAAAGACAAGATTAGAAATTCAAAAAGAAGAGGAAGAGAAACTAAAAATTTTCTCTGATGAACTTAATCTGACAGGTTTAGAAGTAAAAAGAGTTTGTTTGTATGGAAAACAGGGCTGGGAATTGAAACAGTATGCAACTGATTCTAAAAGTGATTTGTTAGTAATTTCATCACCGCCAAAAAAATTAAAACTGTTTGATAAAATTTTTCAACACGATATTGAGTTTATATTGAATCAGCTTCCATGTTCATTACTAATAATTCGTTCCTGAAAAATTATTTATGAATTTATCATCCACAGAAATAACAATATTTCTATTAAGCATAAGCATTATTCTCTTTTTTGCAAGAGGCTTTGGTGAATTATTCAGACTAATTAAACAGCCAATTGTCATTGGAGAAATAATTGCTGGAATTTTTTTAGGTCCTACAATTTTAGGTTCTCTATTCCCTGAATTTTATAATTCTATTTTTAATAAGCTTGATTCAGTTGCAATTGCACTTCATGGAATCACATCTCTTGGGATTATTATGCTTTTAATTGTAACAGGAATTGAAATTGATATTTCTGTTATGATAAAACAAGGAAAGAAATCTTTTGTAATAAGTGTTATGGGAATTTTATTTCCATTTTTAATTGGATTTTTGAGTGCATACTTTTTTCCTTCTCAGCTTGGATTGACTAACTCTGATTTACATCTTGTATATTCACTTTTTATTGGAACAGCACTTTCTGTTACTGCTTTGCCTGTTGTTGCAAGAACTTTGATGGAATTAAATATTTTTAAGACAGAAGTGGGATTTTCAATTATCACATCCGCAATGCTTATTGATTTGACTGGTTGGTTGATTTTTTCAGTTTTATTGGGAATTATCGGGAAAAGTCAATCAAATAATTTTGAAGTGTATGAAGTAATCTTAATTCTTGCTGCATTTACTCTGTTTGTATTTTTGTTCTTGAAAAAATTGATTGATAAAACATTAGGTTTCTCAAAAAAATATCTCTCGAGTCCAGGGGCAATACTGAATATAATTTTTATACTTGGTTTTTTAAGTGCAGCATTTACAGAATATATTGGTATTCATGCAATATTTGGTGCATTTATAATTGGAATTGCAATTGGAGATTCTGTTCATGTTACAGAAAATGTTAAAGAAATGATTAATCAACTTGTAACGAATATTTTTGCACCTTTATTTTTTGTTTCAATAGGTTTGAGGATTAATTTTATTCAAAACTTTGATTTCGCACTTGTGGGCATATTCTTATCACTGTCTCTTATAGGAAAATTATTTGGAGCTTATCTAGGAGCTAATTTATCGGGTTTTAATAAAAATGAATCATTAACTGTTGCATTTGGATTGAATGCTCATGGCACTATTGAAATTGTATTGGGAATGGTTGCCTATGAATCTGGATTAATCGACGAAAAAGTTTTTGTGTCATTAATAATCATGGCTTTAATTACAACCCTTACAAGTGCACCATTAATGAACATTTTTATAAAGAGAAGCAAAGCTTTGCTGAAATTATCCAATTTATTAAAACCTCAAAGCATTATATTTACAAATGCAGATAATAAGGAAGAATTAATAAAACAACTATGCAAGAATATTTATCAAACAAATAACATAATTGATTATGAAAAATTAGTTGCTCGGGTAATTGAAAGAGAAAATCAAATGTCAACGGGATTAGAAAATCATTTAGCTGTTCCTCATGCAAGAATGAATATTAAAGTTCCTATTGTTGCACTTGCAATTCATAAAAATGGAATTGATTTTAATTCTCTTGATAATCTTCCAGCTAAATTGATAATTCTTTTAATTACACCAGAGGATAACCCAGAAATGCAGCTCGAATTACTCTCTGAAATTGCATTGAAATTGAGTAACAAAAATTTTATAGAAGAATTGATAAAATCTGAAAATGCCGATGAAGTAATTTCTAAAATCAAACTACTTTATTAGTTTTGTCAAAAAAATTTTTTATCTATGATACTTAACATATTTCAAAAGATTGGGAATAAGACATTATATTTTTTCCAGGAGAGCGGACAGGTATTTAAATTACTTGGCGAAATTTTTTTTTATGCTCCGTCATTAATAAAAGGAAGAAAAAATTTTTTATATCAGATGGAGCATATTGGAGTAAATTCATTACCTCTTGTATTTATAATTGCAATTTTTACTGGTGCAGTATCTGCATGGCAGGCTGCATATCAATTAAAAGGATTGGCACCACTTTCTTTTTTAGGAGCTGCAACAAGCAGGGCAATAATCACTGAGCTTGGTCCAGTTCTAACAGCAATTGTAATTGCAGGTAGAGTAGGCGCATCAATCGCAGCCGAACTTGGTTCAATGAAAGTTACAGAACAAATTGATGCTCTTGAAACCATGGGCATAAGTCCTGTTAGATTTTTAGCTACACCTCGTTTCTTTGCATCAATTGTTATGATGCCTATTCTTGTAGTCTTTGCTAATGTAATTGCTACTATTGGTGCATATTTTATTTCAAATTTTTTTCTGGGTGTTTCCTACAGTGTTTTTTTCGAATCCGTAAGAAGATATTTTATTTTTGGCGATTTTATGTTCGGTCTGTTTAAAGGAATGGTATTCGGTGGAGTAACATCATTGCTTGGGTGTCATATTGGTTTTAAGACCGAAGGAGGTGCAGAAGGTGTTGGTTTATCTACAATCCGATCTTTTGTATTAAGTTCTGCATTGATTCTAATCTTGGATTATATACTCTGGACAATAGTATTTTAATTTTATTATCATCTTCGAATGACAAATTGATGATTTATTTAACTTACTAATATCTATTAATTCTCTGTGTAATAATTAAAAGCATAACCTCCAAAATACAATTAGCACAAAAAAATTATTATTGAGTTGACAATCATTTTTTTCAATCATAATTAATCTGATTGATTCAATTTCATAAAAATTTCTTGGAATATATTTTATTTTAAAACTAATTTAACTTTTGTAAATAAATTAAATGAGGAGATAATGAATAGTTTTTTTATTAAACCTGCAAAGAGAACAGAGAATGTAACTTATGCTGTAAGAGATATTGTTGTGCTTGCTGATGAAGTTGCTAAGAAAGGAAAAGAAATGCTCTATTTGAATATTGGCGATCCAAATCTTTTTGACTTTGAACCTCCAAGACATTTAATCGAAGAAACTTACAAAGCAATGTTGAAAAATTATAATGGTTATGCACCTTCATCTGGAATTAAACCTGCAATAGAAGCTATCGAAAAAGAAGCAGAAAGAAAAGGAATTAAAAATATTCAAGATATTTTTATAACAACCGGCGCAAGCGAAGCAATTGATATTTGCTTAACAGCATTATTGAACGAAGGTGAAAATGTTTTGACTCCTACACCCGGTTATCCACTTTATACTGCAATTCAGAGTAAACTGCAGTTGTTTGAAAATCCTTATTATCTAAAAGAAGATAATGGCTGGCAGCCTGATATTGATGATATTAAAAGTAAAATAAATGAAAAGACAAGAGCAATCATCATCATTAATCCAAATAATCCAACAGGTTCGAATGCATCAAAAGAAACTTTGCAGCAAATAATAGATATTGCAATTGAACATAATCTTGTAATCTTTTCTGATGAAATTTATGATAAACTTTTGATGGATGGAGAAACTCATGTTTCAATTGCTTCGCTTAATCCTGAAGTTCCAGTTGTAACTTTTGGAGGATTATCAAAAAATTATATGGTTCCAGGTTTTAGAATTGGCTGGGGAATTGTGAGCGGAAATAAAGAATCATTAAAAGACTACATTGATGCAATTAATAAATTGCTTAGAGCAAGATTGTGTGCTAATCATCCTGAACAATATGGAATTGCACCATCATTGCTTGGCGACCAATCTCATCTGGAATTAGCTGTGAAAAAATTAACAAGCAGAAGAAATTTAACTGTTAAAATGCTGAATTCAATTCCAGGAATTTCATGTGTTGAACCTCGAGGAGCATTTTATGCTTTCCCAAGAATTCATAATATCAAAGATGATGTACATTGGACTTCGGAATTAATCAAGGAAACTGGAGTTGTTGTTGTGCCTGGCAGTGGTTTTGGACAATTGCCGGGAACAAATCATTTTAGAGTTGTTTTTCTTCCCCCAGAAGAAATTCTTGAAAAGGCTTTTAATGCAATTTCAAAGTTCCATGAAAAATATATGAATACTTTTTCAAATTGATTTAATAAAAAAGGCTTTAGACATTTTGCCTAAAGCCTTCTAAAAATAATTTCGAATTGTGTTAGAAATTTTAGATATACATATTAATCATTTGTTCTAACAATTCCTGTTTGCCGCTGATTAATTTTGGTTCTCCATATTTGATTGCTAATTCACGCAGGTCTTCAAGCTTGAGTTCCCCTTTTTCGAATTTTGCACCATCACCACTGTCAAAAGATGCATATCTTTCTTTCCGAATTTTTTTGTAATCCGATTCATTAAGAATTTTTTCTGCTACAATTAATGCTCTTGCAAAAGCATCCATTCCTGCAATGTGAGCAATGAATAAATCTTCAATGTCGGTAGAATTTCTTCTAACTTTTGCATCGAAATTTACACCGCCTGTTCCAAAACCACCTGCTTCTGCAATCACAAGCATTGCTTCAACTAATTCATAAATGTTGATTGGGAATTGGTCTGTATCCCATCCATTTTGATAATCACCACGATTAGCATCAATACTTCCAAATAATCCGGCATCAACTGCACATTGAATTTCATGCTGGAATGTGTGTCCTGCTAAAGTAGCATGATTAACTTCGATGTTCAGTTTAAAATCTTTATCCAATCCAAAGTATCTTAAAAATCCAATTACAGTTTCAACATCGTAATCATATTGATGTTTTGAAGGTTCCATTGGTTTGGGTTCAATAAGAAAAGTGCCCTTGAAACCATTACGACGGCCATAATCTTTTGCTAATTCAAGAAATTTAGCCATGTGTTCTTTTTCTCTTTTCATGTTTGTATTAAGAAGAGTTAAATAGCCTTCTCGACCTCCCCAGAATACATAATTTTCGCCGCCGAGTTCAATTGTAGCATCAATTGCTCTTTTAACTTGAGTAGCTGCATAAGTTACCACATGAAAATCGGGATTGGTTGCAGCACCATTCATATAACGAGGATGGGAGAATAAATTTGCAGTGCCCCATAATAATTTTACACCCGAAGCTTTTTGTTTTTCTTTAGCATAGTCAATCATTATCTGAAGTCTCTTGTCTGATTCTTCAATTGTATCACCTTCTTCAACTAAATCAAAATCATGGAAGCAGTAGAATGGTAATCCTAATTTGGTAACGAATTCAAAAGCAGCATCCATTTTTGCTTTGCCGCGGGAAATTGGGTCTTTTTCCTGGTTCCATGGAAGAACTTTTGTTCCTCTTCCAAATGGGTCAGATAATTCAGAACAGAAGCTGTGCCAGTAAGCCGCTGAAAATCTGAAATATTCTTTCATTGTTTTTCCAAAAACAATTCGATTTTCATCATACCACTTAAATGCTAATGGATTTTTGGAATCTTTTCCTTCATACTGAATTTTTCCGATTCCTTTGAAATATTCTTTGTTTCCTATTAATACGTCCATATGTTCACCTCTTTTTGTTAATGATTTATAGAAATTTTTTTAATTGTTCAATCCAGCTATTGTATGCGTTCATGGTTTTTTCAATTAATTCTGGTTTGTGATTTATGATATTAATCTTTTCTAAATTTCTAAAAGCTTCATCGAAAGATTTATAATAATTAGCACCATAAGCAGCTCCTCTTGCTGCACCTTGTGCACCATCAGTATCGTAAAGTTCAATTGTTGCCTGTGTTAAATTTGCGAGTGTTTCTCTGAATATTGGGCTTAAAAATAAATTAGAATTGCCAGCTCGAATAATATTTACATTCAAGCCCATTTCATTTATAATTTCAATTCCGTATTTGAATGAAAATGCAATTCCTTCTTGAACTGCGCGGAAAAAATGAGCTTTTGTATGGCGGTTAAAATCAACATTAAGAAAATGACTCCAGATGTTCTTGTTTTCAAGCATTCTTTCTGCACCATTGCCAAAAGGTAAAATTGTTAAGCCTTCACATCCAATATCAATTTTTTCAGCAAGATTATTCATTTCATTATAACTTAAATCCGAAGCCATATTTTTTCTAATGAATGAATTAAGAATCCCGGTTCCATTAATGCAAAGCAATACTCCAATGCGAGTTTGTTCAGAAGAATGATTTACATGAGCAAATTGATTGACACGGGATTTTTTATCGTAATTTAATTTGTCGATTACTGCATAAACAACACCCGATGTTCCAGCTGTTGCTGCAATTTCTCCAGGGTTCAGCACATTAAGTGAAAATGCGTTGTTTGGCTGGTCGCCAGCACGATATGAAATTACTATACCTTCTTTTAAGCCTAATTCTTCGGCAGCAGATTTAGTTAATTTCCCTTGAACTGAAAAAGTGGGAACAACATCAGGAAGCAGTGATTCATCAATTCCATAAAAATCGAGAATTTTTTTTGAAAGCGAATTTGATTTAAAGTCCCAGAATATTCCTTCCGACAAACCTGAAACTGTTGTGTTTATTTCATCTGTTAATTTCATTGCAATGAAATCACCAGGAAGCATTATCTTGTAAATGTTTTTATAAATGTCAGGCTCATTTTCTTTTATCCATCTTAACTTTGAAGCAGTAAAATTTCCGGGTGAATTCAATAAATTATTTAAGCAATAATCTTCTCCAATTTTTTGAAATGCATTATTTCCAATTTCAACTGCACGACTATCGCACCAGATTATTGAAGGTCTTAAAACTTTTTTGTTTTTATCAACTACAACCAATCCATGCATCTGATAGGAAATGCCAATAGATTTTATTTGTTCTGCATTAATATTTGTTTTTTGAATTAATTGCTTTGTAAGTATTTTGACATATTCCCACCAGATTTCAGGGTCCTGCTCTGCCCAGCCAGGTTTGGGCGAACTGATTTGCATTTCCTGCTCAGGATAATAACCTTGAATTATTGCTTTCCCTTTTTCGATATCCAGGATTGAACATTTAATTGATGAGCTTCCAATGTCATATCCAATAGAGTACAATTTTACCTCCTATTGTTCTAAAAATTATGTGTATAAAATACACTTAAAGAAGTAAAAAGTCACTAAAAATATTTCAAGGTTATAGATAAATATTTTTTTAAATTAGAAGATGAAAGAATAATTAATCGGGAATAAAATAATGTCTCACGTTCTTAAAGATGTTATTAAAAACATATCAATTGATTGCGTGATTTTTGGTTTCGAAAATTCTTCTCTGGAAGTTTTATTGGTTAGGCGAGCAATAAATCCAGAAAAAGGGAAGTGGGCGCTTCCAGGCGGATTTATTAAAAAAAATGAATTGATAAAAGAAGCTGCACAAAGAATTCTTGAAGAAACAACAGGAATAAAAAATATTTATCTCGAAGAAATCACAATATTCGATGCCGTTGACAGATATCCATTGAGAAGAGTTTTTACAATTGGTCATTTCGCTCTTGTTAAACCTGAGCATTATAAATTATCTTCTGGAGTTGATACTTCGGAAGTAAAATGGTTTAAGCTGTCAGATATCCCCAAATTACCTTTTGACCATAATGAGATTGTAAATGTAGCTTTGGAAAAATTAAGAACAAGAATTAGATATCGTCCGATTGGTTTTGAATTGTTACCAGAGAAATTTACACTCCCGCAGCTTCAAACATTATATGAAGTAATATTGGGCAAGAAGCTCGATAAAAGAAATTTCAGAAAAAAATTAATGAATATGAACCTTTTGATTAGACTCAAGAAAACAAGCACAAATGGAAAAAGACGCCCAGCTTTTCTTTATAAATTCGACAAAAAGAATTATGAAAGATTAAAAGAAAGAGGTTTTATTTTTGAACTGTAATTGTTTTTGAAAAGCTGTAATGCTTTATCTATATTTGTTCTAAACTTTTAAGATAATTAGTGGCAAAATCTTCTTTGGACATAACGAGATTATCAAACGGCATAACCATAGTTTCCGAAAAAATAAATTATGTAAAATCGTTTTCTCTCGGATTCTGGTTTAATGTTGGTTCAAGAGATGAGATACCGGAAAACAACGGTATTAGTCATTTTCTTGAACACATGTTTTTTAAAGGAACCAGAAAAAGGTCTGCAAAAAAAATTGCAGAAGATATTGAATCTCTCGGCGGATATCTCAATGCATTCACTTCAAAAGAACATACATGCTTTTATGGCAGAGGTTTGAGCGAACACATCGAGCAAACTTTTGAAGTTCTATCTGATATGATTCAGAATTCTACTTTTAACCCCAAAGAAATTCAAAAAGAATCAAAAGTGGTAATTGATGAGCTTTATGATATTGAAGATTCTCCTGAAGAACTAATCTTTGATAAATTTGAAAGCAATGTTTTTAACGGTAATTCTCTCGGCATGCCAATAATTGGAACAGAAAAAAATTTACGTTCATTCAAACAAAAAGATTTATTTGAATATGTAAATGATAATTACACACTTGATAGATTTTATATTGTAGCTTCAGGGAATGTTGAACACAAAAACTTAATCAAGTTTACAGAGAAGTATATTAAAAAAGAATTCAAGCAAACAAACAATAAAAAAAGAAATTTGATTCTGCAGCCCGCTCATGACCTTCATGTTGAAAAGGATACTCAGCAAGTTCATTTTATAATTGGCAGGCCTACTTATGGTTTTAAAGATAAAAAAAGGATTTCGGTTGCTGTTCTTTCTCAAATTTTAGGAGAGGGAAGCAGTTCAAGATTGTTTCAAAAATTAAGAGAAGAAAACGGAATTGCTTACCAAATCAATACTTTCTTAAATTCTTTTTATGATGTATCTACTTTTGGAGTATATCTTTCAACAAATGATAAATCAATTTTCAAGGCACAAAATCTAATCTTTAATGAAATAAAAAAAATGAAACAAAAAAAAGTTGATACTAAAGAACTTGATAGAGCAAAAGAATATTTAATAGGAAATATTTTGATGAGTCTTGAAAGCACAACAAACAGGATGCATAGAATTGCGCAGTCAGTAATTTATTTTGGTAAAATAAAATCAGTTGAAGATACAATTCGAAAAATAAAATCTGTAACAAGAGAAGAAATTTTAGAATTGTCGAATGAATTGTTTGATAATAATTCATTGACAAGAGTAATATTAAGCCCAAAAAATTTATTATTAGAAAAAGCAGCATAACGGAAGGTAAATTATGCCAAAAATAATTGTAGATGGACAGGAAATAGAATTCAAACCTGGACAAACGATCATCGAGGCAGCAAGAGATGCAAAAATTGACATCCCTCATTTTTGCTGGCATCCAAAATTATCTGTATCAGGTAATTGCAGAGTTTGTCTTGTTGAAGTAGAACAAATGCCAAAACTTGTTATCTCATGTGCAACATTAGCTTCTGAAGGAATGGTAGTTCATACAAAATCACCTCGTGCACTCGAAGCAAGAAATGCAGTGATGGAATTTTTATTGATAAACCATCCTCTTGATTGCCCCATTTGTGATGAGGCAGGTGAATGTAAACTTCAGGAATATGCTTATGCACATGGGAAAGGTGAAAGCCGATTTGAAGAAATGAAAAACAGAAAAGAAAAACGTGTTCAGCTTGGACCTTATATTAAATTCGATGCAGAACGATGCATCTCATGCTCAAGATGTATAAGATTTACAGATGAAATTGCTAAATCGCATCAGCTTACATTTGTTAAAAGAGGTGATAGAGTTACAATTACAACTTTCCCTGGTGAATCATTTGACAATCCTTATACTTTGAACACTACTGATATTTGTCCTGTTGGTGCATTAACTAATCAGGATTTTAGATTCAAGGCAAGAGTTTGGGAAATGTCGAAGACAAATTCAATTTGTATTGGATGCTCAAGAGGATGCAATACAGAAATCTGGGTTCGAAATAATCAAATTCTTCGATTAACACCTCGACATAATGAAGATGTAAATAGTTACTGGATGTGTGATAATGGAAGATTAAATACATTCAAACATGTAAATTCAGATACAAGAATTGATGGAACATTTGTTCGTAAAGATGGAAATCTCATAAAAGTTAATTGGGATGAAGCATTAAATACAGCTGCAAAAAGATTAAAAGAATTCAAACCGAATGAAATTTGTTTTATAGGGTCAGCTTATGCAACATGTGAAGATAATTTTGCACTGAAAAAATTTGCTGGGGCAATCGGTGCTGCAAATGTTTATTTTGCAAAACATGTTAAAGAAGGCGACCAAGATGATATTTTAATCAGGGAAGATAAAACACCAAATACAACTGGAGCAGAACTTGTTGGATTAATAACAATTGATGAAAATTCTCTGAATGAAATATTAAAATCAATAAGAGAAAGAAGAATAAAAGTTCTCTTTGTAATGGAAGAAGATATTTTTTCATTGAGTGAAAATTTTGAAGAAGTAATTAGTAAAATTGAATTACTTATAGTAACTGCTTCTAATCAAAACAAAACTACTCAAGCTGCACACATATTATTCCCAGCAGCAACTTATGCAGAAAAGCATGGAACATTTGTAAACTTTCAAGGAAGAGTTCAGAGAATTCGACCTGCAGTTGCTACTATTGAAATGGATAGAGCTCTTGATGGGATGAGTATGAGTAGATGGGATAAATTTGGAACGAGTTTCGATAGATGGATGCAAGGTAAAAGGTATGATGCAAAATCCAGCTGGAAGATTATAACATTATTAGCATCCAAACTTGGTTTGAAGATGAAATACGAAATGGCAGAAGAAGTTTTTGAAGATATTGCAAATTCAATTGAAGCATTTCAAGATTTGGATTATGACAAAGTTGGTGAATTAGGAATTCAGTTAAAAAGAGAGTTATTTGAAATATCAAAATGAAGGACCAGAATTCTGTCATTCTGAATCCGCCGCAAGCTTACGAAGAATATCAAAACATTAGTATAAAGGATTCTGTGTCATTCTGAGTCCGCCAAAGGCGGTCGAAGAATTTCAAAACATTAGTATAAAGGATTCTGTGTCATTCTGAGCGAAGCGAAGAATCTTAAAAAAATGATAAAGCAGAAATTAGATTCTTCAGTCGTCCCGCTTTTGGCGGGACTCCTTCAGAATGACGGAAAAGAATTAATACTTTTAGAGTAAAAATACGTTGTGTCATTCTGAGTCCGCCTCTGGCGGTCGAAGAATCTCAAAAAGTAATGGCAAAAAAATTATTCTTAACGAATTGAAGAATATCAACTAAGAATTTAGAATATTTACAATGCTTAATTAAACATTATTGGAGTTCCAAATAATGAATATCTGGGAAATTGTAATTATCACCATCGTCAAGATTTTACTTGCATTAACAACATTATTATTGTCTGTTGCATACATGGTCTACTTTGAAAGAAAAATTAGCGCATGGGCACAAAATCGCATAGGTCCAAATCGTGTGGGATACAAAGGTCTTCTTCAACCATTTGCAGATGTTTTTAAGTTACTACTCAAAGAAGATATTGTTCCAGAAGCTGCAAATAAAACTCTGCATACACTAGCACCTGCAATCTCACTTTTTGTTGCGTTTGCTACTTATGCAGTTGTTCCAATTGGTCCTTCAATAAATTTGTTTGGTTATGAAATTAAATTAGTTACTGCTGATGTTAACATTGGAATTCTTTATGTTCTTGCATTAACTTCACTTGGAGTTTATGGAATTACACTTGCAGGATGGTCTTCTGGAAGCAAATATTCTTTGCTTGGAGGAATTCGTTCTTCTGCTCAAATGATTTCTTATGAAGTATCTATGGGCTTCTCAATTGCTGGAGTATTATTGATTTCGGAATCATTAAGACCAATTGATATTGTTAATGCTCAATACGGCTGGATGTGGAATGCAATTCTTCAGCCAATAGGATTTATTACATTTGTTGTATCTGCTTTCGCAGAAACAAATCGATTACCATTTGACCTACCTGAAGCTGAACCAGAACTTGTCGGAGGTTATCATACAGAATACAGTTCATTCAAGTTTGCTGGTTTCTTTTTAGCAGAATATGCGAATATGATAATTGCAAGCTGCCTTATTGTTACACTTTATCTTGGTGGTTGGCAAATTCCTTATATCGATAAATTAGGACTGAGTACAACATTAACAACAATTTTACAAATTGGTGCTTTCTTATTCAAAACTGCATTTATGCTTTTTGTATTTATCTGGGTTCGATGGAGTATCCCAAGATTTAGATATGACCAGTTGATGAATTTAGGCTGGAAAGTTATGTTTCCATTGTCGTTATTAAATATTGTCTGGGTTGCATTATTAATAATGATATTTAAGTTGTAATCCCATTAAGGAGAAAAGATAATCATGGCAGTCAAAAAGAGAAAAAAGGATTTAAATTTTTTTGAGAGAATATATATCGTAGAAATTATTAAAGGGATGATTCTTACACTGAAGAACATGTTTCGTCCCAAATTTACAATGGAATATCCAGAAGTAAAATTTGAACCGCCTGCATCTTATCGAGGTCGACCAGTTTTAGTTCAAGAAGAAAATGGAATAGAAAGATGTGTTGCATGCGGATTATGCTCTCGTGTTTGTCCTGCGTTGGCAATTGAAGTTCAAGCAGCAGAAACAGAATTCGAAAAAGAAAGGTATCCTCAAAAATTTGAAATCAACATGCTGCGTTGCATCTTCTGTGGATTCTGCGAAGAAGTTTGTCCCGAAGAAGCAATTGTTATGAGCAAAGATTATGAATTAGTATTCACAAATCGTGAAGATGCAATTTTCGGGAAAGATAAATTACTTGTTCCAGTTGAAAAACTTCGAGATAGAATTGAGTTCTTGAGGAGATTTAAATGAGGTTAAATTTGGTAAGTTAAAGAGGGTAGAAACTGTGGAAATAAAAAAATTAAAAAGCAAAGGGGACACGATGATTGAGAGGGCAGAAAGTCAGTTCTGGGCATACCAAATAGAAGAAGATTTAGAAAAAAAAGATTTGGTTCTGTTGGATAATGTGCAATTTATTTATGAATTATCCCTGGCAGAGTTAGAGCTAAAAGCTTTAGGTGTTGAATATGATATAATTAATGGCTTACGAGAATTCAAAATACTGAATAAAAATTCTGATGTTATTGATGTTATTAAAAAAAGAGGATCATATTTTAAGACTGTTAACGGTCAATACACAGATTATTTTCACATCATTCAAAAAAATCAAACGAGGTCGGTAAATCAATATTTAACGCACTGGATATATCCTTATAAAGGTAAATTTCATCCACAAATGATTAGAGCACTATTAAATATAATTGGATTAAAAGAAGGTGAATGTGTTTGTGATCCATTTTCTGGTAGTGGCACAACTGCACTTGAAGCACAACTTTTGGGAATTAATTTTATAGGTATAGATATTTCTCCTTTATGTGTTTTGCAGGGAAAGGTTAAGACAAAAGCACTATATGTATTAGATGAAATTATTGAATCAAAGGAAATTTTATTATCAAAACTAAATACAAGTTTATTCAATTACGAAGATGATTTTTATAAGGTACTTGACTCTATTAAGAATGAAGATGTTAGAGATTTTTATAAACTTGCTAGATTATTAGCAGTTAGTGATAATGCAAGAAGAGGACGAGAATTTGAACAATCATTTATTAAGAACCTTAATTTAATGATTGAATCAGTAAAGGATTTTAAGGATATTGCTAAAAAATTAAATTTATCTTTAGGTAAAGTCGACATCAAAAGAGGTGACTCAAGAAATTTAGATCTACCTGATAATTCAGTGGATGGAATAATAACATCACCACCTTATTCTATTGCTCTTGATTATGTTCAAAATGATGAACATTCACTTAAGGATTTAGGGTATGATGTTTTTAAAATGAGAGATGAGTTTATAGGGGTTAGAGGGAATGGTAAAAATAGAGTAGAATTATATAATGAAGATATGAAAAAATCTTATGATGAAATGTATAGGATAATTAAAACTAACAGATATGCGGTTATTGTTATAGGTAATGCTACTTATCAGGGACAGGAAATTAAAACAGTAGAATTTACAATTGACTATATGACTAATATTGGGTTCAAATTAGAAAAAAATATTTTGAAATTGATTTTCGGTTTATATAATGTTATGAAAAAAGAAAACATCTTAATTTTTAAAAAAATAAAGTGAATGAAAAAAGTAAAATTTAAAATCCTTCCTCGCTTATTGGACAATATAGGATTAGCAATGTATAGTAGTGTTCCTAAAGCGATATCTGAACTCGTCGCCAATTCTTATGATGCTGATGCTTCAGAGGTTTATATTGATATAAAAGAGGTGGAGGGGGAATTAAAGAAAATAATTATAATCGATAACGGAATTGGGATGACATCAAAAGAAATACAGGGTACCTATTTATCTCTTGGTTTTAATAAGCGAATTATAATTAAAAAAACATCCATATTTAATAGAAAACCAATAGGAAGTAAAGGTATAGGTAAGTTAGCAGGGTTAGGCATTGCTAGGTGCATGAAAATTATTTCTTTTAAAAACGGAGTAAAATCTACCTTAACCATTGACAGAGATTATTTTGAGAATGAGGTAGATTTATATTCAATAGAATTACCGTTAGAAATAAGCCATATTAAAGATAAATCAAAATGTGGCACAGAGGTTCATCTGACTAATTTATTAGAACATGCAATTTCAATTGATATATCAGAATTACGGCAATTTTTAACTAAAGAATTTGGTCTAACAAAAGATTTTAATATTTATGTTAATAATCAAAAATTATCTCCTTTGGATATAAAAGGGGAAATTAGAGAAATAAAACAAGTAGTTGATAGTTTAGGAGAGGTAACAGGGAGAATTATAATTGCTGATGTAATTAAAGATGTAAAAAAACCAGGAATAATCACTTATGTCAGAGGACGGGCTATAGAGGGACCGACCTTATATGATATAAATACACCATCTCATTATTTTAATGTAGCAAATAGAATAATAGGAGAGATTAACGCTGATTTTTTAGACCCCGATGTGTCTTCTAATACAATAGACCAATTTATTATATCTACAAGTAGGGATGGGTTTAATAAAAGTCACCCTTTATATCAAAAATATAAATCTTTTATTGAGAAACTTTTGATAGATATTTCGCGTGAGATAGAAAACAAACAGGCAAAAGAAAGAATTAAAAAAATAAATCAAAATCCAAATGTACAAAGAATATTAAAAAATTTACCGAGGTCTCTAAGAGAAAAATTTGAGGAAGCAATAAAAGCTATTATTCCCAAACTAAATAATCTCTCAGATGATAATGCTAATACTATTTTAGAATTTATTACAAGGCTAGCAGAAACGGAATCAATGCTTCAGATTTTGGAAAAATTAAACGAAGCAAATGTTGAAGATATTGAAAGTCTATCTAAGTTATTAGAAGAGTGGGGTGTTTATGAAATAACTGCTTTATCTACTTTGATTAAAAATAGATTAGAGGTTATAAAAAAATTTACTGAGCTTATTAACACCCCTGTAACTAAAGAATATCCTGATATACATAAGATATTAGATAGTAATTTATGGCTCTTAGATGACAACTATAAACTATATTCAAGTAATCAACAGCTTAAAACTATTTTAGAAAAAGAATTGGTAAGTAAGTATAAAGAAGACGATGTTAAAAGAGCAGATATTATTTGCAAAAGTTTATTGGATAGATATGTTGTTATTGAGATAAAAAGGCCGTCGTATAAAATTCAATATAAAGATTATCCACAAGTAATGCTCTATAACAACATTTTAAAAAATAATTTTCCAAATGCTGAAAAATTAGATTGTTATCTTATTGGTAAACAATATGATTCATCTATGAGCAAAGAACCTACAATTCAAGGGAAAGTTACAATTTACTTAAAAAGTTATAACGAAATTGTAGAAGAAGCAAAAAGAAGATATGAGGAAATTTTAAAAATATTTGAAAAAAGAGATGAAGATGGCAAATGATGATTATACTAAAAGACTTGAGAATGTTATAAAACAAATGCTTCAACCATTGAAGAATATACCATTCAATCTTGTTATTGAAGCATTAACTGGGAAGAAAGTTTTATTATTTGATTTTAATGATGTTGAACATCAAAAAGTACTGGCAAAATTAAAAGATGTTGCTTTATTAGCTGGTAAGAAAATTAATCAAATTGGGATTTTAAGGCAAAGACCTAATGAAGTAGGGAATGACATAGAAAAATTTGTAAAAGAAGCTTTCGATGAAAAACAATTGGAAGCTGATAGACCTACAAGTTCTAGTGGAAGAAAAAAGTCAACTGGGTATCCTGATATTATTTTTTGGTTTAATAACAATCCTTATTATCTTGAGTGTAAGACATACAATATTAAAAATATATCTACAACCCAAAGAAGTTTTTACTTCTCACCTTCTAATGAATTTAAAGTAATTTATGATGCACCACATTTTCTCCTGGCTTATGAAATTTATGTTTCTGATAAAAAAGGCAAAAAAAATATTTATAAATGCCGCAGTTATAAAGTGTTATCTTTAGAGACTGTTTCTGTTGATGTAAAATATGAATTCAACTCTGATAATAAACGATTATACTCAAATATTAATGGGGCAAAAATTTTAGCCGAGGGAAAAATTAAATAATTTATTTTCAGAGTGAAATTAGAGAAGAATATGTTTTCAAAAGTAATCTCAGCAGCTACTTTTGGAATTGATGCATACAAAGTTGAAGTAGAAACTCATAGCGAAAAGCAGCTTCCTTCTATTACAATTGTTGGCTTACCTGATAACGCAGTAAAAGAAAGTAAAGAACGAGTAGTAGCAGCTCTTAAAAATTCCGGCATCGATATATCACTTAAAAAAATTACAGTAAATCTGGCTCCAGCTGATATTAAAAAAGAAGGAAGTTCTTTCGACCTGCCTATAGCAATTGGAATTCTTGCAGCTAATGAAATTGTAAATCAAAATTTACTCGAAGAAACTTTATTGCTTGGTGAACTATCACTTGATGGAACATTGAGAAAAATTAAAGGTGGTCTTCCTATCGCAGTTGAAGCTAAAAGATTGGGAATTAAAAATATAATTTTACCTAAAGAATCAGTAAAAGAAGCTTCTATTGTAGATGGTATAAATGTTTATGGGATGGATAACTTGAATGAAGTCATACAATTTCTAAATGGTGAAGATCATTTTGAACCTGTTTACACAAATAAAGATGAAGTATTTGCAGAAGTAAATAATTATCATATAGATTTTTCTGATGTTAAAGGCCAGGAAAATGCAAAAAGAGCTCTCGAAATTGCAGCTGCTGGAGGACATAATATTATTATGATTGGTCCGCCCGGTTCCGGCAAAACAATGCTTGCAAAAAGATTGCCAACAATTCTTCCTCCACTAACATTTGAAGAAGCTCTTGAAACTACTAAAATACATTCTGTTGCTGGAATACTCCCAAGAGATAAAGCATTAATTACAGAAAGACCTTTCCGAAGTCCGCATCATACTGTGAGTGATGCTGCATTGATAGGAGGAGGAAGTATTCCGCGACCAGGAGAAGTTTCATTTGCTCATCATGGAGTTTTGTTTTTAGATGAATTACCAGAATTCAAAAAAAATGTTCTGGAAGTTTTACGTCAGCCTCTCGAGGATTCAAAAGTAACAATCAGCCGTTCGAAAATGTCTTTAGAATTTCCTGCTAACTTTATGCTTGCAGCTGCAATGAATCCATGCCCATGCGGTTATTTCACTGACCCATCAAAAGAATGCACATGCACAACTTCACAAATTCAAAAATATATGGCAAAAATTTCTGGACCATTGCTTGATAGAATCGATATCCACATCGAAGTGCCGCCTGTTAAATTTAAGGAATTATCTTCTGCATCCTCAGGAGAAAAATCTGAAGATATAAGAAAAAGAGTTGTTGCAGCAAGACAGATCCAATTAAAAAGATTTGCTGGATTAAAAAATATTTACTGCAATGCTCACATGGGCACAAAAGAAATTCGTAAGTTTTGTAAACTTGACAGTCAATGCGAAGAATTATTGAAAATGGCTATGACTCGCTTGGGACTTTCTGCTCGTGCTTATGATAGGATAATAAAAGTTAGCAGAACTATTGCAGACCTTGAAAACTCAGAAAATATACTTCCTCAACATATCAGCGAAGCAATTCAATACAGAGCATTGGATAGAGAACTATGGGGGCATTAATTTTAATCTGAGTCAATAAAATAAATTTTTACAGTGGGGCTTTATGAAAAAAATAATTTTAAGTTCTGTGCCATATCCGAAGTTCAATATATCAATAAATTCTTTGATGGGTTCCATTTTTATATTTCAAGGAATTTATTCAATAATGAATAAAATAAATTATGTATTTGGTATTTTTCAATTACTTTTTGGAATTATTGTTTTATTCTATACTTTGATTCAATTTTTAAAATATCTTTATCCTTATTTCGTAATGATTGATGAAGACTCTATTAGTTTCAAAAATAAATGGTATCAAAAAAATATAACGATAAATAAAAGTGAAATTATAGATTTGGAAATATGTAAAAAATTAATGAAGATAAAGACAAAACAAAAAGTGTATAACCTAAACTTTGGATTGCTTGATTATCATACAAAGACACAAATACTCCCTGAATTTTTTGAAGAAGTAGAAAAAATTAAAGAAAGTATTTTAAATAAATAATTCAGAAGCAGATTGTTTTTTATTAATAATTATTTCTATTTTGAATTTAGGAAGTACTAAAAATCTGTAAGGGATATAAAATGAATAATTCATTACAAAATTTCATCTCACTAAAATTATCTTCTAAATTTTATTTGAAATGTTTAATTCTATTCTTTGTATTAGTAATCAACTTTGCAATTAAGAATCAAATATCAGCTCAGCCGTCAGGTGGTCCTTATGGTCCAATTTATAAAGTTTATGAAATTCCAAAAGTTTCTGGTAAAATTTATTTTGTTGCGCCAGATGGCAAAACAGAAAATTCTGGTGAATTAATTTCTAATCCAACTACAATTGAATCTGCCATACAAAAAGCAAAAACAGGCGATGCAATAATTTTAAGAGGCGGAATTTATAGAACTGGGAATTTAATTTTTAATCAAGGAATTATTATTCAACCTTATAAAGATGAACAGCCAATTTTTAAAGGAACTTACATTGCTGATAATTGGAAAAGTTTAGGTAATGGTTTATGGATAACAAAATGGGAAAGATTGTTTCCTTCAAAACCAGCTGATTGGTGGATGCGTGATAGAGAAGGAAAGAAAACTCCATTGCATAGATTTAATAATGATATGGTTTTTGTAAATGGAAAGTTTTTGCAGTCTGCAGGATGGGAAGGAGAAGTTGATGAAAATTCTTTTTATATCGATTATGAAACTAAAACAGTTTACATTGGCACCGATCCAACTAACAAACTCGTAGAAATAACAGCGTTTGATGGAGCTTTAATAAGAACTACAAAAGAAGTAAATGGAAAAGTTTCAGATAAAAAAGGACCAATTATTCGAGGCATTAAATTCACTCAATATGCATATCGAGCAATTGAAATTGAGGGCACAGAACCAGAAGGTTTAGCTGATGAGAAAACATTTGGGAAAGATGTTGTAGGAACATTGATAGAAAATTGTGAAATATCTTTTTGTTCAAGAGTTGCTGGATACATCAGGGGTGATAGTTTGACTATTCGTAATTGCAAAGTTAGCGATACAAGCACAGAAGGAATTTATATTATTAGCTCAAATGATGTTTTGCTCGAGAAAAATATTTTTACCCGAAATAATATTGAAAGGATTACTGGTTATTATCCTGCAGCTGTGAAAATTTTTAATCAATGTCATCGAGTTACATGCAACGACAATCTTGTAATCGATTTGCCATATTCAAATGGTATTTGGTATGATGTAGGAAATGTAGATGGAGTTTTTATTAATAACTGGGTTGAAAATGTTGGAAATAATAAAACTGAGTTAAACATAAATCAGCCATGGCCCAGTGATAATGGATTCTTCTTTGAAATTTCGAAAGGTGTAATTTGTGCAAATAATGTATTCGTAAACTGTGACCATGGAATCTGGATATTAAATAGCTCCAATGCGCAGATATATAACAACACATTTATTAACAGCACAGCATGTATTTCACGTAATGCTCGTGTTGCAGCTGGTGACCACTTTGGCTGGCATGCAAGCACAGGTCCTGATGTTGATAAACGTGAAGGTCACATTTTTGTAAATAATTTGTTGTTTGGTGATAGTAATTTCAATAGACCTTTGCTTTATGTATGGCAGCCTGCCTTATTGTGTGATAAATTAACTCAACCTCAATTAAAAACACTTGATTATAATTTTTATGTGCGCAAATCAAATCAAAACGAAAATACTTTAATTCTATGGAGCCCGATTAAAAATGAAAGATGTCAAATTGCATTGAAAAATTTGGAAGAACTAAAAAATCTTCATCCACAATTCGAAAATCATAGTAAATACTATAATGATTATAATTTCCCGTTATTCAAATCTCTTGAATTAGGTGATTACAGAATATTAAGTTCTTTCCCTGATGCTTATTCTGGAATGAATTTAGATGTTAATCTTAAAAAAATTATTAAGCGGTCAAAAGAATCAAAAAATTATATTGGTGCATATCCACCAATTGAAAAATAAATTTTTGAATAAATAAGGTCATTAAGAATTTCTAAAAGCGAGCAAGAGTATTTTAAAATTCATTTTTGTGAATAATTATTCAAAATTTTTCTTAATACTTGACATAAATGAATTAATACATTATAATTGCACATAAATTATGGTTGACAATAGTAAACATATCGCATTACATCAAAAACAAAGCGGGCAGCAATTGCTCATCGAAGTCAACCGTGCAAATTTTGTAGTTAACACATCTTTAGATATTCTCATCCTCGGGATTACAATTCTAATTATTAACCTAATTATTATTCTAGGCTAATATAATTAGTCAATCCCTAAACAAAATTTAAATTCATAAACAAGATTAGGGATTGACTAAGTCCCTGAGGTATATCTAAAGATGTTTGGTTATAAATTATTAATGAGGTTATATGCGTTCAGATTTAATCAAAAAAGGTTTTGATAAAGCCCCTCATCGGAGTTTGCTTAAAGCAACAGGAGTAATAAAATCCGATGAAGATTTTAAAAAGCCATTTATTGGTATTTGTAATTCTTATATCGATTTAATTCCTGGACATGTTCATCTTCAGGAGTTCGGTAAAATTATAAAAGAAGAAGTCAGAAAAGCTGGCGGAGTTCCATTCGAATTCAATACAATTGGTGTTGATGATGGCATTGCAATGGGACATATTGGCATGAGGTATTCACTTGCAAGCCGTGAGTTGATTGCCGACAGCCTCGAAACTGTTGTTGAAGCTCATCGATTGGATGCTTTAATCTGCATCCCAAATTGTGATAAGATTGTGCCAGGAATGATTATGGGTGCAGTTAGAGTTAATATCCCAACAATTTTTATTTCTGGCGGACCAATGAAATCTGGACTTACTCCATCTGGAGAAGTAGTTGATTTAATTTCTGTTTTTGAAGGTGTTGGAAAATATTCTACTGGTCAAATAGATGAAAAGAAATTGAAAGAACTTGAAGACTTCAGCTGCCCAACTTGTGGCTCATGTTCCGGAATGTTTACTGCAAATTCTATGAATTGTTTGATGGAAGCACTCGGCATTGCTTTGCCAGGGAACGGTTCTATTCTTGCAGTTGATCCAAAAAGACATGAGCTTGCAAAAGAAGCAGCTCGTAAAATTATGGAACTTATAAAACTTGACTTAAAGCCTCGCGATATAATTACTCGCGAATCAATTTTGAATGCTTTTGCTCTTGATATGGCTATGGGAGGAAGCACAAATACAGTGCTTCATACACTTGCAATTGCTAACGAAGCTGGAATTAATTTTCAATTAGAAGAAATAAATAAACTTTCTGAAAAAGTGCCTTACATCTGCAAAGTTTCTCCTGCTACAAAAAATGTTCATATGGAAGATGTAGATAGAGCTGGAGGAATTTCTGCTATCTTAAAAGAACTTTCTAAAATTGATGGAATTCTTGATTTGTCAAGACCAACTGTAACTGGAAAAACATTAGGTGAAAATATTAAAGATGCTGAAGTGAAAGATAGAAATGTCATTAGAAGTATTGAAGAACCATTTAGAAAAACCGGAGGACTTACAATTCTCTTCGGTAACTTAGCCCCAAAAGGTGCTATAGTAAAATCAGGTGCAGTTGATGAAAATATGCTTGTATTTAGAGGTCCTGCTATTATTTTTAATTCTCAGGATGAAGCAATCGAAGGAATTAGAGGTGGTAAAGTAAAACCAGGAAATGTTGTTGTGATTCGCTATGAAGGACCTAAAGGTGGACCCGGTATGCCCGAGATGTTAGCTCCAACAAGTGAAATAATGGGAATGGGATTGGGTGACAAAGTTGCATTGATTACTGATGGAAGATTTTCAGGTGGAACAAGAGGAGCTTGCATTGGTCATGTTTCTCCAGAAGCTGCAGAGAAAGGTCCAATAGCTGCATTGAAAGATGGAGATATTATTTCGATTGATATACCTAATTGCTCATTAAATGTTGAATTGAGTGATGAAGAAATTCAAAAACGGTTAAATGAATTACCAAAGTTCAAACCAAAAATTACTAAAGGTTATTTAGCACGATATACAAAAATGGTTACTTCAGCTTACACAGGTGCAATTTTAAGTTTACCAGATTAATAAATTAAGAGGTTTCAATGAATACAAAGAAAAAAAATATGACTGGTGCAGATATATTTTTTGAATGCCTCCGAAGGGAAGGAGTTGAATACATATTCGGATACCCTGGAGGCGCAGTCTTAAAAATTTATGAAAGACTTTATGATATTGACTTTCTTAAGCATATACTTGTTCGTCATGAACAAGGTGCTACTCATATGGCTGAGGGTTATGCTAAGGCAACAGGAAAAGTTGGCGTTGTGCTTGTAACTTCTGGTCCGGGTGCTACAAATACTGTAACAGGAATTGCAGATGCATACATGGATTCTGTTCCAATTGTTGTTTTCACAGGTCAGGTTCCAACTCACTTAATTGGAAACGATGCATTTCAAGAAGCAGATATTTGTGGAATTACAAGGCCAATAACAAAACATAATTTTCTTGTTCGTGATATATCAGAATTAGCAACTACAATTAAACAGGCATTCTATATTGCATCAACAGGAAGACCTGGGCCAGTTGTAGTTGATTTACCAAAAAATGTTATTAATAGCATTACAGAATTTAATTACCCTGAGAAAGTAGAATTAAGAGGATATAAACCAAGAATATATGGTCATCAGAATCAAATTAAAAAAGCTGCAATGATGATTCAAAAATCGAAAAAACCATTACTTTATGTTGGCGGTGGTGTTATTATGTCAGGCGGTCATCGTGAATTATACCTTCTTGCAAAAGAAAATAATCTTCCTGTTACAATGACACTTCAAGGTCTTGGTGCTTTTCCTGGCACAGACCCTCAATCTCTTGGCATGCTTGGAATGCACGGAACTTATTGGGCAAATCAAGCAGTTAACAATTGTGATTTATTAATATCACTTGGTGCAAGATTCGATGACCGTGTTACAGGTAAAGTAGATACTTTTGCAAAAAATGCATATAAAATTCATGTTGATATTGACCCAACTTGCATAGATAAAAATGTAATAGTTGATTTGCCAATTGTTGGAGATGTTAAACATGTTATGGCAGAACTTGCTGCTGAAATTTCTGAAAAACCTGATTTAACAGAATGGTGGGAACAAATTGAAACATGGAAACAAGAATGTCCGCTTGAATATGATATGTCCGATGGAAGATTAAGAGCTCAATATGTAATTGAAAAACTTTCAGAATTAACTAACGGGGACGCTGTTGTTGTTACTGATGTTGGACAGCATCAAATGTGGGTCGCTCAATATTATAAATTCAATCATCCTCGAACTAATATTACAAGTGGAGGATTGGGAACAATGGGATTTGCTTTGCCTGCAGCAATTGGTGCTGCTTTTGCTATAAAAGATAAACCTATTTTGTGTATTACAGGCGATGGTGGATTTCAAATGAATATGCAGGAACTTGCAACGGCTGCTTATCATAAACTTCCTATTAAAATTTTTATAATAAATAATTCTTTCCTTGGAATGGTTCGTCAATGGCAGGAATTGTTCCATGCAGAAAAATATAGCTTCACTGACTTATCCGATAGTAATCCAGATTTCGTGAAATTAGCAGAGGCATTTGATATCAAAGCCTATTCTGTAAGCAGCATAAGCGATGTTGAACCAGTACTTAAAGAAGCACTTTCTTATAACGATGGACCAATACTTGTCGATTTCAAAGTAGTTAAGGAAGACATGGTCTTCCCAATTGTTCCAGCTGGTGCATCAATCAGCGATATGATAATTAGAAGATTAGACCCAAAGGAGATGTTCTAATATGTTACACGTAATCTCAGCTTTAGTCGAAAATAAGTTTGGCGCATTTAATCGAGTTGTTACAATGTTCAGCGCCAAAGGTTATAACATTCACTCAATTTCTATTGGAGAAACTGAAGACCCAACAATTTCAAGAATGACAATTGTGACCGAAGGAGAAGATAAGGTTATTGAACAGATTGTTAAGCAATTGAATCGCTTGATTGATACAATTAAAATTATCGATTTAACTTATCAGCCAAAAGTTCAAAGAGAACTTCTGTTGATTTCTGTAGGTTACCAGAAAGGGACTAGGTCCGAAATAATTGATATCTGTGAAATTTTCAGAGGCAATGTTGTTGATATAAATAATAAAACATTGATGCTGGAAATTACAGGACCTCCTGAAAAAATTGATGCTGCAATTAATGTGCTTGAACCTTATGGAATAAAAGAAATTGCAAGGTCGGGACTTGTAGCATTACGCAGAGGAGAACAATCTCGAAAAAATATTAAAGAAGAAACTGAAACTAATAAAGTGGGAGAATTAAAATGAAAATTTATTATGATGCAGATGCAAACTTAGATTTGCTAAAAGGGAAAAATTTAGCTGTTATTGGCTATGGCAGTCAAGGTCATGCTCATGCATTGAATTTGAAAGACAGCGGATTGGAAGTTGGAGTAGGGTTAAGAAAATCTAGTCCACGCTGGAAAGAAGCTGAAGAAGCAGGCCTCAAAGTTTTTACAGTCGACGAAGTTTCAGAATGGGGTGATGTAATTATGATTCTTCTCCCTGACCAAAATCATAAAGAAGTTTATGAAAATGAAATTAAACCACATCTGAAAGATGGAAAAGCTTTAGCATTTGCTCATGGATTTAATATTTTTTATAAACAAGTAATACCGCCAGATAATATTGATGTAATAATGATTGCTCCAAAAGGACCAGGTCACCTTGTTCGAAGAACATTTCAAAATGGAAGCGGAACACCTTGCTTGATTGCAATTCATCAGGATTATACTGGAAAAGCAAAAGATATTGCGCTTGCCTGGGCAAAAGGAATTGGTGGAACTCGTGCAGGTGTTATTGAAACTACTTTCAAAGATGAAACTGAAACAGATTTGTTTGGAGAACAAGCAGTTCTTTGCGGCGGCTCTGCTGAATTAGTTAAAGCTGGTTTTGAAACTCTTGTAGAAGCTGGTTATCCTCCAGAACTTGCATACTTTGAATGCATGCATGAACTTAAATTAATTGTTGATTTATATTATGAAGGCGGATTAACAAGAATGAATTATTCTGTTAGTGACACTGCAGAATATGGAGGAATGACAAGAGGACCAAAAGTTATTAATGCAGAAACAAAGAAAGTTATGAAACAAATTCTTGATGATATTCAATCAGGAAGATTTGCAGAAGAATGGATTAATGAAAATAAAAATGGTCAACCTGTTCTGAAGAAATTAAGAGAAGAAACAAAAAATCATCTGATTGAAAAAGTTGGTGCTCAATTAAGAAGCATGATGAGCTGGTTAAGCAATAAATAAATTGAAGTGAAATTATGGAGAAGAAAATGTATAAAATTACTCTTTTACCTGGAGATGGAATTGGACCAGAAGTAACAAATGCAGCTGTCAAAGTTATTAAAGCTGCTGGTGAAAAATTTAATACAGAATTCGAATTTAAAACAGAATTGATTGGAGGCTCTTCTTACGATAAATATTCTGTTCCTCTTACTGATGAAGTGCTTGGTGAGTGTTACAGTTCTGATGCTGTATTTCTCGGCGCAGTTGGAGGACCAAAATGGGAAAATCTTCCTCATCACTTAAAACCAGAAGCAGCATTATTGAAATTAAGAAAAGCTCTTGGATTGTATGCAAATTTACGCCCTGCTAAAGTTTATACTCCAATGCTTTCTTATTCATCATTGAAAGAAGATGTATTGAAAGGAACTGATGTATTAATTGTAAGAGAATTAACTGGGGGAATTTATTTTGGAGAACCGCGTGGTTATGATGATGAGAAAGGTTTTAATACTATGATTTATACAAAAGAAGAAGTTGAAAGAATTGCAATAACAGCTTTTGAGCTTGCAAAAGTTAGAAATAAAAAAGTTACATCAGTTGATAAAGCAAATGTTCTTGAAGTATCTCAATTCTGGAGAAAAATTGTAACTGAAGTTCATAAGAATTATCCTGATATTGAATTAAATCACATGTATGTTGATAATGCGGCAATGCAGCTTGTAATGTATCCAAAACAATTTGATGTTGTGCTTACTTCAAATTTGTTTGGTGATATATTGAGTGATATTGCAGCTATGATAACTGGAAGTTTAGGTATGCTTCCGTCAGCAAGTATTGGCTCAAAATATGCACTCTATGAACCTGTTCATGGAAGTGCACCTGATATTGCCGGCAAAAACATTGCTAATCCAATTGCTGCTATTTCTTCTGCAGCCATGATGTTGAAATATTCTTTTCAAATGGATAAAGCAGCTGAACTGATTGAAAATGCAATAGAAAATGTTTTACAAAAAGGTTTCAGAACAAAAGATATTTATAAGGATGGAGATAAACTTGTTTCAACTGATGAAATGACTAATCAAATATTGGAAGAATTTGAAAAGTTGTTTGTCAATCAATCAATTAATGTTTTTACTCTTTAGTGATTGCAAAATTACAAAATTGAAAGATTGCATTAAAAGTATTGAGATTGTATCAAAATTCAAATTTGTTATCTCAGCTTGTGAAGAGTCTCATTTTTTCTTGTTCTTCATTTTGTTCTTAATACAAGCTCATCTAAAATTGAATTAAATGAGAGGTAATTATGGAACCAACAAGGATATTGATATTTGATACGACACTGAGAGATGGTGAACAATCACCTGGTGCTTCATTAAATGTTCATGAAAAATTAGAAATTGCACATCAGCTTGCAAAGCTGAATGTAGATATAATAGAAGCTGGATTTCCAATTTCATCACCAGCACAATTTGAAGCAGTCAAACGAATTGCAGAAGAAGTTGACTGCATAATTGCTGCACTTGCAAGAGCAAACGAAAAAGATATTAAAACTGCGGCAGATGCATTATCACCTGCACCGCGAAAAAGAATTCATACTTTTGCAAGTACTTCAGATTATCATATTCTTGGTAAATTCAGTCATGAACGCTATGGTAAAACTCTTGAAGAAAAAAGAAAAACAATCTTAAAAATGTCCTATGATTCTGTAGCATATGCAAAAACTTTTACAGACGATGTTGAATTTTCTGCAGAAGATGCAGGAAGAACAGACATAGGATATCTTGCTGAAGTTGTCGATGCAGCTATCGAAGCAGGTGCTACAACTATCAATATCCCAGATACTACCGGCTACACTTTACCATTTGAATTCGGGAATAAAATTGCTGAATTAAGAAAAAGAGTAAAGAATATTGATAATGTAATTATCAGCGTTCACTGCCATAATGATTTAGGACTTGCAGTTGCAAATTCACTTGCTGCAATTATGAACGGCGCTCGTCAGGTTGAATGCACAATTAATGGAATAGGTGAAAGAGCTGGTAATGCATCGCTCGAAGAAATTGTTATGACATTAAATGTTCGAAAAGATTTATTGAATTACTACACAAATGTCAATACAAAAGAAATTTACAACACAAGCAAAATGGTCTCTGCATTTACTGGATTGCTCGTTCAAAGAAATAAAGCAATTGTAGGCGAAAATGCTTTTGCTCATGAGTCTGGAATTCATCAAGATGGAGTTCTTAAAAATCGTCAAACTTATGAAATAATGACTCCCGAAAGTGTTGGAATTCCAAAAAATAAAATTGTATTGGGTAGACATTCAGGCAGACATGGATTGAAAGTAAGACTTCAAGAACTTGGTTATACTGTTTCAGAAGAAGAACTCCAAAAAATATATGATGCATTCATTGAACTTGCAGATAAAAAGAAAGAAGTTTTTGATGACGACTTGAGAATGTTGATGGGCGATGAAATTCAAAAACGAGATGAAATTTATGAGCTCGAATATCTTCATGTAAATGCAGGAACAAATCTGGTTCCAAATGCTGTTGTTCGAATTAAAGTTGGAGATAAATTAATTGAAGAATCTGCAACTGGTGATGGTCCAGTTGATGCAGTCTTTAATTCAATTGAAAGAGCTCTTTCAATTAAATCTGAGTTAGAATCATATCAAGTTCGTTCTGTTACTGCCGGAAGAGAAGCAATGGGAGAAGTTCTGGTTAGAATTAGAAGCGGAAATAAATCATTTACCGGAAGAGGAATTTCTACAGATATCATAGAAGCAAGTGCAAAAGCTTATTTGAATGCACTTAATCAAAAAGAACAATTCAACAAAGAAGAATTAGTTGATAAACAAGAAAAAATTTCAGAAGTAATATAAAGGGTTTAATAAATGGGAATGACAATAACAGAAAAAATTCTTGCAAAAGCTTCGGGCAGAAAAAGAGTTGAACCCGGAGAAAATATCTGGCTGAATGTAGATGTTTTAATGACTCACGATGTTTGTGGTCCTCCAACAATCGAAATATGGAAAAGAGAATTTGGAGATAAAGCAAAAATTTGGGATAAGAAAAAAGTAGTAATATTTCCCGACCATTATATCTTTACAAAAAATCCTCAAGCAAATAGAAATGTAAACATTCTTCGTGAATTTGCGAACGAGTATGATTTGCCAAATTACTATGATGTTGGAACAGAAAGATACAAGGGAGTTTGTCACATAGCTCTTGCTGAAGAAGGCTACAATTTGCCAGGAACAGTTTTATTTGGAACAGATTCACATACTTGCACATCAGGTGCATTTGGAATGTTTTCAACAGGTGTTGGAAATACTGATGCTGCATTCATACTTGGCACAGGAAAAATTTGGGAAAAAGTCCCTGAATCAATGAAATTTATATTTGAAGGAACTTTGCCTCATTATCTTACTGCAAAGGACTTAATCCTTCAAGTGCTGGGAGATATTACAACAGATGGTGGAACATATCGTGCATTAGAATTTGATGGCGAAGCTATTTTTTCTATGCAAATGGATGAAAGGATGACATTAACAAATATGGCAATAGAAGCTGGTGCAATGAATGGAATAATTAAAGCTGATGAAGTAACTGAGAAGTATGTTAGAGAAAGAACTGATGCACCATATGAAATTTTCGAAAGCGACCCTGATGCAAAATACCGTGCAATTTATAAATATAATGTTAATGAAATCGAACCTTTAGTTGCTAAACCACACAGTCCGGATAATCGAGATACCGTAAGAAATGTGCAGGGAACAAAACTTACAAAATGCTACATTGGTTCATGCACTGGAGGTAAACTTAGTGATTTTATTAATGCAGCAAAAATCATTTTTGGAAATCAAGTGAAAGTTCCAACTTTTATTGTCCCTGCAAGTACATATGTTTATAATCAATTAGAAGTTGAGACTATTAATGGTGTTTCATTAAAACAAATTTTTGAAAATGCTGGTTGTGTAATTGCTCCGTCTTCATGTGCTGCTTGTCTTGGCGGACCAGCAGATACTGTAGGAAGAGCAACTGATGGCGAAGTCGTTATATCTACAACTAATAGAAATTTTCCTGGCAGAATGGGAAGCAAAAAATCCGAAGTTTATCTTGCATCACCTTTTACAGTTGCTGCTTCTGCTGTAACAGGTGTAATTACAGACCCAAGAGAATTTTTATAAAAATTCAGGAATTAATTATGGAAAAAATTATTAAAGGAAAAGCATTTGTACTTGGAGACAACATTGATACTGACCAAATTATTCCAGCTGAACATCTTGTTTACAGCTTAAGCGACCCAGAAGAATCAAAAAAATATGGAAGATATGCATTGTCTGGTGTCCCGCTTAAAAATTCAGGTTTGCCTGATGGAGGTATTCCATTTATTGATGGTGAAAATTATCAATCAAAATATAACATTATAATCGGCGGTTCAAACTTTGGTTGCGGTTCGTCAAGAGAACATGCACCATTTGCATTGCAAATGGCAGGTGTAAAAGTGATTGTTGCAGAATCTTATGCAAGAATATTTTATAGAAATTGTGTCGATGGCGGATTTGTTATTCCTTATGAAACCCCAATTAAATTGAATGATAAAATCAAAACAAACGATGAACTTGAAATTGACCTTGTTAATAATACATTAAAAAATCTCTCTTCTTCTGAAGAATATAAATTAAATCCACTTGGAGATATACTTCCAATAATCGAAGCAGGAAATATTTTTGAATATGCAAGAAAGAATAACATGATTTGATATCATAAAAAATGAGGTAAGATATGTTTATAGAAATATTTGATACAACACTAAGAGATGGAACACAAGGCGAAGGTGTAAACCTTTCAGTTCAGGATAAATTATTAATTGCAAAAAGACTTGATGAATTTGGAATCGATATAATTGAAGGAGGCTGGCCAGGCAGTAATCCTAAAGATGAAGAGTTTTTCAAACAAGCAAAAAATCTTAAACTCAATCATGCAAAATTAACTTCATTTGGTTCAACTGCTCGTTCAGTAAAAGATGTAGAAGGCGATTATAATCTTAACACCTTGTTAAAATCCGAAACCCCTATCATCACAATTTTTGGTAAAACCTGGCAGCTTCATTCACAAAAAGGTTTGGGTTTGACTGATGAAGAAAATGCAGAATTAATTTACAAATCTGTTAAATATCTTAAAGCCCATGTTGATAGAGTAATTTTTGATGCAGAACATTTTTTTGATGGCTATAAGCATAATCCAGAATTTGCATTACGAATGCTCGAAGCAGCAAGTGAAGGCGGAGCTGATACATTAGTTCTGTGTGATACTAATGGCGGTTCATTACCTGAAGAAGTTTTTAAGATTGTTACTGAAGTAAAAAACAAATTTAATTTACAAATTGGAATTCATGCTCATAATGATGCGGAACTTGCAGTAGCAAATTCACTTGCTGCTGTAAATGCTGGAGCTACACATGTTCATGGAACAATTAACGGCGTAGGCGAAAGATGTGGGAATGCAAATCTATGCAGTATAATTCCAAATTTAATTTTGAAATTGAATCATGAAACAAATCAAAAAAATACTCTTCAACACTTAACTTCTCTTTCTAACTATGTTTATGAATTGATGAATATTCATCCGAATACAAGAGCAGCTTATACTGGCAAATCTGCTTTTGCACATAAAGGTGGCGTACATGTTAGTGCTGTTATGAAAGACAGCAGAATGTATGAACATATTGCACCAGAATTAGTGGGAAATAAACAAAGAGTATTAATTTCAGATTTATCTGGTCAGAGCAATATCAAATACAAAGCAAAAGAAGTTGGCATAGACATTTCTGATGATAAAGAATTAAGCAAGAGATTAGTTAATTATATTAAATCACTTGAATATGATGGTTATCAATTTGATGGAGCTGAAGCATCATTTGAATTGCTGTTCAGAACTGAAACTAATGAGTTTTCCCCATTCTTCAGATTAATTGATGCTAAAGTAAATGTTTTTTATGATGCAGATGGTCATACTACTTCAGAAGCAGTTTTGAAAATTGAAGTAAATAATGAAATTGAACATACAGCAGCTGATGGTAATGGTCCAGTAAACGCACTTGATACTGCACTAAGAAAAGCACTATTGAGGTTTTATCCTGAGATAGCAAAAATAAAATTAGTTGATTACAAAGTTCGTGTGCTTGATGAAAAAGAAGGTACAGGTGCAAAAGTAAGAGTTATGATTGAATCAAGTGATGGCAATGATACATGGGGAACAGTAGGCGTATCAACCAATATTATTGAAGCAAGTTTTAAAGCTTTGAGCGACAGTATTAATTATTGCTTGTTCAAGAATTATAAAAATCAACAGGTATTAAGTAAATCATAATTTTTGAGGATGAATTAAAGATAGATTTAATTCTTTAATTCATCCTTATCATTTAATCCATTTAATCGGGATAATTCTTTTGACCTTTCTTCTGCTCTTAAAATTGCTTTTGAAAATATTTCAGCAAAATTATTTTTTTTAAGTACTTCGAATGCGGCTTCGGTTGTTCCACCCTTGGATGCAACTTTTTTAATTAATGTTTCTAAATCTAAATCAGAATTATTTATAACATGGAATGCACCATGCATAGTATGTTTAACTAATAAACTTGCCAGACTTTCATCAAATCCCATTTTCTTTGCTGTTTCAATCATAGTCATAACAATGTAATAAAAATATGCTGGTCCGCTTCCGCTTAATGCTGTAACACCATCCATTAGATTTTCATCTTCAATCATGAAAGTTCTTCCAGTGGTGCTCAGCAAATTTTCTACAGTAGATATATGATGAATGCTCGTTTTCTCTGACGGAATATAAACTGTAATTCCCATACCATATTGAGCAGGCATGTTCGGCATCGCACGAACAACAATTTCATGATTAAGAGCTTTACAAAGAAGTTCTAATTTAATACCAGCAAGAATTGATATGACAAGAGTTTCTCTATTAATCTTATTAGATAAAACATTTGCAACAGATAAAAAATCTTGTGGCTTTACAGCTAAAATTATAACATCGGAATTAAGGACCTCGTCATTTGGACCAATTACAATTGTACCCAAATTTTCTTCTTTAAGTTTTTTAGCATGTTCTTCATTTTTGGCAACGAGATATAAATCGTTTTTATTAGATTTGTGATACTGAATAAAAGAGCGTGCATAAGTTAATCCCATGTTGCCACAACCAATAATTGCTATTTTCATTTAATCCTCTTTTGATTAAAATTGTAAGTGTAAAAATAAGAATTTTTGCTTTTTATTTTGAATTCGCTGATTTTGAAAGACATGATTTACTTTCATTTTTTAGAATGTTAAGAAAAAATTTTAACATTCTTGCTTTTTTTAATCTATGCTTCTATATTTGATGCTCGTTTTTTAAGATTATGGGTGAAATTTGTCCGGGCGGACGCCGGAGTTGGAGAGCCGGGGCGGACTGTAAATCCGTTGGCGAATGCCTTTGGGGGTTCGAATCCCTCGCCGCCCACAGTATTAGCTGATGTAGCTCAGTTGGTAGAGCACTTCCTTGGTAAGGAAGAGGTCACCGGTTCAATCCCGGTCATCAGCTCATTAAATTTAATAACTCGTTTATTATCTAATTTCAGCATCGAGAGTTATTAAAAAATGTTCATAAAATTTTGAGTGTTATTATATAGGGAGTAACTCAGTTGCTTGTCCGCCTCTGGCGGAGCAGAGTCACTTCCCCGAATAATTTGTTCATTCTAATTTTGATATTCTAAAAAAAATAAGCGGGAGTAACTCAGTTGCTTGTCCGCCTCTGGCGGAGCGAGTCACTTCCCGAATAATTTGTTCATTCTAATTTTGATATTCTAAAAAAAAATAAGCGGGAGTAACTCAGTTGGCAGAGTCACAGCCTTCCAAGCTGTTGGTCGCGGGTTCGAGTCCCGTCTCCCGCTCCAATTTATTTAAGAGGATTTATAATGGCAAAATCTAAAAATGTAAGACAGATTATTACTCTTGAGAGTTCTGCTGGAACTGGTTATCGCTACACTACAACGAAAAATAAAAGAAATCACCCCGGTCGTGTAGAATACAAAAAGTATGACCCAATAGTAAGAAAGCATGTAATTTTTAAGGAAACTAAATAAACACGTCAGTAGCTCAATTGGCAGAGCAGCGGTCTCCAAAACCGCAGGCTGGGGGTTCAAGTCCCTCCTGACGTGCAATCAAAAAAAATAATTCTATGAAAGAAAAAATTATCAATTTTGTAAACGATGTTGTCAAAGAGATGAAGAAGGTTACCTGGCCTTCTAAAGAAGAACTAAAAGAATCAACTACAATTGTTATTGTTGTTTGTCTTATTCTTGCTTTGTTTACTTATATTATAGATATGAGTATTAGTCAAATATTTAAAGGGATTTTTTAATTGGAATCTGGAAACGGTAAATGGTATGTAGTTCGTACTTTTTCGGGACATGAAAACAAAGTAAAAACGTTAATCGAAAATGAACTAAAAGATAATGAAGAATTACGCTCTCGAATTTTTGAAGTTTTAGTTCCAACCGAAAAAGTACTTGAAATTAAGGATGGAAAAAAGAAAACAAAGAAGAAAAACTTTTTCCCAGGGTATATTTTAATTTGTGCAGACTTGGATTTGAAAGTAAAAGATTTTATACTAAATACTCCTTCTGTAATGGGATTTTTGGGTAATCCTAAAAATCCATTACCATTACTCCCTGATGAAGTTAAAAGAATTGTTGGAAGAATTTCTCAGGGTGAGGAAGCAGAAAGAACAGAAACGGTATTTCGTGCAGGTGATTTTGTTAAAATTATTGATGGACCATTCAATAACTTTTCTGGTGTTGTTGAAGAAGTAAATGAAGAAAAAATGAAAATCAAAGTTATGGTTTCGATATTTGGAAGAAAAACACCTGTCGAAATTGATTTTGTACAAGCTGAATTAGAGAAATAAATTATTAGGTTAAAATTATGGCAAAGAAAATAGAAGGTTATATTAAACTTCAGATACCAGGTGGACAAGCTAATCCTTCACCTCCAGTTGGACCTGCATTAGGTCAAAAAGGTGTTAATATCATGGAGTTCTGTAAACAATTTAATGCAAGAACTGCAGATAAACAAGGATTAATTATTCCTGTTGTTATTACTGTCTATTCTGATAAATCATTTACATTTATCACAAAAACACCACCTGCTGCTGTTTTATTAAAGAAAGCTCTAAAAATAGAAAAAGGTTCTCCAGAACCAAATAAAACTAAGGTTGGAAAAATTACAAAAGAGCAACTTAGAGAAATAGCACAATTAAAAATGCCAGATTTGAATGCTCATGATATTGAACATGCTATGAGTATGATTGCTGGCACAGCTCGTAGTATGGGAATTACAGTTGAAGAATAAAATAATGGTATAATAAAATGAAAGTATCAAAAAGAGTTCAAGCAATAAGAAAGAATGTAGATACCAAAAAAGAATATACAATTGAAGAAGCGATTAAAGTTCTTAAAGAAAATTCAAAAGTAAAGTTTACAGAATCGCTTGATTGTGCTGTTCGTCTTGGTGTTGACCCACGCCATGCTGACCAGATGGTAAGAGGTACTGTATCTTTGCCTCATGGAACAGGTAAGCAGGTTAGAGTTCTTGTAATCGCTAAAGGTTCTTTGGCAGAAGAAGCTTTGAAAGCAGGTGCAGAGTATGCAGGATTCGAAGAATATCTTGAAAAAATTAAAAATGGCTGGGCAGATGTTGATGTCATTATTGCAACTCCTGATACAATGGGAGAAGTTGGAAAACTTGGTCGTGTTCTTGGTCCTAAAGGATTAATGCCAAATCCTAAGAGCGGAACAGTTACTCAAGATGTTGCAAAAGCTGTAAAAGAAGTAAAGGCTGGTAAAATAGAATTTCGCGTAGAAAAAGCTGGAATTGTTCATGCATCTTTGGGTAAATTAAATTTCACTGTTGAACAATTAGCAGAAAATGTAAGAACATTTTTACAGACAATTGTTAAACTAAAACCAGCTTCGGCTAAAGGTCAATACATTAAAAGTATTTACCTTTCTTCTACAATGGGACCAGGATTAAAAATAACTAAAGACGAAGCAGCCCTAGCTACTAAATAAAAATTACGCACTCTGCCTTGATTTAGCTTTGCTATTTCAAGGTTACAAGTCTATGGCTGTTAAATTAGTCTTAGACTCAAAATGCTTCAAAGCCGAACAGTTGTTCTAATAACTGATACGGGAGAATAATGAAAAAAGCTAAAAAAGTAGAAGTACTGGAACAGATTAAAGAACTTGTAAAAGATTCTTCAGCAATGTTTCTTGTTGATTATAAAGGTGTAAACGTTGCTGATATCAATAAACTCCGTGCAAATTTCAAAAAGGAAGGAGTTACTTACAAAGTCTTTAAAAATACTTTATTAAGAAAAGCCCTCGAAGAAATCGGAGGGTACGATAAATTATATGACCATCTTACTGGGATGACAGGTGTAGCATTTGCAAAAGATAATTTTGTTGCACCTGCAAAAATCATTAAAAAATATTTTGATGAAACCGGCAAATTTGCTTTCAAAGGATGCTATCTTGAATCAACATATTATGGGTCTGACCAGTTAGATACAATTGCTTCGATGCCAACAAAGGAAGAAATTATTGCCGGTATAATTGGAAGTATTGCTTCGCCATCGTCTGGTATTGTTGGAGCAATTAATGCTGTAATGAGAGATTTAGTAAGTGATATTGATGAAATCTCAAAGAAAAAAGCAGCTTAAAATATTTTTAGGAAAAATTAATTAATAGGAGAAATAAAATGTCAGAAAAAGTTGCAGAAATTGTAGAAAAAATTAAAGCTCTTACTTTAGTAGAAGCCGCAGAATTAAAGAAAGCATTAGAAGATGAATTTGGAGTTACTGCAGCAGCTCCTGTTGTAATGGCTGGCGCTCCAGCTGCTGGTGCTGCAGCTGCACCTGCTGAAGAGAAAACTGAATTTGATGTTATTCTCGAAAATGCTGGTGCAACTAAAATCAATGTAATTAAAGTTGTTCGTGCACATACAGGACTTGGATTAAAAGAAGCAAAAGATTTAGTTGACGGTGCACCAAAACCAGTTAAAGAAGGTGTATCTAAAGAAGAAGCAGAAAAGATTAAGAAAGAATTAGAAGAAGCTGGCGCTACTGTAACAATTAAGTAAAAATCTTTTTCAATAATTATTTGAAAAATCTGAAGTGGTAAAATGGAAATTCCGTTTTACCACTTTCTTTCATTATAAAAATGAAAGAATTTAATAAAATCATTGGAGGTTAGGCTTTGGAAAAACAAAAAATTAATAAAAGTACGGGTAGAATTTCGTTTGCGAAGATTACTAATGCGATGAAGGTGCCAGATTTATTGAATATTCAGCTTGAATCATTTGAAGAATTCCTGCAAGCAAAAGTGCCGCCTTCACAGCGAGAAAACAAAGGATTGCAGGCTGTATTTAATCAGAACTTCCCGATTCTTGACAATAAAGAATTTTATCGCCTCGATTTTATTGAATATTACATTGAAAAACCTCGCTTTTCAATAGCAGAATGTGAAGAAAGAGGTTTAACTTATTCAGCACCATTAAAAGCAAAACTTCGCCTTTCTACAAAAGATGATGAAACAGGCGAATACATCAATACAGTAGAACAGGAAGTTTATCTTGGTAACCTTCCTTATATGACAGAAAGAGGAACTTTCATAATTAATGGTGCAGAAAGAGTAATTGTTAGTCAATTGCATCGTTCTCCTGGAGTTGCTTTTGCTCAAACATTTCATCCAAATGGAACACCAATTTATTCTGCAAGAATAATTCCATTTAAAGGTTCATGGGTAGAGTTTGCAACCGATATAAATAATGTTTTATATGTTTATATCGACCGCAGAAAAAAGTTTCCATCTACAACATTACTTAGAGCATTAGGTTACGAAACCGATGAACAAATTCTTAACTTGTTTGATTTAATCGAAGAAGTACCCGTTAAACATTTGGATGCAGAAAAACATTCTGGAAGAATTGCTGCTAATGATGTAATTGATTTGCAAACAGGTGAAATTTATGTTTCTAAAGATGGTCAACTTACAGAAGAAATTATTGATAATATTAAAAAATCATCTCTTCAAAAAATACAATTAATCAGTGCAGAAACATCCTACGATCAGGATTTAATCATAAATACTCTTAAAAAAGATACATCTAAAACTAAGGAAGAAGCTCTCTATGCAATTTATCGTCAGCTTCGTTCAGGAGAAGCTCCAGATTTAGAAACTGCAATAGCTTTACTCGATAAATTATTCTTCAATGATAAACGATATGACCTTGGTGAAGTTGGACGCTTTAGAATGAATGATAAGTTGGGTCTTAATGTTGACGAAAATATTCATGTTCTTACTGTTGAAGATATTATTGCTATTATGAAAAATATCATCATGCTCAAAAATGGAAATGTGAGCGTTGATGATATTGACCACCTTGGAAATAGAAGAGTAAGAACTGTAGGCGAACAGTTAATGCAGCAATATAATGTTGGTCTTGCAAGAATGGCGCGCACAATTAAAGAAAGAATGAATATGCGTGATAACGAAAATATGCAGCCGCAGGATTTAGTAAATGCAAGAACCATAAGCAGTGTAATTAATGCATTCTTTGGTACAAACCAGCTCTCGCAATTTATGGATCAAACCAATCCACTTTCAGAGTTAACTCACAAAAGAAGAATTTCTGCATTAGGTCCAGGTGGATTAACTCGTGAAAGAGCAGGATTCGAAGTGCGCGACGTTCATCATTCACATTATGGAAGACTTTGTCCAATCGAAACCCCAGAAGGTCCAAACATTGGTCTTATATCTTCACTTACCATTTATGCACGCGTCAATCAATATGGATTCTTAGAAACACCATATAGAAAAGTTAAAGACGGAAGAGTAACAAATACAATTGAATATTTAAGTGCCGATCAGGAAGATGAATACATAATTGCTCAAGCAAATGCTCCACTTGATGAACAGGGAAGATTTGTTCTTGATAGAGTAAAATGTCGTCATAAAGGAGAATTCCCGATTGTTCCTCCTTCCGAAGTTGATTACATGGATGTTGCACCTGCACAAATTGTAAGTGCAGCAGCAGCGTTAATTCCATTCCTCGAACACGATGATGCAAACCGTGCTCTGATGGGTTCTAACATGCAGCGTCAAGCTGTTCCTCTTTTAGTTCCTGAAGCTCCAATTGTTGGAACAGGAATGGAATATAAAGTGGCAAGAGATTCACGACTTCTTATTTTGGCAGAAGATGATGGCGTTGTTGAATATGCAGATGCAAGAAAAATTATTGTAAGATATGATGTTAATCTCGATTCAGAAGAAGCACTTGTTAGCTTTGATGATGAAAGAAGAGTTGAATATAACTTAACAAAATTTGCAGGCACAAATCAGGAAACATGTTTTACACAGCGTCCAGTTGTATTTACGGGTCAGAAAGTTAAAAAAGGTGATGTTCTTGCTGATGGTCCATCTATGGATAAAGGTGAACTCGCACTTGGAAGAAATATCTCAGTTGCATTCATGCCATGGAACGGATATAACTTTGAAGATGCTATTGTTATTAGCGAAAGATTAGTATCCGAAGATGTCTTTACATCAATTCATATTGAAGAATTTGAATTACAAGTAAGAGAAACAAAACGAGGTGAAGAAGAATTAACAAGAGATATTCCAAATGTAAGCGAAGAAGCAACTAAAGATTTAGATGAAAATGGAATTGTTCGTGAAGGTGCAGAAGTAAAAGAAGGCGATATATTAATTGGAAAGATTACACCAAAAGGTGAATCAGATCCGACACCAGAAGAAAAATTGCTCAAAGCAATTTTTGGAGATAAAGCTGGTGATGTGAAAGATGCATCATTGAAAGCACCTCCGGGATTAAAAGGTGTTGTAATAAAAACTCGATTATTTAGCAGAAAGAAAAAAGATGCTGAAGCAAAGAAACTCGAGAAAAAACAGTTAGATGAATTAGAAAATACATATAAAAAACAACAAGAAAATTATTATAAAAAACTTGTTGAAAAATTAACAAAGATAACTTTAGGTAAAACTACAACCGGAATACGTGACCTTGATGGTACGGTAGTTTTAAGAAGTGGAACTGTAATTAAAGAATCAACTTTTGCTGATATCGATGATGTAACAAAACTTGATTATACAAAAGATTGGTTCGAAAGAAAAAATACAAATGAATTAATTAGAAAATTATATTCTAACTATTTCAAAATTGTAGCTGAAATTGAAGAAAATTATAAGAGAGAAAAACTAAAAATTCAATCAGGTGATGAACTGCCTCCTGGAATTACCCAGCTTGCTAAAGTTTATGTTGCTAAGAAAAGAAAAATTCAAGTTGGCGATAAAATGGCAGGACGACATGGTAACAAAGGCGTCGTTGCTAAAGTTGTTCCAGTTGAAGATATGCCATATCATGAAGACGGAACACCTGTTGATATTGTATTAAATCCACTTGGAGTTCCTTCTCGTATGAATCTTGGCCAACTTTATGAAACAGCTCTAGGCTGGGTTGGAAAGAAATTAGGAGTAAAATTTGAAACCCCAATTTTTGATGGTGCAGGTGTTAAAGATGTTGAAGAATGGCTAAAGAAAGCTGAACTTGATGAAGGTAGCAAAACTTGGCTTTATGATGGAAGAACAGGTGAAAGATTCCATCAAAAAGTTACTTGTGGATACATCTACATGATGAAACTTGGTCATATGGTCGACGACAAAATTCATGCTCGCTCAATTGGACCATACTCATTAATTACACAACAACCACTTGGTGGAAAAGCTCAGTTTGGTGGACAAAGATTTGGTGAAATGGAAGTTTGGGCTCTCGAAGGTTATGGCGCAGCTCATACATTACAGGAAATCTTAACGGTTAAAAGCGACGATGTTGCAGGAAGAGCTAAGACTTATGAGGCAATTGTTAAAGGTGAAAATATTCCGGAACCAAATGTTCCAGAAGCCTTTAACGTAATGATTAAAGAACTTCAAGGTTTAGGCCTTGAGATTAAAATTAATTAACCGTAAGAAACCGCTTTGGCGGATAATAATTTAAGGAGAATAATTATGCGATCTAAAACACAAGATACAAAAGCTAAAACAATAGAAAAGTTAACTATCAGCCTTGCAAGTCCCGATGATATTCTTAATAGATCGCATGGCGAAGTTACTAAACCAGAAACAATCAATTATAGATCATTCAGACCAGAAAAAGATGGATTATTCTGCGAAAAAATATTTGGACCAGTAAAAGATTGGGAATGTGCTTGCGGCAAATATAAAGGTATTCGTTACAAAGGCATTGTTTGTGATAGATGCGGTGTTGAAATTACACTAAAGAGCGTTCGCCGCGAAAGAATGGGTCATATTGCTCTTGCAGTGCCGGTTGTTCATATCTGGTTCTTCAAAGCACTTCCTTCAAAAATCGGTAATATTATTGGAATGACCACAAAAGAACTCGAAAGAATAATTTATTATGAATCTTATGTGGTTATTAATCCTGGTCCAACAGGTTTGAATAAAAAAGATTTGATTTCAGAAGAACAATATTATGAAATTGTTCAATCGCTGCCTCATGATAATGATGCACTTGATGACAACGATCCCAAAAAATTTGTTGCTAAAATTGGCGGCGAAGCAATAAAAGAGCTGTTAAAAAATACTGATATTGAAAAAACATTTCAGGAATTAAAAGCTCAGCTTGCTAATGAAACATCTCAACAAAAACGAAGTGATTTGCTAAAACGTCTTCGTGTATTAGAAGCATTCAGAGAAAAAGAAGGGAAAGTTCAGAATAAACCTGAGTGGATGGTATTAAGTGTAATTCCAGTAATTCCACCTGAACTTAGACCACTTGTTCCCCTTGAAGGTGGTCGTTTTGCAACAAGTGATTTAAATGATTTATACCGTAGAGTAATAATTAGAAATAATCGTCTCAAAAGATTAATCGAAATAAAAGCACCTGAGGTAATTCTTCGAAATGAAAAAAGAATGCTTCAGGAAGCTGTTGATGCACTTTTTGATAACTCACGTCGTGCAAGTGCAGTTAGAAGTGATGGCAATCGTCCTCTTAAATCTTTGAGTGATATGCTCAAAGGAAAGCAAGGAAGATTCCGTCAAAACCTGCTTGGTAAACGTGTTGATTATTCAGGTCGTTCCGTAATTGTTGTTGGTCCTGAACTTAAACTTCATGAATGCGGATTGCCAAAAGACATGGCAGTAGAATTGTTCAAACCATTTATTATAAGAAAGTTGATTGAAAGAGGACATTATAAAACTGTTAAGAGTGCTCGTAAAGCCGTAGATAGAAAAGATCCTATCATCTGGGAAATTCTTGAAAAGTTGATTGATGGTCATCCAGTTCTGCTTAACAGAGCACCTACTTTGCATAGACTTGGCATTCAAGCATTTCAACCAAAATTAATTGACAGCAAAGCTATTCAATTGCATCCGATGGTATGTACTGCATTCAATGCTGACTTTGACGGTGACCAAATGGCAGTGCATGTTCCTCTTTCATACGAAGCTCAGCTTGAAGCATCAATATTAATGCTTAGCTCTCATAATATTCTTTCACCACAAAATGGTATGCCTATTGTAATCCCAACTCAAGATATAGTTTTAGGCTGCTATTATCTTACAAAAGTTCGACCAGGTGCTAAAGGCGAAGGCAAAATTTTCAGTAGTATGGAAGAAGTGATTATTGCATATAATTCCAAAGCTGTTGATTTGCATGCTCGTATCAAAGTTAAATATGAAGATAAATTATTAGAGACTACTGTTGGACGAGTAATTTTCAATCAAATTGTTCCTAAAGAAATGGGATTCATTAATGAATTACTCGTCAAGAAAACATTCAGTGGACTGATTTACAAAATGTTTATGAAACTCGGCAACGAAGTAACTGCCAAATTCCTTGATGATGTTAAAGATTTAGGATATAGATATGCTACTGCAGCTGGTATCTCAATAAGCTTTAGCGATATGGTTATTCCTGATGAAAAAGTAAAATTAATTGAAGAAGCAAATAAAAAAGTTAACAGCATTTTGAATGAGCATGAACAAGGTTTGATAACTGATGCTGAAAGATATAATAAGATTATTGACGTATGGACTTTTACAACTAATAATGTTGCAAAATCATTAATGGAAAGATTGAAGAACGACCAGAATGGATTTAATTCACTTCATATGATGGTTGACTCTGGTGCAAGAGGTTCCCAAGAACAGGTTCGCCAGCTTGCTGGTATGCGTGGATTGATGCAAAAACCACAAAAGAGCTTGACTGGTCAATCTGGTGAAATTATTGAAAACCCAATTGTGGCAAACTTTAAAGAAGGCCTTTCAGTTCTTGAATATTTTATTTCTACACACGGTGCTCGCAAAGGTCTTGCTGATACTGCATTGAAAACAGCTGATGCAGGTTATTTAACAAGAAGATTATGTGATGTTGCTCAAGATGTAATTGTTACAGAAGAAGACTGTGGAACTATTCGTGGTGTTTATGTAACAGCTCTCAAAGATGTAGAATTAGAAAGAGAACCACTCGCCGAAAGAATTATTGGTCGTGTTGCTCAAGAAGATGTTTATGACCCAAGAACTGATGAACTGATTGTAGAAGCTGGACAATTAATCACAGAAGAAATTGCAGAAAGAATTGATGAAGCTAACATTGATCAGGTTTACATCAGAACAGTTTTAACCTGCGAAGCTAAACATGGTGTTTGTGCAAAATGCTATGGTAGAAATTTAACAACAGGTCAATTAGTAGAAATTGGTGAGGCAGTTGGAATTATTGCTGCCCAATCAATTGGTGAACCTGGTACACAATTAACTCTTAGAACATTCCACTTTGGCGGTACATCATCTCGTATTGCAAGTCAATCGCAAGTTGAAACTAATGTGGAAGGTACTGTAAGATTCGAAAGAATTTCTTATGTAGAAAAGAATGATGTATTTGGAAAAGTTAAAGTTGTTATTGGAAGAAGAGGTTCAATTGGAATTTTTGATGATGACGATAGACAGATTAAAAAATATGAAATACCTTACGGTGCAGAATTAATGGTTGAAGATGGACAAAGAGTTAAAAAAGGTCAACCGCTTTATAATCATGACCCATATAACTCTGTTATTGTTTCTGATATTGGCGGAAAAGTTAGCTTTGTTGACTTGGTTGATAATGTTACTTATCAGCAAGTTGCAGACGAACAAACAGGCCATGTTCAGAAAGTAGTTATTGAATCTAAAGATAAAAATCTTACTCCGAGCATATTAATAAAAGATGATGATGGGAATGAAAAATTATTTAATATTCCGACACGAGCTTATCTATCAGTAGAAGAAGGGGAGATAATTCAACCTGGAACAGTTTTGGCAAAAATTTCCAAAGCTACTGCAAAAACACGAGATATTACAGGCGGTTTGCCAAGAGTAACAGAATTGTTTGAAGCAAGAAGTCCACATGACCCTGCAATTGTTTCTGAAATTGAAGGCAGAGTAAAATTTGGTCCTCGTAAAAAAGGTGCACGAGATATAATTATTGAATCTTTTGACGGTTCCATTCAAAAAGTATATTCTGTTCCTTATGGTAAACATATTCTCGTTCAGGAAGGAGATGAAATTCCAGCAGGTGAAAAAATTACAGACGGACCAATTAATCCACATGATATTCTTAAGATTAAAGGTCCAAATGCAGTTCAAGAATATCTTGTAAATGAAATTCAGGATGTTTATCGCTTGCAGGGTGTAAAAATAAATGATAAGCATATTGAAATAATTGTTCGTCAGATGCTGCAGAAGCTAAAAGTAATTTCTGCTGGCGATACTAATTTCATTGAAGAAGATCTTGTTGATAGAAATAAATTGCTCGAAGAAAATGAACGCATCAAAAATATGGTTTATATAATTGACCCGGGTCAATCTAAATTTAAAGCCGGTCAATTAATACCTCGTTCAAAATTTAGAGAAATTAATGCAGATTTGACAAGAAAAGGCAAAAAACCAATGAAAGTTCGAGATGCAGAACCTGCAACATTCGAGAATATACTATTAGGTATTACTCATGCTGCATTGTCTACAGAAAGCTTTATTTCAGCTGCATCGTTCCAGGAAACAACAAAAGTTCTTACAAATGCAGCCACAGAAGCAAGAACAGATTATCTTGTTGGACTTAAAGAAAATGTAGTTATGGGACATTTAATTCCTGCAGGTACTGGTCTAAAGAAATATAAGAATATTATCTTAACAGCTGAAGAAGTAGAAGCACAAGCAGCAATTCCAAAAGAAGGAGTTGAAGAAAAAGAATCTGCTTAAAAAAACTTAAAAATATAAATTGATTTTCTTGACAATTGGGTTGAGAATCAATAAATTTTGAGTCTGAATTTTTACTTAAAAGAAAAAATTTGGAGGAATATTAGTGCCAACAATTAATCAGTTGGTAAGAAAAGGAAGAGAAGTAGTAAAAGCTAAGAATAAGGCACCAGCTCTGGAAGGTAATCCTCAGAAACGTGGTGTTTGTACAAGAGTTTATACTACTACTCCTAAAAAACCTAATTCAGCTCTTAGAAAAGTTGCGAGAGTTAGATTAACTAACGGAATTGAAGTTACTGCATATATTCCTGGTGAAGGACATAATTTGCAGGAACACTCAATTGTTCTTATTAGAGGTGGAAGAGTTAAAGATTTGCCAGGTGTTCGTTATCATATTATTAGAGGAACTCTCGACGCAAGCGGAGTTGAAGATAGAAAGAAAGGTAGATCTAAATACGGAACTAAAAAACCAAAAGCAAAATAGTTTATGAGAAAGAAAAGAGCAGAAAAAAGATTTATTAAGCCGGATCCAAAGTATAATGATGTTTTGGTCGCTAAATTTATCAATTATTTAATGTGGGATGGCAAGAAAACTATTGCCAGAAAGATAGTTTATGAAAGCTTTGATATCATAGAGCAAAGAACAAAGAAACCGGCTTTGGAAATTTTTAAGAAGGCAGTTCAAAATGTTTCTCCTATGGTTGAAGTTAGAAGCCGTAGAGTAGGCGGTGCTACATATCAAGTTCCTATGGAAGTTCGTCCTGAAAGAAGAACTGCTCTGGCATTAAGATGGCTTAGAACTTATGCTCGTGAAAGAAAAGATAAATCTATGGCATTGAAATTAGCTGCAGAATTAATAGCAGCTGCTAATAACGAAGGAAACGCAATTAAGAAAAAAGATGATACGCATAGAATGGCTGAAGCTAATAAAGCTTTTGCTCATTTTAAGTGGTAATGAGAAAGGAGTAAGTTATATAAATGTCTAATAGAATTGACATAAGCAGAGTTAGAAATATTGGTATTATGGCTCATATAGACGCCGGTAAAACAACCACTACAGAGCGAATTCTTTATTATACCGGCAAAGTTCATCGTATGGGTGAGGTTCATGATGGTGCTGCTACAATGGACTGGATGGAACAGGAGAAAGAGAGAGGTATTACAATTACAAGTGCTGCAACCACAACAATGTGGAAAGACCATCAAATTAATATTATAGATACTCCAGGACATGTTGATTTCACTGTAGAAGTTGAGCGTTCTTTGAGAGTATTGGATGGGGCAATTGCATTATTCTGTGCAGTTGGCGGTGTAGAACCTCAATCAGAAACTGTTTGGAGACAAGCTGATAAATATGGTGTGCCAAGAATTGCATTTGTTAATAAGATGGATAGAATAGGTGCAGATTTTTATAATGCGGTTCAGATGATGAAAGATAGACTTGGCGCAAATGCAGTACCTATTACTTTACCTGTTGGCGATGGTGATTTATTTAGCGGAATCATTGATTTAATGACTATGAAAGCTCGTATGTATCATGAAGAAACTTTAGGAACTACATACGAGGATGTTGATATACCTGCTGATTTATTGCCATTAGCTCAAAAATATAGAACTCAAATGTTGGAAGCTGTATCAGAAATTGATGATACACTTCTTGAAAAATATCTTGAAGGAAAAGAAATTTCTGTTGAAGAAATAAAGAAAGTTTTAAGACAAGCTACAATTCAATTAAAAATTGTTCCTGTTCTTTGTGGATCATCGTTTAAGAATAAAGGCGTTCAAATGCTTCTTGATGCTGTTGTTGATTTCTTGCCATCGCCTTTAGATTTGGGTAACTTAGTTGCACATCATGTTCATAAGAAAGACCATGTTGAAAGAAGAATTGATCCTAATGAAAAATTTACTGCTCTTGCATTTAAGATTATGACAGACCCTTATGTTGGTAAATTAACATTTATTAGAGTTTACACTGGTACATTAAAAGCTGGTTCTTATGTATATAATTCTGTCGCAGATAAAAAAGAAAGAGTTGGAAGAGTTCTTCAGATGCATGCTAATCATAGAGAAGATATGGAAGAGGTTAGAGCAGGCGATATTGCAGCACTTGTTGGTTTGAAATTTACGAGAACAGGCGATACGTTATGTACTGAAGACGACCCAATTATTCTTGAAAGAATGGCATTCCCTGAACCAGTTATTCAGATTGCAATTGAACCAAAAACTAAAGCTGATCAGGATAGATTATCGGATGCTCTTTCTAAATTGTCTGATGAGGACCCAACGTTTAAAGTTTTTGTTGACGAAGAAACAGGACAAACCTTAATCAGTGGAATGGGTGAACTTCATCTTGAAATTCTTGTCGACAGAATGAAGCGGGAATTTAAGGTTGAGGCAAATGTTGGTAAACCTCAGGTAGCATATAGAGAAACAATTACAAAAACAGTACAGGCTGAAGGTAAATTTATCAAGCAAACTGGTGGTCGTGGTAAATATGGTCATGTATGGCTTGAATTATCACCTAATGAACCAGGAAAAGGCTTTGAATTTGAAAATGCAATAGTTGGCGGTGTTGTTCCTAAAGAATATATAAACCCAATTATTAATGGTATTCAAGATGCGATGAGAAATGGAGTGCTTGCTGGTTATCCTGTTGTCGATGTTAAGGTTAAGTTATTTGATGGTTCTTATCATGAAGTTGACTCTGATGAAATATCATTTAAAGTAGCTGCATCAATTGCATTTAAGCAAGGTGCACTAAAAGCTGATCCAATTTTACTTGAACCAATAATGAATGTTGAAGTAATTACTCCTGAAGAATATCTTGGTGATGTGATGGGAGATTTGAATTCAAGAAGAGGAAAGATTGAAGGTTTTACAATGCGAAAAGATGCACAAGTAATTAAAGCTCAAGTTCCACTTGCTCAAATGTTCGGATATGCAACTACTTTAAGGTCAATGACTCAAGGTCGAGCAATTTTTACAATGCAATTTTCTCATTATGCAGAAGTGCCTAAATCAGTTGCAGAAGAAATTACAGAAAAATCGCAGTTGAAAAAATCATCGGTTGAACAATTTTAATTATAAAAAACAAATTAATTAGAAAATAAATAACAAGGAGAGTAACTCGATGGCAAAAGAAAAATTTGATCGTAGTAAACCTCATGTTAATATAGGTACTATTGGACACGTAGACCATGGTAAAACTACTCTTACAGCTGCCATCACCATGGCATTAGCTCAAAAAGGATTATCACAGGTTAGAACATTCGACAGTATCGACAACGCTCCAGAGGAAAGAGAAAGAGGTATTACGATTGCTACTGCACACGTAGAATATTCTACAGAAAAAAGACATTATGCTCATGTTGACTGTCCAGGGCACGCAGACTATGTTAAGAACATGATTACTGGTGCAGCTCAAATGGATGGTGCAATTCTTGTTGTTGCTGCAACCGATGGTCCGATGCCTCAAACAAGAGAACATATTCTTTTAGCTCGTCAGGTTGGTGTGCCAAGAATCGTAGTATTCTTAAATAAAGTTGATATGGTTGATGACCCTGAGTTAATTGACCTTGTAGAAATGGAAGTAAGAGAATTATTATCAAAATATGAATTCCCAGGAAACGAGATTCCAGTTATTCGTGGTTCTGCTCTTAAAGCTATGGAAGCTGGCTTGGCTGGTGCACCAATAACCGACGAAAGATATAAATGTATCTGGGAATTAATGGATGCAGTAGATAGCTATGTGCCAATTCCACAAAGAGATATAGATAAACCATTCTTAATGCCAGTAGAAGACGTTTTCTCAATTACTGGTCGTGGAACAGTTGCAACAGGTAGAGTTGAAAGAGGTACTATTAAATTAAATGAAGAAGTTGAATTAATCGGTCTTGGTCAACATAAGAAAACCGTTGTTACTGGTATTGAAATGTTCCGTAAAGAATTGGATGCAGCAATTGCTGGCGATAATGCTGGATTGCTCTTAAGAGGTATTGATAAAAAAGAAATTGAAAGAGGAATGGTTGTTGCAAAGCCAGGTTCAATTACACCTCATAGAATTTTTGAAGGTGAAGTTTATATTCTCTCTAAGGAAGAAGGTGGTCGTCATACACCATTCTTTAATGGATATCGTCCACAGTTCTATTTCAGAACTACTGATGTAACTGGTGTTGCTACATTACCAGAAGGAACTGAAATGGTTATGCCAGGTGATAAAGTAAGATTGAAAGTTGAATTGATTTCAGAAATCGCTATGGAAGAAGGTTTACGTTTTGCTATCCGTGAAGGTGGTAGAACTGTAGGTGCTGGAATTGTAACAAAAATAATTGAATAAAATTAATTTATAGGGAAAGATAAATTCTTTCCCTTTATTTTTGTTTGAAAAAGGAGATTATAAAAAGTGCCCGGTCAAAAAATTAGAATTAAGTTGAAATCATACGATCATATTTTGATTGATAAGTCAACTGAAAAAATTATCAAGACTGTTAAAAGTACAGGTGCGGTTGTCTCAGGTCCAATTCCTTTGCCGACAAAAAGAACCGTGTTTACAGTTTTAAGATCGCCGCACGTAGACAAAAAATCACGTGAACAATTTGAGATTAGGGCTCATAAGAGAATTATTGATATTCATAATTCAAACAATAAAACTGTAGATGCGCTGAGCAAGTTAGAAATACCTGCCGGCGTTGATATTGAGATAAAGTTATAGGAAAAATAAAATGCCAGGTTTGTTAGCTAAAAAATTGGGAATGACAAATATTTTTGCCGAAGATGGAAAAATTATTCCAGTAACCGTTTTGGAAGCTGGTCCATGCATAGTTTATGCAGTTAAAACAAAAGAAAAAGACGGTTACGAATCACTTCAATTAGGCTTCGGCGAAAGAAAAGAAAAACATGTAAATAAACCACAGTTAGCTGTATTTCAAAAACTTGGATTAAAACCACCAAGAGTTCTTAAAGAATTTAGAAACTTTGAAATAGAAAACTATAAAGTTGGTGATGAAATTAGAGTAGATATTTTTCAGGAAGGTGATAAGGTTAAGGTTTCAGGAAAAAGTAAAGGTAAAGGTTTTCAAGGTGTTGTAAAAAGACATGGATTTGGTGGAGTTGGTTCAACAACACACGGTCAAAGTGATAGAGTTCGTGCGCCGGGTTCAATTGGTGCAAGCTCTTTCCCATCTCGTGTGTTTAAGGGTCAGAGAATGGCAGGAAGAATGGGTTACGATAATGTAACCATCAGAAACTTAAAAGTTGTAAAAGTTATTCCTGAAAAAAATATTATAATGGTAAAAGGAGCTGTTCCAGGCTCAATTAATTCAATAGTTGCAATTAATAAATAATTGTTGATAGAAAATGAAATTAGATGTTTATAAAATTGACGGAACAAAAACAGGCGAACAGGTCGAACTTTCAAAAGATATTTTTGAAATTGAACCTAATGACCATGCACTTTATTTAGCTGTTAAAGCTTACCTTGCTAATCAAAGACAAGGTACGCATAAAACAAAGGAAAGAAGTGAAGTTCGCGGTGGCGGTAAGAAACCTTGGCGTCAAAAAGGAAGAGGTGGTGCAAGAGCTGGTTCGATTCGTTCTCCTCTTTGGATAGGCGGTGGAACTATTTTTGGTCCTAAACCAAGAGATTACAGACAAAAATTGAATAAAAAAGTTAATGCACTTGCTCGTAAATCTGCTTTATCTTATAAAGCAAAGAATAACCAAATTATTGTAGTAGAAGATTTTGATTTCGAAAAACCAAAAACAAAAGATTTTGTGAATATTCTTAAAGCATTGAATTTGAATGGTAAGAAAACATTGCTCTTGACAAATGGAACTCTTGAAAATGTTTATAAATCAGGTAGAAATATTGAAAGAGTAAATATACTCGAAGCTAATAAAGCTTCTGCCTATGAATTGTTGAATAATCAAATTTTGATTTTACAAAAAAGTGCGCTTACTCTTCTTGAAAGTACTTTTAATTAATCAGGTAGGAAAATGAAAACAATTTTAATTAGACCTTTGATTACTGAGAAAATGACAAAAATTAGCGAGAAGCATCCTAATAAATATGGCTTTATTGTGAGCGTTGATGCTAATAAGATTGAAATTGCCAAGGCAGTTAAAGAAAAATTTAATGTTGATGTTGTTTCTGTAAATACAATTAGATATAAAGGAAAAACTAAAACACAATTTACAAGAAGAGGTCGTTTTACAGGCAGAACACCAAAATTCAAAAAAGCTATTGTAACTTTGAAAGAAGGTCAAACAATCGACATCTTTGGTCAAGTATAAATCGATTGAATTGGAGATTCAATGGGAATTAGAAAATTAAAACCAATAACACCTGGGACGAGATTCATGAGTATCTCCACTTTTGAGGAGATTACTAAAACTACACCAGAAAAATCTCTTCTTGCACCATTAAAAAAATCTGGTGGAAGAAATAATTTAGGAAGAGTTACAGCTCGTCATAGAGGTGGTGGACATAAACGTCAATACAGAATTATTGATTTCAAGAGAGATAAATTTGGAATTCCAGCAAAAGTTTTTTCAATTGAATATGACCCAAATCGTTCTGCAAGAATTGCATTGCTTCATTACGCAGATGGTGAAAAAAGATATATATTGGCTCCAGATGGATTGAAAGTAGGCGAAATTTTAATGTCGGGTCCAGGTTCTGAAATTAAAATTGGAAATGCATTACCATTAAAAGAAATTCCTGTTGGCAGTTTTGTTCATAATGTTGAATTAAAACCTAAAAAAGGTGGTCAATTAGGAAGAGCTGCTGGAACATCATTACAGCTTTTAGCAAAAGAAGGAAAATATGCTCAGCTGAAATTGCCATCTGGCGAAGTTAGAATGGTTAGTGTAGAATGTATGGCAACTTATGGTGTTGTTGGAAATGCAGACCATGAAAATATTAGTCTTGGAAAAGCAGGAAGAAGCAGATGGCTTGGAATTAGACCTCATACAAGAGGTGTTGCTATGAACCCAGTAGACCATCCAATGGGTGGTGGAGAAGGAAAAACTTCAGGTGGTGGTCATCCTGTATCTCCATGGGGTCAAAAATCTAAAGGATTAAAAACAAGAAAGAAAAATAAACCTTCTAATAAATACATTATTAAAAGAAGAAAATAATTAGAGTAGCTTATGCCAAGATCAGTTAAAAAAGGTCCTTACATTGATGTTAAGTTGCTAAGAAAAATTCGTAAACTTAACGAGACAAATCAGAAAAAAATAATCAAAACATGGTCTCGTGCAAGTACTATTTCACCTGAATTTGTTGGACATACAATAGCTGTTCATAATGGTAATAAGATGATACCAGTTTATATAACAGAAAATATGGTTGGACATAAACTTGGTGAATTTGCACCGACAAGAATTTTTAGAGGTCATCCAGGAACAAAAGCTGAAAAAGCATCAAAAGTTAAATAATGGAAAATTGAGGTAGACAATAATGGAAGCAAAAGCGACACATAAATATATCGGTTCATCGCCAAGAAAAATGCGCCTGGTTATTGATATGATTCGTGGTAAGTCTGTAGATCAGGCAATTGAAATTCTTCACTTTTCGCCTAAGCATGCTTCTAAGTCAGCAGAAAAAGTTTTAAGGTCGGCTGTTTCAAATTTGATGAACAAAGATGAAAATGTAAAACATGAAATTTCAGATTTATATGTTAAAGAAGTTTATGTAAATCAAGGACCTACATTAAAAAGAATTACTCCTGCTCCAATGGGGAGAGCATATAGAATAAGAAAACGTTCTAATCATTTAACAATTGTAGTAGCAACTAAAAAGTAATCGGAGGAAGTTTTGGGTCAAAAGACAAATCCAATTGGTTTCAGAGTTGGAATTATAAGAGGCTGGGAATCGAACTGGTTCGAAAATAAAAGCTATGCGCCAAAATTAATTGAGGATTATAAGCTTAGGCTTTATATCAGAAAAAGATTACAAAATGCAGGTGTATCTGCAATTAAAATTGACAGAACTTCTAAAAATGTAATTGTGACAATTCATACTTCCCGCCCAGGTGTTGTTATTGGTAAAAGCGGGAAAGAAATTGCTCAAATTGAAGAAGAATTGAAAAAGATTACAAACAAAGATGTAAAAGTTCAGATAACTGAAATTAAAAGACCAGAACTCGATGCTTACCTGGTTGCAGAAAATATTGCAAAGCAAATTGAAGGAAGAATTTCTTTTAGAAGAGCAATGAAAAGCGCAATCACAGCAGCTATGAGAATGGGTGCAGAAGGAATTAGAGTAATGTGCTCTGGCAGATTAGGCGGTGCTGAAATGGCAAGAACTGAACAATACAAAGAAGGAAGAATACCACTTCATACAATCAGAGCAGATATTGATTATGCTCAAGCTACTGCTCAAACAATTTATGGTTCCATCGGTGTAAAAGTTTGGATATGCCGTGGAGAAATTTTAGGTAAACGTTCAACGGAATAATCTTCAGGAGTTTTTCTCATGTTAATGCCAAAAAGAGTAAAATATCGTAAAGCACAAAGAGGTAGAAGAAAAGGAAAAGCAACTCGAGGTCATATTGTAAATTTTGGTGACTTTGGATTGAAAGCTCTTGAACCTGCTTGGATTACAAGCAGACAAATTGAAGCATGTCGTGTTGCTCTTTCTCGTAAAATGAAAAGAGATGGTAAAGTTTGGATTAGAATTTTTCCCGATAAACCAGTTTCTAAAAAACCTCTTGAAACAAGAATGGGTAAAGGAAAAGGAGCCCCAGAATTTTGGGTTGCTGTTGTAAAACCAGGAAGAATCCTTTTTGAAGTCGGTGGAATTGATAAAGCTACTGCTCACGAAGCTCTTACTCTTGCTGCTCATAAATTGCCAATTAAAACAAAAATTGTTCAAAGAATTGATTTAGAAGCTTAAAAGGATTTGACGCTATGAAGATTTATCAAATAAGAGAAATGTCCACTGAAGAAATTAAAAAGAGAATTCTTGAAGAACAAAAAAATCTTGTGGACTTAAGATTTCAACATGAACTAAAAAATTTGACCAATACAGCTAAATTGCGTCTTACTAAAAAAGATATCGCAAGAATGAAAACCGTTCTAAAAGAACGGGAGATGCAACAAGCAAAAAACTCAAAGGAAAATAAATAAGGAGCAATTGTTCTTCCATGCAGACAAGAAACAGAAGAAAAGTAAGGATTGGAACTGTAATCAGTAATAAAATGAATAAAAGCATTGTTGTTGCCATTGAAAGACGTGTAGCTCATCCGCTTTATAAAAAATATTATAAAAGAACAACTAAGTTAATGGCACATGACGAAAATAATGAATGCAGCATTGGTGATGTTGTGAAAATTATGGAAACACGTCCTTTGAGCAAAAGAAAAAGATGGCGTTTAGTTGAAATAATCGAAAAAGTTAAATAAAAAGTTTGATGAGGAGCTGATAGTCATGATACAAGAAGAAACTAATTTAGTTGTAGCAGATAATTCAGGAGCCAAAAAAGTTCGTTGCATTCGAGTCCTTGGTGGAAGTAATAGACGATATGCTACTGTAGGCGATGTTATTGTTGTGAGTGTTAAATCTGCTATACCTGGTGGCTCTGTTAAAAAAGGTGAAGTAACAAGAGCAGTTGTTGTTAGAACAAAAAAAGAAGTTCGAAGAAGCGACGGTTCTTATATCAGATTTGATGAGAATGCAGCCGTGCTTCTTAATAATCAAGGCGAACCAAGAGGTACTCGTATATTCGGTCCAGTTGCAAGAGAACTTCGTGATAAAAAATTTATGAAAATTATTTCTTTAGCTCCAGAAGTTTTATAAGGAATAGATAAAATGAAAATTAAGAAGAACGATACAGTAATAGTAATAGCCGGCAACTATAAAGGTAAAACAGGAAAAGTTTTAAAAGTATTTCCTGATAAAGATAGAATTATTGTTGAAGGCGTTAATATTCGGAAACGTCATACAAAGCCGAATCAAAAAAATCCACAAGGTGGAATAATTGAAAAAGAAGCTCCGATTCATGTTTCTAATGTTATGATTCTCGATCCAAAAACAAATGAACCAACTCGCATAGGTTCTAAAATTATAATAGATGAAAAAACAGGTAAAAAGAAAAGTGTTAGAATTAGTAAAGTAAGCGGCGAAATGCTCGTATAAAATTAAGGGTTTATAATAGCAATGGGAAAACAAAAAGAACAAGTTCAACAAAAAGAAAAGAAAACTAAAGCAGCAGAAGAAACAACTGTTACAACAGTTGAAGAAAAAGTGCCTGCAAGACTGAAAGTAAAATATTTCAAAGAGATTGTTCCAAAACTTAAGGAACAATTTGGTTATAAAAATGTAATGCAGGTGCCAAGATTAGAAAAAATTGTTATAAATATGGGTGTGGGTCAGGCAGTTCAAGATCCTAAAATTCTTGAAGAAGCTGTTAAAGATTTGGAAACTATAACTGGACAAAAACCATCTATCAGGACTGCTAAAAAATCAATATCGAACTTTAAGCTGCGCGAAGGAATGAAAATTGGCGCTAAAGTTACATTAAGAAGAGAAAGAATGTATGAGTTCCTTGATAGATTAATTACTATAGCACTTCCAAGGGTTCGCGACTTTAGAGGAGTACCCGATAAATCATTTGATGGAAGAGGAAATTATACTCTTGGAATTAAAGAACAAATTATATTCCCGGAAATTAATGTTGATAAAGTAAATAAAATCCTTGGTATGGATATTACATTTGTTACTACTGCTAAAACTGACAAAGAAGCTTATGAATTATTAAGTGCATTTGGAATGCCATTCAGAAAAAAAGAAACTAATTAAAGGGAAATTATGGCAAGAAAAAGTTTAATAGCTCGGGAAATTAAAAGAGCAAAGTTATACGAAAAATATGCTGCTAAAAGAAAAGAATTGAAAGAAAAAGGGGATTATGAAGCATTACAGCTTTTGCCCCGTAATTCATCACCAACTCGGCTTCATAATAGATGTATGATTACTGGAAGACCAAGAGGTTATTATAGAAAATTTGGAGTTTCGAGATTGGTGCTTAGAGAAATGGCTTTACGCGGAGAAATCCCGGGCTTAAAAAAATCAAGTTGGTAATAGAAGGAGAATATTAAATGCCAGTAACAGACCCGATTGCAGATTTTTTAACAAGAATTAGAAATGCTGTAAAAGCAAGAAAAAAATATGTTGATGTGCCTTCATCAAAAATGAAGGTAGCAATTGCTGAGATATTAAAAAATAATAAGTTTATTAAAGATTACAATGTAATTGAAGACAATAAGCAGAATATACTGAGAATTCATCTTAAGTATGTAAATGGTGTTTCGTCAATAACTGGATTGAAAAGAATAAGTACACCAGGTTTGCATTTGTATGTTGATAAAGACCATATTCCTCGTGTTCTAAATGGACTTGGAATTGCAATTATTTCTACTTCTAAAGGTTTATTAACTGATAAACAAGCAAGAAAAGAATCTGTCGGCGGAGAAGTTATCTGCCATGTTTGGTAAAAATTGAGAGGTTAAAAAGTGTCACGTATAGGAAGAAAACCAATACCAATTAAAGATGTAACAGTAACCAAAACCGATAATACTATTAAGGTTAAAGGTAAACTCGGTGAATTGGAAATGAAAATACATCCCAATATCACCGTTGAAGTAAAAAAAGATGAAATTATTGTAAAAAGACCAGACGATTCAAAAGAAAACAGAGCTCTTCATGGATTAACAAGAGCTTTAATTAATAACATGGTCAAAGGTGTTACCGAAGGTTATACAAAAACACTTGATATTGTCGGTGTGGGTTACAAAGCAGAATTAAAAGGGAACAATGTTTTAATTACCATTGGTTATTCGCACCCAATTTATTTTATTCCACCAGAAGGAATTAAAATTGAAGTTCCTGCACCTAACCAGATTAAAATTTTTGGAATAGATAAAGAATTGGTTGGGTTGGTCGCTGCAAAAATCAGGTCATTCAGAAAACCTGAACCTTACAAAGGTAAAGGTATTAGATACACTAATGAAGTAATTATCAGAAAAGCTGGTAAGACAGCTGGTAAATAATCCACTTAGGAGAATGTGACAATGTTTTTGAAAGATTATAAAAGAAGATTAAGAAAAAAAATCAGGATTAGAAAAAAAATTCATGGCACGGCATTAAAGCCAAGACTCTGTGTTTACAAAAGCTTGAAGCATATTTATGCTCAATTGATTGATGATGATAAAGGTCATACACTTGCATTTGCATCAACACTTTCAAAAGAAATTGCAGACGAAGTAAAAAATTTAAGTGGTAAAATTCCGAAAGCAAGATTAGTTGGGAAATTATTAGCTCAAAAAGCTTTAGAAAAAGGAATAACCACAGTTGTATTTGATCGAAGTGGTTATCCATATCATGGTAAAGTAAAAGCAATTGCAGAAGGAGCACGAGAAGGCGGATTAAAGTTTTAATCCTGCCAATTGCAAGAAATTAGTTTCTTGCCGGATCGTCTAATGGCAGGACAGCGGCCTTTGGAGCCGTATGTGGAGGTTCGAATCCTCCTCCGGCAGCTCTAAAGAAAAATTTTGAAATTGATGAAACATAGGAGTTAAAGTGAATTTCAAGCACAAAAAAGTTACTGGTTTAGAAAACTTAAAGGAAAAAATAGTCCATATTAACAGAGTTGCAAAAGTTGTAAAAGGTGGTCGTCGATTCAGCTTTAATGCTATTGTTGTTGTTGGCGATGGCAATGGACATGTTGGAGTTGGACTTGGAAAAGCAAATGAAGTTACAGATGCTATTGCTAAAGGAATCGACGATGCAAAGAAAAATGTTTACAAAGTTCCTGTAATTAATGGAACTATACCACATGAAATTATTGGAAAATTTGGAGCAGGTAAAGTGCTCTTAAAACCTGCATCTCCAGGTACAGGTTTGATTGCTGGTGGTGGTGTTCGTGCTGTGCTGGAAGCAGCTGGTGTTCAGGATGTTCTTACAAAATCACTTGGTTCTTCAAATCCGCATAATCAAGTTAAAGCAACTTTGAAAGCTCTGCTGAATTTAATTGATGCAAGAACAATGGCTTATAAACGCGGAATGAAAGTTAGCGAGTTATTCAGTTCATAATGAGGTTTTAATAATGGCTAAGAAATTAAAAATAATACAAACAAAAAGTATAATTGACCGTCCTAAACCGCAAAAACTTACAATTAAAGCTCTTGGTTTAGGAAGACCTAATTATCAAGTAATTCATAACGATACTCCTCAAATTAGAGGAATGATAAGAAAAGTATCTCATTTAGTAAAAGTAGAAGAAATAGAAGAATAGGTGATTAAATGGATATTCTAAGTAACTTGAAACCGGCAAAAGGTTCACACAAAAGAGAAAAAAGAATTGGTCGTGGCGAAGGCAGCGGACATGGCGGAACTGCAACTCGCGGTATGAATGGTCAGCGTTCTCGTTCAGGTGCTAAATTCAAAATCTGGTTTGAAGGCGGTCAAATGCCCCTTCAAAGAAGATTACCAAAGAGAGGTTTTCGTAATCCATTTAAAATTGAATATCAGGTTGTAAATATTGGAAGTATTCAAAAATTAATTGATAACAAAAAAATTGAAGATGATGTTATTAATGCAGTTACCCTTTATAAAAATGGTTTAATTTCTAAGGCAGCTGCACCGTATAAAATTCTTGGCAATGGAGAATTAAAATCAAAAATAAATATTGAAGCACATGCATTTAGTGCTTCTGCAAAAGAAAAAATTGTATCACTTGGTGGAACTATTAAAGAGATTAAAGCTTAATGGCAACTTTTCAAGAAACTTTTCGGAACATATTTAAAATTCACGAGCTGAGGCAAAGAATTCTTTACACACTTGCCTTGCTAATAATTGTAAGAATTGGTGCACATGTTACATTGCCGGGAATAGATTCACATCTTCTTAATTCGGCAATGACCAATTCTACATCTAATAATCTTTTTGGCTTGTATGATTTATTTGTTGGAGGTGCTTTTAGAAATGCAGCTTTGTTTGCTCTTGGGATTATGCCTTATATTTCTGCTTCAATTATATTGCAATTAGCAGGTGCTGTAATCCCTTATATTCAAAAGCTGCAAAGAGAAGGAGAAGAAGGAAGAAAGAAGATTACTCAATGGACTCGTTATGGCACTGTTATAATCTCTGCTTTTCAAGCATGGGGTGTTACAATACACTTGTTAAATATTCGTTATAACAATGCACCAATAGTTCCTGAAGAAATACGAGGTATTGGCTGGTCTCTTTCGACAATTGTTTTTCTTGTTGCAGGCACAATATTTATAATGTGGATGGGGGAACAAATTACAGAAAAAGGAATTGGTAATGGAATTTCACTTATAATTTTTATTGGAATTATTGACCGTTTCCCATTTGCAGTACTTGATGAATATCGATTAATTGCAGCTGGACAAAGAAATTTAGTAATTGAAGTTGTAATCTTAGCATTTATGGTTCTCGTTATTGCTGGTGTTGTTCTTGTTACTCAAGGCACAAGAAGAATTCCAGTTCAATATGCTAAAAGAGTTGTTGGAAGAAAAGTTTATGGCGGCGTTACTCAATATATTCCACTTAGAGTTAATACTGCCGGAGTAATGCCAATAATTTTTGCTCAATCGATTATGTTTATTCCGAGCACATTGTTCTCATTTTTCCCGAACAATGAATTTATTGCATCGATTGCAGGTTATTTTACTTACGAATCTTTTACATATTCTTTCATTTATGCGTTGATGATAATTTTCTTTACATACTTCTATACAGCAATTGCATTTAATCCTCAGGATGTTGCAGAGACAATGAAAAAGCAAGGTGGTTTCATACCTGGAATAAGACCAGGAAAACAAACCGCTGAATTTATAGATAATATATTGACAAAAATTACTTTACCAGGTTCAATATTCTTGGCAATTATTGCTATACTGCCAGCATTTGTTTCAAAGATTGGTGTATCAGGAAGTTTTGCTTCATTTTTTGGCGGTACAAGTTTATTGATTGTTGTTGGTGTTGCTCTTGATACTTTACAGCAAATTGAATCTCATTTACTCATGCGTCATTACGACGGATTTATGAAATCCGGTAAAATTAGAGGCAGAAGATTTTAATTAGTTAACGACAGCTTATTGTGATATTAATAAAGACAAAAAAAGAAATTGATTACATTAGAGAAAGCTGTCGAATTGTTGCAGAAGTTTTACAATTAATGAAGCGTTATGCCAAACCTGGTATAACGACACTTGAGCTCGATAAGATTGCAGAAGATTATATTCTTAGCAATAATGCAAGAGCAGCTTTCAAAGGATATTCACAAGCAGGCTCTTTTGATTACCCGGGCTCAATTTGTTCTTCAATTGATGATGAGGTTGTTCATGGAATTCCAGGCAACCGTGTTCTAAAAGAAGGTGAACTTCTCTCAGTTGATGTTGGAGTAGAAAAAAATAATTACTTTGGAGATGCAGCAATAAGTATTGCAATAGGTAAAATTTCTGATGAAAAACAAAAACTGATGGAAGTAACAGAAAAATCTCTTTATCTTGGAATTGAACAAGCTGTTGCAGGAAATAGAATAGGTGACATTGGTAATGCAATTCAAACTTATGTTGAATCTTTTGGATTCTCTGTGGTTAGAGATTTGTGTGGACACGGAGTTGGAAAACATTTACACGAAGATCCTCAAATCCCAAATTATGGTAAAAGAGGAACAGGAGCTTTAATTAAAAACGGGATGACCTTAGCAATTGAACCTATGATTAATATGGGTTCTTATAAAGTTTTTGTAGATGAAGATGGCTGGACTGTAAAAACAATGGATGGTTTGCCATCTGCTCATTTTGAACATACAATTGCAGTAATTGATGGTAAACCAGAAATCTTAACAATATGCTAAATAATAAAGTATGGCAAAGCAAGGACCAATAAAAGTTGATGGAATTGTTACAGAAACATTACCAAATGCTCATTTTAAAGTTCGACTTGAAAATGGGCATGAAATCCTTGCTCATATTTCTGGAAAGATGAGAATGCATTTCATAAAAATATTAGTTGGAGATAAAGTAGCAGTTGAGCTTTCGCCATACGATTTAAATAAAGGAAGAATCACATATAGATATAAATAATGAGGAATTTATGAAAGTAAGAGCATCTGTAAAAAAAATGTGTGAACATTGTAAGATTATAAAACGCAAAGGAGTTGTAAGAGTTATTTGTAAAAATCCAAAACATAAACAAAGACAAGGTTAAAATTTAGGAGGATAAAGATTGGCTCGTATAGCAGGTATTGACTTACCAAAACAAAAAAAAGCATTTATAGGATTAACCTATATCTACGGCATTGGTAGAAAGAGTGCAATGGACATTCTCCAAAAAGCAGAAGTTAATCCTGATAAAAGAATTGGAGAACTTACAGAAGAAGAAATTGCAAGAATCCGTTCCATAATGACTGCTGAATATAAAGTTGAAGGTGCATTAAGAAGTGAGGTTCAGCAGAATATTAAGAGACTTATGGATATCGGATGTTACCGCGGCTTGCGTCATAGAAGGGGATTACCTGTAAGAGGTCAAAGAACAAGAACTAATGCAAGAACAAGAAAAGGTAAACGTAAAACTGTAGCTGGAAAGAAAAAAGCACCGGCTAAGAAGTAATAAATAATTGAGGAGTTAAATTGGCTAAGGCAGTTAAAAAAGCAAAGAAAAAAGTTCACGTTGATGCAGTTGGAGTTGCTCATATTAAAGCATCATTCAACAACGTGATTGTTACTATTACAGATATTTATGGAAATACAATATCATGGTCTTCAGCAGGCAAAAATGGCTTTAAAGGCTCAAGAAAAAATACGCCATTTGCAGCTCAAGTTACTGCTGAAGCAGCTGCTAAAGAAGCTTACGACCTTGGACTAAGAAAAGTTGATGTTATTATCAAAGGTCCAGGCGCAGGCAGAGAAGCAGCTATCAGAGCATTAAATACAGCTGGATTGGAAATATTATCAATTAAAGATAATACTCCAATTCCACATAATGGTTGCAGACCACCAAAACGTAGAAGAGTATAACAGGAGAAAATTTAGATGGCAAGATATACTGGCCCAAGTTGCAAATTATGCAGAAGAGAAAGACAAAAATTATTCTTAAAAGGTTCTAAGTGTTACACCGAAAAATGTCCTCTTGAAAAAAGAAATTATGCACCAGGACAACATGGGTTAACACGCCGTGCAAAATTCTCTGAATACGGTGTTCAATTAAGAGAAAAACAAAAAGTAAAAAGAATTTATGGATTGCAGGAAGCTCAATTCCGCATCTACTTCGATAGAGCAATGAGACAAAAAGGTGTTACTGGTGCTAACTTAATTAAATTGCTTGAAAGAAGACTTGATAATGTTGTTTATCGTCTCGGTTTTGCTCCATCTAGAAAAGCTGCTCGTCAATTAATTTTGCACAGACATTTTACTGTCAACAACAAAATTGTAAATATTCCATCTTATTTGCTTTCACCTGGTGATGTTGTTGCAGTAAGAGAAAAGAGTAAAAAACTCGATGTAATTCATAATTCTTTAAGAAGAACCAAAGATAATCTCTACAGTTGGTTGTCTATCGACAAAGCAACTCTATCAGGAACATTTATGAATATTCCTGAAAGAGAAGAAATTCCGCTTAATGCTAATGAACAATTGATTGTAGAATTGTATTCTAAGTAATTTTATAAATTTAATATAGAGGATAATTTACATGAGCTATCCGTTTATTAAAATGCCCGATGGCGTTGTTCAAGACGAATCCTCAAAAAGTGCTACATTTGGGAGATTTATTATTCAACCATTAGAACGAGGATTTGGAGTAACATTAGGTAATTCGTTAAGAAGGGTATTACTATCCTCTCTTCCTGGCGCAGCTATAACTGCAGTCAAAATTGAAGGTGTCCTTCATGAATTTTCTACTATTCCAGGTGTTCTGGAAGATGTTACAGAAATAATTCTTAATCTCAAAAAAGTAAGACTCAAACTTCTCGATAAAAAAACAACATCATGTCAGGTCTCTATTACAGGAGCAGCAGATTTTAAAGCTGCAGATATTCAAAATGCTTGTCCTGATGTTCAGATTCTTAATCCTGACCTTCATATTGCAAAACTTAATGCAGATGCTAAGTTGAATATGGAACTTCGTTTTGGTGTTGGTAAAGGTTATGTCCCTGCAGAAGAACAAAAAACACCTGACATGACAATTGGAACTATTCCAATTGATTCTATCTACACTCCAATTGTTAATGTTCGATATGATGTTGAAAATGTTCGTATCGGTGAAAGAAATGATTATGAAAAATTAACTTTAGAAATTACCACCGATGGTTCTATTACACCAGAAGAAGCTTTATCAACTTCTGGAAAAATATTAAGAGACCACATTCAGTTATTCATCAACTTTGATGTTGAACCAGAAGAAGAAAAAGTTGAAACTAAAGTTGATGCTGAAACTGAAAGAATCAGAAAGATTCTTTTAACAAATGTTGAAGACCTTGAACTAAGTGTTCGTTCACATAACTGCTTAAAATCTGCAAACATTAAAACTATTGCAGATTTAGTTAGAAGAGATGAGAATGAAATGCTCAAGTTCAGAAACTTTGGTAGAAAATCTTTAGCAGAACTTAAAGAAATTGTAGAAAGTTTTGGACTCCACTTTGGAATGGATGTCGATAAATACCTTGTAGATAAACCAGAAAAAAACAGCTAAGGTTGAATAATGAGACACAGAGTTAAAGGAAGAAAATTAAAAAGAACTTCTGAGCATCGACTTGCTACACTCAGAAATCTTGCAACTTCTTTATTGAAACATAAAAAGATTAAAACAACAGTTGCAAAAGCAAAAGAACTTCGCACTTTTGTTGAACCTTTGATTACAAAGGCAAAAGTAGATTCAGTTGCTTCAAGAAGATATGTTGCAGCTGAGATTAAAGACAAAAGTGTTGTCAAAGAACTTTTTACAGAAATTATTCCAAAGATTGGCGATAGACCGGGTGGTTATACAAGAATTGTTAAGTTAGGTCAAAGAAAAGGCGATGGTGCAGAGTTAGCTATAATTGAACTGGTTGATTACAGTGGATTGGTAAAACCAAAACCAGAAAAGAAGGAAAAAGCTGAAAAAGAAACTCCAGCAGCTGAAGAAAAGAAAGAAGTTGCTGAAGAAAAAACTGCTTGATGAAATTTAACTAATTATTTTGTGTAGAGACTTGCAAATGCAAGTCTCTATTTTTTTAAATTTACTTTTTTGGGCCAATCATCTTTTCAGGTCTTACAACTTCATCAAATTGTTCTGCTGTTAATAGTCCAAGTTCAACTGCAGCCTCTTTCAAAGTTTTATTTTCTTTATGAGCTTTCTTAGCAACTTTAGCTGCATTGTCATAGCCAATTACTGGATTTAAAGCAGTAACAAGCATTAAGGAATTTTCCAGATGTTTTTTAATATTATTCTCATTTGGAACAATTCCAACAACACAATTATCTGTAAAGCTTTCGCATGCATCTGCAAGCAATCTAATGGATTGCAGAATATTATAGGCAATGACAGGCATAAAAACATTCAATTCAAAATTTCCACTTGCTCCTGCGATATTAATTGTGACATCGTTTCCAAAAACTTGAGCACAAACCATTGTCATAGCTTCTGATTGTGTTGGATTAACTTTGCCTGGCATAATTGAACTGCCTGGTTCATTTTCAGGGAGTGATATTTCTCCAATTCCACATCTTGGTCCAGAGCCAAGCCAACGAATATCATTTGCAATTTTCATAAGAGAAGCTGCTAAGGTTTTTAATACTCCGCTCATTTCAACTAATGCATCTTTGCCTGCCATAGCTTCAAATTTGTTGGGAGCTGTTTTAAACGGTTTGCCTGTAATTTCAGAAATTTTTTCTGCGACTTTAACTGCATAATCTGGATGTGTATTTAATCCTGTTCCCACAGCAGTTCCACCAAGTGGAATTTCATAAAGTCTTTTTAATGCGTCATTAATTCTTGCTAAGCCATTTGTTAATTGCTGAGCATAACCAGAAAATTCTTGACCTAATGTTAATGGCGTTGCATCCATTAAATGGGTTCTGCCAATTTTAATAATATCTTTGAATTCTTTTGATTTAGCATCAAGCGCATCGCGAAGTTTTGTAACCATTGGAATTAATCTGCGATGAATTTCTTCAACAGCTGCAATATGGATTGCAGTTGGAAAAGCATCATTTGTTGATTGAGCTTTGTTTACATCATCATTAGGATGAATTGGTTTTTTGCTTCCAAGCACGCCGCCTGCCATTTCAATTGCACGATTAGAAATCACTTCATTTACATTCATATTTGTTTGTGTTCCGCTTCCTGTTTGCCATACTACAAGCGGGAAATGTTCATTAAGTTTTCCTTCAATTACTTCTTCTGCTGCCTTGACAATTAATTCTCTTTTTTCATCTGATAATAAACCAAGTTCGTTGTTTGTTATTGCTGCAGCTTTTTTAACAATTGCAAGTGCTCTTATCAATTCGAATGGGAAACGTTCACCTCCAATTTTGAAATTCATAAGTGAACGCGCAGTTTGAGCACCATAATACTTATCTGCGGGTACTTTAACTTCACCCATACTATCTGTTTCAATTCTGTATTCCATTTTAACTCCAAGTTATTATTATTTTCAAAGTCAAATTATGTTATTGAACTTTGATTTTCAATTATGAAATTGATGATGTCATTTGATATGAAAATGAAAGAAGTGAATTATAACTCAGCAATAAATTTTTTTATCTAAATCGAAGTGAATAAGATTTTTGTTGCTTCATCCTAAAGGTAACAAATAATTTTTTATTAAGTCAGCTCATTATTAAAAAAGCGGGCTGACTGATTTGAACGGCAAACTTTCAATCTTGTAATTCTTAAATCTTTTAATCTTGCAATCTTGCAATTTTGTAATCTTGTAATCTTGCAATCTTGCAATCTTGCAATTTTGTAATCTTTTAATCTTGCAATCTTGCAATTTTGTAATTTTGTAATGAATTACTCCGAAGATATTTCTATTCTTCTTGCCCCGTAATATCTTTTTGCATAATATTTTTCATTTAAGGAAGAAATTGTTACGCCAAGTTTGCGGCTCGAATGGACAAATTGATTATCACCTATATAAATTCCAACATGACCTGGCTTTGACCTTCTGCTTGTATTGAAAAAAACCAGGTCGCCAAATTCTAAATCATCTTTATCAACTTTTTCTCCTACTTCAAACTGTTCTCTTGCAGAACGAGGAAGTTCTATGGAAAACGAATTCAAAAATATTTGTCTTGTAAAACCCGAGCAATCAATACCATCATTTGTGTTGCCGCCGTATTTATATGGAGCATCAAGATATTTTATTACTTCAAGTAATATTCTTTCTCTAAATGTTAATGGGACATCGGGATTAATGTAATTTTTATAATTAGCTACAAATTTTTCTTTATCTATTGGATTTTCTTCTACGGGCATTTCATCAAATTCATCTTGAGTTGAATCAGTATCAACCTGATTGTCTACTGAAGAAGTTTTTGGTTTTTCATTTTGCTTTTTTAGTGTATCCTTAGATGCGAATCGAACAGATTTTTTTTGTTGTTCTTTTTTATACTTTGATTGATTATATCTTTGTGCACTTGATGAAGGTGCACATCCTTCAAATAAAATTAAAAATAATATCCCAATTATAAATGATTTAATTAATCTAATGAACATGATAAAAGTAATTATCCCAGATAAGCTCTTAAATTTTTGCTTCTTGATGTATGACGCAATCTTCTAATTGCTTTTTCTTTTATCTGTCGAACTCTTTCCCTTGTAAGATTAAATTTTTCTCCAATTTCTTCGAGTGTAAGTGAATGTTCTCCATTTAATCCAAAATAAAGTTTAATTACTTCAGCTTCTCTGTCGGTTAAAGTAGAAAGAGCTCTTTCAATTTCCTTTTTGAGAGATTCATTCATCAATCTATAATCTGGAGAAGGCACTTCTTCGTTTGACAGAACATCAAGAAGACGGTTATCTTCTCCTTGAGCAAAAGGTGCATCCATTGAAACATGTCTGCCCGAAACTCTGAGAGCATCATTAATTTCACTTATATCCATATCAAGCTCTTGAGCTAATTCTTGTGCACTTGGTTCGCGTTCAAATTCCTGTTCGAGATTGCTGTATGCTTTACCAATTTTATTTAATGCACCAACTCTATTTAATGGAAGCCGAACAATTCTTGATTGTTCTGCAAGAGCTTGAAGGATTGATTGTCTAATCCACCAGACGGCATAGGAAATAAATTTAAATCCGCGGGTTTCATCAAATCTTTTTGCAGCTTTAATTAAACCAAGATTTCCTTCATTAATTAAATCACCAAGCGATAATCCCTGATTTTGATATTGTTTTGCTACTGAAACTACAAAACGCAGATTGGCTTTTACAAGTTTTTCGAGAGCTTTTTCGTCTCCCTGTTTTATTCTTATTGCAAGTTCAATTTCGTCATCGGGAGTTAAGAGGTCAACTTTGCCAATTTCTTGAAGATATTTGTCTAAAGATAGACTTTCACGATTGGTAAATTGTTTTGTTATCTTCACGGCAAATCTCCTATATTTTTTCTACATGAATTGAATCTACTATTCCAACAATTGATGCATCGACTGGAGCCATGTCTACATCAAGGGGAATAACAGCTTCGCTTGCTGTAACATAGTAAACTGTTTCTCCAGGTCCAGCACCAATTGTATCTAATGCAATGAGTGGAGAAGAAACTTTTTGAAGTTCACCATTAAGTGGCTGTACCAATTGCATTTTGTAGCCTGTCATGGATTCATATTTGCGTGTTGCCCAAATTGTTCCGATGACTTTTCCAAGATACATTTTGATTACTCTTTAATTGCAATATCTAATTTGTCAACAATTGCCATAATAACGGCATCAACAGGTTTATTTTTTGTAAAAGTAGTTTGACGAGCCGAACTGCCCTGTGCAACGAGTACAACTTCTCCAACACCTGCCCCCACTGAATCGACAGCTATTACAGTAGATTCTTTTGGTGTATAATCAAGATTTAATTGACGAACAATTAGAAATTTAGCTCCAACAAGATTTTCATCTTTTTTAGTTGACCAAACTGTACCAATCACTTTGCCAAGTATCAATTACTCCCTCTTAAATTTTTTGGTTGAATTATTTTTAGATTAATTTTTTTATATCTCTCTATATTATTGGTAAGAATTATCATATCATTAATTTTAGCTATTGTACAGAATAAAGCATCACGAACGGTTGCAACTTTATTAAAAAATTCTGAAATGTTCAAACTGTATCTGGCATTTAATCCAAGAACTTTTAATGCTTTCATCAGATTGTCAACAGCTTCTTTTTCATCTTTGTTAACTGCAGCAAAATATAATTCTGCAGAATTAATAACAGTTGTAAAGCAAATTCCATTTGTCATTGCAATTTCAAGGTCTGATAAAGTATTTTTATCATTATGCTGCAAATGTTCGAGCAAAACATCTGTTTCAATTAAAAAATGTTTTTCATTTTTCATTTATTCTTGCTTGAATGTTCGAATTAACTAAACTTCCTTTTGATTTCAGAAAGTTCAAAACAACATTGTCTGGTAATTTTTGTATAAATTTAATTTGGTTGAATAAATTAATGTCTAAACCAGAATTTTCTACTGCTTTAATTGTTTCTCCGTAAATATCAATTTTAACTTCATGGAATCCATTGTTGAATAGATTTTTTAATTCTTCGAATGGCAAGTCTAAAGAACCATCACTTTTTATTTTCGTTTCAAATGAAAGCAGCTTTGATAAATTTTCTTCATTCATTTAAAAAACTCCTTCCATAAAGACAATTGTTTACTTTGAAGAAATGTGCAACTGTTTGAGCAACATCAGAAAATGATTTTCTTATCCCTAAGTTTTTTCCTTTTTTATTTTTTCTATAAAATAAAACTGGAACATATTCACGGCTGTGGTCAGTGCTTGGAGTAGTTGGGTCGTTGCCATGGTCTGCAGTAATTATTAATGCATCAGTTTCATCTAAATTGTTCAATATTTCTGGAAGGTGATTATCAAATTCTTCTAATGCATTTGCAAAACCATAAGGGTCGTTTCTGTGTCCATAATAAACATCGAAATCAACAAGATTTGCAAATATGAATGAATTAGATACTTCTGCAGAAGTTGAAATAATGTTCTCAATTCCTTCAGAATTTGATTTTGTTTTAATCTGAACTTTTATTCCCCGGTAATTAAAAAGGTCATTTATTTTGCCAATTGCTATTGTTTGAATTCCTTCATTGTAAAGATAATCTAAGATTGTGTTGTCAAAAGGGTCTAATGAAAAATCTTTTCTGTTTGTAGTTCTTTGATAATTATTTGATGTACCAACAAATGGTCTTGCTATTACTCTTGCTACTGCATTATCTCCAGTTAAAACTTTTGTTCTTGATATTTCACAAATCTCGTATAATCTGTTAAGTGGAATTACTTCTTCGTGAGCTGCAATTTGAAAAACAGAATCTGCAGAAGTGTAAACTATTGGGAATTTTGTTTTAACATGTTCATCTCCAAGCTTCATTATGATTTCAGTGCCCGAAGCAGGAATATTTCCAAGAATCCCTTCTAATTTTGTTTCTTTCAGAAATTTATCAATAATTTCTTTTGGAAATCCATTGGGAAAAAGTGGGAAAGATTTTTCAATTTTTAATCCTGCAATTTCCCAGTGTCCTGTAGTTGAATCTTTGCCAGCAGAAACTTCTGCCATTTTTCCAAATGATGCGAGAGGATTTAATTGTGGTGATATTCCTCTAATGGGCTCGATGTTGCCAAGACCAAGTTTTTCAAGATTAGGCAGATTTAGTCCACCAACAAACTCTGCCATATTTGATAAAGTATTGCTCCCTTCGTCGTTGTATTTAGAAGCATCAGGTAATTCCCCGATGCCAAGTCCATCAAGTATGATTACAATAAAATTATTCACGCAATCTCTTAAATGCTTTTTACTGTATTGCCTCCCTTTTCGAGAGCTTTTTTAAGTGCTAGTTCTGCATTATAAAGAATTTCTTTAACATCAGTTTTATTGGTAGTTGCTGCAACTCCAATTGAAACTGTAAAAGTTGTTTGACGAGAAACAACTGCTATTGGCTTCCGTGCAATTTTTATTCTTAATTTTTCTGCCCACAGGAAAACATCTTTTGGTGTTGTATTGAAAAAATAAACAGCAAAAATTCTTTCATCTAATCTGCCCCAAATGTTCATTGGGGTCATTTCATCTTTTATCATCTGTGAAATTGCTTTCAAGACTTTAGGAAAAGGATTGCCATCAAATAATGATTCCTGTTCAAGAAAGTCATCAATTTTAATTAAAGCTAAACCACCTGGAAGATTTAATTCTTTGCTTCTTACAAGGTCAATTGTTAGTCGTTCAACAAATGCATCATAATTCAATGCTTTTGTTTCTATGTCATATGTCAAAAGATTTTTCAGAATATTTATTGTAGAATAAGAATGCAGAATGAATGCAAAAAATTTTGTAGCATTTTTGATGAATGTTACTTCGTTGTTTGTGTAAATATTTTTTTTAAGGCTTTCGAAGCAAAGAACTCCATAATTTTGCTCATCATAAACAAGTGGAATTGCAAGGAATGAACCATCAAAACTGACATCTTCATTTTTCGAAAAGCGAGGAATTTCAATGCTTGATGTGTCATCAATTTTTACTGGAGTAAAACTTAAAATTGCTTTTCCTACAAGAGTTCCGTTTAATTCGATTTCAAGATTTTCTCCAGCATATTTGAGAGAAGTTTTATTGATAATTTTTGCTATCTTAAATTTTTGTTCGACAGGATTATAAGCCACAAATGTAAATACATCCCAATCAAGTAAATCTCTCATTGAATTGTCAAGTGCTGAGTAAATATCTGTTTCATTATCAAATTTTTTATCGGTGCTAAGAATTCCAATTAATGCTTTGAGTCTTTGTTCTGCTTGAGTTTCGGAGAATTTTTCTTCAAATAAACTTATGATTACAGAAATAATTCTGACAATTTTTCCAAGAGAATAAATTTGTTCAATTCCAAAAGCGTCATTTACTTTTGAATCAAGAACTAAAATGCCTGTTAAATTTTTTCCATAAAATAAAGGAACCCCAACAAAACTTTTTATTCCCTGCGGAGTGCTGTAATATCGAATTACATCGGCTTCGGCATTGGGAGAAATATCGGTTAAAATTTCTGGTTCTTCTTTTTGAACAATTTTGCCAAGTATATCATCTTCTAAATCAAATTTTTGTTTTGTTATTTGAGATGAACTTGAAATGTATCTTTCGAGTGTAAGTCTTTTTCGATTTTTGTTATACCAGAAGAAAGCAGCTGTGTGTGCCATGAATGCATCTTTTACAACACTCAATATTTTTTCGAGCACAAAACCAAATTGTTCATCTTGACTTACATCTTTTGGAAGTTCTTCGCGAACAATTTTATCGAAGTTTTCCTTAAAATCCGGCGGTTTGAAAAAATCTTTGCTTGTTCTTGTTAAGGATGGAGTAAAATTTTCAGCTGTAATTACTTCGATGTTCTTTACAGGTGAAATAATCTTAAATTCTTCTCCTTCATCGGGCTCATAAGAAATTTTTGATTCATTAATTCTTGATGTACCTTCATCGTGTTTTTCATATTCTGCAGTTTCGGATTTTGTATCTCTAAGAAAAATTATAAATCCCACATAAATTAAAAGAATAACACCAGAAATAATTTTTAGAAGAGAATCATCGGTTAAGAATGGAATGATTATTAAGATGGGAATAAAAATAAAAATCAACAACCTTTTTCTATATTTATCAGATAATCCCATCTTTCACCATTTAATTCAAATAATTAATTCAAAATTTTATTCAATAATAATAAAGTTTTGTGAATTTTTCATGAAAGCATCAATTTTGAAAGCAGTTTTATGATTTCTTTCTTGCCTGTATTCTTTAATGATGAGTATAAAAATGCATTTGTGCCTAAAATTAATTCAGGAAAGAATTGGTTAATATTTTTTTTCAGAACAGAAATTTCTGACTGTTTTAGTTTATCGATTTTATTGAATATTACATAGTAAGGAATATTTTTGCTTCTCAAATATTCATTTAACATAAAGTCAAGAGGCATAGGCTCGTATCGGCTGTCAATCAAATGAAAAGCAAGCATTATGTTTTTATTCATCTCGATGTAAGATTCAATTATCCTCTGCCATTCTATTCTTTCATGTCGAGAAACTTTTGCATATCCAAAACCCGGTAAATCAACAATGTAAAATTTATCTTCAACAAGATAATAATTTAAAGACCTTGTCTTCCCAGGTGTAGAACTTGTTTTTGCAACTTTCACAGGGGAAAAAATAGAATTAATAAATGAAGATTTGCCAACATTCGATCTCCCGCATAAAATTACTGTGGGAAGTTCTCTTTTTGGTAACTCATCAAGTTTATATACGGATTTTATGAATTCAATTTTTCTCAACATAATTTGGGAAATTCAAATTAATGTGAATGAAAAAATAATAAAGTCGTAGTAAAATTTTGCCCTGCCTTGCAAAGAATTTCAATTCAATAGAGTAATTAAACAAAATTTGATTTCTGCTCTGGATTTCTAAAATTCAGTATAAAATGTTATTGACACAAAAAATTATTTCTTGTATTATTGAAACGGTAAAATTAATTTTGAACTGATAATACAATTCTTCATAACTGAAGAAAAATTTATGCTGATTTGCTCAACAAGCCTTTTTAACATTTAGTTGTGTTGTTATATACCAATTTTTGAATATAATATATGTAAATAAAGGGGAATTATAATGGAACAAATTCCGAAAAACGAACAAATAGAATCAGAAGTATTGGTTGATTATAAGAACCCAAAGCTCTCACCAGAAAAAAGAACTGCCGATTTGATTAAAAGAATGACTCTGGAAGAAAAGATTGCTCAGATGTTATGCATTTGGGAAGATAAAAAAACGATTTTTTATGATGAGAATGGAAATTTTAGTATAGAAAAAATAAGAAAACATCTTAACAATGGAATTGGACAGATAGCAAGATTGAGTGATACTAATGGCGGTTTAACTCCAACTGAAATGGTGGAAATGGCAAATACACTTCAAAAATTTTTTGTAGAAGAAACTCGATTGGGTATTCCTGTTATTTTTCATGAAGAATGTCTTCATGGACTTGCTGCAAAAGAAGCTACAAGTTATCCAGTGCCAATTGGCTTAGCTTCAACTTTCAATACAAAATTGGTAGAAAAAATATTTTCAGCAATTGCTGAAGATGCAAGAACAAGAGGTGTTCATCAAGCATTAACGCCAGTTTTAGATGTTGCAAGAGACCCAAGATGGGGACGTGTTGAAGAAACTTTTGGAGAAGACCCATATCTAGTTGCACAAATGGGGATTGCTGCTGTTAAAGGTTTACAAGGTGATGGAAAATTCAATGAACTAAATAAAGTTATTGCTACGTTAAAACATTTTGCTGCACACGGTCAACCTGAATCAGGCATTAATTGTGCACCAGCAAATTTTTCTGAAAGACTTTTGCGTGATGTATTTTTATATCCATTCAAAGAAGTAATTAAAAAAGCTAATGCTGTTAGTGTAATGGCTTCATATAATGAAATTGATGGAGTTCCTTCTCATGCAAATAAATGGTTATTAAGAAAAGTTCTGAGAGATGAATGGAATTTTAAAGGCTATGTTGTTTCAGATTATTATGCAATAAAAGAATTAAATATTAGAGAAGAAGCTTTAAGTCATTCAGTTGCAAAAGATAAAGCAGAAGCCGCAAAATTAGCAGTTGAAGCAGGAGTTAATATTGAATTTCCAAATCCAGATTGTTATTTGAATCTTATTGATTTAGTTAAAAACGGAATTATTCAGGAATCTGATATTGATGAACTAATTGAACCAATGCTAAGATATAAATTTCAACTTGGTTTATTTGATAATCCGTATATCCAGACAAGCAGTAATCAATTCGAAGAAAAATTAATTAAAGATAGAGAATTAGCTTTGCAAGCTGCAAGAGAGACAATTGTTTTACTAAAAAATGAAAATAATATTCTTCCATTAAAAAATGTTAAAAGCATTGCTGTTGTTGGACCAAATGCTGATAGAGTTTTACTTGGCGGTTATCATGGAACTCCAAGATTTTATACATCTGTTTATCAAGGAATAAAAGAAAAAGCAAATAATAAGATTGAAGTGCTTTACAGCGAAGGTTGCAAAATTACTATTGGCGGTTCATGGAACGAAGATGAAGTGATTTTACCAACCCCTGAAGAAGATGAATTGCTAATTAAAGAAGCAGTAGAAGTTGCAAAGAAATCCGAGGTAATTGTTCTTGCTATTGGAGGGAATGAACAAACATCACGCGAAGCATGGAGCAAAACACACCTTGGTGATAGACCCAATATTGACCTTGTTGGAAGACAAAATAAATTAGTAGAAGAAATGCTGAAATTGGAGAAACCTGTAATTGTTCTTTTATTTAATGGGAGACCAAATTCAATTAATTTTATCAAAGAAAATGCTCACGCAATTCTTGAATGCTGGTATCTGGGGCAGGAAACAGGCAAAGCAGTTGCAGATGTTTTATTCGGCGATTATAATCCCAGTGGTAAACTCCCAATTTCAATTCCAAGGTCAGCAGGACATATCCCTTGTTACTATAATTATAAGCCATCAGCAAGAAGGGGATATTTATTTGACGATGTAACTCCTTTATTCCCGTTTGGCTTTGGATTAAGTTATACTAAATTCAAATTTATTAATCAAAGACTTGCTAAGGAGAAAATTAAACTTGGTGAAACTACTCAATTATCTGTTGTTGTTCAGAATGTCGGGGATGTGGCTGGTGAAGAAGTTGTACAGCTTTATATAAGAGATTTATTTAGTTCAGTTACACGACCAGTAAAAGAATTAAAAGGATTCAAGAAAATTAAACTGCAGCCGGGTGAATCAAGAACCGTAATATTTGACATAACACCAGAAATGCTATCATTTACAAATATTGATATGCAATACACAGTTGAACCAGGCGATTTTGAAATAATGGTTGGTAATTCATCAAGAGATGAAGACTTGCTAAGGACAATTTTAACTGTGGAATAAAGAAAAAAAATAATATAAATTATTAATAGTCCTTGATACCTGCCCATATGGGTAAGGATAAAAATAAGGACCTTAGCATGAAAAAATTTATACAAAAAAATAAACACTTATTCGGCTGCAAGAATAAGTGCATAACTTTTAATCAAGTTGTTAGTTTAAAACTCCTTAGCGACTTCTTATTACTTAACAACTTATTAAAAGTAATTTTTAATCGCTACATATTATTGCAAAAGGATGTTCTGTGTAAGTATTTAACTTTCCAATATTTTTCTAAAAAACTTTATTATTTCTACACATCTACAAATTATTTCCTTTTACTACTACAACTTTATATGCTGCAAACCGATTTTGAGTTAAATCAATATCAAATAAAAAAACATAATTTAAGAAGGAGGCTATATGCTTCGTAAGTATACTTTTTTTAAAATATGCATGATGATATTATTAATATTTGGTCAATCGATAATTGCACAAAATCGTGGTTCAATTAGAGGATTTGTTTATGATAAGGATACAAAAGAACCACTGCCAGGGGCTAATGTCTTAATCAAAGGGACATCACTTGGCGCAGCATGTAATTTAGATGGAGAATACATCATTCGAAATATTCCTGTTGGGAAACACACTATAACTGTTTCATATATAGGTTATGAATCTCAAACTATAGATGTAGAAATACAGGCAAATAAAACACTGTTACAAAATTTTTATTTGAAACTCACTACAATTGAAGGGCAGGATATTATAATCACAGCACAGGCGCAGGGACAATTAGCAGCAATTAATCAACAGTTAACTTCTGATAAAATTGCAAATGTTGTTTCAGAAGCAAGAATACAAGAACTTCCAGATTTTAATGCTGCAGCTGCGTTAAGCCGTTTGCCGGGAATTTCTACAACTAAAAGTTCAGGCGAAGACAATAAAATTGTTATTCGTGGTTTATCACCAAAGTATAATTCAGTTGAAGTAGAAGGAGTTAAACTTTCAGCAACTGGAAGCTCCTCAATTGGACTTACTTCTGACCCTTATGTTGCTACCGGCGGATTGAATAATGACAGAAGTGTAGACCTCAGTATGATTTCCCCTTACATGATTAGAATGATTGCGGTTTATAAATCTTTAACTCCAGATATGAATGCAAATTCAATTGGTGGAACTGTTAATATGGAATTAAGAGAAGCTCCATCAGGTTTCCACTGGAATTTATTATGGCAACAAGGTTATACTGCAAAGAGTAAGTATTATGGAAATTATAGAGGTGTAGCATCTGCAAGTACAAGATTTTTGAATGATAAATTAGGAGTATATGCATTAATTAACCTTGAATCTTATGATAGAAATTCTGACAATATGGATGCAGGATATAGTATTGCTGCTGAAGAAGCTCAAATTGACCCGTTAACAGGATATCGACCAGTTAAAGTATCTACAGTATCATTCAATAGACATCTTGAAACAAGACAACGTTATGGAGGCAATTTAATTCTTGATTATGATATACCTCATGGTTCAATTAAACTTGTTAATATGTTTGCTCAATTAAGATCAGATTTTACTGAACACAGACAAACAATTAACTATGATAATGGCAGAATGGAATGGCAGTTAAGGTCAGGAGAAAATATTATCAATCAGCAGATGAACTCAATCAAATTAGATTATGATTTAGATTTTGTTACAATTGATTTATCTGCAAGCTATACATCTGCAGCAAATAACTTGGATAAATCTCCAGTTTTTTCATTCAATCAAACAGATGCTTTGCAAGCTGGAGTTAAAAGAGATAATAAAAAACCAGAAGATCTAACTTATCTTCTTACAAGTTATAAAGGTGCAAGCGAAGTTGTATTAAGAAGCGGTAATCTTTTTAGCAATTTCTATAAAGAGAAAAAATATTCTTACAAGGGAGATTTTGAATTTCCATTTAATTTCTACAATATCGTTACAGGCTCCTTTAAACTCGGCGGTTATATTTATAATCAAACAAACAGCACCGACCAAGAATCTCCATACTTAGGATTTAACGGTAATGCAAATTCAACTGATAATGATATTCAAACAAATTTAATGAGAACTATTAAAAATCAATTTGGAATTTCTACAAATACAAGAGGAGAATTAGGTGGTAGTTCTTTTATAAGTCCAGATTCCAAACTCTTTGACCCATTTCTTGATAATAAATATGGTTCAATTTATTATGCAGCAGATTTAGGAGTATTAAAAAATATTCTTGACTACATTATGGGCAAACCAGAATTCGATGCTTCAAATAAAGAATACAGTTCTGGCGATAAAGGCGGATGGTATAATGGACCTTATCAGAAATTAACAAATGATTATAATTATAAAGAAAAATATTATGCTTCTTATATCATGTCAAAAATTAATTTCCTTGACTTTATGATTATTGCAGGTGTTCGATATGAAAAACTAAAGACAGAATATTTCGCTTACAACGCAAGAGATATGAGAAATGCTCAAGCACAAATTATGTATGATACTACTGCTTATGGCGGCAATGAATACTTCCTTCCTATGGGACAAATGAAATATTCTCCATTAAAATGGCTTGATGTTCGTTATGCTTATACTCAATCACTTTCAAGACCTGATTACCATTTGATAAGTCCTAAGTTCACAATTACACAGAATAATCAAATTTATACTGGGAACCCGGAGTTAAAACCAGCAAGAGCTTATAATCATGACCTTAACTTTACATTTCATAGCAATGAAATTGGACTTTTAACTATTGGTGGTTTTTATAAAACAATTACAGATTTTGTTTATAATGCTACTTACCAGTTAGATGCTGCAGAAGGTGCAGGCATTGATTCATTAAGAAGATATCAAATTATTCGAAATGGTTCTCTTGTTGTTACTCCTGTAATAAATCCTACAACTAAGAAATCTAATGCAACTGTATATCGTCCATTAAACAATCCATATAAGGCTATTGTAAAAGGTATTGAACTTGACTTCCAGCATACATTCTGGTATTTGCCTTATCCATTTAGTGGTCTTGTATTTGGAATTAATTATTCAAGAATTTATTCTCAAACAAGATATCCATTCTATGATGTAAAAGTAAAAATTGTTGGACGTGAAAGAATCCCAGTTTTAATAGACAGCTCAGCTGTAGGTAGATTAATTGACCAACCCAATCATGTTCTTAATTCATTTATTGGATTTGATTATAAAGGATTCGCTATTAGATTATCATTTGTATATAATGATGAAATTGCAACTGTTAATGGCGGCAGATACCCCGAAAATGATTCTTATGCAAAAGATTATTTTAGAGTTGACCTTTCAGTACGACAAAAGCTCCCATTCTACAATACAGAGTTATATATGGACTTCAGCAACTTGAATAATGCAAACACTCAATCAGTTCAGAAATCGACAGGAGGATTTAGAAATATTCAAAATTATGGCTTAGTTGCAAATCTTGGAATTAGATTAAGATATTAAATAAATCATAAATTTAATCATCCATTAAAAAAGGAGTGAAGTATGAAAAAATTAATAATGATTTTGTTAGTAGTATTTTTGAGCAATTTATTATTAGCTCAAAAAGATACTGTAGTAGTTCCAGGATTTTATGAAACAGGTAAATATGGAACTCTCAACGATGCAATTCAGGAAGCGATAGCAAATGGCAAAATTAATAATACAGTATTCAAATTAAAACCTTACGAAGTATACGTATTGAGCCGAAGTATTTACCTGGACCATGGACAGAATCTTGAATTATATGCACCTAAACCAGGCAAAACACAAGAAACTGCACCGCCTCAAATTGTTTGGACTGAAGAACAAATAGATAGACAGTATATAATTCAGAGTTATGGTGATATTAAAGCAAAAAATATATGGTTCCGCCATGCAGATTTTTTAGGTAATAAAGTAATGACTTCAATTACTTTTGAAAATCAGACAGATGACCAAGACCCAGAAAGAGGTGAATTTGATGGCGTTTTATTTGATTATGCAGGAATTGGCGCAGAATCTGCTGGAGCAATTTGTGTAAAAGCAAATCACTTCGTTGGTAAATTTACAAATTGCTATTGGAGAAATAATTCCGATAACCATTTCAGATATTATGGAAGAGCAGTTTCTTTCCCATATCAAAGCTCAGGATGGCATTATGATACTTTATTCTTTGAGAATTGTACTTTCACAAACTTAAGCCGTCTTGTAATGCAAGAAGGTAATGAATATAGTGACAATGTTTACATTAATCACTGCACTGTATTAAATACCATTGAGTGGGTATTCCAGTCAGCAGGATGGATTCGAAATGCAGTAATAACAAATTCACTATTTATAAATCCATATATGTATGGATATCGTGCTTATGATGTATGTCCAAATAATATGACATATAATGATTTTCTTGCTGGAAAATGTAATTCACCAGGAGGAGGTTTAATTAACGGTATTACTCCTGTTGATTCTTTTGGCTTTAAAGTTGACTTTACTGATTTCGATAGAAAAATATTTATAGGCAATATTAATTATGCATATCAAGATTGGATGCTTGATTGGTACAAAAACAGTGACTGGAGCAAAGAAAGAATTCGTAACCGAGAACAGTTGTTATTATTTAATCCTGCCCCGATGCTTGGTAGAAATGAAATTAGATTTATAGATTCAGTAGATGCTAATGGAAATAAAGTTTTCAAAACTATTAATGTTGACTGGAACACTATTTATAATAAAGACCCGAAATTTATTGTGCCAGCAACAAATTTAGATGCTGCAAAACAATTCATTATGTACAAATGGTGGAATAATGCAGATATCGATTGGTCTTATGAACCTGAAGCTGGATTTAAACAAATTTGGCCCTTACCAGAGAATTTAGCATATACAGACCCCGAATTATTAACAGCTGCAATGGGAGGTTATCCACTTGGTGATTTAAATTGGTTCCCAGAAAAATATGAACAATGGAAAGCAAATCAGCGTGCTAAAGAATGGGAAACAATAAATAACTGGTTAAATTATGGTTCTCCAAATCCAAGCAGCGTAAAAGAATTACCAGGCGTATTACCTGATAATTATGTTCTCGAACAAAATTATCCAAATCCATTTAACCCTGTTACTAATATCAAATATTCAATTCCAAAAGCTGGTTATGTTACCTTAAAAGTTTACAACCTTTTAGGACAGGAAGTTGCTACAATTTTTGAAGGCAATCAAAATGCAGGAAATTATTTAGCTACATTTGATGCTTCTAATTTATCGAGCGGTGTTTACATGTACAGATTAGAAACAGAAAATGTATCTATTACAAAGAAACTTGTATTGATAAAATAATGATGATACAAGTAGTTGTTCTTCATTTAATAAAATAAAATTTCTCTAAAAAATCAGGAGGAGAAAAAATATGTTAAAAAAACTAAAACTATTAATCTTAGCAACTTTCTGGATTTCATCGGTACTACTTGCACAGGAAGTAGTTCTTTCTGATGAATTCGATAATGGAGATGGTAAGTGGAACACTGGTTGGATAGATAATGCAACTACCAGTGTTACTGTTGCAATTGACAATACAGGAAAACTTTCTGGAACAAATTCCTACAAACTTACCATCACAAAAGGCGGCGTTGAAATGTGGAGAGTTCAACGCGTCGCAGATTTACCTCTCGTTGCAGGTTATAAGTATACTTTATCATTTATGGCAGTTGCAAGCAAGAATGCAAAAATTAATGCACTTTTTGAAATTAAAGGTTCTCCATATACCAAATATCTCAATGACACTGCCAATGTAACAACAACTCCTCAAACATTTACTTATTCTATGACAGCTACAATTAATGTCCCTGATAATCAAGTAAAACTGCATTTTGGTAGTGCTTATAATGATAACGCAACAATCTGGATTGATAAAATTATAGTTACAAGAATGCCAGACCCAACATTCGTAACATTGTGGGGTTCAACACCTTCAAGAGGTGACGGCTGGCCAATTCTCAATAGACAAGATACTCCTCCTGGAACTGCTGGTATGGGTGCTGATGGACCACCACCAAAATGGGCTACAATTCGCGGTGGATTCGGAAAAACAATCGAAGCTACAACTGAAAAAGCAATTGTTGTAACAGGTCAATTTGAATATGTTGGAGATGGTCCAGGTGCAAGTTATGTTCCTCTTCGTTATGCATTAACTTATTGGACTGATGAAGGTCAATTAATTAAACAATATACTGATTCAGCAAGATGGACTGGAACCGGAGTTCACTATGGTTACGAGTTTACTCCTCGTTCAGCAGGAACTGATATAGCAAATGGTGCTGGTGGTGCAGGAACAATATGGACAATAAATGGTGGTACAGGCTGGAATAGCACATGGACTAATAACGGTGGTCCAATTGCTATCATAACACAAAAACCAGCTTTAGCAGAAATTGCTGCGGGTAAGTATGATTTTGCAATCTCTGTTCAGCCATTGCCTAATGGCACAAATGAAATTCGTTGGTATATGTATCATGTAGATAAAAAATACTGGTTTGGTGGAACTGTTATCGACAATCAACAAGTTACAACTAAATTTAATGGGATTTGCTTTGGTGTTGGAGATGGTATAACAACAAAAATGAAAGCATTTATGCTTTATAATGTAAGAGTTGATCTTGGTAGTCCAATTCAAGTTCCTGAAGCTCCATGGCAGGCTTATTATGTAGAAGATTGGGGTAAACTTGTAAGATTTAGTCCAACCGCTGAATTTGTTCCAGGTGATGTTGTAGGTAATGCAGGTGTTAAAGGAAAAGATGGTGGTCAAATACCAAGCAATCAAGGATGGACAGTAATTAGAGGTGCATTTAAAGAACCAGTAACTGCAACAGTTTCAAAAGCAATTATTGTTAAAGGAAAAATTAGATTTGAAGGGGCTGGACCAAGCACATGGAGCGGGCTAAGAATGGGATTATTCCAGCACGATAGTGCAGGTGTATTAAATGATGCAAATTCTCCTAATGCTGCATGGTCTGGAAAAGAAAATTATGCAAAAGGATACTTATTAATCCCGCATAGTGGTGCAAATGAATTACCAAGCTGGGCTGCAGGTGGTGCTGGTATGGTTGGAGTAGTTAGAAATAGTAATTGGATTAGTACTTATGGCAACAACCTTTCATTAGGTGTGGTTTATCAAAAACCAACCGGTGCTATTTTTGGGGCTGGTACTTATAATTTTGCAATTTCTGTTCAACCAAAAGCCAATGGCACAAAGGAATTAAGATTCTATGTAATAAAAGAAGATAACAGCTATTGGTGGGGCGGTACTCTTATTGACACAACATGGATACCAGCAACATTTAATGGTGTATGCTTTGGATTAAATGGTGGAAATGGCGCAGAAAATAATCCTTTGAAAGGAATGTATCTGGAAGATGTAATGGTTGATCTTGGTGCTCCTATTGAAGTTCCAGAAGCACCATGGCAAGCTTTTTATGTAGAAGATTGGGGTAAATTAGTAAGATTTAGTTCCTCAGCCGAATTTGTTCCAGGTGATGTTGTAGGTAATGCAGGAATAAAAGCAAAAGCTGGTAGTTCAGGCATCACTACAGGCGGTGTTTGGTCTACTATTCGTGGTGGATTTCCTGAACCAGTTACAGCTACTCTTAAAAAAGCTGTTATAGTAACAGGAAAAATTAGATTCGAAGGAGCAGACCCAAGTACTTGGAGTGCTTTGAGATATGGCATCTTTTACCATGATAGCGCAAAAACACTTTCAAATAAAGGTACTCCAGATGCTGCATGGACTGGCAGAGAAAATTATGCAAGAGGATATCTGTTAACACCTCAAAGCAATGCTAATGAACTTCCAGGATGGGCCGCAGGCGGTGCTGGTCATGTTGGTGTTGTTAGAAATGGTAACTGGATTAGTACCTATGGAAATAATTTATCATTAGGACCTGTATATCAAAAACCATCAGGTGCAACATTTAGCAAAGGTACATATAATTTTGCAATTTCTGTTCAACCAAAAGCTGATGGCACAAAAGAATTAAGATTTTATATGATTAAAGAAGATAATAGCTACTGGTGGGGTGGAACATTAATAGATACAACAACAATAGCTCCAACATTTAATGGAGTATGTTTCTCATTGAATTCAAGTAATCCAATAACAGGAATGTATCTTGAAGATGTTATGGTTGATATGGGTGATCCTATTGTTGTTCCAGAAGCTCCATGGCAGGCTTATTATGTTGAAAGCTGGGGATTCATAGGTGCAAAAACGGGCGGCTGGAAATTAACTCCAGGTGATGTAATTGGTAATGCTACAATTTCTGGTGATAGAAAGTCATTTGGATGGTCTGCAATTAGAGGCGGATTCTTTGATCCTATAGACTTAACAACAAAGAAAGCTTTGATTGTTACTGGTAAAATGGAATTAATTGGCGGAGGCTTTGAAGGCTGGTCATCATTAAGAATTGGATTAACTTACAATCCAAATCCTGGTAGACTAAATCAAACAGAAAGTGGATATGAATGGAGCGGTTCAGAATCAGGTAATACTGGCTACCTTTTCATACCACACAGCGGAAATAATCAATTAACTTATTGGGGTGATGGAAACAGCTCTGGTACAGTTGGGGTTATTGTAAATAATGCATGGCTCGAAACGCTTGGTGTAGATAATTATGTAATTTCTGATATTCGTCAAAAACCAAAGAATGCTGTTGCTACAGCAGGAATGTATGATTTCGCATTTTCAATTCAACCCAAAGAATCTGGTAAAACTGAAGTTCGTTTCTTGATTAGGAAAGAAGGTGGTTCATATAATTTTGGCGGAATTGTTTATGACAGTAAGAACAGCGTTAAGAAAATTAACAGCATCAATTTTGCACTCAGCAATCTTGCAAATGCAGTAAAACTTAATCTGTATGATGTTCAAGTTGATATGGGTTCACCGATAGTTGTACCAGATTCAATTGTATCTGTAAGAGAATTAGCTGCTGGAGAAATTCCAACAGATTACGTTCTCAATCAGAATTATCCAAATCCATTTAACCCAACAACAACAATTGAATTTGGTCTGCCTAAGAGTGAAAATGTAAAACTCACTGTTTATGATGTGCTGGGCAGAGTTGTTGCTGAATTGGTAAATGATAATCTACAGGCTGGATATTATAAGGTTAACTTCGACGCTTCAAATCTTTCTTCAGGTGTTTACTTCTACTCACTGAAGGCTGGTGATTTCGTAAGCGTTAAGAAGTTAGTCCTAATGAAGTAAAATTTATTGTGCTTAAGTAAAAGCAGCCTGTCCATTATTTAATGGGCAGGCTGTTGTTTTATTGAAAATATCTTATTGAGGTGTTGCTGTTTCTTTAATTCCTAATAAAGCTTCTTATTTTTTCATCAAAATAAAATTAGAAGACTAATTATGAAGACAGAAAAATTTTTTAAAATATTTTTTCTTTACTTGATAATTTTTCCCTTCTTGAGTATTGATAATTTGAATGCTCAAGACAATGTATGGAATAACAAAAAATGTGCAGTTGTTTTAACTTATGATGATGCATTAAATACTCATCTTGATAATGTCATACCATTGCTTGACTCACTGAATTTCAAAGGAACATTTTATGTTTTTGGTTTAGCTTCTGGATTTAGAGAACGCTTAAAAGATTGGGCAGTTGCAGCAAGTAAGGGCCACGAACTTGGCAATCATACTTTATTCCATCCTTGTATTGGAAATTTGAAAGGTCGTGAATGGGTTCAACCAGAATATGATTTGAATACATATTCTTTGAAAAGAATTGAAGATGAAATTCTGATGAATAATGTTTTACTTGAAGCTGTTGATGGGCAAAAAGTCAGAACTTTTGCATATCCATGTGGTGATATGAAAGCTGGTGATTCTTCTTATGTTGATTTTATTAAAAACGAATTTATCGCTGCGAGAGGTGTCAACTTTTTATATCAAAAAATTGATGAGATTGATTTATTCAACATCGGTTGTTTTGTTGTAAATAATCAATCAGGTTCAGATTTAATTGACTTAGTTAAAAAAGCAATTGCTGAGAATGCATTAATTGTTTTTCTTTTCCATGGAGTTGGAGGAGAACATTCTATCAACGTTTCATCTGAAGCTCATAGACAATTACTGAAATTTCTAAAAGAAAATGAAAAAGACATCTGGGTAGCTACATTAAAAGATGTTGCAGAATTTATAATACAACACCAAAGCAAAACTTATTAAGATTTCTCTTCAGTATTAATTAAAAATTTTGCATCTAAGGGAGTGATGAAATGAATTATTTCAAAAAAATTATCTCAATCATTTTTATCATTGTAATGATTTTTAGTAAAAAAGATTTTGCACAATCAGATACAATTCAAACAAACGTTCCAGCATTGAAAGATGTATTTGCTAAAGATTTTTATATAGGTTGTTTGCTTTCTTACAGACATATAGGTTTACCTACTGACCCTGTAGTTCCCGGTCAGTCAAGTGTGGTTTCTAAAAATGGAGGATATTTAATTAAATATCATATGAACAGTATGTCGCCCGGGAACAATATGAAGCCTCAATATACTGTGGATATTGCTGCAAGTGCATCTGCTTACAATAATGCATCGGACAAAGATTATGTAGATACTCATCCAGTTGTAAGATTTAATGCCGATTTAATTGCACAACTAAATTGGGCAAAAAGACAAGGGTTTACATTTCGAGGGCATACATTAGTTTGGCATAGTCAAACTCCAGCAGAGTTTTTTCGCTCAGGTTATACTGCAAATGGACCTCGCTTAAGCAAAGAAAAGATGATTCAACGAATGGAAAATTATATTAAAGAAGTTATAAGATTAATTCATGAAGGTTGGCCAGGTTTACTATCTGCAATTGATGTTGTCAACGAAGCTGTAAATGATAATGGCACTGATAGAACAACAGATAGTGAATGGTATTTAACATTTGGGGATAATAGTTACATAATGAAAGCATTTGAGTTGACTCGCAAATACACTGTTGAATATGGAGAAACTCAAATTAAACTTTATTATAATGATTATAATACTCATCTCCCTTCAAAAGCAGACGGTATTGTAAGAATATGCAAACCAATATTTGAAGCTGGATATTTAGATGGAATTGGTATGCAGGAACACGATGCACTAACTTCTCCAACCGCATCTCAATGGATTGCATCTTATAATAAATTTTATCCAATTTGTAATGAAATGGCTGTTACAGAACTTGATGTAACTGCTGGAAGTGCAAATCCTTCTTCTTTTATATTGCAGCAGCAGGCTAATCAATATGCACAATTGTTTAAATGTTTTGTCGAAAGAAGTTATTTTTCTGGGAGAGGTAAAATTATCAGTGTTTCGAAAGATGGATTGAATGACCAGTATACTTTCAAAACAAATCAATCTTCATCGCTTTGGGATATCAATAATCAATGCAAACCTGCATTTTATTCAGTTGTTTCTGTAGGAATTAATTACAATAAATTAGATTCTTTAATTGCTTATTCCGATTCATTAAAAGAAAATGAGTATACCTCACATTCATGGCTTAATTTTAGTTCTGCACTTTATTATGCTAAAAATGCAATGAAACAAAATTATTCCTATACTACTTCAGCAGCAGATACTCTTCAAAAAGCAAGAACTAATTTAGAGTATGCAATTCAAAATCTTGTAAAAATCTCTACTGATCTTAAATTTGAAAAAAATCATCAAAAAGATTTTTCATTAAATCAGAATTATCCCAATCCATTTAATCCGGCAACAGTAATAAGTTATCAATTACCGGAAAGAAATTTTGTAACAATAAAAGTATTTGATATGCTTGGCAAAGAAATTACAACTCTTGTAAATGAATTTAAGGAAGCAGGTAAATATGAAATAGAATTTTCTGCAGACAAATATAATCTTTCAAGTGGAGTATATTTTTATACTTTGAAAGCAGGGAATAATTTTGCAATTAAGAAGATGATGTATATGAAGTAATTTATTTCAATGTTCTTAGAGTTAGCAGCTATCATTTATAAATTTATAACTAATATTTATAAAATCAATTAAATGCAAAGATATGGATTATCTAATGCATCTTAATTTTAAAAAGCGGGGTTATTAATGTTAAAGAAAATTATGAAAACCTTATTACTTACTTTTTTTCTTATTATTGGTCAATGCAATTATTTGTATGCTCAATCCAATAATCCAGTTGTGATTTATTTAGATAGCACAGATCAAGTAATACAAGGATTTTGAGCTGCAAATATTTTACCCTGGCGTCCGGATATGAAATCAGAAGAAATTAAAAAAGCTTTTGGAACAGATGATGGACAATTAGGTTTTACAATTTTAAGATTAAGACTTCCAAGCAACAAAAACGAATTTGCTTTGAATGTATCAACTGCTAAAGCTGCACATTCAATGGGAGTAAAAATTATTGCTTCTCCATGGTCGCCACCTGCAAATATGAAATCTAATAACAACATTGTTGGAGGTAGATTACTAGATGAATATTATGATGATTATGCTTTACACTTAAAATCATTTGTAGATTTTATGGCTGATAATGGAGTTCCGATTTATGCAGTTTCAGTTCAAAATGAACCAGATATTACTGTAGATTACGAATCATGTGATTGGACAGCATCAGAAATGGTAAAATTTCTTAGAGAAAATGCTCCTGTGATAGGTACAAAAATAATTGCACCAGAGTCATTTCAGTTTATAAGAACAATATCAGATGCAATTCTTAATGATTCGATTGCTGTAAAAAATGTTGATATAATTGGTGGTCATATCTATGGCGGTGGATTGGCTCCTTATCCTCTTGCAAAGAGTAAAGGTAAAGAATTATGGATGACCGAGCATCTTGATACAGATACATCATGGCAAAAAGTTTTAGCTACAGGAAAAGAAATACATGATTGTATGATTGCAGGCATGAATGCATATATATGGTGGTATATTGTAAGATATTATGGACCTATACTTGAGAATTCTCAAGTATCAAAACGTGGTTATATTATGTCTCATTTTTCAAGGTTTATTCGTCCAGGATTTATACGTGTATATAATACATTAGCAAATAATGTTGACCCAAGAAAAGGGATTTTTGTTTATACAAGTGCATATAAAAGCAACAATAAAATAGTTATTGTTGTTGTAAATACAGGGAGCACAATAAATCAAACATTTGTTTTGAAAGATAAAACAGCAAATAAATTTACACCTTATATTACAACCAAAACAAAAAATTGTGAAAGAGGTAACGATATAAGTGTTAATGATAATAGTTTTACTTTTACAATTGAAGGTGAAAGCGTAACAACGTTTGTATCAGATGGAATTTTTACAAGTATTGATGATAAATCATTACCAAAAGAATTTAATCTATTTCAGAATTATCCCAATCCATTTAATCCCACAACTGTAATAAGTTATCAGTTACCTGTACGAGATTTCGTAACCATAAAAGTTTTTGATATACTTGGCAGAGAAGTAGCAACTCTTGTAAATGAATTTAAAGGAGTAGGTAAATATGAAATAGAATTTTCAGCAGAAAAGTATAATCTTACAAGCGGTGTGTATTTTTACACATTAAAAGCAGGAAATAATTTTGCCGTTAAGAAGATGATTTTGATAAAATAAAAATTCACCGCCATGAGTGAAAAGCTCGTAAAGAATTTGCAAGAGTTTTATCTTTTTACTTATGGCGGTTTTTGAAATATTAATTTTGAAAAACGATCTACATACTAAATATTGTGCATTATTATTTTTTATTAACACAATTTAACACTGTTCCATCTTTCAAATAGTTTAATATAATTTTAACAGTTTCTTCAGCTACTGCAATTTGAGCCTGTTCGGTTGAAGCCCCAATATGATGAGTAACATAAACATTATCTAATTCCTGAAGTTTTGAAGTTACATTTCCAGTTTTCTCTTCTGGTTCGCCTTTGAATACATCTAATCCAACTCTCAAGTTTTTCTCTTTTACAGCATTGATTAATGCATCTTCATCAACTACATCTGCTCGGGATGTATTGATAAATATTGCATCTTTTTTCATTAAGCTAAACAATTTTTCATTGAATAAATTTTTTGTTTCTGGTGTAGCAGGAAGATGAACAGAAATTACATCCGCAATTGGCAATACATCTTCAAAGTTTGAAAATTCTTTAACACCTTCATAGTCAACTTTTACTATGTCTTTTGCATAAACATTCATACCAAAAGCCAGAGCACGTTTTGCAACTTCTTTCCCAATATTTCCAAAACCTATAATAGCCAATGTTTTTCCAAACAATCCCTGAGCATTTGAATATTCACCTTTATTCCATTTGCCTTGTTTGAAATCAATTACATTGTGTGGAATCCTTCTGTCGAGTGAAATCATTAATCCAATAGTAAGTTCTGCTACTGCTATTGCATTTTTGCCTGGACAATTTGAAACTGCAACACCTTTTTTGTTTGCAGCCTGAATATCAATATTGTTAACACCAGCACCTGCTCGAACAATCAATTTTAGATTTTCTCCCTTTTCAATTGTCTCTGCATTAACTATAGTTGACCTTACCACAATACAATCAATATCTTTTGCTGCTTCTGGTAAATCTTTTTCTCCAAGTTTTGGGTTATAAATAACTTCTGCTCCATTATCTTTAAGCTGCTGAATAAATTGTTCGGGAAATTTGTCAGCAATTAATACTTTCATTTTTACCCCTTTATTTTATCATTGGAATTTTAATGCCAAATTTTTTTGCATTATCGATTGCCTGTTTATAACCAGCATCTGCATGACGAACAATTCCCATTGCTGGGTCATAATTTAAAACTCTTTCAATACGAGCTTCGGCTTCTTTAGTTCCATCTGCAACTATAACCATTCCAGCATGAATAGATTTGCCAATACCTACTCCACCACCATGGTGAACTGAAACCCAGCTTGCACCACCAATGGCATTCAATAATGCATTAAGTATTGGCCAATCTGCTATTGCATCACTTCCATCAATCATTCCTTCTGTTTCACGATTTGGGGAGGCAACTGAACCACAATCAAGATGATCTCTTCCAATAACAATTGGTGCTTTAACTTTTCCATCGGCAACAAGTTTATTAAAGATCTTTCCCATTTTTGCTCGTTCACCATAACCAAGCCAACAAATTCTTGCAGGCAGTCCTTGAAAATGAACTTTCTTTTGAGCAAGTTCAATCCATCTTACGAGTGATTTATTTTCTGGGAAAGTTTCAATAACTGCTTTATCTGTTTCATAAATGTCGTTTGGGTCGCCGCTTAAAGCTGCCCATCTGAAAGGACCTTTGCCGTCACAAAAGAGTGGACGAATATATTCCGGAACAAATCCAGGAATATCAAAAGCATTTTCAACTCCATTTTCTTTAGCTTCACCTCGAATATTATTTCCATAATCAAAAGCTACGGCTCCGCGTGCTTGAAATTCAAGAATTGCTTTTACATGTTCTACTATAGTTTTCTTTGCAAGTTCAATATATTTTTTGGGATTGGTTTTTCTAAGCTCAAGTGCTTCTTCGAAACTCATCCCCATTGGGACATATCCGTTTAAAGTATCATGAGCAGAAGTTTGGTCAGTTACAATATCAGGAGTAATATTTTTTTCAAGAATTTTTGGAAGAACTTCGCCTGCGTTTCCAAGCAAACCTACTGATACAGGTTTTTTATTTTCTTTTGCTTCAAGAACAATTTTTAATGCCTCATCTAAATCTTCTGTCATCAAATCAAGGTAGCCTGTATCAATTCTTTTTTTAATTCGGGAGCGGTCAACTTCAACACCAAGGAATGCAGCGCCGTTCATCGTAGCAGCAAGTGGTTGTGCACCGCCCATTCCTCCTAATCCTGCTGTTAATAAAAATTTGCCGGTAAGACTTCCATTAAAATGTTTTTGAGCACAAGCTGCAAATGTTTCATAAGTTCCTTGAAGAATACCTTGAGTGCCAATGTAAATCCAGCTTCCAGCAGTCATCTGTCCATACATTGTTAAGCCAAGTGCATCGAGTCTTCGAAATTCATCCCAGGTTGCCCAGGCAGGAACAAGCATCGCATTAGAAATTATTACACGTGGTGCATCAGAATATGTTTTGAAAACTGCAACTGGTTTTCCTGATTGAATTAAAAGTGTTTCATCTGATTCAAGATTTTTTAATGAATTAATAATTGCATCGTAAGCTTCCCAGTTTCTTGCAGCTTTGCCTGAACCACCATAAACAATTAAATCATCTGGTTTTTCGGCAACCTCGGGGTCGAGATTATTCATTAACATTCTCATGGCAGCTTCCTGTATCCAACCTTTACAGGTTAATGCACTGCCTCGGGGAGCTTTAATTATTCTTTGTAACATTTTTTAATCGTTAAAATGATTTTGTAATAAATTTTTATATTGATTGTAAACAGATTTCAAAAGCCATCTTTTGATAAATCCTGATTTCTTTAATTGTCTTTCGATGTGTTCAACATTTTCTTTTAATCTAAATACAAGTTTTGTTTTTTCTTCTTTCGTGAATTTAATTTCATCAGTTGATTCATTTAATTTGTCAATTATAGAATTAAATGCTCGGATATCTCCATAAAATTTTTCATCAGCACTCATTTGTTTTAATAAAGTTTTGCAGAAAGTTTCCAGCAATTTTTTTTCGTTTTTGTCGAAGTGATATGTGTAATTCTTAAATAATTGTTTTGCCATAATTCTTATGCCTTTAGTGATAGAAGTTTTTCTCTCATTTTTTGAAAACCTGGTTTGATAACATTATAAATATAGTGAAGTCTTTCTTTGTATGGAATAAAGGATGATTTCATAGCATTGATATTAAGTTTTTCTATGTCATCAAGATTTAATCCGAACATTTCACTTGCAATTAAATATTCTTTTGTAAGTGTTGTGTTGCTCATTAATCTGTCGTCTGTATTAAGAAAAACTCGAAATTTTTCTTTGTATAATTTTATGAATGGATGATTTTCAAGTCTATCGACTGCTCCCGTATGAACATTGCTAAGCAAATTTATTTCGAGAGGAAGACGTGTATCAAGTATATATTGAGCAAGGTCACCAAGTGCTACAACATTTCCATCTTTATCAAAAACAATATCTTCAGTTAATCTTGTTGCATGGCCAATTCTATGTGCACCGCAAATTTGAATTGCCTGCCAAATTGATTCTTTTCCAAAAGCTTCTCCAGCATGAATAGTAATGTTAAAATTTTTCTGCTTTATAAATTGAAAAGCTTCAAGATGTTTTTTAGGAGGATATCCGCCTTCTTCTCCAGCTAAGTCAAAACCCACAACTCCATGCCTGCGAAAGTTAACAGCAAGTTCTGCAATCTCAAGAGTGTTTTTCATATTTCTCATACCGCATAAAATTAATCCATAACCAACTCCAAAATCTTGCTTGCCTTTTTCAAGACCTTCAAGAACTGCATTGATAATGTCTTCATAATATAATCCTTTTTGAGTGTGGAAAACCGGTGCAAAGCGAGTTTCCACATAACATACACCGTCATTTTTCATATCTTCCATCATTTCGTATGCAACACGAAAGAGGGCTTCTTTTGTTTGCATTACAGCACATGTATGCTCAAAACCTTGAAGATATTCTACAAGATTTCCTTTATTTGCACCTCGATGAAACCATTCTCGTAGTTCTTCAGGGTCTGTAGTTGGTAATTTATTATACTTAATATCTTTCGCTAATTCGATTACAGTTTGAGGGCGAAGACCACCATCTAAATGGTCATGAAGCAATACTTTTGGAACACTTCGAATAATTTCTTCAGTTTTCATTTTTAATTCCTTTTAGTTTCAAAAATATTCTTTTGATGTTCTAAAATCAATTTATAACATAATAATCACAGACTAAGAATATGGATTAATTAATTAAAATTATTCTTTAATAAAAAAATTTTTCTTTAAGATTATTCCTAAAGATTACTAATTCCTCAATACAAAAACTTTTTTTATTTGAAAGTTAATACATATTTTAGAACCAAAGGAACATTGAATTATTATTTGAAAATTAATTCAAGGAAGTTTTTCTATGTCTATCACTAAAGAAGAAGCACTAAAGTATCACAGTGAAGGTCGAAAAGGCAAAATTGAAGTTATACCGACCAAACCATGCTATACTGCTCGTGAATTGTCATTAGCCTACACACCTGGAGTAGCAGAGCCGTGTAGAGAAATTGAAAAGAATGAAGAAGATGTTTATAAGTATACTGCCAAAGGGAATCTTGTTGCAGTTGTTTCAAATGGAACGGCTGTTTTGGGTTTGGGAGATATTGGTCCACATGCAGGCAAACCAGTTATGGAAGGGAAAGGAGTTTTGTTCAAAAGATTTGCTGACATTGATGTATTTGATATTGAATTGAATACACATGACCCGAAAGAAGTTATCAGAGCTGTTCAATTACTTGAACCAACTTTTGGTGGAATTAATCTTGAAGATATTAAAGCTCCTGAATGCTTTGAGATTGAGGAAGAATTAATCAGAACAATGAACATTCCAGTATTTCATGATGACCAGCATGGTACTGCAATAATTTCATGTGCTGCTTTAATTAATGCAGCAGAAATTGCAGGTAAAAAATTATCTGAATTAAGAATAGTTGTATCCGGTGCAGGTGCATCTGCAATAGCTTGCTGCAATATGTATATTGCTGCAGGTGTTAAAAGAGAAAATATTTCTATGTTCGATACTAAAGGGCACATTAACAAAAAGAGAACAGATTTGAATAAATATAAAGTTCAATTTGCTCAGGATGAAGTTTATAAAGATTTAGCAGATGCAATGAAAGGGGCTGATGTATTTATTGGTTTGTCGAAAGGAGATATTGTTTCTAAAGAAATGGTAAAATCGATGGCAAAAAATCCAATTGTGTTTGCAATGGCAAATCCAGACCCTGAGATTAAATATGAAGATGCAATTGATGCAAGAAAAGATGTTATAATGGCAACGGGTAGAAGTGATTATCCCAATCAAGTAAATAATGTTCTTGGATTTCCATTTATCTTTCGCGGGGCACTTGATGTTCGTGCAAGAAAAATTAATCAAGAAATGAAAATGGCTGCTACTATGGCACTTTCTCGACTTGCAAAAGAAAAAGTTCCTGAAGTAGTAATCAATGCTTATGGTGGTAAAGAATTTTCTTTTGGTCCAGAATATATTATCCCAAAACCATTTGACCCAAGAGTTTTATGGTATGTTGCTCCTGCAGTAGCTCAAGCAGCAATGGATACTGGAGTTGCACGCAAGCCTATTGAAGATATGAATGCTTACATTGAACAGCTTCAGGAAAGAATGGGATTCTCAACTGAAATTGTTAGAGTAATGGTTCATAAAGCTCGTAAAAGTCCAAAGAGAATTGTATATCCAGAAGGCGAAGAAGAAAAAATTATTCATGCTGCATTTTCTGTTTATGACGAAAATATTGGTCTACCAATTCTCTTAGGAAATGAAGATGTTATAAAAAATAAAATCAAAGAATTAGGTTATGATGAAAAAATTTTTGAAGTAATTGATCCGGAAAAATCTCCTAAAGCAGAAATTTATGCAGAAGAATTTTATAAAAAGCGTCAAAGAAAAGGAATAACAAAACGAGATGCAGTGAATATGATGAAAATACCTAACTACTTTGGTTCCATGATGCTTGAGCTTGGTGATGCTGATGCTTTACTTAGCGGATTAACATCTCATTATCCTCAAACAATTCGTCCCGCTCTTCAATGTATTGGTGTTAAAGAAGGAGTTAAAATTGTTTCTGGAATGTATATCGTAATAATTAAAAGAAGAATATTTTTCTTCGCAGATACAACTGTTAATGTTGATCCAACAGCAGAACAACTTGCAGAAATTGCAATTAATACTGCAGAAACTGTTAAGATGTTCGATATAGTTCCGAAGATTGCTATGCTTTCATTCAGTAATTTTGGAAGTGCCCCATATCCGCAATCGCAAAAAGTTGCACAAGCTGTAAAGATTGTTAAAGAAAAAAGACCCGATTTAATTATTGACGGCGAAATGCAGGCTGATACAGCAGTTGTTCCAGAAAAAATTGAAAATGAATTTCCATTTTCTAATCTTAAAGGTGGTGCTAATGTTTTAATATTCCCAAATCTTGATGCTGGCAATATAGCTTATAAATTATTGCAAAGATTAACAGATGCAATTGTAATTGGTCCTATTCTGGTTGGAATGAAAAAACCTGTTCATGTGATTCAAAAAGGGGATACTGTAAGAGACATTATCAATATTTCTGCAATCGCTGTAGTTGAAGCAGAAAATGCTAAGTAATAATTTTATACTTACTTTATAATTCAAGGAGCGAATCACTTGATTCGCTCTTAATTTATTATTCAATAATCAGCACAATAATTTTAATAAATATAAATTAACAGCACTCACAAAATTCATTAATAAAAAGTGCTTAAGAATATTTTATACATAAGTTCAAGCATAATAATTTTTTTTATTGGATTATTATGTTACGGCTTACTTCTTAATTCGAGAGAGATTGAATTAAAAGATGCAATGAAAATCAAAGGCATTAATAAATTTGAAAATGCATGGATAAGAATTGACAGAAGAAATTTTAAGCTGGAACTTTATTCTGATAAAATTCTTGTTAAGACATATAAAGCAGTTTTTGGAAAAAATAACAGCATAGTTAAAACATCCGCAAATGATTTTGTAACTCCAATAGGAGAATATCATATTTGTGACATTGATGTTCACTCAAAATATCACAAATTCTTAAAACTAAATTATCCAAACGAAAAAGATGCAGCAGAAGCTCTCAAACAAGGTTACATTTCTCAAGATGAATGTGTTAGAATTTTAGAAGCATTAAAAAGAAATGATTGTCCTCCGGCAGATACAAAACTTGGTTCGAATATTGGAATTCATGGCATTGGTGAATATGATTTTATTTTTAGGAATCTTCCATTTACATTTAATTGGACAAACGGCTCAATAGCTGTAAGCAATAAAAATATTGATGAATTATATTCGGTTGTAAAAATTGGTACACCAGTTAAAATCACTTATTGAAAAAAGTAATTTGAAAATTTTATTAACAAAAATATTTCTTCTGCTTTTTGCTATAAACATCTTTGCTCAAAACGGAAATAACATTGAGCTAAAGAAAATAGAATTTATTGGTAACAATTCATTCTCTAAATCTGAATTATCAGCTGTTATTTTGTCTAAAGAATCACCGAACTGGATTTCGCAGTTCCTGCATAAATTCACAAGTCTCGGCGATAAACCTTCATATTTTGATTCACTCATCGTTCCGTCTGATATTTCTGCACTGAAACAGTTTTATTTGTCAAATGGATTTTTCAAAGTAAAGATTAAATCGAATTACATCATATCTGAAGATAAAAAATCTGCAGTCTTAATTTTTAAAATAGATGAAGGTGAACCTGCAAAATTTCATTCACTAAAATTGAATGGGTTAGATTCAATTCCACAAGAATTTCAAGAAAATATTTATAACAAAACTAAAATCGATACAAACAAAATTTACAAGGATCAGTTAGTGGAAGATTATAAAAATGGAGTAATTAATTATTTGCGTGATAATGGATATATGCTTGCTGTTAATGATATTCCTGAAATTGTTGTGGATACAATGAAAAATATTGTTGATGTGCAAATTAATTTTAATCCGGGGAAAAGATATATTATTAGAGAAATCTATACATCCAAAACCGGAAGTGGTAAAGATTTTGTTGGAGATGATTTGCTTAAAGAAATTGTTGGAATTAAACCCGGACAATATTACAGCAATTATGATATACAACGAGGACAAATTAGATTATACAGAACAGATTTGTTTACATCCTCTGTAATTAACAGTATCATTTCAGATACTTTGGGAAATACAGTTCCTTTGATTATTAGTGCAGATATTGGAATGCTGCATGAATTATCGCCGGAATTAATTATTAACAATGAGGATAACACTTTTAATCTTGGTTTGGGAATAGGATTTACTAAAAAAAATTTTCTTGGTGATGCAAGAAAATTCAGAATAAATTCATCTGCAGCAGCTCAAAATGTTTCTGAATTTATTCGACATCCTTCTTTTGCTGATTCAACTATTTTTGGTTATGGTGATGCAAGAATCAGTATTGAACAGCCGTTTTTATTCGGTAAACAAATAAGTACAAAAATAGAATCATACATCACCGCACAAAAAAGAAAACTTGAATACAATTCATTGTTGTATGGTGCACGACTTGGCTTTGATTTCGAACTTCCAGCTCATACTTATCTGAATTCATTTAACACATATATTACAGTTGAAAGAGCAGAATATACTTATAAAGATAAATATTTAATTAGTCTACTTACCCGTTATTATCAGCGTTACAATTATTCACCTGAGGCAGCAGATTCAATTTCAAAAAATCTGGTCTATAATGTTCTTGGTGGAGAACTTCCAACAGCAAGCACAAATGCAATTCTTGGAATTTTATTAGGAGCAAATAAGACTAACGACATTTTCTTTCCTACAAGAGGATATTCATTGAATTTTTTATTAGAGGAAGCTAATTCAATCCCTTATTTATTTACAAGATTAATTCATTCTGAATTTTCAAGACCATTATATGTTAAAGCTCTTTTCACAACAACAGTTTACTTGCCTGTTTATAAATCTTCTGAAAATTCTTTAGGCTCAAAATTTAAGATTGGACAAATTTTTACATTACGAGGTGATAAATCGAACATACCATTGAATCAAAGATTTTACGCCGGCGGCAGCAATTCAGTTAGAGGATGGAACACAAGACAATTGGTTCCAAAGCAGGAATTGCTTCCAATCGAAAATATTAATCAAATTTCACTCGAAGATTTGGAAGCAATTCTTGAAAAAGGAGCCCCGACAGGTGGATTCTTTTTGCTTGAAGGTTCAATTGAAACTAGAAATCGATTGTTTGGAAAAATTGGTTCTGTTTTATTTTTGGATTACGGAAATACTTGGAATGATTATAAAAATGCTAAAATTAATGAGATTGCAGTAGCAGGCGGTTTTGGTTTAAGATATTACTCTGATTTTGCTCCAATTCGCCTTGATTTTGGAATAAAATTATATGACCCAACAAATAAAAAAAATATATCGTCAAAAAAATTCTTAAAAGATTTGCTTCAATTTCATATCGGTATAGGCGAAGCTTTCTAAAAACAAATATTTTAAGAATGTTTTTCAACTTTGTTGATAAATATAATTTTGAGTAATTTTGTAGCTACTTTTTAGGAGTTTCTTGATGATTTCAAGCATGACAGGCTATGGAAAAGCTTCGGCTCAGAAAGATGATTTAGTAATTGAAGCTGAGGTTAAAAGTCTAAACAGCAGATTTCTTGAACTTTCCTTACGCTTGCCAAAGTTTTTGTATGATAAGGAATTTGAAATTAGAGAGAGAGTCAAGTCACAAATAAAAAGAGGAAAAGTATTTCTAAGTTTAACTTTCAAAAAAAATAATATTGAAAATGACATTTTCATTTTTGACCCTGCAGCTGTTAAATCAACATTAAAAATGTTGAAAGATATAAGAAAAGCTGCAGGACTTAAAGATAAAATAAAATTTACTGATTTGATTCAATTCCAGCATCTTTTTTTGAAAGGTGAACCTGACGAATTTAATGAGGAAATGGAATTGCTTTATCAAGTAATCGATACTGCAATTGCTGAAATGAATAAGATGCGTAATGCAGAAGGCAGTGAGCTTGAAAAAGATATAAGAAAAAGAATTGAAATTATAGAAAATGCGGTTCAACATATTGAAAAAATTAAAGAAGAAAATTTGCAAACCTATTTTGAGAACTTTAAAGAAAAAGCCAGACAGTTGGTATCAAGTTTTATTGATAATGAACAGAGATTGATTACAGAACTTGCATTACTTTCAGAACGATATGATGTAACAGAAGAATGTGTTCGTTTAAGAAGTCACATAAAATTATTTTTAGATACAATTGAAAATTCTGATGATGCAGGAAGAAAACTAAATTTTATCCTGCAGGAAATGAATCGAGAAGCAAATACAATTAACAGCAAAGCGGTTTCATCAGAAATTTCGCATGCTGGAATTTTGATAAAAGAAGAAATTGAAAAAATCCGTGAACAAATTCAAAATATTGAGTAAAAAGTGGCTAAACCAAAATTATTTGTATTCTCAGCTCCAAGTGGTGCAGGAAAAACTACAATCGTTAAAGATATACTTAAAAGTTTTCCTGAATTTAAATTTTCTGTTTCAGCAACAACAAGGAAAAAAAGACCAGGCGAAATTGATGGGGTTGATTATTATTTTATATCAGAAAATGAGTTTAAACAAAAAATTGAAAATAATGAATTCGTTGAATGGGAAAAGTTTTATGATTATTACTACGGAACATTAAAAAAAACTATCGATGAAAATCTTAGCAATGGTTATACAACAATTTTTGAAGTAGATGTTAAAGGTGCTCTAAACATTAAAAAAGTTTATCCTGATGCCGTTTTAATATTTATTGTTCCGCCAAGTATAGAAGAATTAAAAGAAAGATTAAGAAAAAGAAATACAGAGACTGATGAAGATTTAAGAAAGAGACTTGAAAGAGCAGATATGGAATTAAGTTACAAAGATAAATTTGATTATGTTGTCGAAAACATAAATCTTGATGTAGCTAAAGAAAAAGTAAAAAAGATAATAGAAAAAGAAATATCATAAGGAGGATAATATGGCATTAAAACCAATTGATTTGCGTAAGATTAAGGAGAGAATTCCTAATTTATATGAGGCAGTAGTTGTTGCTTCGAGAAGAGCTCGTAAAATTAATGATGAGTATAAACTTGAATTTAATACACTCTTGAGCTCAGTTGTTACAAGCGAAGATGATGAATTCGAGGATAAAGAAAATCCGGAACAATTAAAATTATCCCTCGAATTTGAAAAGAGAGAAAAACCGCACATCAAAGCAATTAATGAATTAATTGAAAACGGTTTAGAATATCGCTATAAGTCATAATTTTTAATCAGCTTTTTAGAGATAGCAGTTAATTTTTAATGCTAATCTAAAAAGCTGATTTTTTTATAATATATTTTTTTGTCCATTCAATTCTCAAATTTTCTTAAATTCATTTTGTGCATTTCAAAATTTTTTAGATGACTACTTTGGATAGTGAAATCAGAAAAAAAATAATTGAGTCATTAAAGCTGCAGCAAGAAATATTTGGAGATTATTTATTTGATTCTCTTAAAAATATTTCCTATGAAAATCTTTCTGTTGAACAGACTGATAATTTAAAAGTGTCAGAGAAAGTAGAGATTAATTTGAATGAAAATCTTTTTCGGGAAAATTTTATGAATGCTGAAAATCTGGAAGAACTTGATTCGATGATAAATCAATGCCAAAAATGTCCGCTCGGAAAAACAAGAACAAAATTTGTTTTTGGTGTTGGAAATCCAAAAGCTCATGCAATGTTGATTGGTGAAGCTCCCGGCGCAGACGAAGACCTTCAAGGCGAACCTTTTGTGGGAAGAGCTGGTAAATTGTTGAATGACATTTTGAAAGCAATTAATCTTTCAAGAAATGATGTTTATATCGCTAATATTTTGAAATGCAGACCACCAGGAAATCGTGACCCTTTACCCTCAGAAATGGAAACTTGCATGCCATACTTGCATAAACAAATCGATTTGATTAAGCCAAAAATAATTTTATGTCTTGGAAGAATTGCAGCAAATGGATTACTAAATAAAAAATTATCCTTATCTTCACTTCGTGAAAATATTTATGAATTTAATGGAATAAAAGTTCTTGTAACTTATCATCCTGCAGCATTGTTAAGAAATCCTCAATGGAAAAGAGGCTGCTGGGAGGATGTGAAAAAATTCAAAAAATTATATGATGAATTATTAGAAAATTAGTATGGCTAAGAAAGAAAATTTAGATATCGAAAAACTAAGAGCAGCTGTTAAAGAACCACCTAAAGCTGTTGATGTTGAAAAAGCTGTTTTAGGTGCAATGCTTATTGAAGCAAGTGCAGTTCCAAAAGCAATTGAGATTTTGAAACCTGAAGCATTTTATGATAAAAAGAACAGAATAATTTTTGAAGCAATTACTACATTATACGAAGCCGATGAACCAATCGATACAGTTTCTGTTTATGAAGAATTAAAAAAATCTGGAAAAGCTGAGGATGCTGGCGGTGCTGCATACATCGGTAAACTTGCACAGGATATTTCTTCTGCTGCAAATGTTGAATATCATTCCAGAATTGTGCTCGAAAAGTGGATACTAAGACAACTCATAACTTCTTCTGTTGAAATTGCTAATCTTGCTTATGAAGGAAGAGAAGATGTTTTTGATATTCTCGATGAGGCAGAAGCAAAAATATTTCAGATATCTGAAGAAGGAATTAAAGAATCCTTCAAGCCGATGGAAAAAGCAGTAAAAGAAGCTCTTGAATTAATTGAAGCAATCCATTCGAAAAATATTTCTACATTTTCTGTCCCATCAGGCTTTTATGAATTGGATGAACTATTAGGTGGATTCCAAAAATCAGATTTAATTATTGTAGCTGCCAGACCAAGTATGGGTAAAACCGCATTTGCAATGTCTGCAGCACGAAATGCTGCTATTGACCATAATATTCCGATTGGCATTTTCTCTCTCGAAATGTCCACAATTCAACTTGCAACAAGATTAATCTCTGCAGAAGCTAAGATTAATGCACACAATGTTAGAACAGGAAAATTCCGCGCAGAAGATGGAGCTAAAATAAGCCGCACAGTTTATAAACTTAGCAAAGCACCAATTTATATTGATGATACACCAGCAATATCAATTCTTGAACTGCGCGCAAAAGCAAGAAGATTAAAAAATGAAAAAAATATTGGGATGATTATTGTTGATTATCTGCAGCTGATTAATCCTTCAACAGCTATGGAAAGCCGTGAAAGAGAAATTTCTACAATTTCGAGATCTCTTAAAAGTCTTGCAAAAGAATTAAATATACCTGTGATTGCTCTTTCTCAGTTGAATCGAGCTGTTGAACAGCGTTCAGACAAAAAACCAATGCTTTCAGATTTGCGTGAATCAGGTTCAATTGAACAAGATGCAGATGTTGTTCTTTTCTTATATCGTCCAGAAGTTTATGGAATTACTAATTTCCCAAGTGGAGATATGGCTGGCGAATCAACAGAAGGAATTGCAGAAGTAATTATTGGCAAACAAAGAAATGGTCCCATCGGAGAAGTAAAATTAAAATTCATTAAAGAATATGCACGATTTGAAAATCTTGATAGGTACAGACAGCAGCTACCTGCAGGAGAAGAAGGTCTCAAAACAATTGAAGAACCTCCATTCTAATTTTAAGAAAAGATATTCAATGAAGTATAAAAATTTTAGAATAAATTTATTTTTTTTATTGATTCTTCTTTCTGAATTAATTTTCCTTCCACTTAACATTCATTCTCAAATTTATACTCAAAAAGATGTAGAAATATGTAATTCGAAATTTCAAATTGCTCTTAAGCAAAATTTATCATCTCTTCCTGTTAATGAAGTTCTCTTAACTATTGCAAAAAGTTTTATTGGAACTGATTACGAAGCTCATACATTGGACAAAACAAATAAAGAGGAACTCGTAATAAATTTGACTGGTCTTGACTGTTACACATTTCTGGAGAGCTCAATTGTTTTTGCAAGATGCATTAAAAAAGGATTAACTACATTTGAAGATTATACTAAAGAACTAGAAAATATTCGTTATCGAAATGGCAAATTAAAAGATTACACTTCGCGGCTTCATTACTTTTCTGATTGGATTTATGATATGAATAAAAGAAAAATTGGAAAAGATATTACCAAAGAACTCGGCGGCATACCTTATAAAAAAAGAATTAATTTTATGAGTACTCATCTGGATTCTTATCCTATGTTGAAGAATAATGAAAAGTTTATACAAGAAATAAAACGCATTGAAAAAAGTATATCGAAACGAAAATATTATTTTATTCCTCAAAAAAATATTGAAAGAATTGAAAGCAAAATTAAAGATGGAGATATAATTGGAATTACAACCAATATAGAAGGTTTAGATATTTCTCATACAGGAATAGCAATTAGAGAAAACGATGGAAGAATTCATCTGCTTCATGCACCTAATGTGGGTTATAAAGTTCAAATAACTGAAAAACCTCTTGCAGATTACATTAAGTCAAATCCAAAGCAAACTGGAATTATGGTTTTAAGATTGAATGAATAAATTTTTACTCTGATTATTTACTTTTGATTAAACTCAACAACACTTTAATATTTTCAAGGTCTTCTTTCTGGTCTTTTTCTTTAGGTGTTTCTAAAATTTTTGGAACTCTTTCTAATTTTTTGTCATTCATGATATTTGCAAAACCATCTAAGCCGATAAAACCTTTTCCAATATGTTCATGTCTGTCAATTTTCGAACCTAATTCCTTTTTACTATCATTCATATGAATGCATTGCAATCGTTCAAGTCCAATAATGTCATCAAATTCTTTTATAACTTTTTTGTATTCTTTTGGATCTTTAATGTTATAACCTGCGGCAAAAATATGGCAGGTGTCTATGCAGACACTCATTCTATCTTTATCATCAACCATGTCAATAATTTTTCTTAACTGTTCAAAAGTATAACCAAGTGCCGTGCCCTGTCCTGCAGTTGTTTCAAGCATGCTTTTAACTTTGAATCCTTTTGTTTTTTCATGAATATAGTTGAGAGATTCTGCAATCAATTTTAATCCATCTTCCTCGCCCATTCCTCCATGAGCGCCAGGATGAAAATTTAAGTGAGGTATTCCAAGTTGTTCACATCTTTCGAGTTCTTTAATGAATGAAGCTCTGGATTTTGTTAATCCTTGCGGATCTTTAGAACAAAGATTAATTAAATAGGAATCGTGTGAAACAACAAATTTTATGTGTGAATTTTTAAGTTTTTCTTTGAAAGAATTTATTTCTTCTTCTGTTAAGTCTTTAGCAAAATATTGATTGTTGTTTTTTGTGAATATTTGAATAGCTGTAAAACCAAGATTTTCAGCAATATCAATTGCAGATGATGGTCCGTTAGTCAAAAAAGTGTGAGCTCCAATTAAATGTTTCATAATTTATACCTGCTTTCTTTATTATTGTATTGAAAGTTAGTAAATAACTAAAAAATATTTAATACTATGTGAACATGATAATAATTAATTTTGTTTAGTTATAAGATTTAGTTATTCATTAATAATTCCCAAATAAAAAACAGGACTCAACATGAAAATATTTATCACAGGAGGAAGTGGATTACTTGGTCAATATCTCAACATAAGTTTAAGCAAGAATCATGATATTTTAACACAATATAATGAACATATTGGTAATTGCAATCAGTTCAATTCTGTTAAATTATCAATAACTGATTATAAAAAACTTCAAGATGTTTTACTTCAATTTAAGCCGGATGTTGTTATTCATGCAGCTGCTGTTTCAAATGCAGAAAAAGCAGAAAAATACCCTGCATCTTATGTTTATGAAGTTAATGTAAATGCAGCAAAAAAGATTGCAGAAATATGTGATAGTATAAAATCAAAATTAATTTATATTTCGACTGACCTTGTTTATGCCGGCTATCGTGGTTCTTTATTAAAAGAAGATTCTAAATTAATCCCCATCTCTCTTTATGCAGAAACAAAATTGATGGGTGAAGTAAAAATTCAGGAGACTTTTGATAATTATATAATTTTGCGGCAGGCTTTATTGATTGGTTTTGGATTAAACCATTCAAGAAATTTTTTTCACTTTATGTATGAAAATCTCAAATTAAATAAACCAATAAAATTATTTACAAACCAATATCGTTCTCCACTTGAATTAAATGATGCTTCAAGAATGATTGCAGAATTAGTTGAGAAGGAAATAAAAAGTGAAATCATAAATTTTGGTGGAGCAGAAAGATTATCTCGCTATGATTTAGGCTTATTACTTTGTGAAGAAGCAGGCTTTGATAAAAATTTATTAGTCCCTGTTACTATGGAAGAAGAAAATTATTCTTACATTGTTCACGATGTATCGCTGAACATTGAAAAATTACTTTCATTAGGGATTGAACCTGAGAATTTAAGAAAAGCAATTAGAGAACTAATAAAAAATAATTTCAAGTAAGCAGAGAAAATTTTTGAATAATTTTACTGAAGTTACTTTTTATTTCTTTAACTCTTCCAATTTTTTCTTAAGTAGTTCATTTACAATTTGTGGATTGGCTTTACCTTTAGTTTCGCGCATGATTTGTCCAACAAAGAAAGCCCAAACTTTATCTTTTCCGCTTAAATATTCTTCAACCTGTTTTTGATTTTGTGATAAGATTTTATCAATCACATTTTCAATTTCGGATGTATCTGTAATCTGAATTAAATTCTTTTCTTTAACAATTTCTTCAGGGTCTTTATTTGATTTTAACATCTCAGGGAAAACTTCTTTTGCAATTTTTCCGCTAATTACATTTTTATTTATTAGTTCTATTAATTTGCCAAGATTTTCTGCACTCACTGGAAATTCATTTATAGAAATTTTTTCTTCATTAATTACTTTTAATACTTCAGTCATTACCCAATTGCTTGCAGCTTTGTAATCATTTGTAATGGTTAAAATTTTTTCATAGTAATCTGCAAGTTCTCTTGAAGATGTAAGTATCTCAGCATCATATTTTGGAAGGTTGTATTGATTAATAAATCTTTCTTTTTTGGCATCAGGTAATTCAGGCATTTTAGATAGTATTTCATCTTTCCATTCGTTTGTTACAACTACTGGCATTAAGTCAGGTTCGGGAAAGTAACGATAATCGTGTGCTTCTTCTTTGCTTCGCATTGGATAAGCAATATTTGCATCAGCATCCCATAATAATGTTTGTTGAACTACTTCTTTCCCATCTTCAAGCAAATCAATTTGTCTTTCAATTTCATATTCAAGTGCTCTTTCAACATTTCGGAAAGAGTTCATGTTTTTTACTTCTGTTTTTGTTCCAAATTTTGATTCGCCTTTTAATCTAACCGAAACATTTGCATCGCATCTTAATGAGCCTTCTTCCATATTGCCGTCGCAAATGTTAAGATAAGTAAGTATTTGTTTTAATTTGGTTAGATATAAATATGCTTCTTCAGGAGTTCTTATATCCGGTTCGCTTACAATTTCTAACAAAGGTGTGCCGGTTCTATTCAAATCAATCAAAGTATCAAAGCCCTGGTCATGAATTGATTTTCCAGCATCTTCTTCCATATGAATTCTTGTTATTCCAATTTTCTTTTTTTTGCCGTCTTTCAATTCTATTGTGATAAATCCATGTTCACAGATTGGTTCTTCATACTGAGATATTTGAAAATTTTTTGGGAGGTCGGGATAAAAATAATGTTTCCTTGCAAATATTGATTTTTCATTGATTCTGCAGTTAGTAGCAAGTCCCATCAATACAGCAAATTCTACAACTTTTTTATTCAGGACTGGAAGAACACCGGGATGCCCAAGACAAACTGGGCAAACATTAGTATTGGGTGCAGCACCAAATTTTGTAGAGCAGCCGCAGAATATTTTTGAATCTGTTAATAATTGTGCATGAACTTCTAATCCAATAACAGCTTCGTATTTGGGATTCATATCAAATCTTTAATTTTATTTTTGCGAATATAATTATTTCTATTAAGAATTTTTTTGCATAATTCGAAAAAGAAATTTTTTTCAAGAATTTACTTTCTAAAAAATTATATTCATATTATAAATTAAATTTTATACGAGGTATGAATGAAGCTTGATATACTAATATTTGCAGCACATCCCGACGATGCTGAACTTTCAATGGGTGGAACAATTGCTAAATTAATAAACGCAGGCTTAAAAGTTGGAATCGTAGATTTGACAAAAGGGGAACTTGGCACCAGGGGTTCTGCAGAAATCAGAATGAAAGAAGCTCAAAAAGCCTCTGAAATTCTTAAAATTAATCACAGAGAAAATCTTGGATTTAAGGATGGCTCAATCAAAGTGAATGAAGAATATTTAATTAAGATAATATCTAAAATCAGGAAATATAAGCCAGAAATAATTTTTGCCCCATATTTTAATGATCGTCATCCCGACCATGTTGGCTGCGGATTTTTGATTAAAGAAGCTATATTTTTTTCCGGACTTCCTAAAATTGTTACAGACGATAATGAACAAATTCAAAGTCCATATAGGCCTAAAAAATTATTTTACTATATACAAACTTATGAGACCAAACCCTCGTTTATTATTGATATAAGTGATACATTTGAATTAAAGATGCAAGCAATTAAAGCTTATGAATCACAATTCCATAACCCAAACAGCACTGAACCAGAAACTTTTATAAGTCAACCAAATTTTTTAAAATACATTGAAGCAAGAGCAAAAGTATATGGTTTCAAAATCGGGAAAGATTATGGGGAACCATTCTTTTGCGAAGAAGAAATTGAATATGATTTAATTAGTTTAATCAAGAACGGAGAAAAAAAATGAAAATAGCTTTTCTTGGAACGGGATTAATGGGCGAACCAATGGCATTTCGCTTATTAAAAGCCAATTATTCTTTACATGTATTCAATCGTACAATTTCAAAAACAGAAAGATTAAAAAAACATCAAGCGAAAGTTTTTACTTCGCCAGAAGAAGCTGTTAAAGAACCTCCTGTAATTATTACGATGTTAACAGATTATAATGCAATCACAGAAGTATTATTTAAGAATAAAAATAATTTTAAAGGCAAAACTCTAATTCAAATGAGCACAATTTCTCCACATGAAAGTTTATTGCTGAAAGAAAGATTTGAAAATGCAGGTGGAGTTTATATAGAAGCTCCTGTTTTGGGAAGTACGCAACAAGCAGAAGCTGGTGAATTAATTGTAATGGTTGGATGTGATTCGGAAAATTTTAGTCAAGTTAAAAAGATTCTAAAAAATTTTGGTTCTACTGTTCTGCATGTTGGAGAGCCTGGTAAGGCATCTGCATTAAAATTAGCATTAAATCAGTTAATTCCATCATTGCTCTCAGCATTTGGTATGTCGCTGGCTTATGTATTAAGTAAAGGAATTGATGTGAATATCTTTATGGAAATATTAAGAAAGAGTGCACTCTATGCACCTACATTCGACAAAAAATTACCAAATATGTTAAAACGCGATTTTGATAAAGCAAATTTCCCTCTCAAACACATGTTAAAAGATGTTAATTTGATTTATCAGGAATTTCAAAACAGCAGCATTAATACAGAGATTGTTGAAAGTGTCAGAAAAATATTGATTAATTCAGTGGATGCAAATTTATCGGATAAAGATTATTCGGCACTTTATAACATTATTCATCCTTCAAAATAATTTAGATGAAGAAAAAAATTATAATAAAATTATTTTGGATAATTCTCAGCATATTAATTTCTCTAACAGCTTATTTAATTTTTGATTTTGGTAATGAATATAAAAATGCTGAAATAGTTGCATCAATCGCAATACTCATGTCAATCCTTTGGGTAACAGAAGCAATCCCTCTTTCTGTTACTTCACTTATTCCTTTGATACTTTTCCCATTAACAGGAACAATTTCCTCAAAAGATACTTCACAGGCTTATATTAATTCTACAATCTTTCTTTTCCTTGGCGGATTTATTATAGCGATTGCTATGGAACGTTGGCAGCTTCATAAGAGAATTGCATTAAATGTAATTAACTTAGTTGGAAATACTTCATCCAAAATAATTTTTGGTTTTATGATTTCATCAGCATTTATTTCAATGTGGATTTCTAATACTGCAACTGCAGTAATGCTTTTGCCCATTGGACTTGCAATTATTAATAAATTAAGTGAAGAACTTCGAGAAGAAAATATTTCTCGCTTTGCAATTGCATTAATGCTTGGGATTGCATACTCTTGTTCTGTTGGCGGCATAGCTACTCCAATTGGGACACCGCCAAATTTAGTTTTTCAGAGAATTTATAAAATTAATTTTCCGAATAATCCGGAAATTTATTTTGGCGACTGGATGAAATTTGCGGTTCCAATTGCCATTGTAATGATTTTGTTCGTCTGGTTTTTATTAACAAAAATTTTATATAAAAATGATTCTCTTGTTATTAATGATATTGTTGTGAAGAATGAAAAAAATAAGTTAGGAAAAATTAATTATGAAGAAAAAGTGGTTCTTTTTGTTTTCATAATTACTTCTTTGTTGTGGATATTCAGAGCAGAACTTGACCTTGGTGTAATGAAAATTCCTGGCTGGTCAAAAATTTTTCCAAAAGCAGATTTTATTGATGATGGAACAGTTGCAATTGCAATGGCTTCAGTTTTATTTATGATTCCTGTTAAGAATAAAAACAGCAACTATAATTTTATTCTTGACCATACTGCAATAAATAAAATTCCTTGGGATATAATTTTATTATTTGGTGGAGGTTTTGCTCTTGCAGAAGGTTTTGTTGACAGCAAATTGTCAAATTTAATTGGGCATCAATTTGTAATGCTTAAAAATGTCAATGTTGTTTTATTGATTGCTTCTGTGTGTTTCGTATTAACTTTTTTGACAGAACTTACTTCAAACACTGCAACTGCACAAATTTTATTGCCAATACTTGCATCGTTGTCAGTTGAACTTCAGATAAATCCACTATTGCTTATGATTCCTGCAACAATTTCCTCTTCATTTGCATTTATGCTGCCTGTAGCAACACCTCCCAATGCAATTGTTTTTAGCAGCCGAAGATTAAAAATTATTGATATGGCAAAGACTGGATTTCTGATTAATTTATTTGGAATAATTGTAGTAACATTTTTTGTTTGGTTATTTTTTGCTTGATAATATTATGAAACCTTTAACATGCCATATCATCATATCAAAGTAAAAAAGGAGGGAATACAATGGCATATTATAATTCAAAAATTGTCAATTATACTTTCGAAGAAGCAATTTCAAAATTATTAGAAGAATTGCCTAAAGAAGGCTTTGGAGTTTTAACTCAAATTGATGTTCAGGAAACTCTAAAGAAAAAATTAAATGTAGATTTTAGGAGATATAAAATATTTGGTGCATGCAATCCGCCTTTAGCTTACAAGGCATTATCAAAAGAAGAAAATATTGGAGTTCTTCTGCCTTGTAATATTATTGTTCAAGAAAAAGAAAGCGGGGAAGTTCAGGTCAGCACTGTTAATCCAATGGAATCAATGCAGGCAGTAGGTAATAAAGAACTGGAAGAAGTTGCAAGTGAAGTTGCAGCAAAACTCAAAAGAGTACTTGAAAGCTTATAAATTTATTTTTTATTTTTTTGAAAGATTCTATTGAAATAATAAAATTGGAATGAACTAATAAATTTATAAGAAAGGAGGAAGTAACATGAAAATAAAAGCTGCAGAAAATGGTCCATACTTAATTGAAGTGAATGAAGCAAAAGTCATTAGAGACGGTAAAGAAGAAGTTCTTTCACAAAAAACAATTGCACTTTGCAGATGCGGACAATCTTCCAACAAACCTTTTTGCGATGGCACTCATAAAAAATGTGAATTCAAAGGTGAAGTTGTAGAAATTGAAGTAAAATAAATTTATGGGGCTGACTGATAATATTAATTCATCATTATCAGCAATTTTAATAATTATCAGCCAGCTCCAATTTTTTATTATATCATTTTTTCAATATTCCACACAAATGCATGAATACCCTGTTCTTCAGCTTCTTTATTTATATCTTCTACCTTTTTGAGTAATGGTTCAACCAAATCATCTTTAATAACTGTTAATACAACTGCATTCTGGCTGGGCCAAATGTGAGTTCCTAAATGTGGTTCGCCTTTTTCACTTCCTTGTCCATGAACATTTAAGAATCGTGTGTATCCTCTGATATTCAAACTCTGAAGAGCTTCATCAACTTCTTCAGTGATTCCATGATTATAAACTATCATTACAGCTTTCATTTTATCTCCTTAATCAATTTCTTTTTTTTGTTTGATTTTTGTTTCAAAAATTGAATAGAGAACTGGCACGATTACTAGAGTTATAACAGTAGAAAAGAACAAGCCGCCAATAGTTGAGATTCCAAGAGGCTGCCATGTCTCTGAACCTTCACCTTTACTGATTGCAAGCGGAATTAATCCAAGCAGTGTTGTTAATGCTGTCATTAATACAGGTCGTAATCTGTTTCTGCCTGCATAAATAATTGCATCTCTTAGTTCATATCCTCGAGCTCTTGTAATATTTGTGTAATCAACAAGCACAATTGCATTCTTTACAACAATTCCAATAAGCATGATACTTCCTAAGAAAGCAATTACGCTGAATGGAGTATTAGTTATAAATAATGCAATAAAAACACCCGAGAATGAAAAAGGAACTGAGAACATAATTATAAATGGGTCAAGCAATGATTCAAATTGTGATGCCATAACCATGTAAACCAAAATTATACTTAGAATCAATAAGAGTGATAAATCTTTAAATGTATCTGATTGCTGTTCAATTTGTCCTGCATACTCAATCGATACATTTGGAGGAAGCTGTAATTTGTTAACATAATTTTGAATATCTTTTGTAACCTCACCAAGCGAACGTCCTTCAACATCAGATAAAACTGCTACTACTCGTTCCTGTTCTTTTCTATGAATTTCTGGAGGTGAATATTGCTGAGAAACACTTCCAATATCTTTTAATCTAACAGTTGTTCCAGCCATAGTTTTTATTGGAAGATTTTCAATGTCTGCTAAGGAATTTTTCTTTTCAGGCGGCAGACTTATGAAAATGTCGTATTCATCTCCAAGTTCGCGGTATTTTGTGGGGGTAAGTCCATAGTAATAATTTCTTAAAGTAGAAGCAACCAAAGCTGTATTAAGTCCATTTAGTGCCATTTTGTCTCTTTGAAGTGTGATTTGAAGTTCCGGTCTTGGATCTCCAATGTCAATTCTTACATCACGTGTTCCTTCTACTTTGGTCATATATTCTTTGATTTGGGTTGCTAATTGATAAGTATCATCTAAGTTTGGACCAATAATATCAACTTCAATAGGAGCGCTTGAACCTCCAGTTAACATTGTCATGGAACCACTTGTATTTATAGTAAAACTCTTGATGCCGGGGATTACTTCAAGCTTTTTACGAAGTTCGTCTGCCATTTCAAAAATTGTTCTCTTACGTTGATTTTTTGGAACAGTTCTTACCTGAATTGAAGAAATGTTTGCAGCTTCTCTTTGTCCAAATAATATTGCTGAAAAGCCCTGATCATTCACACCTGAACGACCAGATATAAATACAATCTCAGGAAAATCTTTTCGAATTATATCTTCTACTTTTTTAACATATTCTATAGTTTCTTCTAATCTAATTCCCGGCTGTAATTCTAATGTTAATTGAAAATTACCTGAATCAGAACGAGGGAAAAATTCTGTTCCAACAATTGGAATTAATGCAAGTGATCCGACAAAAATTAAAATTGCTCCTACTATTACTGTCTTCTTATGGTCTAATGCCCAGTTTAATACACCTTTATAAAAGTCATCAATTTTGTCAAGAAATTTTGCAAGTGTTGAATCAATCTTTTTGAGATAAGGATTTTGAATTGGCTTTTCTTCCTTCTTCGATTTCAAAAGTTTAGCAGATAACATTGGAATTAATGTTAATGCTGCTAAAAGTGAAACAAGAATCATTACTGTAACCAGAAAACCTAATTGATTAAATAATATCCCTGCAATTCCAGAGATAAATACCAAAGGGAAAAATACAGCAACAATTGTAAATGTTGATGCCGTTACAGCCAATCCAACTTCTGATGAACCAAAAATTGCTGCTTCTCTTGGTCTTGCACCTCGTTCTACATGATGAGTAATATTTTCAAGTATAACAATTGCATCGTCAACTACCATTCCTACTGCAATTGAGAGTGAAGAAAGAGAAATGATGTTGATAGTATTTCCAGTAAAATAGAGATAGATAAAAGCGCCAATTAAAGAAACAGGCAAAGTCACTAAAATAATTAATGTAGCACGCCATTTTCTTAAGAATAAAAGAATAACAATTGATACAAAGACTGCACCTAGAAGAACTGCTTCTGCAAGATTGTTGATTGAATTTACAATATATTCAGATGTATCAACAATTACATCTATCTTAACATCAGAAGGAAGATTCTTTTTTATTTGTTCTATTTTAGCTTTTACATTTCTTGCAACTTCTACGGTATTTGCACCAGATTGTTTCTGGACAATGATTTGTAAACCACGACCACCGTTTAGTCTAACATTAATTGTTCTGTCTTTTAAACTATCTTTGACATTTGCAACATCTTTTAAGTAAACAATTTTTCCGCCTTGTTGACTAACCACCAAATTTTTTATTTCGTTGATATCAGAAAATTCTCCTGGAACTCTTAGGTTATATTCCATATTTCCCATTTTAATTGTTCCAGAAGGAAGATTGATATTTTCTGATTGAAGTGCTTGACCAATTTGTTGAATGGAAATGTTATAAGCTTCTAATCTTTTGGGGTCAACTTGAACTAAGATTTGTCTAATTGGTCCGCCAAATGCTTGAACTGTTCCTACTCCATTTACTCTTTTTAATGGATCTACAATTTCCTGCTCAGCTAGTTTATTTAAGCCAACGTAACTTTCATCTGCAGTTACAGCAAGAAATACAACAGGGAAAATGTTTGTGCTGAATTTGAATATGAATGGATCAAGTGCATCTTCTGGTAAATTTCTTTTTGTGAATTCAAGAGCTGAACGAATATCATTGGAAGCTTCATCTAAGTTTGTTCCATATTCAAATTCTAAGACAACAACAGAAATGTTGTCGATAGAAGTAGACCTTATTTTTTTCAAATTAGTAATTGAACTTAAACCACTCTCAATTTTTTTTGTAACATTTATTTCAACATCCTGAGCACTTGCACCAGGATATTGAGTAAGAACACTAATCATTGGCGGTTCAATTTCAGGCAATAAATCTATGGGCAATCTTTGAAAGGATACCAGTCCAATTATAATGATTGCCACAAACAACATTATAGTTGTTATTGGTCTTCGAACAGATATTTCTGGTAATTTCATTGCAAATCTCCTTTACTCTGCTTTTGCTTTTATTTCAACTTGATTTCCGTTTTTCAAAACACCTTGACCATTTGTAACTAAAAAGTCTCCTTCAGATAAACCACTTGTAATTTCAACTACGCTGTCAAATTCTTTTCCGATTGTTACATCAACTCTTTTGGCAATATTGTTTTTAATAATAAAAGCATAATGAGCAGAAGTGCCAATTTGTTTAAGAATAGCAGCTCTGTTTACAAGTATTCCATCTGTTTTGCCTAATAAAATTTTTGCACGAACAAACATTCCTGGTCTTAATTTTTCCTGAGGATTTGGAATTTTAACTTCGACTTCAAAAGTTCTTGTTAATGCATTTATGGTTGGATTAATTCTGCTGATGTTACCTTTGAAAATTTCATTTGGAAAAATATCAGACCGTATTTCAACAGTTTGACCAATTTTAATATCCTTAAAATTATTTTCACTTACATTCAGCAATAATTTTAATGGATTAATTTGCATCAATGTTACAATTGTTGGAGCTCCGCCTGTGGGTGCAAGCAAAAATACTTCACCATCATTTAATTTTTTTGCAGTAATTATTCCTGAAAAGGGGGCTCTAAATTGTGTGTTTGTTAAAAGGAGATTATAATTTTTTTCTGCAGTTTCATAAGCAGCTTTAATCTGGTCATACTGTGATTGAGAAATGGAACCAGTTTCATAAAGCGGTTTCATGCGTTCATAATTATCTTTAGCAATTTGATATTGAATTTTAGCTTGAGCAAGTTGAGTATCATCCATTTCAAAAAGTAAATCACCTTCTTTAACTCTCGAACCTTCTTCAACATAAATTTTTTGAATTCTTCCTGAAGTTTGAGCTCCAAGATTTGCTTCTTTCCATGCACTCAAAGTTCCAACAAGTTCAATATCTCTATCGATGCTTGATTTTTTTACAACAGTAACTTCTACTGGGATTACTTTCTGAGTTTCATTATTAATTTCTTTTTTAGAACATCCTGAGAATATTATTAAAGAAATAAAAATAACCGATATAATTTTTGTAATCTTCATTTATTTATCTCCTGATTTTTATTCTAAACTTAATTTTTGCCAAGTACTGTATTTAATTCTGCTTCTGCTACTTTAAGGTCATAAATTGCTTGGAGTCTGTTAATCCTTGCTTGACGAAGTGCAAGTTCTGCATCATTAACTTCTAATTGAGTAGCAAGCCCGTTTTCAAGTCTTCTTTTTGCAATGTTATAACCTTCTTCTGCTTGCTTTACAGTTTTTGTTTGACCTTCAATTCTCTTTAATGCTTGCTGTAGTCTGTAAAGTATACTTAATGCTTGAGTTTTGATTGCTTCAGTTAAATTTCTTTTTTGTTCTTTAGCTTGACTTAAACTAATTTCTGCTTGACTTACTCTTGATTGAGTTTTGAATCCATTAAAAACGGGAAGTTGAATTTGGAGTCCTACTACAAAAGTTTTAACCCATCTGTATTCAGAAAAATTAAAATCATTTGCTTGAGTTTGATATTGATAACTTCCGAATCCTGCTAAAGTTGGCAGGTAAGAAGATTTCTCAAGAGAAACCATTTTTTCATATAGTTTAACTTGCTGTTCAAGAATTGAAAGCTGCGGATTGGTTTTAAGAAGTTCATTTATAATTTCTTCTTCTGAGGGCAGCTGATAAGGTTCTTCAAAATTAAGTTCACCAACTACTTCAATTTCTTCACTTGCATTTAAGCCAATTGCTACTTTCAAGGCTTCGAGTGATAGCTTATAATTATTTTCCATTTGAAGAACAGTCGGTTTTAGATTTTCTACTTGAACTTCTGCTCTAAGAACATCATAGTCTGAAAGTGTTCCTGCTTTATTAAGTCTTTTAATATTTTCAAAATTATCTTCTGCATTTTTCAAACTTAGTTCCATAAGATTTTTCATTTCTCTGGAGAGCAATACAGCAAGGAATGATTTTTTGACATTACCAATTATCTGAACTTTTGTATTTCGATAGCTTTCTGTTGATAAGTCCAATGAGTTTGAAGCAACACCAATGCTTTCATAAAGCGACCATGCGAACAATGGAACAGAAAGCGAAGCTGAGCCATTGTAAGAATTATCCGAACCAATTTCCAAAATGCCGGGTTTATTTCCTGGACTGAATGGTGTGCCAGGCGGCAAAAAGATTACAGGTTTTTTGATGTAACGCTGATATTGTGCACTTAAGTCGAGCTTTGGATATAATCCGCTTAATGCTTCGCGCAGTTTTTCTTTTGATTTTTCAACTTCCATTTGAGCTACTTTTATATCACTGTTTTTGTCAAGTGCAAATTCAATAGCTCTGTTAAGGTCTAATACTATTTTCTCTCTTGGTTGAGCAGAGAGAATTATAGCAAAAGAGAAGAGAAATAAAATTAACTTTTTCACTTATATACCTCCGGATTTTATTTTATTAATAAACCCTCAAATATTAATTTGACTGCAAAAATCATATCGTCGTGGGCTTTTGAGAAATCAATTTGTTGGTCAACAGTAAATGAAGCAAAATAATATTCACGATGACGAAGCGCCTCAGAAATTGTAAGTAATAAACATGCTATTCGTTCTGTATCACATTTTTTTATTTCTTTTTTCTTGATTGCTTCTGTTAAAACCTTTGATAAAATCTCAATCTCTTTTTGAGTAATTTCCTTAATAAGTTTATAAATTTTATTCTTGATTTCATAAAATACATTCAGGGTAACATCTTGGAGTTTCATAACAGAAGTAACATACTCGAATTTTTTATTTTCATAATTAATTATTTTTTCTAAGATTGTATTGCCACTGCTTAATGCTTCGTCAATTAATAAAAAATATTTATCGCGTTCACTTTTTATAACATCTTCAAGCAAAGCTTCTTTGCTTTGATAATAATAATAAAGAGAAGATTTTTTCATACCGAGCGCATTTGCAATGTCATCAAGTGTAGTTTTGGCATAGCCGTTCTTAGCAAGAATTTGTCTTGCCGTATTGAGTATTAAATCTTTTTTTGATTGAATAGGTTCATTATCTATCATAGTATTTATCAAACTTTTTAATAGAATGTTCGAAACTTATAAAAAATTATTTTTAGCTGCAAAAAATTCTTGTTAAGAAAATATTAATTTGTTTTTGTTATAAACGATAATTAAATAGCAATAAAAAATTTCTAACAATAATCACAATAAAAACATATTTATTATGAATTATAGAATGAATATAACTAAAATGAGAAGCGCAGCTGATTACCTCTTTGAACATGGGAAATATGAGGATGCTTATTATGTCTATGACGAAATTTATAATAGAATATGGACAGCAATTGGATTTGTTTATAATGGGATATCAAATTTTTCTCAGCAGTACTTAACAAGTTATAAATCTAATTATGAATTAAGAACTCAATTTTTTAATCATGCAGCTGAAACAGTTTTTAAAAAATGGTTTAATTTAGATATTGACCAAACATTAAATGAATTTATCTTTACAACTCACGGACATCTTCAATGCATAAGCTATTCTCCAGAAATTAATTCAACTTTATCTTCAGAAGCAGTTCTAAATGAATATTTGATTCTTCACACCTTGATACTTGAAATCGGTAATGACTGGATTAATTCTATTTTGAAGATTGCTACACCTGTATTTGAAGAACAATTACTCAAAAAAATTAGACCCGCCAACAAATTAGATACCGTTAAAAAATTAATTATTGAAAATGCAGAAAAAATTAAAAATACAGATTGGTTCAATGTGAATGTCTATTTTCTCGATTATCTATTCAATGTTGGAGATAATAGTTCAGAATTGTTTACTTCCGTTCATAAAATTGTTGGATTTTACTATCGTCAAAAAACTCATCGAAAATCAACTGATGACAAAGATAATAAGCAAAAGTATACTCAATATGAACAATATGAAAAATACGAGAAATACGAACGATACGAGAGATATGAAAAGAGAACGGTTAAGGATGAAGATGAATTTGATCCAACAACTGCAACTGAATATGAAAAAGCAAAATATTACGGAAAGATTCTTGGTTTGAGCGGGAAAGTTACAAAATCTCAAATCAGGAAAAAATATCTTGAACTAATTGCTAAATATCATCCTGATAGAGTTAGTGATTTAGGTGAAGAATTGAAAATACTTGCCGAGAAAAAAACCAAGCAGCTTAATGCAGCTTATGAATGGATGAAGAAAAAATATAATCTTTAGTATAACACCCTTTAAAGCATTCCACAATTTTTATTGGTTTGAAGTATTTTTGATTTTATATTTATGATGTTTCCAAAAATTATTTCTTATCATTAAAAACAGGTGGGCTATGAAAAAGTTATTAATCGCTTTCTTTGTTGCAACATCATTAATCTTCTCACAAAACAGAATTGTTATTAATGCTGATTTAGGAAAAGATACAATCAGCAGAAATATTTATGGACATTTCTCGGAGCACCTGGGCAGATGCATTTATGATGGAATTTATGTTGGGGATACTAATAAGATAATTCCCAATACAAGAGGAATTCGCAACGACATTATAGCTGCATTGAAAAAAATGAAAGTGCCTGTTTTAAGATGGCCAGGTGGATGTTTTGCAGATACTTACCATTGGAAAGATGGAATTGGTCCAAAATCAAAAAGACCTACAATTGTTAATATGTGGTGGGGCGGTGTAACAGAGAACAATAGTTTTGGCACTCATGAATTTATGGATTTGTGTGAATTATTAGGTGCTGAACCTTATATCTCAGCAAATGTAGGAAGTGGAACACCTCAAGAATTGGCTGAGTGGGTTCAATACATGAATTTTGATGGAATAAGTCCTATGACAACTTTACGAAAAGAAAATGGAAGAGATAAACCATGGAATGTTAAATATTGGGGCATAGGAAATGAAACATGGGGATGCGGTGGACATATGCGCCCTGAATATTATGCTGATTTGTATCGTCAATATGCAACTTATATGACAGGTTATTCACGAACAAAGCTTTTTAGAATTGCATCTGGGGCTCCAAGTGATGATTATAATTGGACTGAAGTCTTGCTGAAAAATATTCCACTCCATCTTATTGAAGGTGTTAGTTTGCATCATTATTCAGTTATTGATTGGAACAAAAAAGGTTCTGCAACTGAATTTACTGAAGAACAATATTTTCAAACAATGCAGCAGGCATTGAGAATGGATGAGCTGATTAGAAGACATGTAAATATTATGGATAAATATGACCCCCAAAAGAAAATTGCACTTGTTGTTGACGAGTGGGGTGGCTGGTATGATGTTGAACCCGGAACAAATCCTGCTTTTCTATACCAACAGAATACTATGAGAGATGCAATTTTAGCTGGTGCTACTTTAAATATATTTAACAATCATTGTGACAGAGTTAAAATGGCAAATTTGGCACAAATTGTTAATGTTCTGCAAGCAGTAATTTTAACTGATAAAGAAAAAATTATTTTGACTCCTACTTACCATGTTATGGAAATGTACAATGTTCATCATGATGCATTAATGCTGCCGGTTAATATCACAAGCAATAAATATACTGTTAATAATCAAAGTCTTGATGCAATTTCCTGTTCTGCATCTAAAGATAAGAACGGATTCATTCATATTTCTTTGGTTAATGTTGATATAAAAAATGAACAAAAAGTTACTATCGATTTAAGAGGAACAAAAGTATCTTCTGTTAAAGGAAGAATACTTACTTCAGAAAAAGTTCAGGACCATAATACATTTGAACAGCCGGATAAAGTATCGCCAAAAGTTTTTAATGATGCACAGCTGAGTAATAATATATTGAATGTTAAACTGCCGCCTTGTTCAGTTGTAGTGCTTGAGTTAAAATAATTTCATCATTCTTTTTTATCAAAAAAATTGTTCTTTGAACATATATCACAGTTTCCACAGGGAGGTTCACCGGGGAAACCAAAATAATCTGAGATAAAAATTCTTCTGCATTTTTCAGTTCGGAAATAATTGACTACTGACAAAAGTTTTTTATTATCGTTCAGAAGTTTTGATTTCAAGTAATTTACATCTTCAAGTTGCGGAGGTAATTCATCAATAACTCTTAGATTTTTTTCCTCGAGTGAACCTTCTGTTACTCCATATCTTTCAAGAATTCCTAATGCAGTTTCAACTCTAAAATCATTTTTATCTTTATAACTTAGCTGCTCTCTTATGAAATCAATTCCGTATGAATTCACTTCATCAATTCTTGTTATTAAAAGATTATATAATCTTTCGTAATAATCTGCATCTGGATTTGCCCATTTGATAAATTCCATCTGTGTGTACAAATCATTTTGATTGTAGATGAGAAGACAAAGAGAATCTTTGCCATCTCTTCCAGCTCTTCCAATTTCCTGATAATATGATTCAATTGAGGATGGAACTTCTGCATGTATTACAAATCGAATATCTGGTTTATCAATGCCCATTCCAAAAGCATTTGTTGCAAGTATTAATTTTTGACTGCCTGTTAAAAAATCTCTTTGTTTTTGTTTTCGTTCTTTTGGTGTTAATTTACCATGATAAATTTCGTGAGCAAAACCTTTATCCTTTAATATTTGTGAATATCTTTCAAGTGTTTTTATCAATGTGAAATATATAATTCCAGAACCTTTATATTTTTTTAATACTTTTATAATAATTTCTATACTTTCTTTTTCTTCATATACCTCAACTGCTTCAAGACGAAGATTTGGTCTTTGAATTCCTTCATGGAAAATTTTTATTTCGTTTTTATTAATACCAAGTTTTGATATAATATCATTTTGAACATCTAAAGTTGCTGTTGCTGTAAGTGCAATCGTTAAAGGATTCTTTATGATTTTTCGGAACTCACCAATTCTTGAATAATCGGGACGAAAATCATGTCCCCATTCTGAAATACAATGGGCTTCATCAACGGCAAGCAAAGAAATATTTGCTTTTTGAATAGCATCTATGAATTCTTTTTTCTTAAATCTCTCGGGAGTGACATAAAGTAATTTTATTTCTCCTTTCAAAAATTTATTAAGTCTTTCTGCTCTTTGTTCACTGCTTACAGTTGAATTAATAAAATCAGCAGGAATATTTTTTTTCTTTAAAGCGTCAACCTGGTCCTGCATTAATGCTATCAATGGACTTATAACAAGAGTTCCTCCATCAAATATCATTGCAGGCAGCTGATAGCATAATGATTTTCCTCCGCCTGTGGGCATAATCAGAAGGCAATGACCTTTTTCATTAACTAATCTGTTGATAACATCTTTCTGCATTCCTCGGAATGATTCAAAACCAAAATATTGCTTGAGATATTTTTCTAAATTCATTTTTTAATTATTTATTTTTAGTGTTCAGAAAATTAAGAAAGTTTTGCTTAAGTAATTAATTATCAGAGAAAGAAAAACAAAATGGCAGAGGTAATACTTAAAAAGAATGAGGATAAAAGAATTAAGCAGGGTCATCTCTGGATTTTTAGCAATGAGATTCAAAGCGTCAAAGGCAATCCTGAAAATGGTGATTTAGTTAAAGTATATGATTCTCAAAAAAATTTTTTAGCTCAGGGATTTTATAACAAAAATTCATTGATATCTGTAAGAATTTTATCAAGAGAAAAAGAAATTGATATTAAAGAACTATTTAAACAAAGATTAATATCTGCATATAATTTTAGAAAAATAGTTTATCCTAACCGCGAATCTTTTAGAATGGTTTTTAGCGAAAGTGATTTTATGCCCGGATTAATTATTGATAAATATAATAACACATATGTTTTACAGATTTATTCGGTTGGCATGGAGAAGAATATTGAAGCTGTAATAGAAGTTCTTCAAAATGAATTTTCAGCAAAAAATATTTTTACAAAGAATGAAGAATACTTTCGTCAGCTTGAAGGTTTGAAAGAAGACGATAAAATTTATGTAGGAGAAATTCCAACAGAAATTATTTCTGATGGTGAAGTTAAATATAAAATCGATTTTATCACCTCTCACAAAACCGGTTTTTATTTTGACCAGTGTGACAATCGAATTTTTGCAGGTAAATTATGCAAAGATAAAAATATTCTTGATTGTTTTTGTAATGCAGGGGGATTTGGATTAAATGCAGCAAAATGTGGAGCAAAATCAGTTACATTTGTTGATTCATCAAAAAGAGAAATCGAGAATGCAAAATTTAATTTTCAGTTAAACAATTTTTCGTGTGAGAATGAATTTGTAGTTTCTGATGTATTTGATTATTTAGAAGAATGTATAAATCAAAATAAAAAATATGATGTAGTAATAATTGACCCGCCGGCTTTTGCAAAAAATAAAAAGAGTTTACCTGCTGCATTAAAAGGATATGAAAAATTAAATCGACTTGCGATGAATGTATTAAAAGATGATGGACTTTTATTTACATCTTCATGTTCTCATCATTTGAAAGAGGATATGTTTATTGAGGTGATTAACAAAGCAGCTCAAAAAGCGGATAAGAAAATTCAACTTTTTTATTTTAACAATGCATCATTAGACCATCCAATGCTGCCCTCAATGGAAGAAACAGTTTATTTGAAATTTGCTGGGGTTAGAGTAAAGTAATAATCATATTCTGGAATTGCAATTTTGTATATTTGTTACTCAAAATTAATATTTATTTCAAAGAAACTTTTATAAAATCCCTTTTGTAAAAGCAAACAGTTTTTCAAACTATAGAGGAGAGCAAATTGGATATTGCAGCACTAAATGAAAAAATTCGTCGTGAAAGTGAGTTCATTGACATTCTTTTTAATGAAATAAGCAAAGTAATTGTGGGACAAAAGCAAATGCTGGAACGCCTTGTAATTGGACTCCTAAGCAATGGCCATATTTTACTTGAAGGTGTCCCAGGTCTTGCAAAAACTTTAGCTATTAAGTCACTTGCAGCTTCAATGAAAGCAAAGTTTCAAAGAATTCAATTCACACCTGACTTATTACCAGCAGATTTAATTGGGACTCTTATTTACAATCAAAAAGATGGAAACTTTACAATTAAGAAAGGACCTATTTTTGCTAATTTTATTCTTGCTGATGAAATTAACCGTGCACCTGCAAAAGTTCAAAGTGCTTTACTCGAAGCAATGCAGGAACGACAAGTTACAATCAGCGATACAACATTTAAATTAGAAGAGCCATTTTTAGTTCTTGCTACTCAAAATCCAATTGAACAGGAGGGAACTTATCCACTCCCCGAAGCTCAGGTTGACCGCTTTATGTTGAAAGTCAAAATTACTTACCCATCAAGAGAAGAAGAACTAAAAATAATGAAACTAAATTCTACTGATGGCTTGCCTGAACTCAAACCTGTAATTTCTCCTGAAGATATTCTTCGTGCAAGAAAATTGGTAAACGAAATTTATATGGATGAAAAGATTGAAAAATATATACTTGATATTGTGTTTGCTACTCGTAATCCAAAAGAATATGGATTAAATGAATTAACGGATTTAATCAGTTATGGTGCATCACCTCGCGCAACAATTAATCTTGCACTTGGAGCTCGTGCAATGGCATTTATTAGAAGACGCGGCTATGTAATTCCCGAAGATGTTCGTTCAATTTGTGCTGATGTATTAAGACATAGAATTGCAGTTACTTACGAAGCAGAAGCTGAAGATATTACTTCCGAAACCATTATTTCAAAAATATTAAATACAATTGAAGTGCCTTAATAAAATTTCTTGAATAATTTATGCTGACAAAAGATTTACTTAAGCAAGTAAAACAAATTGAAATTCGCACACGCGGATTAGTTAACGAAGTATTTTCTGGAGAGTATCATTCTGTCTTTAAAGGAAGAGGAATGGAATTTTCTGAAGTGCGTGAATATCAAATAGGTGATGATATAAGAACTATTGACTGGAATGTAACCGCTCGTTTTGGACATCCATATGTTAAGATTTTTGAAGAAGAACGAGAACTTACTGTTATGCTTCTTGTTGATATGAGTGGTTCTTTAATGTTTGGAACAACCGATAAAACTAAACAGCAAATTGCGGCAGAATTGAGTGCTATTCTTGCTTTTTCCGCATTAAAAAATAATGATAAAGTTGGTTTGATTTTATTTACAGATAAAATTGAAAAATTTATTCCACCTAAAAAAGGAAAAACACATGCTCTTAGAATAATTCGAGAAGTTCTTTCAATTGATATCCCTGAGAATACAGAATCATTAAGAAAGCAAACTAATTTACGACAAGCATTAGAATATTTTAATCATGCAATTAAAAAAAGAGCAATAGCTTTTGTAATATCAGATTTTCTCGATGTAGGTTATGAAAAAATATTAAGAATTGTTGGTAAAAAACATGATTTGATTGGAGTTATCATTAAAGACAGACGAGAAAGTGAACTCGAAGATTTTGGGTTAATCAAATTTGTTGATGCTGAAACTGGTGAATATCGCTACATCGATACTAACGATAAAGATTTTAAAATTAATTTTAACGAAACATTAAAAACCATTGAAGAATATAGAAAATCTGTTTTTGTGTCTTCGAGATTGGATTCGATAGAAATTCAAACTGGTAAATCTTATGTAAAACCTCTTGTTGACTTTTTTAGAATGCGTGAAAGAAGATATTAATTTTATCACTTAAAATGATTTAATCCAATGCTAAAAACATTTATAAAAAATATTTTGGTTTTATTTACTTTTATTGCTGTTAGTTCAGCTACGGTTCATGCTCAAAATATTTCTGTAAGTGCTTCAACAGATTCTACTGAATACATTGTTGGAGATTACATAAAGTATAATCTTGAACTTTCATACTCGAAAAATATAAAAGTGTTTTACCCATCAGTTAAAGACAGCATAAAAAATCTTGAGTTTATTCAAGAATTAAATCCAGTTAAGGAAGAAAAAGACAATAAAATAATTGAAAAGCATACTTATATTTTTTCGAGATATGATTCTGCAGTTGTTACTATTCCTTCATACAAAATTTATTATCAAGAATGGAACGATACTAACAAACAATTTATTGCAGTAAATCCACTTACGATTACAGTAAAGACATTACCTGTGGAACCGCAAAAAGATATTCGTGATGTTAAAGAACCTGTTAAAGTGCCGTTGAATTTGTTGCTTGTTGCTTTGTTAATTCTTGTTGTAATTCTAATATTGGTTTTTGCTTATTTCATTTATAAATACATTAAGAAAAAGAAAGAAAGCAAAATTGAATTAGTCCCTGAGATAAAAATTCCACCTCACGAAATTGCATTGAATTCATTAAGAGAACTTGAAGAAAAGAAATTATGGCAGCAGGGATTAATCAAAGAGTATCATTCAGAAATAACAGAAATCATAAGAAAATATTTTGAAGATAGATTTAATTTCCGCGCACTTGAAATGACATCATCAGAAATTTTAGCATGCTTAAGTTATCTTGAAGAAGGTAAGAGCATAGTTGATTTGGCTAATGAATTTTTTAATAATGCTGATATGGTTAAATTTGCAAAATTTCAACCAATGCCAATAATCAATGAAGAAATGATGAAACAGGCTTATAAAATTGTAAATGATACTATTCCAAAGGTTGAGCAGATAAAAGAAGAGGTAAGCAATGTTTAATAATATTGAGTTTGCTAACTCATGGGCGTTATATTTTTTGCTGATTTTGCCGTTTATGTATTACTGGTATGTTAAAAAAAATAAACAAATTACTCCATCAGCAGTTTATTCATCATTGAAATTATTTGAAGCTGTTCCTAAAAGTTTGAAAGAAAAATTAGTTAATGTCCCAATTCTATTAAGAATTTTATCGATAGCTTTATTAATTATTGCATTTGCACGCCCGCAAAGTTTTTCATCAGGAGAAAATATTTATACAGAAGGAATTGATATTGCAATGGTTCTTGATATTTCAGGAAGTATGCTGGCAGAAGACTTCAAACCAAATCGTCTTGAAGCTGCAAAGAAAGTAATTGATGATTTTATTAAAGGCAGAACTTCTGATAGAATTGGTCTTGTTATTTTTTCTGGTGAAAGTTTTACTCAATGTCCGTTAACAGTTGATTATTCTGTCTTAAGAAATTTACTTTCTGAAATTTACAGTGGTATGATTGAAGATGGAACTGCAATTGGTAATGCAATTGCAAATGGAGTCAATAGATTGAAGGATAGCCAATCAAAAAGTAAAGTTATGATTCTTTTAACTGACGGTGTTAATAATGCAGGAGAAATCGACCCGATAACTGCAGCACAGATAGCTCAGAAATTTGGAATAAGAATTTACACAGTTGGGGTTGGCACAATGGGCGAAGCTCCTTATCCATTTCAAACTCCATTTGGGAAAAGATATCAAATGGTGCCTGTAGAAATTGATGAAAATTTATTGAAACAAATAGCAAACATTACCGGCGGCAAATATTTTAGAGCAACTAACAACAGAAAACTTGTGGAAATATATGATGAGATTGATAAACTTGAAAAAACAAGAGTGGAAGTAACTTCATATCGACATGCTAAAGAACTTTATTTTGGATGGGCATTAAGCGGATTAATTTTGTTGTTTGCAGAATTCGGTTTATCAAAATTTTATTTAAGAAAATTACCTTAATTAAAATGAGGAATTGAATTGATAAGATTTGCTCATATAGAATTTCTTTATGCATTAATAATTATTCCTTTATTAATTGTCATTTATATTTATCTTCAAAAAAATCATAATAAGATTTTAGAAAGATTTGCCGACAGCAAACTTCATAATATTTTATTCCCGTTGAGAAGTAAAGCTAAGTCTAATCTTAAATTTGCATTATTTACTTTTTCATTGATGCTGATTTTAATTGCTCTTGCTAATCCTCAGGTAGGAACTAAAATTGAAGAAGTAAAACAAATTGGAATTGATGTTTACATTTTACTTGATGTTTCAAAAAGTATGCTTGCTGAAGATATAAAACCAAGCAGACTCGAAAAAGCCAAATATGAAATTTCAAAATTGATTCAGAGACTCAAAGGGGATAGAATAGGTTTAATTGTTTTTGCCGGCGAAGCTTATGTTCAAATACCATTGACTTCAGATTACTCAGCAGCAAATTTGTTCTTAAATGCAGTTGATGTCAATTCTGTTCCGCAGCCGGGCACTGCAATTGGTCCTGCAATAGAATTAGCATTGAAATCATTCAAATATGATGATGGTACAAAAAAAGCAATTATTATTATTACAGATGGAGAAGACCATCAAGGAAATTTAGAAAGTGTTCTTGATGAAGCAAATTCAAAAGATGTTGTTATTTATGCAATTGGATTGGGTTCACCTGCTGGAGTTCCAATCCCAATTTATAATGAAGCAGGTGTGCAGATTGGTTATAAAAAGGATAATCAAGGAAATATAGTTTTAACAAAACTGAACGAAGATATTCTTAAGCAAATCACTTCAAAATGTAATGGCAAATATTATCGTGGAACAAACACAGAAGATGAACTCGAAGCAATTTATAACGACATTGCTAAAATTGAGCAAAGTGAATATGGTTCAAAAAGAATTACAGAATATGAAGATAGATTTTATTATTTCTTATTCCCTGCAATATTACTGCTAGTTATTGATTTCTTTATTTCATCAAACAAATCTCCATGGCTTGCAAGGATTGAAAAATTGAGAGGTGAAACGAAATGAAATTTGTTGCCGTATTATTTTTGATTTTTACTACAACAATATTTGCTCAAAGTTATAGAAGTCTTATCAACGATGGAGTTGATTTATACAAAAAAGGGAAATATGCCGATGCAGAAGTAAATTTCAAAAAAGGCTTGGAGAAAAAATCAGATTTGTTTCAAGGACATTTTAATCTTGGTGATGCTTATTACAAACAGGGCAGATATGATGAAGCAATTCAATCTTATAAAAATGCACTTTCATTCACTGAGGATAAATTTAATAAAGCCAAAGTTTTTCATAACATTGGAAATGCTCTGCTAAAATCTCAAAAGTATCAGGAAAGTATTGAAGCTTATAAAAATGCATTGAAGCTCAATCCTGATGATGAAGAAACAAAGTATAATCTTTCTTATGCTTTGAATATGTTAAAACAAAAACAAAATCAAAACAAAAACCAAGACCAAAAGAATCAGGATAAGAATCAAAATAAACAGAATGAGGATAAGAAGGATAATCAGAATAAGAATAATCAAGATAATAAGAACCAACAGAATAAAGAGCAAGATAAACAGAATCAACAGCAGCAACAGAAAAATCAAATAACAAAAGAAGATGCTCAAAGAATTCTTGAAGCATTGAAAAACAATGAACAGGATTTACAAAAGAAACTCAGAAAAATAAAAGGCAGAGCAGTTGTAGTTGATAAAGACTGGTAAAATGAAAAATTAATCTTGGTTAATATCTGGAGATATGTTTTATGAAAGATTATAAAAAATTTATTTTGATATTAATTTTATTTATAACAGGATTATTTATTAATTCTTTTGCACAGGATTTTAATGCAACAGTTGATAAAACTACTATCGGTCAGTATGAACATTTTCAGGTCTATTTTACATTTAATGGTTCTGATATCAATGGTGTAAGCAATTTTCGACCACCATCTTTTCAAGGTTTTAAAGTATTAAGTGGACCAAATCAATCCACAAGCATGCAAATTATAAATAATAAAGTCTCAGGCTCACTTACATTTTCCTACATATTAATGCCCACAAGTATTGGAGAATTTACAATTGGTTCGGCTTCAGTTGATTATAATGGAAAAACTTATAGAACAGCTCCTTTGAAAATTACTGTGGTTAAAGGGACATCTCAACAGCAAAAAGAAAGTAGTGGAATAAGTTCAGATGAGTTATCAAAAAATGTCTTTATTGTTGCAGAAGCAAGTAAAACTCGCGCATATCTTGGTGAGCAAATTACAGTTACATATAAACTTTACACCAAATTAAATATTGCATCACCACAAATAACTAAGTTGCCGCAATATCAAGGATTCTGGGCAGAAGAAATTGAGCCATCACAAACAATTTCTTTTGATATTGAGATGTATAAAGGGGAAAGATATCGCGTTGCTACTATTAAACGTGTTGCTCTTTTCCCAACTAAAACAGGAACATTAAATGTTACTCCATTTGAACTGAACATTCCAGTAATCGTAAAAAGAAAAAGAACAAGCAATGATATCTTCGATGAATTTTTTAATGATTCATTTTTTGGAAATACACAAACAATAGAATATCTAGCAAAATCAAACACATTAAAAATTGAAGTCGAACCATTGCCGTCTACAAATGTTCCAGCTTCATTTAATGGGGCTGTTGGGAATTTTAATTTTAAAGTCGAAGTAGATAAAAACAAAGTAAAGACAAATGAAAGCATCACACTTAGAATGACTGTTTCAGGGTCGGGCAATATCAAATTATTAAAACTTCCCGAAGTTCAACTGCCGGCTGGTTTTGAAAAATATGAACCAAAAATTTATGACAATGTTAACAAAGGGTCTATAATATCGGGACAAAAAATTGTAGAATATTTGATTGTTCCGCGAACACCTGGTGAAAAAGAAATTTCACCAATTGAATTTTCATATTTTAATCCAGCTGCAAAAAAATATGTGACCTTAACTTCTCCTGCTTTTAAAATAAATGTTATGAAAGGTGAAGGACAATATGAACCAATTGCAGGAACTTTTTCTAAAGAAGATATAAAATTACTTAGTGAAGATATTCGTTACATTAAAACTTCTGATTATAAATTCGAGAAGAAAAAGGAAAGAGCATTGCTTCAATCCTGGTTCTGGATTTCGATGACACTTCCATTAATTGCACTTTTTGTTGCAGTTGGAATAAGAAAAAAGCAAGAAAAACTTTATAGCAATGTTCAGCTGTTGAAATATCAAAAAGCTGAAAAAGCTGCCAAAAAGCGTTTGAAAATTGCAAAACAGGCTCTTGATAAAAATAATCTCTCAGAATTTTATTCTGAATTATCACTGGCTTTGTATGGATATCTTGAAGATAAGCTAAGTTTACAAAAATCAGAGTTTACAATTGAAAAAGCTCTCGAAATTCTTTCTCAAAAAAATATTTCAGATGATTTAATTGCAAGAATAAAAAATGTTTCAGATAAATGTGAGTTTGTTCGCTTTGCACCTTCGGGATTAAATTCTGCATCTGCTAGTGAAATTTATGAAGAAGCTGTAAAGATTATTGTTAATCTTGAATCAAGTCTTGAAGCTAATAAATCATTCAGTAAAAAATTAACTGGCAGAATGAATTTGTTCTCAATAATAGTTTTTGTGATGATATTAATGATTAGCAATAATTTATATCCTCAGTCACCAGAGCAACTAATGAATTTGGGAAATAAATATTATCAAGAACAGAAGTATGAAGATGCAGTGCAAACATATCAAAAAATTGTTGCTCAAGGTTATGAAAGCGCAGCTCTTTATTATAACATTGGAAATTCATACTTCCGTTTAGGTAAGCTTGGTTATGCAATTTTGTATTATGAAAAAGCACTTAAGTTAGCTCCAGGTGATGAAGATATTTCATACAATTTAAAAGTTGCAAATGCACGAACTGTTGATCGAATTACTGAATTGCCAAAATTATTCATAGTTCAGTGGTGGGAAATATTGATAACATCATTATCATTGAATGGATGGGCTTTAATTACAGTAATATTTTATCTTTTGCTTTTAACATCAATTGCATTCTACTTTTTGTCGAGGAAAATAAATCTTCAAAGAATTGCATTTAATGTTGGAATCATCTCAATAATTTTCTTTTTTGTTTCTATGATAATTTTAATTGCTCGATATAATCATGAAAAATCAACGAACTATGGTATTTTGCTTGAACCAGCATACTCAGTAAAAGTGGCTCCTGATGAAAAGAGTAATGATGCATTTTTAATTCATGAAGGAATTAAATTTGTTGTTGAAGATAATGTAAATAATTGGTCAAAAATTCGATTGTCTGATGGCAAAGTGGGCTGGATTCCTGATGATAAGTTTGGAAGAATTTAATCATGATTTTTTCTGAAATGAACGAAGCTAAAAAATATAACAACACTAAACTTGCGATAGGAATATTCAAAGGAATTGCTTCTTTTATTCTGCTGTTTCTTTTTGTACTTTTTGGATATAGTAGTAAACTTGAAGAATTATTAAAACACTACTTTTCAAATGATTATTTAATATTAATTTCATTTACTGTGATTTTAGGAATTGCATCTTCAATACTTTTTTTCCCATTAAATTATTATTCAGAATATTATCTTGAACATAAATACAATTTATCGAACCAATCCTTTGGCAAATGGATTTGGGAAAATCTTAAAGAAGCATTAGTTGGTGCTGCAATTGGACTTCCTTTGTTAATTATATTTTATTTCATATTGAAGACTTATAATAATTACTGGTGGCTACCATTCGGAATTATAATGTTTTTCTTTTCTGTATTGCTTGCTCAAATTGTTCCAATATTGATATTACCATTGTTTTATAAAATTACACCCGTTGAAAATGAAGATTTGAAAAATAGAATTATTGAACTTGGCAAAGCAGCAAATTTGAAAGTAGATAATGTATTCAAATTTGATATGAGCAAAAATACCAAAAAAGGGAATGCTGCTTTTACAGGTTTAGGAAAAACAAAAAGAATTTTACTTGGTGATACATTATTAAATAATTTTTCTAATGATGAAATCGAAACTGTGATTGCCCATGAAATGGGACATTATAAGAAAAAGCATATTGTGAAGAATATAATTTTAGGCACCATATTCAGCTTTTTGACTTTTTATTTGATTGCAAAACTTTATGAAGTAACAATAAACTTCTTTGGATTTAATTCAATTTTAGAAATTTCTGCTCTTCCTGTTTTAGTTCTTTGGGGAAGCATTATTGGTTTAGTACTTACTCCATTATCAAATTACATTTCTCGTAAATTTGAATATGAAGCTGATGAATATGCCGTAACCGCAACAAATAAAAAAGAAATTTTTATCAATACTCTTATCAAACTTACAGAACAAAATCTTGGTGATAAGGAACCCCATCCACTGATAGAATGGTTTTTTTACAGTCATCCATCGATTAAAAATAGAATAGCTGCATTAAATAATTAATATTTATCCTTCCTTGAATTATAAATAAATATGCATCGTTAAAACATTTTATAAATCGATTTTATAATTATATTTGCAAAGAAAATTGATTATAAATTTGGGATAATGATTTCGACTGTTAAAAAATATTCTTTCTTGTTTATATTGATTCTTGCGCAATGCACTTTTGATAGTAATCCGCCAACTCAAACTGAATCAGAAACTTCAACAAGCAAAACTGTGCCAAGCAATCCTAAACCTGCGGATAAATCTATAGACCAGCCACTTATTGTAAATTTACAATGGGAATTTTTAGGTTCACAAAAATTTGATGTTTACCTCGATAAAAAAAATCCTCCTCAAATATTAATTGCAAGTAATATAACATCAAAATCACTTGTTGTAACTAATTTGGAATATCAAACAACATATTACTGGAGAGTTATTGCAAAGAATGATGATGGGAGCAAAATAGAAGGACCTGTCTGGAGTTTTACAACTTTAACTCAAACTTATCCTACTATTAACGGCTTTGCACTAAATCTTTATAAAATTCAAACAGAGCTTCCATGTTATGTTCATGTTATGTTTCAGGTAATTGATTTGAACGGTAAGGGAATAGACTATCTTACTCAAAATGATTTTGAAATTTTAGAAGATGGAGAACCAATTTCACAATCTGAATCACAAATAGAAATTAAAAAAAGGGAAGCTGTACCTTATAAATTAAAAACAGTAATAATGCTTGATAACAGCACAAGTCTTCAAAATAACATTGAAGAAATCAGAAATGCAGCCAAATCATTTATTGAAAAAATAGTTTCTCAGCAGGAAATTTCTATTTATCAATTTTCTGATAAACCTGAAATGTTGAGTGATTTTACAAATAATCCTGATTCTTTAATAAATGCAATTAATCGTTACAAATTAGGTTATCCAACAACAAATCTTTACGGTGCAGTAATTAAAGGAGCTTCTCTGTGGCGGGATTCATTTTCAATTGATGGAATTGTTCAAGGAATGATGATTGTATTTACAGATGGTAAAGACACACAAGGCTCAAGCACATTGGCAGAAGCCTTAAATGCTATTCACAATAAAATTGTTTTTACAATTGGACTTGGGAGCGAAATTCAACCTGATATTCTTGAAGCAATTGGAACTGCAGGTTATTATTCAATTACAGATATTAATGAATTAAAGATGCAATTTGATAACATTCAAAAGTCAATAGTTAGTTATGCCAATAGTTTTTATTTATTAACTTATAAAAGTCCAAAACGAGGAAATAATATTCACTCATTAACAATAAGAATAAAAAATAATCCATATACTGGAGAACGCTCAGAAATTAGAGGAACATTTAACAGCAACAATTTTTATTCATTTTAAGAGGTAAAAATATGGCAGTAACCAAACAAGATGTTGAATACATTGCAAAGTTAGCACGATTAAAATTCAATGATGAAGAACTCGAGAATTTTACACATGAGTTAAATGAAATCTTAAATTATGTTGAAAAACTTAACGAACTTAATACTGAAAATGTTGAACCACTTTCACACCCGATAGAAAATTTTAATGTATTTCGAGAAGATAAACTTGAGCTTTCCATTGACAGAGAAGAGGCATTAAGAAATGCTCCATCAAGCACTGAAGAATTTTTCAAAGTTCCAAAAGTAATTAATAAATAATTGAAGATGATTGTAGGAATTATACCTGCTCGCTTTGCATCAACGAGATTAATGGGAAAACCTCTTGCTGATATTGGTGGAAAGCCAATGATTCAGCATACATGGGAAAATGCAAGAAAATCTAAATTGCTTGATAAAGTTGTTGTTGCAGTAGATGACGAAAAAGTTTTTCAGGTTGTGCAAAGTTTTGGTGCAGAAGTTTATATGACACCTCAAAATGTTGCCTCTGGTTCAGACAGAATTGCACTTGTAGCTCAAGAACTTCCTGAAGCTAATATAATTGTAAATATTCAGGGAGATGAACCATTTATTAACGGCAAAATGATTGACGAAGCAATTGAACCACTTTTATTTGATAAAAAAGTTAATGTTTCTACTCTTGTCAAAAGAATTACAAGTGTTGAAGAAATGAAATCTCCCTCTGTTGTAAAAGTAGTTTTCGATTATAACAATTATGCTCTCTATTTTTCCCGCTCTCCAATACCTTATGTTAGAGATGCTAAGACTAATCTTGAAAAAATTGAAACTGGAGAAATTTATAAACACATTGGTCTTTATGTTTTTAGAAAAGAAACTCTGCTCAAGTTTACATCACTTCGTCAAACTGATTTAGAACGAATTGAAAAATTAGAACAGCTTAGATTACTTGAACATGGAATCAAAATTAAAGTTGTTGTAACTGAATTTGACAGCCTTTCAATTGACACCCCAAAAGACCTTGAACTTGCCAGAAAATTTTATGAAAGGTTTTCTAAATCCAACAAGATGAGATAATTGATTTTTGTAGCTTATTAACGTGTATCTGTTATTATTTTATAAAGTTGTTTACTTTATTTATTTTTAATAATTGAATTAATAAATTATCATCAAATGAACAATATATCTCCCAAAAGAATAATTTTTATTGATATGATGCGTGCATTTGCAGTGCTCATGATGGTTCAGGGGCATACTATTGATACTTTTCTTGCAAATGAATACCGCACTTTTGATTCTGTTCTTTACAGCATCTGGTTTACCATTCGAGGTTTTACTGCACCTATTTTCATGTTTTCATCAGGAACTGTATTTACTTATTTACTTCGTTTGCAAAAAGTTCCATTTTGCGAAAATCCACGCGTTGCAAAAGGTTTAAGAAGATTTCTTACTTTGGTTCTAATCGGATATTTATTGCGATATCCAACATATACTTTTTTTAATTTTAGTTTTGTTACAAAAGCACAATGGTTAACTTTTTTTACAGTTGATGCTTTGCATCTGATAGGTTTTGGATTATTATTTATAATTATTCTTTCATACATTGCTGAAAAAATTAAAGCTAATGATTATCTGATTTTTTCTTTAGGTGCGTTTTTCTTTTTTGCAATGTTCAACATTACTGAACAGATTAACTGGTTAAATTATTTGCCGATTCCTTTTGCTGCATATTTCTTTCACAAAACTGGTTCCTTGTTCCCATTATTTCCTTGGGCTGGTTATGTAATTAGCGGTGCTGTGCTGGGCAGTTACCTTGCTCATAATCCAGAAATATTTACCACAAAAAAATTTAGCAGAAAATTATTTTTAACAGGTTTTGGATTTTTAATTCTCTCATGGATAATCGATCTAATTGAAAAAATATTTTTTGGTGGGAAAGCATTGGTAACAGATAATTTTTATGTGATTACTATGAGACTTGGCTGGGTATTAATATTAAACAGTTTAATGTCCTACCTTGCATTGAAATTAAAATCCATACCTGATTTAGTAAAATGGGTTGGCAGACATACACTTGTTGTTTATGCTGTTCATGTGATAATTTTATACGGCAGTGCATGGATTCCAGGTTTAAGCTTAATATTTGCAAACAAGTTGAGCATCGAAATTTCTATACTTGCAGCAATATTGATGATAGGACTAATGATTTTAATGGTTATTGGTATTGAAAAGCTTAAAAGTTATAGAAATAATAAAATAGTTTTAGAAACTTAGGAAAAAAGGAAAATTGAAAAGACGGTCGGCAAACTTAAATCCTTTGGTTACAGAAGAAGAAAAAAAGATTGAACAATCACTGCGCCCCAAAACTTTTGATGAATTTACGGGGCAAACAAAAATTGTTGATAACTTAAAAGTTTTTATCGGTGCTGCAAAAAAGAGAAATGAAAGTTTAGACCATGTTTTATTAACTGGTCCTCCAGGCTTAGGCAAAACTACACTTGCACACATTATTGCAAACGAACTTGGTGTAAAAATTAAAGTTACATCTGGACCTGTTCTTGAAAAACCAGGCGACCTTGCTGGAATTCTGACAAATCTGGAAGAAAAGTCTGTATTGTTTATTGATGAAATTCATAGACTAAGTCCAGTGGTTGAAGAATATTTATATTCAGCAATGGAAGATTTTAAGCTTGATATAATGATTGACAGTGGTCCAAATGCAAGGACTGTTCAAATTAAACTTCCTAAATACACTTTGATTGGTGCCACTACCAGAGCAGGATTATTAACTGCTCCATTGAGAGATAGATTTGGCATTAAAGCTCGTCTCGATTATTATGAAAGTGATTTGATAAAAAAAATTATACATCGTTCTGCAAATCTGCTTAATATAAAGATTGATGATGAAGCAGCAGAAGAAATTTCAAAACGTTCAAGAGGTACGCCAAGAATTGCAAATAGATTATTGAGAAGAACAAGAGATTTTGCTGATTATGAAGATAAAAATATAATTGATATTGAAGTTGCAAAAAAAGCTCTCAATGCACTCGAAGTTGATGAGTATGGACTTGATGAAATGGATAAAGAAATAATTCTTACAATTATTGAAAAATTTAATGGCGGTCCAGTTGGATTAAACACAATTTCTGTTGCTGTCAATGAAGATGCAGGAACAATTGAAGAAGTTTATGAGCCGTTTTTAATTCAACAGGGTTTTATTCAGCGGACACCACGCGGAAGAGAAGCAACAGAATTAGCTTATCTTCGCTTCAACAAAAAGAAAAAAATTAGCAATCATCCAGATTTATTTGAGAAATAAAATTTATGGTTGAGATTAATAACATAAAGATTGGCAACAATCTTCCTTTAATTCTAATTGCGGGTCCATGTGTGATTGAAAATGAATACATCACTCTTCATACCGCGGAAAAGATTAAGAAGATTACTGAAGAATTAAATATTCCATATATCTTTAAATCAAGTTATAAGAAAGCAAATCGAACAAGCATAAAATCTTTTACTGGTCTTGAATTTGAACAATCAATCAAGATTTTAGAAAAAGTTAAAAATGAATTTTCTTTGATAATTTTAACAGATGTTCATTCAGAAAATGAAATTGCAATTGTTTCAGAAATTGTAGATGTAATTCAAATACCAGCATTTTTGTGCAGACAAACAGAATTACTGCTTGCCGCTGGTAAAACAGGCAAAGCTGTTAATGTTAAGAAGGGCCAATTTTTAGCTCCCGATGATATGAAATATGTTGCAGATAAAATTGAATCTACAGGTAACAATAAAATATTATTGACAGAAAGAGGGACAACTTTTGGTTATCACAATCTTGTAGTTGATATGAGAAGTCTCGAAATAATGAAACAATTTGGTTATCCTGTTATTATGGATGCAACTCATTCTGTTCAAATTCCAAGTCAGGGTGGTGTGAGTGGCGGAGACCGAAAATATATTCCAACATTAGCAAAGGCAGCAGCTGCTGTTGGTATTGCAGGACTTTTCCTTGAAGTTCATCCTGAGCCCGATAAAGCTTTGAGCGATGCTGCAAGTCAGCTTCCTCTAAATGATTTAAGTAATCTTCTTTCAATTGTAAAAAGAATTGATGAACTTGTTAAAAATGAAAAAAGAAATAATTGATAAACTAAAAGAGATTCGACTAATTATTTTTGATTTGGAAGGTGTGTTGCTCACACAATCACAAATTGATGAACAAATTATTGATAATCTTTCTAAATCTGTTTGTAATGCGGTAAGTGAATTCAAAAAAAGAAATGTAAATTTTGCAATAATTACAGCTCGACATCATGATGAATTAATTGAAAGTTTAGAAGAAATTCCTGATTGCCATGTTTTAAGTTCTTCTATTGATAAAGTTTCTGCTGCAGAAAAAATTTTGAAAACTAAAAAACTGAATTGCAATAATGTTTTTTTTATCGGCGATGGAATACTTGATATTCCACTGTTAAGAAAATGTGGTTTATCTGCTGCACCAAAATCTGCAAAACGAGAAGTAAAAAGAGTAGTAGATTTTATAATTAATGGAAGTAACTCAAACGAGATTTTTCAAGAGATATTAAAATTATTTGATAAAATAAAATCATAAATAAATCATATAAAAAAATGTCTGAAGACCAAATAATAGCTAAAGGGAAAGAAGTAATCTTAATAGAAGGTAATGCAATTCTGAATTTAGTAAACAGCATTGATGGAGAATTTGTTAAAGCAGTTAAAGAAATTTATAATTCAAAAGGCAGAGTTGTTTTTACTGGGATGGGGAAATCAGGATTAATTGCAAGAAAAATTGTTGCTACACTTAATTCTACTGGAACAGCAGCTATATTCATGCACCCAACTGATGCGCTTCATGGTGATTTAGGCATGGTTCGCAAAGATGATATTGTAATAATAATTTCTAAAAGCGGAAATACTGAAGAACTGCTGAGGTTGATTCCAATGTTCAAACGAATTAATGTAACATTAATTGGAATGCTTGGGTCTATGGATTCTAAACTTGCAAAAGAATGTGATATTATTCTAAACATAAGTGTAAAAGAAGAAGCCTGCCCTTATGACCTTGCACCGACTGCATCAACTACCGCAGCTTTAGTTATGGGAGATGCATTAGCTATGGTTTTGCTTGAAATGAGAGGATTTACAGAAGAAGATTTTGCAATGCTTCATCCCGGCGGAAGTCTCGGCAAAAGATTGTCTCTTCGCATTGAAGAAATAATGATTAAAGGAAAAGATATTCCAATTGTTAAAGAAAATACTCCGCTGAAGGATACTATCTATGAAATATCTTCAAAAAGATTAGGAACTACATGCGTTGTTAATAATGAAGGAATTTTAACTGGAATTATTACAGATGGTGATTTGAGAAGACTGCTTGAAAAAACTCTTGATATAAAAAATTTATCTGCTGGTGATGTGATGACAAGAAAACCAAAAACAATTACAAAGGATAAACTTGCTTCATTCGCAATCCAGCAAATGGAAAATTATAAAATTACTTCTTTGATAGTTGTTGATGAAAATTATAGACCGGAAGGAATTATTCATCTTCATGACCTTGTTAAATTAGGACTTCAATCCAGATGAAAAAATTTATGTTTCTCATTGCATTCATCTCTTTTGTTTCATGTTCCGAAGAAAAAGTAAAACCAAAAATAGAAGACAGCGCAATTCAAGGCGAGATTCCAGTTCATGAAAGCTGGAATTCAAAAGTTGTTTTTAGTCGTGAAGGCAAGCTGAAAGCAATTCTTTATACAAATCATCTTAAAAAATATGAACTGCAAAAAATAACTTTTCTTGAAGGTGTTAAAGTTGATTTTTATAATAATGCTCAGAAAAAAACTACAACACTTACATCAAAATACGGCAAGGTTGATGATTCAACTATGGATATGTATGCAATAGACAGTGTTGTTGCAGTTAATGATAGCGGAACAGTACTTAAGACAAGTGAGTTGATGTGGAGAAATAAAGATCAAAAAATTCTTACTGATAAATTTGTTTCAATAAAATCAAAAGAAGAAATTATTGAAGGATATGGTTTCGAATCAGACCAGCATTTAAACAATTATGTAATTTATAACATTACTTATTCTGCTGTTTTAACTAAAGAAGAGAAAAAGTGAAAATCAACTTTATCATATTAATTCTTTTTCTTTTTACAAATCTTTTTGCACAAGAAGATAATGTTATTCGTGTTTTGGGGGATAGTCTTGTTGGCAAAAAAATTAATGGTGAATCAATCCGCGAGGTTCATGGTAATGTTGTGATGATTCAAGGAGCAGTTAAAATAACTTGTGCAAAAGCAATTCATAATATAACAAGAAATGAAGCTGAACTGCTTGGGAATGTAATTGTAACTCAGGATAGCATTACAATTTACACTGACATTGGTTTTTATAATGGCAATACCAAAACTGCTTATTCAAAAAGTGGAGTAACTTATTTTGATGGACATGTTCACTTAAAAGCAAAAAATGGCTTCTATTATTTTGATGAAAAAAAAGCTTTCTTCTACGAGAATGTAAAATTGAACGATTCAGTTTCGGTTCTTACTTCAGATACATTAACTTATTTTGACAATGAAGATAAAGCTGTTGCTGTTGGTAATGTGGCTGTTCGTGATACATCTGCAATGATTTATGCAGATTCATTAATTCATTATAGAAATGACAGAATTACTTTTGCATTCAAAAATATTAGAATTATTGACCCGTCAAATCAGCTTTTAATTTATGGATATAAACTTGAAGATTATCACGATAAAAATTTTTCAAGAATAACCGGCAATCCATTATTAATAAAAATTGATACAACAAATTCTAAACTTGATACTCTGATAATTGCTGCAAGGGTTATGGAAGCATATGGAGATAGTTCAAAAAGATTAATAGCAAAAGATTCAGTAAAGATTGTTCGCGGTGAATTTGCTTCAATCAATAATTACTCAATTTACTATCAAACATTGCATCATCTTTATACTTATAAGAATGAAGATGATAAACTTCCACCAGTATTGTGGAATCAAAACACACAATTTGTTGCTGATACAGTTAATATTTTTTTGAAAGATAATCGTCTTGAAAAAATGAATATGAATTCGAATGCATTAATTATTTCATCAAGTGAAAAATATGAATTCCGTTATGACCAGATTTCTGGCAATAATATTAATTTGCTTTTTGGAGAAAATGGTTTAGAAAGAACTGAAGTAAATGGTAACGTGCTGAGTATTTATTATCTTTACGAAGATGGAGAACCAAATGGTCTTGTTAAATCGAGTGCTGAAAAATCTGTTATTTTATTTGATGGTAAAAATGTTGTAAAAGTTATGTATTATGGTAATCCAAATAATGAATATCATCCTGAAAATTTAATTATAGGGAAAGAGAAAGATTTTACTCTGCCAAATTTTTTACTAATACAACAAAGACCAAAGAAAGAAGAATTATTGTTTGGCAAAGAAAAATTATTAAAACAACTTTTTGAAGTTATAAATGGGAAATGAATTAATACTTAAAAGCGAAAATCTTAAAAAAATTTATAAGAAAAGAACTGTTGTCAATGATGTTTCAATTTCTGTGCAGCAGGGAGAAGTAGTTGGACTTTTAGGACCAAACGGAGCCGGGAAAACAACTACATTTTATATGATTGTAGGAATGATAAAACCAAATGGTGGAAGAGTTTTCCTTGATAATATTGAAATAACAGACGAACCAATGTATAAGCGTGCTAAAAGAGGAATTGGTTATTTGCCGCAGGAAGCTTCTATATTTCGCGGACTGACAGTAGAAGATAATATAATGGCTATTCTTCAAATGCTCGATATTTCACAACAGGAACGAAAGGAAAGACTTGAAAAATTACTTGATGAACTTGGAATTAAACATGTTAGAAAAACACTTGGCTTTCAGTTAAGCGGCGGAGAAAGAAGAAGAACTGAAATAGCACGCGCTCTGGCAACCAATCCAAAATTTATTTTGCTTGATGAACCTTTTGCAGGAATTGACCCAATTGCAGTGGAAGATATTATGAATATTGTAGCAAATCTTAAACACAAAGGAATTGGAATCTTGATAACCGACCACAATGTTCACGAAACTTTGAGTATTGTAGACCGCGCATACATTTTAATTAATGGCAAAATATTTAAAGAAGGTTCCGCTCATGACCTTGCCGAAGACAGTGATGTGAGAAAATTATACCTTGGAGAAAAATTCAAACTCGATAGATATTCCTAATCACTAAAAATTAAAAAAGAAATACCTGCAACAACAATACAATAAAGAATTATCAACAAAATTTTTTTAATGGTTCTTCTTACTTGTAATTTTTTTTGATATCTCCAAGTTGTTGATTCGTCTCTTTTATAATCGCCTTTTTCGATTGACCAGTTATTGAAAATATTTTTCTGCATAAAGAGTAATAAAATTATCTTGCAAAGGTTTTATCATTAATTTTTTTACAACTTAAATTCCTTTATAATTTTCTGAACTTCTTCTTCTGTGATACCGCTTCCTAAATTTTGTGATTCTGATTTTCTGCTTACATTGCCAAGAGGATTTACCTGTGGATTGCCTGCTCGAGCTCTTAATCTTTCTTCAATCATTTTAGTAAAACTGCCTGGTGAACTTTCTTCGGTTTTTCTTGAAGTAAACTGAGGAAAATCAAATGAGTTTACAACTTCTCCTTCATTAACAGCTTTGATTTCAAAAGCTAATGTTTTGATATTCATTAAATGCGTGGCAGTTAAATTTTCTGAAACAATCGAACCACCCCATGTGCCTGGTCCTAATGTCATAGAAGGAATAAGTCCAGTAGTATATCCAACAGCTCCAACAGATGAAGGAGTATTGACCACAATTCTGAATGCAGGTTTTTCAAGAGCAAATTTCATAATGATTTCTTTATCATTGGAATGAATAGCTAATGTGTGTCCAATTCCACCAAATTCGAGTAATTCGATGCAGCGATGACATCCTTCAAGCCAGCCATCGACTGTATAAAAAGCAAGTATTGGAGAAAGCTTTTCAATTGATAACGGTTCTTCTTTTCCTACTTTATGGCATTCTGCAATTAGGACTGTTGTATTATCTGGCACAGAGAATCCCGAATAGTCAGCAATCCATTTTGCAGTTTTACCAACGATATCAGGATTTAATTTTGCTCCCTTTGCAACTCTTTCTTCTAATTTCTTTTTTTCTTCTGGATTTAAGAAATAACATCCTAACTTTTTAGCTTCTTCAATTACTTTTTCCTTGATGGGCCTATCGACAATCATTGCTTGTTCTGAAGAACAAAGAACGCCATTATCGAAAGTTGTTCCATAAACAATATCGGCAACAGCTTTTTTGATATTTGCAGTTCTTTCAATGAATGCAGGAACATTGCCAGGACCAACACCATAAGCTGGTTTGCCTGAACTATAAGCTGCCTGAACCATTGGTGTGCTTCCAGTTGCCAGGATAACAGAAATATTTTTGTCTTTCATTAATGCTTCTGTTCCTTCGAGAGTAGGGATTGTCATACAATGGATTAAACCTTTCGGTGCACCAGCTTTCTCGGCAGCATCAGTTAAAACTCTCAGTGCCTCTATTGTGCAATTAATTGCTTTTGGATGCGGACTTGCAACAATCCCATTTCTGCATTTTAATGAAATAAGAGCTTTGAACATTGCAGTTGATGTAGGATTTGTTGATGGAATCAATGCTGCAACAACTCCCATTGGTTCTGCTATCTTTATAATTTTACCATTCTTTTGAATATCAATAACACCAACAGTTTTCAGATTTTTTATTGATTCATAAACATCTCGTGTTGCAAATTGATTCTTGATAATTTTATCAGAAACTTTTCCAAAACCTGTTTCTTCATGTGCTAATCTCGCTAGTCTTTCAGATTCTTTAAATCCAGCTTCAGCCATTGCCTTGATAATTTTATCTACCTGTTCTTGATTAAAATGCTTGAATTCGAGTTGTGCTTCTTTAGCTTGAGCAGCTAAGTTGCGGGCTTCCTGAATTGATTGAAGGTCCTTGTCAAAGTTCATTGTGTTCTCAAAATTTTTAACTAAAAATAAAGAGAACCAATGCAAACTTCAATTTGAAAAATTGGATTGAATAAATCTTATCTTGAATGGATTGGTGCTGAGATAGTTTTAAAATAATTTCAATTAAACAGCTCTTTAATTTTTTGATAACCACTTTTGCTTACTGGAAGATGAGTACCATCTATTAAAATTATGTTGTGTGAATCTTTTTCAAATAAATCAATTTGTTTAATGCTCGATATTTTTACAATGTAAGAGCGATGTATTCTTATAAAATTTTTTGGGTCCAAATTTTCTTCGTAGAATTTCATTGTCTTTTCCTTTAAGAAATTTCCTTTTTCAGTATGAAGCATTACATAATCGTCCTGTGCTTCGATGTATTTTATTTCATCTACTGGAATGATTGTAATTTTTTGGTTTTGTTTAACTACAATCCTTTCGAGATATTCTTTTCTTTCATCTAATGTTCTTGAAAGTGATTCTAATTTTTTATATGAATATTCTTTATTCTTTAACATATCAAGAGCTTTCTTCAGTGCATCATCAAATCTTTCTTCTGAAAATGGTTTTAAGAGATAATCAACAGCGCTTACTTCAAAAGCTTTGATAGCGTAGTTGTCATATGCTGTTGTGAAAATGATGATAGGCTGCTCGTCTAATAGCTCAAGCATTTCGAAACCAGAAATTTTTGGCATTTGAATATCAAGAAAAATAATATCCGGTTTAAGTTCATTAATTTGCTTGAGTGCTTCAAACCCATTCGAACATTCAGCAGCAATTTGAATGTCATTATATTTTTCTAAATATTTTTTTATGATGTCTCTTGCTAATTTTTCATCGTCAATTATTATTGTTTTTATTTTCTTCATAATTAAACCGGTATGTAAATGTTTACTCTAAATATGTTATTTAATTTTTCTGTTTTCAAAAGATTATCTTGATTATAAATTAACTTTAATCTGTTTCGAATATTTTTCAATCCAATTCCTTCACCTTTTTTGGGAAAAGAATCCGGGTCAAAATTATTTTCAACAGTAATTCTAATATATTCATTTACTTTTGCACACTTGAGTTTTATAGTAACTTTTTCCAGTGATTCATAAACGCCGTGTTTAATTGCATTTTCGAAAAGTGGCTGCAAAATCATACTTGGAATTTCTGCATTCTTGCATTCCTGCTCAACTTCTTCAATAAAATCGAATTTGTCACCAAATCGAATTTTTTCAATATCAAGATAAAGTTTTGAGTAATTGATTTCTTCTGATAATTTATTTTTTTGATGTTCATTTTTTGAAAGTGTATTTCTTAAAAATGTTGATAACTTGATTGTCATTTCTTGTGCTTTAGATGGATTTGTAATTGTTAATGCACTTATTGAATTAAGGCAGTTAAAAATAAAATGCGGATTAATTTGATACTTCAGCGATTTAAGTTCTGCCTCTTTAACTAATGTTTTAAGTTCAGCTTCCTTTAATAATTTTTCTTGAAAATTATTATAATAAATTATCACATAGTCGATTGCTACAAGAATGGAATAATACATTATGCCAATGATAAATCGCCATAAAAGTGATTTGTTTAGAAATTCAAGATAAGATTTATCATCAACCAAAATACTTTTTGTAATATAATAACCAGCAAGCAGCCCTACTCCAGATGTAATTGCGGCAGAAGCAATATGATTTATAAAAATTTTTGAAATCGAATATATATCAAGAGAATTATAATTTACTGTGTACCAGACACTCAATCCAAGAAATAAATAAAGCAGATTGAAAATTAAACTGTCGATGAAAGCTGAGTAAAAATTTATTGATAAAAACCAATTAAGAATTAATGTATGCAATAAAAAAATTGAAAACCAGATTATAAGATAAATTAACAGAAGTCGTTTGTTTTTAATAAATGGATTAATCATAAGAAATTACGCACTTTTAATTTCGCCGCCGCCAAAAAATATTGTGCCTTTTATAATTAATAATCCTTCTTCATGTTGTAATGAATTATCAAAAAGGTATTGCTTAGTATCTAATCCTCCAAATATTGTTGTTACATTTGTAATAACTTTCCAATTTTTTGGTATTAAAATGGAAAAGCCGCCGAAAAGACAGGTTACATCAAGAATAATTTCGCCAGATGATAAATTAGAATCAGCAAGATTTATATTTACAGAAGAAGCTATAATAGTTAATCTTCCTCCTTTGAAATTTTTTGTTTCTATTTTTTTGTCGCATTGAGTTAAAATGCAGGTTTCATCTATATATTCACTATTTATTTTTTGAAATCTTTCTGAAGCCAAATCATGCTCATTAAATTTTTTTTGATGAATATGTTTACTTTCATTCCTTCTAAGTATGAAGTAAAAACCAATAATGATTATAATCAAAGGAAATATGTCACGAAATGTAAAATGAAAAAATGGTTTGAAGATGTGATTAAGTAATCCGTATAGACCAATTACCAAGAAAATCATTCCGGGTGTACTATTCCTTGATTTTGTTAAAAGTATAATCCCAATAATTATGAAAATTGTGTGCCATGAAAATATTAAATGACGAAAGTCAAAATAGAAGAAGCCAAGATTATCAATTAATAATAAAGCTCCAATTATTATAAAAATTAATCCAAGCCATAATCTTGAATTATGATGTCCCATTTTTTCCTCTAAAATGTGTTTTTAATTTCTCCGCCGCCAAATAAAACAAAGCCTCTAATTAAAAGACTTTTTCCTTCTTCATATTTTATGTCAGGTGTTTTTATTCTTTTATCACCAAAATCTCCAAAAACTGGCAGTACATCTATTTCAATTTTCCAGTTCGATGGAACAATTAAAGTTGAACCTCCAAATATTGCTGTTAATTCGAGAACATTTTCACCCTCGGCGAGTTTGCAGTCAGATAAGTTAATTTCAGAACCTCCGAAAATTGAAATTATGCTTCCACCACGAAAGTTATCTGTGTGTAAAACTTTTGTGCTTCCGCCAAATATTGATATTTCTTCGAGAAATTCTTTTCCTTTGTTTTTTTCTTCAGATAATTCACTGCTTATGAATGAGCTTTTATATTCATGAGTTTTCCAATAATACCTTGTATATTCCTTTCTTCGAAGTATGATAAATAAACCAATGATTACAAAAATCAGGGGCCATAATTCCGGTATCAAACTAAAAAGTCCAATTGCAATAAATATACTTCCTGCAATTTTATTTTTAGAAAGTGTTATTAAAAGTATTCCAAGAAAAATGAAAAAGTATTCCCATGTAAGAAAATCTTCTGGAATTATTTCTATTCCATAATTACTAAGAATAAATAGAATTCCAATGATGATAAGAATTATACCAATTAAAATTCTTGTTCTTAAATAATTTGCCATAACTTCTCCAAAATTTTCAGAAGAAAGTTAGGAAGCAAAATATTATTCTTAAATAAAAAATCGGTGAAGGGCGGAATTGTATCGGTAAATAAATTTTATTCAAGCAATTTAATTTGTTCGTTGGGAGGAAGAACCTGAACATCTTTTAATTGTCTTTCAATTTTACGTGTCGATTTTGTCGCTTCTTCAATTTTGTTTGATGCTTCCTGCAGTTTCTTTTGAGTTGCTTCGAGCACATCACCAAATTTCCCAAATTCAGTTTTGACAGAACTTAAAATTTTCCATACCTCACTTGACCTTTTTTCAATTGCAAGTGTTCTGAATCCCATTTGTAAGCTGTTTAGAATTGCTGCAAGATTTGTTGGTCCTGCAATTGTAACTCGATATTCTCTTTGAATAAATTCTGCAAGACCAGGTCTTCTTAAAACTTCTGCATACAAGCCTTCAATTGGTAAAAACATTATGGCAAAATCTGTAGTATTAGGAGGGTCGAGATATTTTTCTGCAATTTTTTTTGCTTCGGATTTTATTCTAACTTCAATGCCTTTTGCTGCATCGTTGATAGCATCAATATCAGCTGCATCTTGTGCATCAAGCAATCTTTGGTAATCTTCAATTGGGAATTTTGCATCGATTGGAAGCCAGATAATTTCTGTTTTTGATGAATCTCGTCCCGGAAGTTTTATTGCAACTTCAACTTTGTCATTGCTTCCTTTTTTTGTGATGACATTTTTCTCATATTGTTCTCGTGTGAGTATTTGTTCAATTAAATTTTCGAGTTGAATTTCTCCCCATGTGCCTCTTGTTTTTACATTTGTCAAGACATTTTTCAAATCGCCTACACCTCTTGCAAGTTCTTGCATATCACCTAAACCTTTGTATACCTGTTCCAATCTTTCACTTACAAGTTTGAATGATTCACCGAGTCTTCTTTCAAGTGTAGCATGAAGTTTTTCATCAACCGTTTGACGCATTTCCTCAAGTTTTTTGGAATTATTTTCTTGAATTTCTTTTAATTGATTTTCAACACGCATCTGGAGATTATCAAATTTTTGTTCATTGGACTGAGTTAATTTTGAAAGCTGGTCGGCAAAAATATCTAATTGTGCTTTTTGCATTTTTGCAATTTCATAAAGCCTGTTTGAAAGCAATTCTCCAAAATTATTTATCGAGTTACTTAATTCTTCTCTTTGTGATTTTAATGATTTTGAAATTTCTTCACGATTTCTAAAAAGCTCGTCCCGAAAAGCTCTGTCAATTCTTTCGAATTCTGTTTTAATATCTGTTTGATTGAAAGCAGCTGTCTTTTTATTGATTGAATAGACAATTAACAAAATAATTACCATAATTATGATTATACTTACAACAGCAATTTCTATCATAATCTCTCCAGATGTAAATGATTTAACAAAAGCAAAATATAAAAATAAATTGAAATCTTGTTAACTCATCTTTGAATATTTTTATAAATTTATATTTGTAAACAAAAAAATTAAATATGAAGAACTGGAAAAAAATTATAATAGGTGTATCTGCTTCTTTGATTGTTTTAATCATTTTTCTTTTCATTGTTTCTTCTTATATGCTAAAAAAATCATTACCAGAATATAATGGTGAAAAAATTATTAGAGGGATAACATCAACAATTACAATATATCGAGATTCATTTGCTGTTCCCATGATAATAGCCGAGAATGATGAAGATGCAGCTTTTGCACTTGGTTATCTTCATGCACAGGAAAGATTATTTCAAATGGATTTGGCAAGACGAGCTGGTGAAGGAAGACTGAGTGAAGTATTTGGGAAAAAGACCTTAGCATTTGATAAAATGTTTAGAACCATTGGAATTTATAAAAATGTTATTCAGGGCTACCAGCATTTAAATCCTCTTGCAAAAAAAATTCTAAATGCTTACACAAAAGGTGTAAATGAATTTATAAAAGAAGCGAAAGGGAAATATCCGATTGAATTTGATGTACTGGGATATGACCCATATCCCTGGAAACCAGAACATAGTTTGGTTATAGCTAAATTGATGGCATGGGAATTAAATCTAAGCTGGTGGTCTGATGTTACATTTTCAACTATTGTTCAAAAACTTGGGGCTGAAAAAGCAAAAGAATTAATTCCCGATTACCCTCAAAACGCACCAACAATAATCCCAGAATCAATTGAAAAGTTTGCACAAATATCAAAAGATTTTCTGGAAACAGATAAAAAGTTCAGAGAGTTTTTTGGTTTTTATGGGACTCATATAGGTTCAAACAGCTGGGTAGTTAATGGTAAAATGTCTGCTTCGGGTAAACCTATAATTGCAAATGACCCGCATCTTGCTTTTTCTGCTCCAGGCAAATGGTATTTTGTAATAATTAGAAGTAAAGATTGGAATGTTGAAGGATTCACATTGCCGGGGTTGCCATCAGTTGTAATTGGCAAAAATCAAAATATTGCATGGACAATGACAAATGTTATGGCAGACGATGCAGATTTCTACGTAGAAAAAATTGATTCAACCGGAACAAAATATTTTCTTGATGGACAGTGGAAAAATTTAATTGTAGAAAAAGATTCATTTGCAGTAAAAGATTCTTCTTATTACACATTCGAAATTAAAAGAACTCATCGTGGGCCAATAATTTCTGATGTTCATCCTTACAATGTTTTTTATCCGAAAGGAGGAAAAGTTTTTTCAAACTTAAGCATGCGATGGACAGCATTAGAATTTAATGATGAACTTTATGCATCAATATTAATTAATAAATCAAAAGATTGGAATGATTTCAAAGAAGCATTAAGATATTTCACAGCTCCAGGCCAAAATTTTATTTATGCAGATAAATTTGGAAATATCGGTTACATTTGTGCAGCAAAATTGCCATTACGAAATTCGGTTAGTCCAACTTTAATTTATGATGGAACTCTTAGTGCAAATGATTGGAAAGGTTATGTGCCTTATGAAGAAATGCCAAAACTTTTTAATCCATCTCAAAATTTTATTGCCTCTGCAAATAATAAAACAGTAAGAAATTTTAAATATCACATATCAAATATCTGGGAACCATCTTCAAGAATTGAAAGAATCACAGAGTTGCTGAATTCAAAGTCTGTTCATTCAATTAATGATTTTAAAAATTATCAGCTTGATTTTATTTCTCCATATGCAAGAAAAATTACAAAACATATTCTTGATGCTTTTGCAAATGTAAAAATAACAGAAAAGAATTTGAAAACATCTCTCGAACTTTTTAATAACTGGAATTATGAATTCAGTGAAAGAAGTCAGGTGCCTTCAATCTATTCTGCTTTTCTTCATTTTCTTATAAAAAATATTTTTGAAGATGAACTGGGGAAAGATTTAATTAAAGAGTATGTTTTTCTTGCAAATGTTCCATACAGAAAATTAATTGAATTGCTGGATAATGATAATTCCTCATTGTTTGATAATATACATACACAGCAAGTGGAATCAAAAAATGAAATTATTAGAAAAAGTCTTGTTGATGCATTAATATATCTTGAAAAAAAATATGGTAAGGACATTTCAAAATGGCAGTGGGGTAAAATTCATAAAGTAACTTTTAAGCATTCATTTCATGGAATTGCTAATTTTATTGATGATTTAATTGATATTGGTCCATTCCCAATAGGCGGAGATGGTACAACAATATTCAACACCGAGTATTCTTTTACAGCTTTGTTTGAAGATAATGATTATGAATTAAAGGTTCTTAAGGAAGAACCATTTGCTAATAATCTTGGACCATCAATGAGATATATCTTTGATTTTGGAATTCCAAATTACATTGAGTTCATTATGCCAACAGGACAATCAGGAAATTTTATGAGCAAACATTACAGCGATATGACTCAAATGTGGTTGAAAGGGAAATATCTCAAAATTGCATTGGATGAAAATTTGTTCAAGGGGACTGCGCCTTATAAATTAATTTTAAAGCCACATGAATAAGTAACTTTTATATAACAAAATGTTAAATTTAGAAATCAAAAAGTGATTTTTATGAAAGTAACAGAACATTTAGCAAAAGCAAACGAAACATTAATTAGTTTTGAAATAATACCTCCTAAAAGAGGAGGAGATATAAAAGAATTATTAAAAGTTCTGGATGATATAATTAAGTATAATCCGCCTTTTATTGATATTACAAGTCATCCAGCTGAAGTAGTTTATGAAGAAACTCCTGGCGGCGAAATGAAGATGAGAGTGAAAAGAAAACGCCCAGGTACACTTGGAATTTGTGCTCTTGTCCAAAATAAATATAATGTTGATGCAGTTCCTCATGTTTTATGTACAGGATTTACTAAAGAAGAAACTGAAGATTTTTTAATTGAACTACATTATTTGCAGATTGATAATGTTCTTGCAGTTAGAGGAGATGATAGTGGTTTCAAAAAACCAGTTCGATATGGAAGAAGTGTAAATGAGTATGCAATTGATTTGGTAAAACAAATTCAGGACCTTAATCAAGGAAAATACCTTGAAGATGGTTTGCTTGATGCAGAACCAATGGATTTTTGTATTGGTGTAAGCGGCTATCCACAAAAGCATTATGAAGCTCCAAATCTTATAACTGACATCCGTTATACCAAAGCTAAAGTTGATGCAGGTGCTTCTTACATTGTAACACAAATGTTTTTTGATAACAAAGATTATTTTAATTATGTCGATTTATGCAGAAAAGAAGGAATTAATGTTCCTATTATTCCAGGTCTAAAAATTATTACTTCAAAAGCACATGCTCATACATTACCAAAAAATTTTTTTATTGATATTCCACCTGAATTGGTTGAAGAACTCGATAAAGCAAAACCAGAACATGCACTTGAAATTGGTGTAAACTGGGCATACAAACAAGTTGAAGAATTATTGAACAAAAAAGTTCCTGCTATTCATTTTTACATTATGCAAAATTCAAAACCAATAAATATGCTAATGAAAAAATTGGGTTACTAAAATGATATTACCTGCAGCAAAAAATTTAACCATCAAAGTAAAAATACCCAAAAGATTAAAATGGGGAATAGCAGGCTGCAGCAGTTTTGCAGAAAATACTTTTCTTCCTGCTTTTCAAAATATTAAAAGAAGCAAACTTGTATCTGTTTTCAGTCATGATATTAATCGAGCGCAGTTTATAGCAAATAAATTTGGTGCTCCATATGTTTTTGATAATTATGATGAATTCCTAAAAAGTGATATTGAAGCTGTTTACATTTCGAGTAAAAATTCAGACCATTACTGGCAGGTATTAAAAGCAGCCGAAGCAGGTAAAAATATTTTATGTGAAAGACCAATAGCACTGAATTCACAGCAGGCTAAAGAAATGGTCGGAGCCTGTAAAAAAAATAATGTTATTTTAATTATTGACCATCTCCATCGTTTCCATCCTCTTATTATCAAAACAAAAGAACTTATTGAAAAAAATATTCTCGGGAAAATAATTTCTATTTATGTCACATATAATATTGACTTTCCTCCAACAGATAATTTTAGATTCAAAAAAAGCTTAAGCGGAGGCGGTGTACTTAGAGACCTTGGTTCTCAAATGATAGATTTACTCAGATATTTCGGAGGTGAAGTTTCTGAGGTTAAAGGTTTTGTCGATAATGTAATTTATAAAAGTGAAGTTGAGGATTTTGCTTCTGCAATACTTAAGTTTCAAAACGGTGGTTATGGCATTTTCAATGTTTCTTATGATACAAAAGAACCAGTAATCAGAGCAGACATTTTGGGTTACAATGGTTCAATAATTCTTGAAAGTAAAGTCGACAAAAAAAATTTTTCAACGAAATTGACAATTGATCTTCATGGTGAATCTAAAAAAGTATTCAGAAAAAAAATTAATAAAGTTACTTTCATGATTCGTTCTGCTCAAAAAACATTTCTTAAGAAACAAACTCCACTTGTTTCTGGAGAAGATGCACTCCAAAATATGTATATAATTGAAGAAATAGAAAGACAATGTTACTCTCAAGAAAATTAGTAGTATTTAGCTGTTATGTTAAACTTTTTTGCATGAATGAAAAATCATCAACAGTATGCAAAATATTGAATCCATATTCAATGATGAAAAAATGAAAAGAATTAATCCACAAATTCATTGCTAATTAATAACCATGAATAATTCTAATCTTACAGTCGCATTACTTTTAGGTGGGGTTTCACCAGAAAGAGAAGTTTCAAAAGCTACAGGTAAATCAATACTCCAAGCGCTACGACAATTAAATTACGAAGTAAAAATAATTGACCCGGCATACGGGCTTAATCAGCCTGAAGATGAAAATAAATTTTTTGAAAGTGAAAATTATTCTGCACTTTCTCCACGAAATTATATTGAAATAATTAATTCATCTATCTTTGATGATGTTGATGTTGCATTTATCGCACTTCACGGGAAATGGGGAGAAGATGGTACTTTGCAATCACTACTTGAAATGCGAGGAATTAAATATACTGGTTCTAAAATTCTTGCAAGCTCTTTATCGATGGATAAATGTATGTCGAAAATTATGTTCCAACATTATGACGTAAGTACTCCTAAATGGTTTGTAGTAAGAAAGAATGAAGAAGATTTCGCTTTAATAAAAGAAAAAATTAAAAAGTTTTTTGGTTATCCTTGTGTGGTTAAACCTAATGACCAGGGATCAACAATTGGACTTACAATTTGCCGTGGTGATTCTGAAGTCCAAAAATCAATTGAATTAGCTCGCCATTATTCTGATAAAGTTCTTATTGAAGAATATATTTCGGGACGCGAAGTTACTGTTGGAATTCTTGGACAACAACCTTTGCCAGTCTTAGAAATAAAACCAAAATCAGGTTTTTATGATTATACATCTAAGTATACAACTGGTATGACAGAATATGAAGTTCCTGCTGATATACCTAAAAATGTAGCAGAACATCTTCAGCATCAAGCATTGCTCGCTTTTAATTCAATTGGATGTGAGAGTTATGCAAGAATTGATTTTCGATTAACGAAGGATTATCGAACATATTGTCTTGAAGTAAATACATTACCCGGTATGACAAGTACGAGTTTACTGCCAAAAATGGCAAAAGCTGCAGGTATAAGTTTTGAGGAATTGATTCAAAGAATAATTAATTATGCTCTTAAATGAAATTCGATAAAAGAAAAATTTATAACATTGTTTTTTTTTCACTTTTAATGTTGGCATTCATTTATTTATTATTTAATGAGAATGGAATTTTAAAATATATCAAAGCAAAAAATGAAATTAAAAAGCTTGAACAGGAAATTAACAATGCAGAAATGAAATTGCATTTGCTTCAACTTGAAATTGATTCGCTTAAAACCAGCAAAGAAAAAATAGAAAAAGTTGCTCGTGAAAAATATCACATGTTAAAACCTAACGAGAAAGTTTTAAAAGTAGAAGAATATTAAATTGACAAAGAAAATAGACATACCAAAAATTCCTCTTGCTGAAAGAATTAGACCTAAAAATCTTGATGAGTTTCAGGGACAAAGTCATATTGTTGGACCAGGCAAACCGCTTAGAATTATGATTGAGAATGATACATTAAGCTCAATAATTTTATGGGGACCTCCAGGTACAGGAAAAACTACACTTGCTAAGATAATAGCCGAGAACACAAATTCTGATTTTTTTCAATTGAATGCAGTTTCATCTGGAGTGAAAGATTTACGAAATGTAATTGAAAAAGCAAAAGAAAATCTTAATTATAATAAAAGAACTATCTTGTTTATTGATGAAATACATCGTTACAACAAAGCACAGCAGGATGCTCTTCTTTCATCAGTCGAAACTGGAGAAATTATTTTAATTGGGGCAACAACAGAAAATCCCTCTTTCGAAATTATATCTGCATTAAGATCTCGTGTTAGAATTTTTATTCTAAATGAACTCACAAAAAATGATTTGCAGAATATATTGAATCGTGCACTAATCAAAGATGAATTTCTTAAATCACTTAAAATAAAAATTGAAGACCCTGATTATTTGATTTTCATTTCTGGTGGGGATGCAAGAATAATGCTGAATATTTTAGAAGCATCTGTAATTCAGGAAATAAACAATGATGAAATAATTATCACACAAAAAGTAATTCAAAATGTTTTACAAAAGAAAAATATTATCTATGATAAAAGTGGGGAAGAGCATTATAACTTAATTTCAGCATTCATAAAAAGTATTCGAGGCTCTGACCCAGACGCTGCAGTTTATTGGCTTGCACGTATGCTTGAAGGTGGTGAAGACCCCTTATTTATTGCTCGCAGAATGGTTATCCTGGCTTCTGAAGATATTGGTAATGCAATGCCAAATGCACTTGTGCTCGCAGAAGCCACATTCAGTGCATGTGAAAAAATTGGTATGCCTGAAGCAAGAATTATTCTTGCACAATGTGCTACTTATTTGGCTTCAGCTCCTAAAAGCAATGCATCTTACCTTGCTATTGATAATGCAATTCATGATGTAAACTCACTTCCTCAATATCCGGTTCCATTTCATTTAAGAAATGCACCAACAAATTTGATGAAAGAGGCTGGCTATGGTGCTGGTTATAAATATCCTCACAATTATGAAAATCATTTTGTAGAAGAAAATTATTTACCTGATGAAATAAAAAATAAACAGTATTACTTTCCAACAGAAAACGGAATGGAAAAGACAATTAAAGAAAGATTGAAAAATTTCTGGAAGAATAGAAAAAAATATTAATTGGCAAGCATAAACATTTTCCCAGGCAGTTGTTTGATTAAACCTTTGAATTCAAGTGTAAGTAGATTAACTAAACAATCTGAAGTTGACATTGAAGTTAGAGCAGCAATCTCATCAATGTGCTTGGCTTCAGGTCCCAGTACCTGTAATAGTTTTTCTTCAAATAGTGTTAAATCTACAGAAGGCTTAGGAATATTTTTACCTATTTCAGGTTTTAATTTTAATTTGAGTTCAAGTAGAATGTCTTCAGCATTTGTAATTAATTTTGCTTCGCCCCGTTGTATTAGTGTATTTGGACCTTCTGATTGCTTTACGTTAATGTTGCCAGGAATAGCAAAAACTTCACGATTTTGATCAATTGCATATGCAGCTGTTTGCATTGCACCGCCATTCAATTTGGTTTCAACAACAAGTGTCCCTAAACTTAATCCTGATATGATTCTATTTCTTCTTGGAAAATTTTGAGCATCAGGTTTGGTCCCAAGCTCATATTCTGAAATTATTAAACCCTTCTCGGCGATTTCATAAAATAATTTATAATTCTCAGGCGGGTATATTACATCTAAACCAGAACCAATAACAGCAATAGTTCTTGAATTGCAATTTAATGCAGTCCTATGTGCTATAGAATCTATTCCTCTTGCCAGTCCACTGACAATTGTTATATTTTTTTCACATAAGTCTTTCACAATTTTTTCAGTTTGGATTTTGCCGTAATTAGTAGGTTGTCTTGTTCCTACAACAGCTAATGAATATTTATCTTGTTCAGCAAAATTTCCTAATGTATAAAGTATTAAAGGTGGATAATAAATTTTTTTTAGAATATCAGGATAATCATTATCCCAGTAAGTAATAATTTTTGCATTTAATTTAGAAAGCTTATTTAGTTCATCTTCGACTTTAAGTGATATTACATGCAATTGTGATTTTGCATTTAGTAATCTCTGAGATAAATTTTTGCTTATTCCATCAACTTTAAGAAGAGAAATAAAGTCGGCTTCAAAAATGTTTTCAAAGGAATGAAAATGGTTTAATAAAGAAAAAATTTTATAAGGTCCAATTCCCTCGATGTTTAATAATGATTTTATAAAGACTAACTTTTTGAAATAGTCTTCCACTGTTGATTAAATATCATTGTTGATTTCAATATTATCTACAATTGCAACAATCATTGTGTTCACTGGTGCATTAGAATGCCCAAGTATTTGTTGAATTGCATCGCCCTCTTGAGCAACAAGAACTGTATCACCAATTCCTGCATCAATTAAATCAAGAGCAATTATATCTCGATTCCCAATTAAATTATAATTAAAATCCACTGGGTGAACTAACAATAACTTATGCCCATTAAGAAATTTATTTTTTTGAGTAGAAACAATATTCCCTTTCACCTTAGCCAATATCATTATTGTTCCTGGATTTCTTTCTTGTAATAATAATTGATAATGGAATAATAACTATATAAGCTAATAGCAAAACAATTGGTGAAAGTGATAGTGATATAGGATTATACCATGGACTTTGAGCCATTAAAATGTAACCAATTATTAATACAATTAAGCCTGTAATTAATAAAATATAGTTATGTTTGTTCCAATAATCCTTAAATGGAGAAGTTTTTTGTTTTGATTGTTCTTTACCTAATTTTTTTGTTTTAGCCATAATTTCCTCTGAAAAATTAAAAAGAAAAATTGAGGCTGCCTATGTAATATTATTATGGAGCGATACAAAAATCATCATATTTCTATTGAGGCAACCTCAATTAATTTAATTGAGACTTAGTTTTCAGGCAAAAATAAAGTCCCATAAACCGTTTGTCAAGTTTAAGTTATTTATTTTTGAGATTGATAAACAATTTTGCGTATTGTGTCATACTGTAAGTAAGGATAATCTTCTCTAATGATTTCTATAGCTTCAGCAGCGCTCATATTTTTTGCTTTAAGTTCTGCGAATTTTTTTCTAATAAGATGATCGCGAACAGATTTTTCATTAATAAAACCTCTGCTGCTAAGCTTTTGATAGATATCATCAGGTATCAAATCAGATAATGGATTAAAATTTCTTTTTTCATCAAACATCGGTTTCATAGCATTTCCCTTTCATATTTCACATTTCCAACGCTTTAACATTAGTGGAAAAATTTAGTTCCTTAATCTTTTATTGATAGTAAATTTGTATTTTATAAGTGTATTGGTCATGTTAAAAAAATTTTTATAATTTTTTTCAAAAAAGATTTGCACTGATTTTACAAAAATACTATATTTGAAGCCGTTCTTTTTGAAAATTATGAATTTAATTATAAATAATAATTAAGTTCTTTAAGATTTTTTGCGGATAAAACTTGACAATAGAAAAGTTAAACCTTATGTTTACAGTCCGCAAATAAAGTTCTTTGACAGAGTGAGTGACTAAAGGAAACTTTAGTGGTTCAACCTAAAGATTACAAAAGCTTAAAAAATTTACAACGGAGAGTTTGATCCTGGCTCAGGACGAACGCTGGCGGCGTGCCTAACACATGCAAGTCTACGAGAAAGGGGTAGCAATATCCCGAGTAAAGTGGCGCAAGGGTGAGTAACATGTAAGTAATCTACCCATAGGTTCGGGATAACTCGCCGAAAGGCGGGCTAATACCGAATGATGCAGCGGCATCGCATGATGATGTTGTTAAAGCCTATAAGGCGCCTATGGATGAGCTTGCATCCGATTAGCTAGTTGGTAG
>JBBFLD010000009.1:0-123732 GCA_037481715.1 Melioribacteraceae bacterium
ATAATAGCAGCTACGAAGTAACAGGTGAATATGACAGTCACGTTATGGCAGAAAATAACTGGTGGAACAGAACCCCGCCAAATTATCCGAATTATTATTATACGGGAGATTTTTACACACAGATGGGAGGAACAATAGATTATATACCTGCATTGACATCAGACCCTCTGGGAGGATTGATGAAAATATCGTCATCTATAGTAAGTGAACAGAATAATGAAGTAGCGGGAGTTCAGTCGGAAGATTCATTTATTGATTCCGGACTCAGAGATGCTTTATTGAATTTGCTTGAAGGTAAATATGAAGAAGCCATAACAAAAAATGAGAAAAGATTTAAGGAAGAGACAAACGAAAGCAAAAGGAAATATATACTAAGGCGAATATCGGATTGTTATAATTTATCGGGTAAGAAAGGTTTTGCAGAGTATCTGAACAATAACTTAATAGTAAATAAAACAAGGGATAAAGAAATATGTGCTACTGCAGCGGCGCTGGAAAGTCTGAATATGATAAGCGAGAAAAGATACGAAGAGGCAATAAGAAAAATAGAGAAGCTGAAGGAAGAAAATCCGGAGAATGAAACGATAGAAAAATTCTCATTATATAATTTGATTAGTCTTTATAACGATGTTTTGAATAATGGAGGAAAAGCAAGGGAATATTATGCAGAATTACGGGGAAAATATCCGGGAGATGAGATAACCATACACAGCGGAATATTACTGGGAGAATATGATGGGAAGATGAATTATGAGGTATTAAATAAAGAAGAGAAGACAAAAACAGATGAAGTAGAACAAGGATACGAAATAACAAATTATCCCAATCCATTTAATCCAACAACAGTAATCAGTTATCAACTGCCGGAGAAAAATTTTGTAACGTTAAAAGTCTATGATATTTTGGGCAAAGAAATAGCAACACTCGTAAATGAATATCAGGATGCCGGCAGTTACAAAGTAGAATTTTCAGCTGATGAGTATCAACTTTCAAGCGGAGTATATTTTTACACATTAAAAGCTGGAAAAAATTATGTGGTTAAGAAGATGATGCTGGCGAAATGATTTTATTAGAAAAATTGCAAAATTATGCCAGAAGGCATTCCTTTGGAACAAGATTGTCCCGCAGGCATTCCTTCGGAACAAAATTACAAGATGATGCTGCGGGCATTCCTGCGGAACAAGATTTTAGTTGTTGCAGGTTAAAGGTTGCAGGTTAAAGGTTAAAGGTTGCAGGTTGGAGGTTATTAAGGAAGAATAACATGTAACTTGTAACCTGCAACTTTCAACCAACTAACAGACAATGCTTGATTTTTTTTTGAGATTTAGTAAAATTCTTTAGAGAAATTTCCAGGGCTGATTTCTTTTTACAGCAGATTTATCTATCGAAGGTAGGTAAGTTCATTGCATTTTACAGAGGGTGGAATTAATGAAGGCGGCAAATATATTTCTAATCTATTCAGGGAAAATGTTTCTTATCAACAATGTAATTTGATAATACCCTGAATTGAAAATATATTTTTTAATTCTTATCACGTATGAAATAATTTTCATAAATGAGATTTATGCAATGCTCATTATGTAAATGTGATAAGAGGAAAAAAAACGAGTAATCGGCAAAAAAATTAATCATAAATTTAACATGATAATTAAATATAAAAATAATTGGTTCTTTGAAGACCCAGAATATTATTTCAAAAGTCCAGCTTAAGATATAATTTCTAATTTTATCTTAGGAGGAATATTATGATTAAAAGATTATTTCTTTTTGTATTCTTAATTGTGTCAACTATGACAGCTCAAATTAAACTTGGCAGTTGTGGTGCTGTGGCACTAGGCACAAATCCAGATTGTTCATATAATTGGATTAAATTACAGGTCGAGTATAACAATAATGATATGAGTTATGGTATCTGGAGCAGAGCCAATTGTACTTATAGGAATTATGGAGTATATGGAGCAGCACATAATGGCAGTAATGGAAATTATGCTATTTATGGTGATGCAACAGGTTCTGGTGGCAGTAATAAATGGGCCGGCTATTTTGCAGGTAATGTTTATACGACTGGAAGCTATCAATCTTCAGATTCTCGATTAAAGAAAAACATTTATCCTTTGAATGGTAAAGAAATACTCGAGAAAATCAAAAGATTACAATCTGTACGTTTTGAGTACTTAAACGACAATGAATCACGCCAAAAAGGGTTGCCGTTATTAGGTGCACTGGAGGGAGAACATATAGGACTTCTTGCGCAGGAGGTTGAAAAATTATTTCCTGAACTAGTTACAGATGTGGTAAGTCCTTTAACAGACGAAAACGGCTTACCTGATAGTAAGAGGACCTCAGTAATTGTAAAAGCAATTGATTATAATGGACTTATTGCTGCTTTAATTGCAGCAATACAGGAACAGCAAGTTAAAATTGAAGAACTTGAAAGAAAATTAACAGCGAATAGAGATTAATAGATGTTTTGTTATTAACATCGGGTGGAGGGAGGAGATGAACTTTCAAAAAATATTTTTATCGTTAAATAATAAAATAATTTTTCTATTATTATTAATACTTAATCTTTTCTCCTGTGATGTACTCAGTCCTGACAAAAATGAGCAAAAAAAGAACAGTGAAATTAAGACGATATTTTTATTAACAGATACAACAAAACAAATAAAAAAAACATTTCGTTCTGGCGAAGAATTTTATATGATATTTCAGTTAATAAATAATTCAAATGACACCATTATATATACTTTAGGGAGTACTCGACCTCCGATTATATTTACAATTACTCAAGCTAACAGTATTGTATCAACTTCAATTGATGGCTACATCTTTATAGATATTATGAAATCGGGTAAAATATTACCTAATGATACGTTAATAACAGAATGGAAAGCTCCTAATACTCCTGCTAAGAATCCCCAAATAGTATTAGAACCTGGTTTATATAGGGCTAATGTATTGCTACCAAAGTTAAATGTTAAAATCGACTCTATTCCTCCGTTGATATTCGAAGTATTTTAATTAGAAGAATATTTTTTATATATAGGTTATATAATGGAGGTATTATGAGAACAGTAATAGGAGTATTAATAACTTTGGTATTTGTAACTATGACTCAAAAAGCACAGAAAATGGATATTAAAATTAAGAAAGTTGCAGGGAGACAAATCAAAAGTATTATGTGGAATAATAAAAATATTAATATTATAAAAGGTGAGATAGCAGTAAAAGTAATACCATCAATTTCTAATGAGCAAATTACAGAACTCTTAAATTATTCTAAATGTAAACTAATTAAATCATTTAATAAATTGGGGTGGGGATTACTAAAACTTGAGAAAGAAGAGGACGAATTAATTTTAATAAGTAGAATTAAAAAGCTACCATATATTTTAGCTGCGGAACCTAATATGATTATACATTTACACTTCGAACCAAATGATCCATATTTCAGAGGAATAACACCAGCTACTTACAAACATCAGTGGTCTTTAATAAATATTGGACAATCACCACCTGGGGGAACAATAGGTGCCGATATTAATGCAACCAATGCGTGGGATATTACGATAGGTAATTCAGACGTAATATTAGCAATACTAGATAGTGGTATACCAATGCAAAATGGACGGCTATCACATCCAGATTTAGATGATGCAAGTAAAATTATACTTGGCATAGACTGTATTAATGATGGGGAAGGTGTTCGTGATATTTATGGACATGGAACACATGTTGCAGGTATCGCCTCAGCTGAAACGAATAATAACTTAGGCGTAGCTGGAGTTTCATGGAATTCAAATATATTAGTAATTCAAGTTTTTGATTCTGATGGTTATGGTACCTGGGATGCTTTTCAAGATGCAGTTGAATATGCTGTAGACTATAAACGAAATAATCCTGGGAAAAATGTAATAATTAATTTCAGTGGCGGTGCATTTTATACAGAACAACAGGTTGAAGATGCAATTGCTTATGCAAATAATTATGGTGTTACTATAGTTGCTTCTGCAGGTAATGATTGCGGCTTTAATGTTAATTATCCTGCTGCTTATTCATCTAGTTATAATAACGTAATAGCTGTTTCTGCTACAGATCATAATAATTTAGTTACAGAATACTCAAATATAGGGCCAGAAATAAATATTTCTGCCCCTGGTGGATATGGAACAACAAATGTGTGTGTTTATCCTTTTTATATTTATTATGATTATGATGATGTATTTTCAACTACGCCCAATTATTACTTTAATATACAAGCTTCCAATCCTGAGGTAACTCAAAATTACGGTTATCTGGCTGGAACATCTATGGCAGCTCCTCATGTCGCAGGAACTGCTGCATTAATATTATCAATAAATCCTAATTTATTACCTTATCAAATACGTAATATTCTTCAAAATTCTGCGGATTGGAAACCACACATGGGAAATCAACCACCATCAGATGAATATGGATATGGTAGATTAAACGCCTATAAAGCTCTCAAATATACAATTGAAAACTATGGAGCATTACTTGGCATTGAGATGAGTCAAGTTAGAATTCCCCTATGGGAAGATTTAATATTGAGAGAAGATATTAATCTTGCAAGTAATACTATTCTAACTATAGAAGCAAACAATTTAGTAACAGTCTCTTCCTATAGTGGAATAGTAACATTAGGTGGAACAGGCGGCTTATCAAAAATCATTGATGAAGAAGAAATTGAAAATTTAAATGAAAGTCTGCCACTGAATAATTATAAAGAATTTAGAATTTCTCAAAATTACCCCAACCCGTTCAATCCAACAACAGTAATCAGTTATCAATTGCCGGAGAAAAATTATGTAACGTTAAAAGTCTATGATATTTTGGGCAGAGAAATAGCAACATTGGTCAATGAGTACAAAGATGCCGGCAGTTACAAAGTAGAATTTTCAGCTGATGAGTATCAACTAGCCAGTGGAATATACTTTTACACATTGAAAGCAGGGAAGAATTTTATTGTTAAGAAGATGATGTTTATAAAATAAATTTTGGAATAATGCTTGCATACCTCTAGCATGGAAAAATGGAATAGTAAGTTTTTGGGGTTATTTGTTAAGCAATGCTTAAAATAGCTTTAAGAATGTTTAGACTGTTTTAATAACCCATTTTTGTAATAAAACATTGATGATGAGATTTGTAAGATTTTGATTAAGATAATTATAGAAAAAAATTTATTCTACTCACTGATTAATTTTATAGCGTTATTAATTTTTTCTACTAATTCTTCTCTTGAAATATTTTCAAATTTTATTTTGGCTGTTCTTATAAAAACTTCAGGCGGATCACCTTCACCTTTCATATAACGATATAAATTAAATCCAAGTCTGTATCTTTCATTCATAATTGGAATATAATCTTTCAACGATTCAGCAATGTTATAACACTTCTTTTCGAGTGAATCTTCTGGAAATAATTTTGTTGCTGGAGGTGGTAATGTTGTCATTTCCAATCTCTTTATTTTTTCTTTCGAAAAATAATTAAGATAAAACTTACTTCCAACCTATACTTTGAATGCTGAAATTTATTGTCTAATTTTTGAACCGAAATTATTTGTTATCGAGAAAAAGTTTGAAAAGAGTATTAATAATTCGATTAAGTTCGCTTGGAGATGTACTGCTAACAACTCCAATCATACGTGCACTTAAAAAAAAATATCCTGATTACAAAATTGATTTCCTTGTTAGAAATCAATATTCAGATGTTTTGAGATATAACCCAAACTTAAACAAGATTTATGAGTTCAATCCGCTTAATGTTAAAGAATTATTGAATGAACTTATGCAAAATAATTATGATTTTATCCTTGATTTACAAAATAATTTCAGAAGCAGAAAAATTACACTTAGACTAAAAACCAAAGTTTACCATTTTAAAAAACTATCATTAAGAAAATTTCTTCTTGTGAATTTCAAAATAAATTTAATGAGGAATTCTAAATCAATTGTTGAAAGATATGCAGAATCATTTCCTGAAATTCAATTAGATGATCATGGTCTGGAAATTTTTATTCCAAAAGAATTAGAAAATAAAATTCATGATTTCAATAAAGATTCGATTATTGGTTTGTGCCCAGGTTCCAAACATTTTACAAAAAGATGGCTCCCGGAATATTTTGTTGAATTGGGAAAAAAACTTTCAAATGACGGTTTTACGATATTGATTTTTGGCGGGAAAGATGATGAAACAATATGTTCCGAAATAAGCAGACAAATTCCAAACAGCATTAATCTTCAAAACAACAATGAAATTATTTTAACTGCCGCCTACATGAAAAAATGCAAATTAATTGTAACGAATGATTCAGGATTGATGCACACAGCTTCTGCTGTAAAAACACCTGTCCTTGTAATTTTTGGTTCAAGTGTTAAAGAATTTGGGTTTCTTCCTTACAAAACAAAAAATATAATTCTTGAGAATGAAAATTTAAGATGCAGACCCTGCAGCCATATTGGGAAAGAAGAATGTCCAAAAGGTCATTTTAAATGCATGAAAGATTTAACTCCTGATTTTGTTTATAATCACTTAATAAATTTTCTAGAAGAATTATGAAAATAATCTGGTATTTGCTTTACAATATTTTATATTATCCTGTGCTGCATATATTAATTTTAATTTCTCCGCTCTTGAATGAAAAAATCAGAACAAGCATACATGATAGAAAAAATTTATTTTCAAATCTTGAAAGAGACCTATCAAAAATTGACAGAAAGAAAAAGAACCTCTGGTTTCATTCTTCTTCGATGGGAGAATTTGAACAAGCAAAACCAATAATTGAAAAAATAAAAGCGGAAAAAGATGTCAATATTATTGTTACATTTTTTTCTCCTTCGGGTTATCGTAATTCACTCAAATATCCTTATGCAGATGTTATTGCCTACATGCCATTTGATATTCCAAAACATGCAAAAAAATTTATTGAGATGATAAAACCAGTCTTAGCAATTTTTATGCGATATGATATATGGCCCAATATAATCTGGCAGCTCGAAGAGAAAAAGATTCCTTTTTTTATTGTAGATGCTACGATGCGAAAAAATAATAAACGATCATTACCGATAATAAAAAATTTTCATAAACAGATTTATTCCTGTGCAGAAAGAATACTTGCGGTTTCACAAGTTGATGTTGAAAACTTTTTGGTGTTTGGAATTAATCCAGAAAAAATAAAAGCAGTAGGCGATACTCGTTTTGACAGGGTTTATCAAAAAAGTCTTCAGGCAAAAGAAAAAAAATTATTTCGAGAAGGAATTTTTAATGGGAAAAAAATTTTTGTAATGGGCAGCTCGTGGGAAAGCGATGAGGAAATAATTTTTCCAGCATTAACAAAATTGTTAAAATATGATAAAGATGTTGTTGCAATAATTGTTCCTCATGAACCTACTTTAATTCATCTCGAAAAAATTGAAAACTATTTTTACGGCAAATATAAAACTATAAGATTTTCTTTCATGAATAATTATAAAGATGAACGAATAATTATTGTGGACTCAATCGGAATTCTTTTGACACTTTATTACTATGCAGATGTTGCTTATGTAGGAGGAAGTTTCAAACAAATTCATAATGTTCTCGAACCAGCTGTGTACGGAATTCCAGTAGTTTATGGTCCGAAACATGAAAATAGTCAGGAAGCAATTAAGTTAAGAGAAATTGGCGGAGGATTGGTAATTCATAATAAAAAATCTGCATATAAAACATTGCGAAGACTTTTTTCAGATGAATCATACAGGGTAAAGATTGGACAGATTTGCGGAGAGTTCGTTAAAAGTAACATTGGAGCTTCGGAAAGTATTGTAAAAGAAATTTATTCTATTCTTTAACATTGTCTTTATTTTTAGGTAAATCTCAAATAATACCTAATTATTATAAATTTATCCTCGTTTTTTACCTTTATATTGTAGTTTAATTTACTTGGTAAATTAATGAAATAGAAATTAGAAGTGTGGCAGCAACTTCAAAATCAAGGTATTCATAACATTAATAATCTGTTTTATAATCTTTCAACTCCTGCATTGTATGAACAGGGATGCAGAAGACGAGAAGTTATGACAGCTCAACATGGTCCTCTTGTAGTAAGAACTGAACAGCATACAGGAAGAAGTCCAAATGACAAATTTATTGTAAGAGAAACCTTCAAGCGAAAATAATATCTGGTGGGGAAAAGTAAATAAGCCAATTGAAGAAAAATATTTTGATATAATTTATAATCACATGATATCGTATATGCAGAATAAAGATTTGTATGTGCAAGATTGTTTTGTGGAAGCAGATTCAGAATACAGGCTGCCAATTAGAGTAATAACAGAAACTGCATGGCATAGTTTATTTGCAAGAAATTTATTTTTGAGAGCTACACCTGAAGAACTAAAAAATCACGACCCTGAATACACGGTTATTAGTCTTCCATACTTTCAAGCAGACCCAGAAAACAATGGTACAAATTCAGATGTATTTATAATTATAAATTTTTGGAAGAAATTAATTTTAATCGGAGGAACCAGCTGTGCTGGTGAAATAAAAAAATAAATTTTTACATTAATGAATTATTTGATGCTGCTTAATGGAATTATGTCAATGCATTGTTCTGCAAATATTGGTGAAAAAGGAGATGTTGCAATAATGTTTGGTCTTTCTGGAACGGGCAAAACTACTTTATCTGCAGACCCCAAAAGAAAACTAATTGGAGATGATGAACATGGCTGGAATTCAAAAGGAATTTTTAATTATGAAGGAGGATGTTATGCAAAAGTAATCCGTCTCTCAAAAGAATCTGAACCTTATATTTATGAAACAACACGCAGATTTGAAACTGTTTTGGAAAATGTTGCAATGGATGTAACAACAAGAGTGCTTGATTTGGATGACGAGTCTTTAACTGAAAACACTCGAGCTGCATATCCAATAGATTTTATCCCGAATATTGAACCATCAGGAATGGCAGGTCACCCTGAGAATATTATAATGCTTACAGCAGATGCATTTGGAGTTTTGCCGCCAATTGCAAAATTATCTCCTGAACAAGCAATGTATCATTTTATTTCTGGTTATACTGCAAAAGTTGCTGGAACTGAAAAAGGAATTACAGAACCAAAAGCAACTTTCAGCACATGTTTTGGAGCCCCATTTATGGCTCTTCATCCCTCGGTTTATGCAAAATTACTTGGAGAAAAAATTAAAAAGCATAATGTTAAATGCTGGCTTATTAATACTGGATGGACAGGCGGTCCTTGTGGAGAAGGTCATAGAATGAAAATTGAATTTACACGAACAATGCTTAATGCCACACTTAATGGAGAACTTGACGATGTGGAAACTTTTGAAGACCAATTCTTTGGTCTTAAAATTCCCAACAGTGTAAATGGAGTACCATCAGAAATTCTTAACCCACGAAATACATGGAATGATAAAACAAATATAATGAAACAGCAAAAAAATTAGTTGCAATGTTTCATGAGAACTTTAAAAATTTTGAAAATGATGTTGATGAGATTATTAGGAAATCGGGTCCGCATCAATTATAAGATTTATGTTAAATTATTATAACTTCTTGCTGTGAATAATTATGCTTTCAAAAACATAAATTAAATTTTTTTATTGAAATAATTTTTTAATCAAGTTGCCAATCAATTACACTATTTTTCAAGATTGTTTTTGGAATTCAATAAATCATTTGAACTAAGTTGTGCTCGTTTATAATTTATTCATTATTTTTATGATAAAAATTATGGGGTTATATAATGGATAGAATTCCTTCTTTCAAGGCTTATGATATCAGAGGAGTTGTTCCACAAGAATTAAATTCAGAATTGGTTTATAAAATTGGAAGAGCGCTCGCTCTTTATCTTAATGCAAAACTCATAGTAATTGGAAGAGATGTAAGAAAATCATCATTGGAACTTTCTCAAGCACTTGCAGATGGTTTGAATGATGCGGGTTGTGATGTTATTGATATTGGATTATGCGGCACAGAAATGATTTATTTTGGCACTCCATATCTAAATGCCGACGGCGGTGTGATGATTACTGCAAGCCACAATCCGCCTCAATATAATGGATTAAAATTTGTTAAAAGAGGTTCTGTACCATTGGGCTATGATTCTGGTTTGAATGAAATTGAAAAAATGATTTTAACCGATAACCTTGGAAATGTTTCTTCTCAAAAGGGAAAAACTTTTCAGAAAGACATAATGAATGATTTTATAAATCATCTTAGTAAATTTTATAATCCAGAAAAAATTAAGCCGTTCAAAGTTGTTCTTAATGCAGGCAATGGTTGCGTTGGACCAGCATTAAACGAATTAGAAAAATATCTCCCGATTAACATGGTTAAAGTATTCTTTGAACCCGATTCAAATTTTCCTAATGGTGTTCCAAATCCACTGCTGCCAGAAAATAGAAAATCTACAATTGATGCAATTAAAGAACACAATGCAGATTTGGGAGTAGCCTGGGATGGCGATTATGACCGCTGTTTCTTTTTCGATGAAAAAGGAAATTTTATTGAAGGTTACTATATTGTTGGACTTCTTGCAAAATCAATTTTGAAAAATCATCCGGGAGAAAAAATAGTTTATGATCCAAGATTAACTTGGAACACAATTGATGTTGTTACAAAAGCTGGCGGTGTTCCTGTAATTTCGAAAAGTGGTCATGCTTTTATAAAACAAAAGATGAGAGAAGTTAATGCAATTTACGGCGGTGAAATGTCGGCACATCATTATTTTCGAGATAATTCTTATTCAGACAGCGGATTGATTCCTTTCTTGTTGATACTTCAACTTCTTTCGGAAGAAAATACAAAACTTTCTGAACTTGTTGATGAAATGATAAAAGCATATCCATGTTCGGGCGAAATTAACTCAACAGTTGAAAATCCTAAAGCTAAACTTCTTGCAATTAAAGAAAAGTATAATGATGGAAAAGTTGATGAATTAGATGGAGTAAGTGTTGAATATCCAAATTGGCGGTTTAATGTCAGAATGAGTAACACAGAGCCCCTATTGCGATTGAATGTTGAATCAAGAGCAGATGAAAAATTGATGAAAGAAAAAACTGAAGAACTTCTTAATTTTATTCGCAGCTGAGTAATCCAAACAAAGCATAAATGAATGCGTCTAAAAAGACGAAAATAAAAAGGAGATAATAAAATGGCAGAGCAGGATAAAACTTTTGATGTCGATAAACTTTTGAAGAACAAACTAAAAAATGTTAGCATAGGAACACTTGAAAATGCAATTGCAAAAGTTGTAAGTGAATTAGTCGGCGAAGATTATAAATGCACAATCAGCGAAGTAAAATATACATTATTCAGCGGTGCAGATTTTCATGTTAAAGTCGAGTTAACCTATAATCCGAACGAATAGAAAAGCTGATTAATTCTTCTTAATAATATCATTAAGATTTTCAAGAACAAAATCAATTTCTTCTTTTGTATTGTAAAAATGCGGCGAAAAGCGAATCATTCCTTCGCGAAAAGCACAATGTATTTTTCTTTTTTCTAATTCATCAAATATTTTTTTCGAGCCGGAATGCTTAAATGAAATTATTCCGGCTCTGTTTTGCTGGTCAACATTTTTCAAAATTGGGTTAAAACCATTCTCAAGTAACTTTTCAATAAAATAATTTGTATTGGCAATAATTCTTTCTTCGATATTTTTAATTCCAAAATCAATAAAAAGATTTAATACTGCATCAAATATTGCAATTCCAAGTGCATTAAGAGTGCCGTTTTGAAATCTATCAGCATTCTTTTTTAGTTTTAAATTGTAGTCAAGAAGGTTCCATGCATTTTCTACAGATGTCCAGCCTATAAACTTTTGGTCAATTCTTTCTTGAAGTTCATCAGATACAAAGATATAAGATAATCCCTGAGAAGACATAAGCCATTTTTGAGTTCCTCCAGCCAAAAAATCAATTTTAGATTTTGTTACATCAATTTGAACAGCCCCAGCTGCTTGAATTGCATCAACACAAAAAATTATGTTATGCTTTTTACAGAGTTCGCCAATCGCATCAATATTTGCACGGTAACCGGATAAAAATTGCACATAACTAATCGAAATTAATTTTGTCTTTGGTGTAATAGTTTTTTCAATATCTTCAATATCAACAATTCCATCTCGATTTTTGATAAAATCAATTTCTACACCGTGTTTTTTTAGATTCAAGAAGGGATAAACATTCGAAGGGAATTCAAGGTCGTTTAATATAATTCTATCGCCGTTCTGCCATTTTAATCCTTGAGCTAAAATGTTCAAACCATTTGATACATTATCAACCCATGCAATTCGTTCCGGCATTGTTCCCAGAAGAGCAGCAAGCTTTTCTTTTGCCGAAAAGCTCCATCCGAGAAAGTTTTCGTAGTTTTCAATTTTTTCTCCGCTTCTTTGAATTGCATACTCTTGCAGTCTTTTCAATGCCAGCTCGCACCATGGACCTAATGATGCATGATTAAAATAAATTTGATTTGTTTTAAGATGAGGGAACAATCTTCTTGCTTCTTCGAGATTCATACAGCCACTAAAAATTATTTTAAAAAATTCGATAATAAAAATAGAAAAGGAGCATTAGATTATGAACAGAATTTTAGAAATTGCTCTGGCTTTCTATGGAATATTAATCCCTCAGAGGTATATCAGAAAATTTTACAAACTCGTTATTGAATATCTTGATGAAAAATATTCCATAGAAACAGCAATTGGTTTAGCACTAAAGAAGTTAAAACTGAATTAAAATTTTCTTAATTGCTTCTTTAATTTCCTCTTCAAAACACATTTCGATGTGAAGTAAAATCTCTGTGGTTTTTCGCTGAATCCCGAAAAGTTTATTCTAATTTGGTCGTCCATTATTAAATCCCGTTGTTTATTTCAATTCTTTGTGAAAAACATTATGCAGATAAGTATCTTTGTTGTAGAAACATAGATTATGCGCATAAAAATTCAGAAGTGGGAAACAGCTTAGCGTTATGAATCCCAAAAGCTTTTGCATCACAATCAAAAATTCGTGAAAATAGTTTTGTTAATCTTACATTAAAAGAAAATAAGATTGTAATTGAGCCAGTAGAGGAAAAAAAATATTCACTGAAAGAATTATTAGCTGGAATTAAAAAATCTAACATTCATAATGAAATTGATTTTGGGAAAAATGTTGGTAATGAACTTTGGTGAAATTAAAATCTTATATTCCCGAGAGAGGAGATATTGTTTGGCTGTGCTTTAACCCACAAGCTGGACATGAACAATCTGGAAAGACGGCAAGCGTTGTTACCTTGCCGAAAGAGTATAATCAAAAAACTAATCTTGCAATATTTTGCCCAATTACAAACCAGGTAAAAGGTTATCCGTTTGAAGTGAAAATACCGGATAACCTGGGAATAAGCGGAGCAATTCTATCGGACCAAATCAAAAGTCTTGATTGGAATGTAAGAAAAGCAGAATTTATTTGTTCACTTCCAGATGATGCTCTAAAAGAAACATTAAATAAAATTAATGCTTTAATTGGTGCTGAGATTTAATAGAGCCTTTTCAAAATTTTCTGATAAGTGTTAACAAATTTCATCTTGTTATTTCTTTTCCAATATTTCTTCCATCATATCCATAACTTTATTCATTTTTGCCATTGTTAAATCGAAAGCTTCGGATGAAAGCGGGTCGATGCCGGCTTTTTTAATTAATTCTATTGGATAATCTGAACTGCCGCCTTTCAAGATATTATAAAATTTATCTACAGCAGGTTGACCTTCTTTCAAAATTTTTTCTGCAAAGGCTGTTGCATAAATCAATGATGTAGCATATTGATAAACATAATAAGTGTAATTTATAAAATGAGGAATGTAAGCCCATTCGTAAGCTATGTAGTCATCAACTATGCAAATTCCATCGTCGTGTCCATAATATTTTTTGACGATATCATAATAAATTTTGCTTAAATCTTCCCCTGTAAGCGGTTCACCGTTTTCAATTCTTTTATGAATTTCCCATTCAAATTCTGCAAAAGATGTTTGACGGAAAATTGTTGTTCTTAATAAATCAAGATATGAGCCGAGCAGATATAATTTTTCTTCATCACTTTTAACATTATTTACCATATAATTATTAAGGAGATTTTCATTGATTGTTGATGCAATTTCTGCAACAAATATTGAATATTGAGAATTTACAAACGGCTGATGTTTGTTTGAAAAATAACTGTGCATTGTATGACCAAGCTCATGTGCAAGCGTAGAAACAGATTCATAATCATCAGTCCAGTTCATAAGAATAAATGGGTGATAATCATAAGCTGCACCAGATGAATAAGCCCCGCTTCTTTTACCTGCCGTTGGAACATAATCAATCCATCTTTCTTCAAATGCTTTTTTTACTGTGTTAACATATTCTTCTCCCATTGGCTTAAAAACTTCAAGCAGAAGTTTCTGTCCTTCTTCAATTGTGAATTTGAATTCAACAGATTTTACAAGTGGAGTGTAAAGATCATAATAATGAAGCTGATCAACTTTCAACATTTTTGCTTTTAGTTTCAGAAAACGATGTAATGTAGGCAAGTTTTTATGAATTTGTTCAATTAAGTTTTCATAAACAGAAACAGGTATATTGTTTACATTAAGAGCACTTTCAAGAACAGTTTTGTATTTTCTATTCTTTGCGTAGAAATAATCCGCACGAAGTTTTCCAGCAAGATTGGCTCCAATTGTATTTTGAAATCTTTTATAATTTTCAAAAGTAGATTTCATTACAAGTTCTCTATCTGCACGATTTGGAACAGTTCTATATTTTGTGTAAGCAGCCGAAGTCAGTTCTACTTCTTCGCCTGTTGATAATTTAACTTTTGGATTAGGTTTTTCTGCATTGTCAAAAATTCCATATACTTCGCTTGGAGTTGATGTAATTAATCCAGCACTGGCAAGAATTTCTTCTTCACGTGCAGATAATGTATGTTCTCGTAATCTCAAAATATCATTCACATAGAATCTGAATTCATCAAGTTCTTTTTTCTCTTCGAAGAATTTTTGAATTTTTTCTGGATTGGCATTTAGGATTTCGGGATTAATAAACGATGTAGCTTCGTTTAATTTTGTGCCGAGTGTTGTTGCTTGCTGATTTAATGCTTGATTAGCACTTATTCTTAAATCCTCATCTGCCAATCTGAAAGCATAGTCAGAGAGTTTATAATATTTTTTTAATGTTTCGAAGTAAAGCTTAAGAGCTTCGTAAAAAGTGTTGGCATTTTCACAAAGTTTATTTTGATATGTTTTGATTTTTTCTATTTGATTTTCAATTTCAATTTTTTCTTTATTCCATTCATCAATGTTTTTATAAAGAATGGAATTATCCCACTTATATTTTTCGGGAACATCTTTCCTTTCTTTGTTTTGCATAAAGATTGTTTCCTGCATAGTAAACACCAGAATTATTACTGAAAAAAATATTTTTGTTTTCATTTTACTGTTCCTGCAAAATAGAATTTTATTTCAAGTGAATTAAATTATTTTCAAATCGAAATTATCAAAAAGAACAGCAGTTATTTTTCTTTATTTATTCTAAAAGAATCCCAAATCATGTAAGCTGAAATTAATGTGAACATAATCAAAGCAAGAAGTTCAGCTTCATTAGATTCCTGCCATTCAAGATTAACCCAGTTGTAACCTGCATATCGTAATATTGCACTTATTACGCCAAAAAGAGCACCGCCTGCAATAAATCCAGAGGCAATCAAAGTTCCTCTTTCTCTTCTTGAATTATTAATTGATTCATCTTTACTTCTTGTTGAAACAAAGTGTGCAATTAAACCACCAACAAGAAGAGGTGTATTTAATTCAAGTGGAATATACATTCCAAGTGCAAATGGCAGAGCAGGAACTTTAATAATTGTAAGAATTAAAGCAAAGAAAGCTCCAGCTAAATAAAGCATCCATGGAGCAGGTTGATTTGACATCAAAGGTTTAATCACAGCTGCCATTGCATTTGCTTGCGGTGCAACAAGTGCATTGTCTCCTTTGAATCCATAAGTTTCGTTCAATACCATGATAATCCAAGAGACAGTAGCAGCAGAAAAAATAGTTCCAACAAATTTCCATCTTTCTTGTTTGTAAGGAGATGAACCCAGCCAGTAACCGATTTTCAAATCTGTAATAAATGCTCCAGCTTGAGATAAAGCTGTGCAAACTACTCCACCAATAATCAAAGCAGAAATCATTCCTGATGTTCCTGTTAAGCCAACAGAAACTAAAACAGCTGATGAAAGAATTAATGTCATCAAAGTCATGCCAGATACAGGATTGGTTCCAACAATTGCTATGGCGGTAGCAGCAACTGTTGTAAAAAGAAATGAAATTATAAGCACAATTAATAAACCAACAAGAGCCTGAAATAAATTATTTACAACACCAAACAGGAAGAAGATAAATATTAAAACTGCAGTAAATAAAATTCCTCCAAAAATAATTTTCATTGGGAGGTCTCTTTGTGTTCGTTCCCCATTCTCATTAGTTCTTTTTCCAAATAATTCTTGAAATCCAAGAGAGAAAGCTTTTTTAATGATGCCAGAAGAACGAACTATTCCAATAAATCCTGCCATAGCAATTCCACCGATTCCAATATGACGAACATAAGCACGGAAAATTTGTTCAGCAGACATATCTTTAATTAACAATGATACATTAGCTCCAACTGGAGTTGTGATATAATCACCAAAGTATGCAATAACAGGAATAAGAACAAACCACGAAAGAAAAGAACCTGCTGCAATAATTGAAGAATATTTTAATCCAATTATATAACCCAAACCAAGAATAGCAGAACTAACACTTAATCGAAATTCTAATTTTATTTTTTCTGCAATTGTTTGACCAATTGGAATTACTTTAGTAGTAAATAATTCACTCCACCATCCAAAGGTTGCAACTACGAAATCATATATTCCTCCAATCAATCCGCTGATAACCAGAACGAGAGCTTGTTTTCCTCCTTTTTCGCCTGCAACAAGAACTTCAGTTGTTGCAGTAGCTTCTGGGAATGGAAATTTTCCATGCATTTCGGAAACAAAATATTTTCTGAATGGAATTAAAAATAAGATTCCTAAAAATCCACCAAGAAGTGATGCAAAAAATATTTTGTAAAAATCAGCTTGAAGTTCAAGAATGTATAAAGCAGGAATTGTAAAGATTGCACCAGCTACTATTGTTCCAGATGTTGCCCCAATTGATTGTATAATTACATTTTGTCCAAGTGCTCCTTTCTTTTTTAATGAAGCAGATAATCCAACTGCAAGAATGGCAATAGGGATTGCTGCTTCGAAGACTTGTCCTATTTTTAAACCAAGATATGCAGCGGCAGCTGTAAATATCACTGCCATTATAATTCCAGTAATAACAGAATATGGTGTTACTTCTGGATATTCCTGATCTGGCAGCATAATTGGGATATATTTTTCGCCATGTTTAAGTTCAGTATAAGCATTTGGCGGCAGTCCCTGCGAATTTTTGTTTTCTGGTTGAGTCATAAATTTATCTCCAATAATCTATGAAATCTTTTTTAGTACCTGGCAATTACTTGTTGTTTTATATTAGATTTAATTTTCTGAAAATCATTTTCATTAATTTTTCATTTCACATTAAGTTTGCTGTAATCTAATTCAGAACCAAGCACACTGTGAGGAATTAAATAAACAATGAACATTAAAATTGATGCGAACAAAACCCACTTCTTTGGATTATCAGATTTTTTGATTTTATAAAATGCAATCAGCCAACCAATCATAGCAATTAAAGTTTTGTTGTCAGTCAAATCAAAACCAAATGGAATGCCTGTCCAAAACTCACCAAATGCATAAAACTGCATTAAAGGACCAAGTATGAATCCGCCAATAAATAGACTTATGATTGTAGCAAGTGAATAGAATTTTAATTTAGGATGATTGTTAAAAAATTCAAATGCAGCTCGTGTTGAAAATAACATTGAAATAAACATTAAGATAATGTGAGGAATTAATATCCATGCAGGCACATCACCTTTGAAACGGATAACCACAGTTCTATTTTCGGGGATGAAAATTTTTTTATCACCTTTTTTTAATTCAATGAAGTACTCAAGTTTTCCTGCTGGGGGCTGCTTTGGAAGTTCGGCACTTAATATTTTTTCTCCTTTCATTTCAACTGTGTTATAATCTTTGTCAAATTTATATCGTCTCCAGTATAGAATTCCTTTGATACTTTCATCATCAGTTTTTACGCTTATTGTATAATTTTGGTTTGATGAATAACTTCTTTCTAACTTATACTTAATTATTTTATTCTCGGATTTGTTTGATGACTCAAATTTTATCTCGCCTTTAAGCGGGTAGGTAGGGCCTGTAATTCTTTGATAAACTGCAGATGAAATTGTAATTAATAAAGCCAAGAACCAGAATAGAAAACTTTTTGTTTTGGTCATACAATATTTATCTAAAATTTAACTGCAACTTAAAAAATGTTGATGTATAGAACAATTTTTATTTGGTAATCTTTTTATAATGCTGATAAACACTTATTGTTTTTATTGTTGTATTTCTTAAAATATTTACACCATACCGCTAATTCTTTTCTGCAGGCACCAACGGCAGATGGTTTTCCAAACAAAGCATATTTGCATGAATAATCACAGTATAACGGAAAATTATAATTGCTTTTCTTGGAAGATTTTCTATTCATAATAAATCCAATTTTATTAATAGAATGATAATAAACTTTCTTATCTTTGAAAAGAAATTTAGAGGCAATTATGATAGACAAAGAAAAATTTTTTTCTGATTCATTAAAAGAAAGTGCAGAAACAAAGTTGAACATAGAAAAATATTGTAAAGAAGAAGTTCTTAAAGCAGTTGATATTATTTCTGATGCATACAAAAAAGGCAAAAAGATTTTGTTATGTGGAAATGGAGGAAGTGCTGCAGATAGTCAGCATATTGCAACAGAATTGATGATAAGATTGAGTCATAAAATTAATCGTCCTGCGCTGCCTGCCATTGCATTGACAACTGATACATCAAATTTAACAGCTGGAAGCAATGATATTGGTTTTGAAAATGTATTTGCAAGAAGCATTGAGGGACTTGGAAATGAAGGAGATATTTTAATTGCTATTTCCACAAGCGGTAATTCATTAAATATTATTAAAGCCGTAGAAAAAGCTAAAGAGAAAAATTTATTTGTAATCGGATTGCTTGGCGGTGACGGGGGCAAATTAAAAAGTAAAGTTGACCTGCCAATAACTGTTCCCTCTTCAAATGTCCAAAGAATTCAAGAAGGACACATCACAATTGCTCATATAATTTGTGAACTTGTTGAAATGGAATTATACGGATAATAAAGTTTCACATGTTTTTTCTTCCTGTCGTTTTTATTTACAGTAATAACACAATTTAAAATTTTTTATCTTTGCATTGAATTTTATTAAAGAGGAGGATATGACAGAAAATTTTGACATGATAAAAAGAGTGTATGCAGGATTTAGAAAGAAAGTTCAGGATGCACGTAAAGTTGTTGGAAGGCCATTAACTTATGCAGAAAAAATACTTTACGCACATCTGTGGGATCCTGCAAAACAAGAATTAATACGCGGTAAAGATTTTGCTGATTTTGCTCCAGACCGCGTAGCCATGCAAGACGCAACAGCTCAAATGGCAATGCTTCAATTTATGCATGCAGGCAGAAAAACATCTGCTGTTCCTGCTACTGCACATGCTGACCATTTAATTGTGGCTCAAAGCGGTTCCAAAGAAGACCTTGAAAGAGCTATCGAAGAAAACAAAGAAGTTTATGAATTTCTTGAAAGTGTATGCAAAAAGTATGGAGTTGGCTTTTGGAAACCAGGTGCTGGTATAATTCATCAAGTTATACTGGAAAATTATGCTTTCCCTGGTGGAATGATGATTGGGTCTGATTCTCACACTCCTAATGCAGGTGGACTCGGAATGATTGCAATTGGTGTTGGTGGTGCAGATGTTGTTGATGTTATGGCTGGTATGCCTTGGGAATTAAAATGGCCAAAATTGATTGGAGTTAAATTAACAGGAACATTATCTGGTTGGACATCACCAAAAGATGTGATTTTGAAAATTGCAGGTATTCTAACTGTCAAAGGCGGAACAGGTGCAATCATTGAATATTTTGGTGAAGGAACCAAATCAATTTCATGCACTGGAAAAGCTACAATCTGCAACATGGGTGCAGAAGTTGGTGCTACAACTTCAATTTTCCCATTCGATGAAAAAATGGCTAATTATTTAAGAAAAACAAATCGTTCTGATGTGGCTGAGCTTGCAGAAAAATTAGCAGATGAACTTAAAGCTGATGACGAAGTTTATGCAGAACCAGAAAAATATTTTGACCAGATTATTGAAATTAATTTAAGTGAACTTGAACCTCATATCAATGGACCTTTTACGCCTGACCTCGCTCATCCAATTTCAAAAATGAAAGAAGCTGTTATAGAAAATAATTATCCAGATAAGATTAGTGTTGCATTGATTGGAAGCTGCACAAATTCAAGTTATGAAGATATTGACCGTGCAGCAAATATAGCTCGTCAAGCACTTGCCAAAGGTTTGAAAGCAAAAACACAATTTACAATTACACCTGGTTCAGAACAGGTAAGAGCAACTATTGAAAGAGATGGGCAGCTTCAAGTACTTACAGAATTTGGAGGAACAGTACTGGCAAATGCTTGTGGTCCATGCATCGGAATGTGGAAAAGAATGGATATTAAAACTGGCGAGAAAAATACAATCATAAATTCTTTCAATAGAAATTTTGCAAAAAGAAATGATAATAATCCCGAGACTTATTCATTCATTGCAAGTCCAGAAATTGTAACTGCACTTGCAATTGCTGGAAGTTTATCTTTCAATCCAGAGACAGATTATTTGGTTAATGAAAAGGGCGAACAAGTTAAACTTGATCCGCCATTTGGAGATGAACTTCCTGAAAAAGGATTTGAAAAAAATACACTTGGTTATTTAGCTCCTTCGCCTGATGGATATAAGACAGAAGTAAAAATTGACCCGAACAGTGAACGACTTCAATTTCTTGAACGATTTGAACCATGGGATGGAAATGATTTTATTGATTTACCGCTTTTGTTAAAAGTTAAAGGCAAATGCACAACCGACCATATTTCACCTGCTGGTTCGTGGCTTAAATATCGCGGGCATCTTGATAATATTTCCAAAAATATGTTTCTGGGTGCAATTAATGCATTTACCGGCAAAGCAGGCGAAGCAAAAAATATTTTTACAGGTGAATATAAACAAGTTCACGAAGTTGCAAGAGAATATAAAGCTAAAGGATTGGGCTGGATTGTTGTTGGGGATGAAAATTATGGAGAAGGTTCATCTCGTGAGCATGCAGCAATGGAACCAAGATATCTTGGAGGCAAAGCAATAATTGCAAAAAGCTTTGCAAGAATTCATGAAACAAATCTGAAAAAGCAAGGAATGCTTCCATTGACTTTTGCCAATCCTGATGATTATAATAAAATTCAAGAAGATGATAGATTGAGTCTGGTTGGGTTAAAAGAATTTGCACCGGAAAAACAATTAAAGTTGATTGCTAAGCATAGTGATGGCTCAGTTGATGAAATTTGGCTCAATCATTCTTTTAGTGCTTCGCAGATTGAATGGTTCAAAGCTGGAAGTGCACTTAATCTGATTGCCGAAAGTCAAAAAGAAGTTAAAGAAAAGAAAAAGCCTGCTGCACCAAAGAAAGCTGCTAAAGCAAAGATACAAGCAAAGAAAGCAAAACCTGCTCAAAAGAAAACAGCTAAGAAGAAAGTTAAGACACAGAAAACTAAAAAAACCGTCAAGCCCGCTGCAAAGAAAAAGGTTCAAGCAAAGAAATCAACAACAAAGAAAACAACTGTAAAATCAAAAAGCAGGACAAAGAAAAGATAAAATTAATTTGGATTAGCCCTCTGTGGATTATTGCAGAGGGCTGATTTAAATTTTATTTGTAATTTTCAATAAAAAATTAGAATTTTTATGTAGTTAAAAAATAATTATGATGTGAGGTTGTTTTATGAAAATAATTAAAAAAAATAACTTAATAGACATAAACAAATTTATTAAGCAAGTAGCTGAAAAAGAATTTCAATCATATTTTGAGAATAAAGAAATACAAAAAATAAAAGAAATATTAAATAAGAAAAACCAACAAAAAGGAAAAAGTTTTACTTTTACTGTTGGTGATATAAATGCCTACCTGGGATAAAATATTAAATGAAATAGAAAATCTTAATCCATTAACTGTTTTGGAAAAATATATCAAGAAACTTTACGAGAGAACTCAGCGAACTACTATTTGTTACATGTCAGCCTTTACAGTATTAAAACCCCCCGTTCCAACCCCTTTTCATTCTATTATAGATCAAGATATACAGGGTTTATGACTTGTATTAATGATACTAATAAAGATAGTCTTGATTTAATTTTGCATACTCCCGGTGGTGATTATGAAGCAACAAAGAGAATTATAAATTATTTACACGAAACATTTAAACATATAAGAGTTTTTATACCACATATGGCGATGAGCGGCGGTACCTTAATTGCATGTGCTGCGGATGAAATAGTTATGGGACCATATTCAAGTTTAGGACCAACCGATCCACAGATTTTTCTTGATGAAAATTATATTCCTGTTAGTGCAGTAATAGATGAATTTGAATTAGCTTTTAACGAAATATCTAAGGATCCTACCAGAGCATTATTATGGTCTGAAAGATTAAGACAAATACCTTTTGGAAAAATTAAAGCAGCGCAAAATATGGAAAGAAATTCGTTGAAGTATTTAATTGATTTATTAAAGAAAAGAAATTGCAAAGGTTTGGAAGAAAACAAAGTGAAAAATTTGGCAGAATATTTAAATAGCGGCAGAAGCCATTCATCTCATGGAAGGGGTATTAGCTTAAAAGACGCAATTGAAAACGGTTTAAATGTATTAGACTTAAGAAAAGATAAAATAATTGAAGATGATGTTTTATCAATATATCACTCGGCAATAATATTGTTTGAGAAGACACCAGTTCAAAAAATTATTATTAATCATATGGGAAAAAAATACATCAGTCATTATCAGGGTTAACTCTTCGCCAAACAATTTTATCGCCTTCTTTAATTCCAAGCTTGTCAGTATATCCTGCATTTACTTCAACTACATACTGTGAAGGTTTTATTGAAGAATATGTCTGTTCAGAGTATGGCGTTGTATTTTTATGAATTTTTACAATTTCCATTTTTGAATTAATAAAAATAATATCAAGTGGAATCATTGTATTTTTCATCCAAAATGATTGAGGAGATTCATTTGGAAAAATGAAAAGCATTCCTTGATTTTCTTCCATCTTATCTCTAAACATTAAGCCTGTCATTCTCTGTTCATCATCATCTGCAATTTCAATATCAATCTTGGAAATCATTTCTCCATTTTGATTTACAAAAGTCAACTCACCTTCTTTTGTGAACGAATATGCTGCTTTGGCTGTCATTGCTTTTTCTAATTCCGGATTAACTTTTTCTTTATTAAAAACAATATTCGATAAAATTAAATAAACAGCAAAAGATAAAATTACTAATACAATCACAATCTGAAATAATAAATTTTTGTTTTTCTTCTTCATTTTAATTCCCATTTATTTCTATGATTTTAATCTCATTAACTTATTTGTTTTCTGAAATATCAAGAAAATGGTTTTATAATTTTCAATATTCTTCTTTAAGCTAAGAGTATTTTTTCCACGATTAATTTTAGTTTTTAGAAGAATCTCTTCGCTGTCGTTTGCCGTTTCTCCCTTTACAATAATTTCATCTTCAGTTTCCGAATAAATTATTATTTCAGAATAATCTTTTGACTTTTTGATGAGTGCAGGTATTAAAAATTGACTATTGTAAGAAGAAAAATTTTCTGATGATGCAATTTCTTCATTGTTATTTTCTTGTGATGATTTGCTTTCAGCTTTATGGGTGGTGTTATGATTTTTATTCAATTCAGATTTTGTAGTATTGACATCATTGCTGAAAGCAAGAAATTTATAATCCTTTATGTTTGAATACCGGAAGAATGCTACACCACTTGCCCCAATCTCTCTTGAATATTCAATCATCTTTTCTATTTCATTTTTTACTTCATCTTTGAATGCACCAATTCCAATAACAACTTTTTTGCCGTATGAATTTTCTGTCCAATCTTTTGCAAGAATATCAAATTGATATTTATCGCCAAATGACCAATAAACTTGAGGTGCTATGTAATCAATTATTCCTGTTCTAAGCCATTCTTTTGTATCTTGATAAACCTCATAAAGTCCTTCCCAGCCGTTCATTCCTTTATGATTTTTGTATATTCCAATTGGAGTTGCACCAAGCTGAATATGAGGTTTGACAGCTTTAATTTTTTTGTTGATTAGTGATATTAAATCTGTAATATTTTTTCTTCTCCATTCGTCTTTTGAAAATTTATTTCCATATAATTGATAAGTTGAATCATCCTTAAAATTTTTTCCCGGATATCGAATGTAATCAAGATGAACACCATCAATATCATAATTTTCAACAAGTTCTTGAATAAGATTCGAAATATATTCTCTTACTTCGGGCAGACCAGGATTTAACCAGTATGATTTTGAATTATCTTTTTTATCCTCAACAATCCATTGCGGTTTTTTTTGAATAATATGCTCGGGATGATTCATAACATTTAGTTTACTTCCTGCAAAGACCTGCACAACATTAATCCATGCATGAATTGAAAGTCCGCGTTTGTGTGCTTCTTCAATTGCAAACTGGAGCGGGTCGTATGGCATTCCTCCTTTCCCATCAATATAAAAAGAAAAAGGTTCAAAAGAAGATTTGAACATTACTGTTCCATTGCTTCTGACCTGAAAATAAATTGTATTTAGATTTTTTGATTTAATGCTGTCAAAAATTTCTTGAAGTGATTTTTTCTGAACGTCAATATTGAAAGTTGGAGGGGGCCAATCCAATCTGTGATTTGTTGCAACCCAAACAGCTCTTATTTCATTAATCTGTGAGTAAGCTGCAAAAACATTTATGAAAAAAAATAAGATTGTTAAGAAGAGATTTTTTTTAATCAGCATAAATTAAGCTTTGTAATATTGAATCCCATTGTTCAATGCATAAACAACATCTTCTTTGCTTGCTGGAACATCAATTAGTAGTTGGCCTGCTTTCTTCAACAGAACAAATTTAATTTCGGCATCCTTATTTTTTTTGTCTCGTTTCATAATTTCATAAAGTTTGTTCGGATTATATTTTTGAATATCAATCGAATCAGAAAATTTGAGAAGCAGAGGAAGATAATTTTCGAGTTCAGAATCTTGAAGAAGATTTATTTTGTTTGAAAGATGAAGTGCACAAGTTAATCCTACAATTACAGCCTGCCCATGTTTTAAGTTGTGTTTTTGTTCTACTTCAATTGCATGTGCAAATGTATGTCCAAGATTTAAAATTTTTCTTAAGCCCGATTTTTCTTTCTCGTCATTTTTTACAATATCACCTTTGAACTGAACACATTTTTTAATTACATCTTCAATAACATTGCTCTTAACATCAAGAAGTTTTTGAAGTTTATTTTTAATTTCATTGTAAAAATCATCGCCTATTAATAGGCCATATTTTAAAATTTCTCCCATTCCACAAATTATTTCATCCTGCGGAAGAGTTTTCAGAAAATTTGTGTCAATTAATACAAGCTCAGGCTGATAGAATGAACCAATAATATTTTTTGTGTTGCCAAAATTAATTCCTGTTTTTCCTCCGACTGAACTATCGACCATTGAGAGCAGGGTTGTAGGAACTTGAATATATTTTATTCCTCTTGAATAAATTGATGCAGCAAAAGAAGCAATATCACCGGTAATTCCTCCTCCAATTGAAATTAATAGTGTATCTCTTCCAAAATTATTTTTAATTAACTTAGAAAAAATTTCTTTGAGTGAGTTGAAGGATTTGTTTTCTTCCTTTGCTTCGAATATGTGGAAGAATTTTTTTCCATCAAGTTTTTCATAAAAAGATGAAATAGTTTTCTGATGATTTAGGTAGAGATTTTTATCAACTACAAGAAAAATATTTTTATTTGATTTAATGATTTCAAAATCAGCAAGTCTATGGAAAATGCCGCTGCCAATAAACACGGGATAAGAATTGTTTGGAATTTTTATATCAATCTTTTTCATTTATCATTCTCATTATTTTTTTTGCAATATTATCTACAGTGATGCCAATCGGAGTTAAGTTGGTTTCAATTATTAAATCTGCTTTTTCGTAAAATGGTTTTCTTTTTTCAAGCAGTTCATTAATTCTTTTTATGAATTCTTCTTTTGGTGTTTCGTTTAGAACAAATTCACGGAATAAAGGTCTGTCGGTTTTGCTTTTAAGTCTTTTGTAAATATCCTCTGGAGAAGCCTTGAGATAAATTATTTTACCTGTGTTTTTCATCAGTTCATAATTATGAGGGAAAGTAATAGTTCCTCCGCCAAGAGAAATAACTATGTTATCTTTTTGAATTAGCTTTTTGAGTATCTCACTTTCAAGATTACGGAAATAAGGTTCTCCTTTTTTTTCGAATATTTCTACAATTGTAGATTTTTCATGCTCTTCGATTTCCTGATCGAGGTCATAATAATCCAATCCGAGCACATTGGAAAGTATTGGTCCAATTGTGCTTTTACCACTTGCCATGAATCCTGTTAAATATATGCGCATACTTTTTTGCAAAAATTTATTGGCAAATATAAATAAACTTAACTTACCTTACATGAGTGGGAGTTAAAAACAAATACCAACTCCAATTGAAAAAGTAATTCCATCAACATTTACTTTTGTGGTAAAATTTTGTGAATGAATGTAATAGATTCTGTTTTTATATGTAAAAGAATTATTAGAGTATCTGCTTTTCAATTCAATCTCGGGGTCACGAAATCTCATTTGTGTTCTTAAAAAAATAAAATTATGAATTAAATAATCCATCGAAATAGAAACTTGAATGCCATAACCAAAATTTGCTCCATCATTCATTGCTGAGATATTTTCAAACTTCCGAAGACTTTTGCCAAAATAAAATCCAAATCCTCCTCCCATATAGAATTTAAATCTCTCAGTTGAAAATGGAAGAAAATAATATAGACTTAATTCTAAAGGAATGATTCTGTATCCATCATTAATGTCGATGCTTATACTTCCAAGATTAAAATTTTTGTTTGTGAAAGTTTTTTCCATTGTTTCTATCCATAAACCTGTATAGATAGATTCAAAAATTTGAAAACGAATTTCCCCGGATAAACTATAAATGTCTTCCAATTCATTGTAAGATGCTCTGACAATTAAATCAGAAGATTTTGGCTGCAAAAATAATTTAGAAGTGTTTGTGTAATTGTAATTAATTGTGAAATCAAATTTTGAAGTTATCTGTGAATAAATTAAAGTTGATGATATGAAAAGTATTATTAAACTTTTTCGAAGCATAATAATGACTGCATCTTAAATTGTTCTTTATAAATGTAAATATTTTTTTATTGGAGAGAAATGGAAAAGAAAATAAAAAAAGCCGTGACTTTTAATCACGGCTTTGAATTTTGGAGCTTGTAATTTTTATCTATAGAACAGATGACGATTATCTACAATGTTAGCCTGTTTTTTAACTTCTTGTAGCCAGAGATTAAGCAAATAAGCTTTTTTGTTTTGAGCAAGTTCTCTTCTTATTGCAAGTTTTTGAAGTTCATATGTATTCGGGTCGAATTTAGTTCTGTATCTTACATTAATTAAATAAACTCCCATACTTCCTTTAACAGGCTGCGACCATTTATTTAATTCACCTTTAAGTGCATAATCAGCAAATGCGTATTCAAGTCCAAGATTTGGAATTGAGCCTGCGGAAGTAAATTCTGCAGTTGAATCAACTCTTGCTTTATCCCACACAGTTAGAGCTAATTGTTTATCACCATTATCTCCAAGTTTTGCACGGATTTGTTTTGCAATAGATAAAGCTTTTTCAAATCTTTTTTCTTGAAGAACTTTTGCTTTTACGAGATTTTTAACTTCCTCAAAATTTTTGAATCCTGCTTTTGTAACATCAGAAATTTTTACAACAACATAACCTGCAGGAACTTTGAATACATCGCTGATTTCGCCAAGTCCATTTTCAAATGCCCATTTAACAAGAGCTTTGTTTACTCCCAATCCAGGAATAGCAACAGCATCTTCAGTAAATGGTGGTGTTTCAATTATATCATACTTCATCAATTTTGCTTCTGATTCAAAATCATTTTCTTTTGCTACATAAGCAAAGTCTGATGCATCCTGATAAATTTTGTCCAGAGTTGAACCAGAAATTTGAATTTTGTTTACGATTTTTTCGAGAACAAAATCTTCGTTTAATTTACCAGTAACTTTTATGATGTGATAGCCATAAACGGTTTTAACAGGTTTTTGAATTACTCCAACATTTCCTTTAAAGCAAGCTTCTTCGAATTCTTTAACCATCTGACCTTTAGTGAACCAGCCAAGGTCGCCGCCGTTTGAAGCAGAACCAGGGTCGTTTGATTTTGATTTTGCAACGGCAGCAAAATCGGCACCTTTAATCAGTTCATTATAAATTTGATTTGCTTTATCTAAATCTTCTTTATCATTTCCTGTTGACCGAATTAAAATGTGTGAAGCGCGAACAGCTTCATTCTTTGATTTTACTTTGTCAATTAATTTATAAACTACATATCCTTCGTAAGTAGCAATTGGTCCAACTACATCACCTTTGTTGGATTTAAGAAGAACATCTCTTGCCTCAACTGGGAGAGCAGTTATTGAAATTGTATCTCTTCTATAAGGCTGGTCGGAATAAATTTGAACATAAGATTTAAACGAAGCAGTATCACTTTTGATTTTTGAGACGATTGCTTCGAGATTTTCTTTTATTCCAACAGAATCACTTTTCGATGGCAGACGACGGAAAAGAACATATTTTAGTTTTCTTGATGGTTCTACTTTATAATCTTCTTTGTGAGTTTCATAATACTTTTTTAATTCGTTGTCAGAAATTTTGATTTCATTTTCTGGAATTGTATTCACATTAACAAGAACATAATCTGCTCTCATTTTAATATTTTGTCTTATAAAATGTTCTTTAACTTCGTCGTCACCCACAACAACAGATGCAAATAAATATTCTTGAAGTTTTTGCTGCTGCAGTTGTTCTCTTATTATATCTTCATAATAAAGAACAATTTGTTTATTTCGCGGGTCTCTTAAAGCCTGCTCATAAAGTTGTCTGTTAAAAACACCGGCAGAATCTGTAAATTGTCGTCTTAATTCTTCAGGCGGGTTAGGACCAAGCAATGCTTCTCTTACTTCATCATCTGTAACAACAATTCCAAATTCTTTAATTTTTTTCTGAAGTAATTTTTGAGTTACAATTGCATCCCAAACTTGGTCTCTAAAGAAATCCATTTGATTTTCGTCAATTTGTTGACCTGTCATTCTTTCTTGATTTTCTTTGGCTCTTTCAACCATGTTGGAGAAATCCTGATAAGAAATCTCTTCTCCTTCTATTGAGCCGACATTTTGAGAACGCTGTCCTAAAAATTCCAGAACTCTTGAATCTGAGATAACCATAAAAAGAACAAATAAACCGCCGACAAGAAGAATGAACCACGGAGCTAAACTCCTCATTCTGGCCATCATCGCCATATATATCAACCTCCGTTTAAAGAAAACATTAAATTTTAGGAAGTTAATTTAGATACACTGTTTATTAAATGCAATTAAGAATAAACTTTATTTTCAATTGATAAGAAAAATTGAAAGTATATCATTTGCTGATTTTATAAATATAAAATTCATTTGCGTATAAAATTTAAGCCTCCTAATTTGGCAAATAAAATTTTAGGTTTTACAGCATGCCGACATTTTTTAACTCCTGGCTGCCTTTCATTTATTTATATGTTGGAGGCGGAATTTTTTTTGTAGCGGGTTTAATATTAATCCGCAAAACAAAAGCACTTGATATGAGACTGAAGCGTCACCGCTTTTGGTGGAAAGTGTTAATTTTCGGTTATTTTTATTTCATGGCACTCCATGCCTTTCTAATAATTGCTGCACTTTACTTGTGAGATTAATATGGAACAATTACATAATATTGGAACTCAACTCGATTGGATAGTTCTTGTTATCTATATGATAACAATGCTCTTATTTGGTTCTTATTTTGCAAAATACAATAAAGATACAAATGATTTTTTCTTTGGCGGAAGAAGATTCAGCTGGTGGCTAATTGCAATGTCAATTGTTGCAACTGGCATCAGCAGTCATAGTTTCGTAAAGTATTCTGCAATGGGATTTAAGTATGGTTTTTCATCTTCAATGTCGTATATCAATGACTGGTTCTTTGTCCCTTTCTTTATGTTTGGCTGGCTTCCAATTATAATTTATTCGAAAATTCGTTCTATTCCTGAATATTTTGAAAGAAGATTTTCTCCTTCTGCCAGATTTCTTGTTACAATTCTTCAGCTTTTGTATTTAATTGGTTATGTTGGAATCGGATTCCTTACAATGGGAAAGGCAATTCTTCCACTTATGCCTGAGAGTTTTGCAATTTTTGGTGTTCAGATTCATGTAACTTTAATGGGATTAATCTGGGTTACTGCAGTTATAACTGGAATTTATATTACATTTGGCGGACAGACAGCTGTTATCTTTACAGATTTAGTTCAAGGTATAATGTTGCTTACAGCTGGTTTACTGGTTTTTTTTCTTGGAATATCATACGTTGGGGGATGGTCTTCTTTCTGGAATTTGCTTCCTACAAGCTGGAAACTTCCTTTTGCCGGGTTTAATTCTCCAGCCGAATTTAATTCTGTCGGAACATTCTGGGAAGATGCAATTGCTGGTTCAGTTGGATTTCTTTTTATGAACATGGGATTAATAATGAGATTTATGGCAACGAAAAATGTTCATGAGGGAAGAAAAGCTGCAGCTGTAAATATTCTTTTTATGCTTCCAATTTCTGCTGTGGTAGTTGGCGGGGGCGGCTGGGTAGCAAAAGCAATTTCTGTTATGAATCCTAAAATAATTCCACCAAGTGTAAATCCTGATTCAATATTTGTTGTTGTTGCAAATATACTAACAGGTCCTGGTGTATTTGGTTTTGTTGTGGCTGCAATAGCAGCAGCATTGATGTCAACTGTTAGCACACTTGTTAATGCTGCCTCGGCAATCTATGTTAATGATGTAGATAGACCAATTAGAATCTGGCTAAAAAAACTAAGCAGAAGTGAAAGACTTCAAGAAAAAAAAGCAATGTTAATTGCAAGAATTTCTACTGTTGGAATTACATTACTTGGAGTGCTGGCTGTATATGCTTTTGTATCATATCCTACTGTTTATCAAGCTCATGCATTTTTCCATGCTACATTAACACCTCCATTAATGGTTGCAATATTCTTTGGTGCGTTCTGGAAAAAATATACTCCTGCTGGATTAATAACAACTGTTATCGGTGGAATATCACTAATGCTTTTAGGAAACAGATTCCCTTATGAATTAATTAGACCTATTGCACATGGAACTCCTTATGACCCAGTTCATCCATATACTTATATGAGCGCGCTTTATAATCTGATAGTTTGTGTTTCTCTTGCTGTGCTTGCTACAATTTTTCAACGACAATTAAAAAAACTTTCAGACATAATACTTAATTCTAAGAGACATTATATAATGTATCCTATAATTGCATTTACTGTAATTGTTGTTACAATTGATATTCTTGTTGCTGTTTTAAGACTGGATACTTTTTCCCTTGGATTTTTAATGACATCAACAATAATAGCATCTTTCTTTGTTGCACTTATTTCAACTCACTATGTTAAATATGATGCTGAACGACAGACAGAAGGACTTACAATCTGGTCAATTCATAAAGCTAAAGAATTTTTCAAAGGAAGAAAATTAAATGAACGTGAAGGCGATATTGTAAAAGTTCACTGGAAATTAATTAAAGATGATAATGAAGATGTAATTAATTTTTCAAAAAGAGATATGCACAAAATGGCTGCAGAGGTTGGCGACCTTGTTTATCTTTCTGATGCACGCAAATATCTTGGCGGCTTGAAATCAGTTCACTCTGTGTATGGTGAACCGCACAACGAAGATGGAATTGTTTATATAAGAAAAAGACATTTAGAACACGGCTTGTTTGTCGAAGGGAAAATATTAACTGCAGAAAAGGAAATGTAAATATAATTTGATGAATAATAGAATCGTTGAAATATTTCATGATAAACATCTTGTTGAAAAAATAAAGAATAAATTACCTTATATGTTTCAATTAGCAGAATTGGAGAGCTCAAGAGCTGGAAAAGTGGGTATGGAAGTTGGTTCTTTGAGAGAAAGAATAATTATATCGCTTTTAATTTATAAGTTCGGAGAAGAAAATGTAGATACAGAACTCCCGATCACTGAGTCTGAAGTTGATGTAAAATTATTTAATGAACCAATTTCAATAAAAACTGTTACGGGCAAAAAGTTAACGGGTATAAAACTAATATGGACTGTGGATAGAAAAAAAGTGTTAGATTTTTTTAATAGTTATTATCCCACATGTAATATTATACTTATTCAAATTAATTGGAATAATAAAGGAGGTTTTTATTTTATTCCATTAGAAGCCCAAATAGAAGTCTTTGAAAATATTGGCAGGAAGAACTATATTAAAATACCTAAAGTAGGAACTAACCCAAGAGGAATTGAATTTTCTTCTGAAGCAATAGATAAGTTGATTAATCATAGTAAAACTTTAGTAATTCCAATACAATGGAATAAACAAGAAATAAAATTTAATGCTTATCATAGATGGCTTGAATTATGGAAGGAGGAAGTTGAAGATAATGAATAAAAGAAAAAATGGTACTAAGACAAGTAAATTTGGTTCCCCGGGGAGAGTAAATCATGACTCTACTATGTTTTATTCGAGTAAACTTTATGAAGGACTTCCTAAAGAGGAGATTGTGGAGTACGTAGAATCACCAATACTCAATGAAAATTTAGATAAGATATTTTGTAAGTCAAGCGAATGTATGAATGAGCTTCCGGATAATAGTATTCATTTAGTTGTCACTTCACCTCCATATAATGTGGGCAAAGAATATGATGAAAATCTTACCTTAGATGAATATCGGGAATTTCTTAAAAAAGTTTGGAAGGAAGTTAAAAGAGTGCTTGTTCCTGGGGGACGCGTATGTATCAATATTGCTAATTTAGGACGAAAACCATACATCCCTCTTCATGTCTTTTTAATTGAAGATATGTTAAATTTGGGCTTTTTAATGAGAGGTGAAGTTATCTGGAATAAAGCATCAAGTGGCAGTCCTTCTACGGCTTGGGGAAGCTGGCTATCTGCAAAAAATCCTACACTCAGGGATATTCATGAATATATTTTAATTTTTTCAAAAGGCAGTTTTGCAAGGGAAAATTTTGGAAGAGAAAGTACGATTTCAAAAGAAGAATTTTTAGAATTTACTAAAAGTGTATGGACATTTTCAGCTGAACCTGCTACTAAAATTGGTCATCCCGCACCTTTTCCTGTAGAGTTGCCTTATCGACTTATTCAACTTTATACTTTCAAGGGAGAAGTAATTTTAGACCCATTCATGGGAAGCGGTCAAACAGCTGTTGCAGCCTTAAAATCACGCAGGCATTATGTGGGCTATGAAATTAATAAAGATTATGTAAAATTATCAGAAAAAAGAATTAAGGAATTTTTACTCAACTTTGATGTTCCTGAATTGTTTGATTTATCTTCGCCCAAGGTAAAATTAATTTAGTACCCAAATTTCTCTCTTAATTTTTTTTCTACAATTGGAGGAACAAATTCCGATACATTACCATGAAACTGAGCAAGATTTCTTACAATTGTTGAATTTAAATAAGTATATTTATCATGAGGCATTAATAAAATTGTAGTAATCTCTCCAGCTAATTTTCTGTTCATTAATGCCATTTGAAATTCATATTCAAAATCACTCACAGCTCTTAATCCTCTTATTATTCCAATTGCACCAACCTGCTTTGCATGTTCAACAACTAATCCATCAAAAGAATCTACAATAACATTTTTAAAATCTTTCAGGCTTTCTTTCAACATTTCTAATCTTTCTTCAACAGTGAACAAAGCCGTTTTCATAGGATTGCGTGCAACAGTTACAACAACTTCGTCAAAGAGTTCACTTGCTCTTTGCACTATATCTATGTGACCATTGGTTACAGGGTCAAATGTTCCTGGATAAATTACTTTTGCCATAATAATCTCTCTATGTGTTGATAAATTTTATTCAGGTTTATTTCTGAAAAGATAAATTAAACTATCTCCAATTTTTTTGAAAGGTTCACACTGAAAATTTTCAACATCTTTTTCTCTGGTCTGGATTGACCTTTCAACCAATAAAATTCCATCTTCACTTAAAAAATTTCTTTCGAGTAAATTACGAACAACTAAATGAATGTCGTCCTTAAAAAATGGCGGGTCAGCTAAAATTAAATCATAATTCTCATGATTTTTCATTTTAGAAAATCTTAGTGCTTCTGTTTTGAATATTTTACATTTACTTTCTGAATTAAGAGAAGAAATATTTTCTTTTAAGACTTTTACAACATAAAAATCTTTTTCAACAAAATGAACTTCTTCAGCACCTCTGCTTAATGCTTCTAATCCAAGTGAACCAGAACCAGCGTAAATATCGCATACTTTGATACCTTCAAAATCAATTTGATTGCTTAAATAGTTGAATAAAGACTCTTTTACTTTGTCAGTTGTTGGACGGACAAGTTTTGAATTCGGGAATTTAATTGTTCGTCCTTTAAATGTTCCTGCAATTATTCTCATATAACTCTTAATGCCATTCCTGTTGCAGCTGTGAATGAGTTAAACTGTGATGAATAAAAAGGATTTTTCTTTAATGTGTCATCAATTTTGAATCTTTCAAATGGATTAATCTTTTTTAATTTTTGATTGAACTTCTCTTCTAATTTCAATATCACTTCATCAGTAATGCTTTGCCCGCAAATTGTTATTTGATTTGCAGAATTAATTCCATATTTCGAAAGTTGTATTAGTATTTCATCAATGCCTTCCAGAATTTTTAATGTATCTATCATCTTGAAATAAAAAGGATATTTATTTTCAATTGCTGCAAACGAAGAATAATTCTGGTCGATATAAAAACTAAATGTAATGTTTTCATTATCCGTATTTTCTAATAAATGTAAAAAAGCTGTAGATGATAAGTGTGCATTATCAATGTATTTGAGTTCAAGATTATTTGATTTACAAAATTTATTAATAGCATTAACTATGTTTTTATTCAATGAAAAAACAACAGCACATTCTTCCTTTCGAACAGAAGTTTTGTTTACTTCAATGTGTTGAATTAAGTAATCGTTGATATCTAAGTATGGATGTAAAACTGACAATTCCCACTTGAAGTGTTCGATTAAATCTTTCTTTGTTAGAATAGGGTCGAATGGTATTTCGAAAATAAAAAAGAATTCGTCTGGAAGAGAAAAAGAAGCATATTTTGAAACAGGATTTTTTTTTGAAATGATTTTATTAAAAGATTCTTGAAGATTAGAAATGAATTTTGATTCTATAAATGAATTAAAGCCCTTCATAAGAGAAGGGCTTAAATTTTCTTTGAAGATTACCTGGTCAACATTTTCAAGATAAAATGAATTTTGTTTATAGCTTACCTCTACAAATTGAAATTTAGTTTCTGTTAAATTTATGCCAATATGATTTTCAAACACATTGACTCAAATAATTTTATTCCCATGATGCAGTATTCTTTAAAGCATCGCTTCTGAGGTCGCCGATTGTTCCATAGCCATCAGGGCACTGAATAAAGTATCTTTGTCCAATTGTTTTAATTGTGTCAATCTTAATTATTCTTCCGCGTCTGTCGATAATTGTATCTGCAGAAATTGATGTATCTACCATAACAATATAAGGCTTACCTGATTTTGGCGAGTGAGTAATAGAATCCCAGACTAAATTTCCATCCGATAATTTAACAAAAGGATTTGTTGATTTGCCTGTAACAGTGTCAACACCTTCCATAGCTTTTTTAACACTTGGGTCGGTTTTAAGAAAGTTAATCAAGTCGTTGAGATTGTCTGTGAATTTTCCATATTTAGCTTCCCATAACTTTTCTGCTGCGCGAAGATTTGACATTCTGAGTCTTGATTCCTGTTTGTAATATTTTTCTTTTTCGAGAATTTCATTTGGATCTATGTATGCAACTCTAATTAATACATACACCAAAACAGCAATTATTACATATAAGACAGCATGAATATACCATGGTTCTGACTTTGGGTTCATTATTTTTCCTCCAAAAGATTTACTTAATTGTGATTCTGCTTTTTATTTTATCTAATTTTGATTTGCCGATACCTTTAATTTTCAGCAAATCATTTATGTTATTGAAAGCTCCGTTATTTTTTCTGTAACTTATAATTTCAGCAGCTGTTTTTTCACCGATTCCCGGCAAACTAATTAACTCGGTTAAACTTGCCGAATTTATGTTGATTAACTTAGAACTGTCTTTTATTTCTTTATTTATATTTTTTGTTAAATTTTCTTTGCTAAAATCTAAAAGTTCCCGTTGATAATCAACTCCCAGATTTACATATTTTTCTGCAGAATCATTTTGAGGAAGCTGATAACTGTAGAAAAGGCTGTCATCCTTTGAATAATTATATTCAAGAAAATTGTTATTACGATTGTTTTTGAAAAAATTTATTGCAGCTCCAATAAAAAGTGCAATTAAAAGAAATAAAATTACTTTTGATTCAGTTTCGGTAAAGCCAAATTTTCTTGATATTTTTTTGAAAAGGTCGATTGTTTACCTCGCCTGTTCAAAAATTGAAATAAAATTATTCACCCACTTTTATGTTTGGCATTTTCTGAAGTTCTTTTAGCAATTCTCTTTCTTTTGCAGTTATATTTTTAGGAACATGAATATTAATTTTTACAAGCTGGTCACCTGCACCATGACTGTTAAGATGTTGAATTCCTTTTTCACGCATCTTGAGATATTTGCCTGGTTGAGTGCCTGGTTCAATTTTTAATTTTGCTTTTCCAGTTAAAGTTGGAACTTCAACTTCGGTGCCTAATACAGCTTCCGGAAAACTTATGAATAATTCATAAATAACATTATCACCATCTCTTGTAAAATATTGATGTGGAAGTTCCTGGAAAACAACAATAATATCTCCAGCTGGACCACCATTTTTGCCTGCATTTCCTTCGCCTCTCAAAGTCATATAACTGCCATCATGAACTCCTGCAGGCACATTAATTTTGATTGTTTCTTCTCCGTAAACTCTTCCATCACCTGAACAGGTTGGACAAGGTTCTGAAATTACTTTTCCAGTTCCGCCACAGTTTTTGCATGTTGTAATATTTACAAACTGGCCAAAGATTGACCTTGATACTTGTCTAATTTCACCTGTCCCATTGCACATTGTACATGTTTTATAACCCGAAGAAGCTTTGGCTCCAGTTCCTCCGCAGGTATCACATTTTATGTATTTCTTGATTTTAACTTTCTTTGTTGTTCCAGTTGCAATTTCTTCGAGTGTAAGTTTAAGAGTTATTTTAAGATCGGAACCAGGAGTTCCTGTTGTTTTTCTTTGCGTTCTTTGTGAAGTAGAAGTTCCAAAGAAATCATCAAAAATTGAAGAGCCGCCAAAAGCACTTCCAAAAATATCAGAGAAGTGACTGAATATGTCATTAACATTTTCAAATCCATGGAAATCCTCACCGCCGCGTAAACCGCTGTGTCCATATTTATCATATTTAGCTCGTTTTTCTGCATTGCTAAGAACTTCGTAGGCTTCAGCTGCTTCTTTAAATTTTTCTTCTGCTTCTTTATTTCCGGGATTTCTATCTGGATGGTATTGCATCGCAAGTCTTCTATATGCTTTTCTTATTTCTTCTTCTGTTGCATCTCTGCTTACACCTAAAACTTCGTAATAGTCTCTTTTAGCCATAATTTCTATCCTTGATTATTATTTTGAGAATCTTGTTGAATATCTTCAGATTTTGTTTCTGAGCTTACAATTACTTTTGCATGACGAATAACTTTGTCTTTGTAAATATAACCATGTTCTAAAACTTCAAGAACGGTATGAGGCGGAACGCCTTCAGCTGGTCTTTGCATCAAAGCTTCATGAAGTTCTACATCAAAAGGTTGACCTACTGCATCAATTTTCTTAATTCCATGTGAATTAAGAATTTTTGTAAACTTATCATAAATTAGTTCAAGACCTTTTTTCAGCGATTCAAAATTATTATCACCATTAACATGAGTTAAAGACCTTTCGAGGTCGTCGTAAACGGTAAGAATACTTTTTATAAAAGGTTCGGCAGCATATTTAATTATATTAAGCTGATCGTTTTCAGTTCTTCTTTTATAATTTTCAAATTCTGCCGCCTTTCTTAAAAATGCATCTTTTAATTCGCTGTTATTTTTTTCGAGTTCAGAAATTTTTTCTTCTAATTCTTTTATTTGTTTTTCAAGCAAATCAAATTGAACAGCAGATTCCACTTCTTGTTTAAGAATTTCCTGAGTCTCAGTTTCGTTTTGTTGACTTTCTTTCTGTTCGTTTGGTAATTCTGCCTGATTATTCTGTTCTTGAATTTTATTTTCTTCCATAATCTTTTTCTTTTTCCTCATATTATCTTTGTTTAGTTAATTCTTCGGAAAGCTGTTGAGCAACATAAACAACAGCAGCAATAATTTTTGAATAATCCATTCTCTTTGGTCCCATAATTCCAACTGTTCCCTGCAAATCTCCAATCTTATACTCTTTTGTAATCATGCTGTATTCAGAAAATTTTTCGTCTTTGTTTTCTTCTCCAATTGTTACGAGCACATCATTGTTTTTTGATGGATGTTTTTTGTCAAGTATATGAATGATGATATCTTTATTTTCAATTAGTTCAATAATACTTTGAAATTGTTCGTGGTCTGCAAACTCTGGCTGTTTAAGAATATTTTTTGCACCTGATACAACAACTTTATCGCTTGGAATATCTGTAAAAATTCTGTCAACTGAATCAAGAAAAACTCTGATTATAGGTTTGTATGATTCTTTATCAAAATCTTTAATTCTTTCGCTGATTGTATTTCGAATTTCATAAAATTTTAATCCGGCTAATTTTTCATTCAAAAGATGTTGAACAACAGCAAGCTGATCTTCTTTAACTTCTGCATCAATTTCAAGTGTAATAGTTCTTATCAAACCTGATTTTACGGTTACAACAACAAGAATTCTTGTAGAAGATAGCTGAACAATCTGAATTTTTTCAAGAACTGCCTGCTCGAATTTTGGATAAGTTACCATTGCGAGCTGGTTTGTTAAATCGCTCAAAATGTTTGTTGTTATCTTAAGCAGTTCATCTGTTTCGCTTGGCGCCTGACTTAGATTAACATCAATAATATGTTTTGCTTGTGAATCAAGTGTTGGTGGATCCATTAATGAATCCACATAAACACGATAACCTTTGTCCGTAGGAACTCTTCCTGCAGAAGTATGAGGATGGTCCAAATACCCCAGCTCTTCTAAATCTGCCATAATATTTCTAATTGAAGCAGGGGATAGACCAATATTATATTTCTTTGAAATATTTCTCGAACCTACGGGACTTGCTGTTAAAATAAATTGATGAATTACAAATCTAAGTATAGCCTTTTCCCTGTCTTTTAATTGATAATCCTGCATACACTTACCCATCCTAATCGTGGCTTCAAAAATATCAAAATTTTGAGAATTTTTCAGATTAGATGATTTACTCTCAAAAGCGTTGCATAAGACAACATGAATTGACTTAAAGTTTCAAATTAAAGCGAATGGATTTTTGCATATCATCAAATAATTTTAATCGGGTAAAATGCTGATTTTAAATTTTGTAATAATTTAATTACCAAAGTTAATTTATAATTCAGCATTAATATTTTCTTATATTTGCTGTAAAAATTTTGAGGATTCTGTGGGAATTAATTACAAAGATGCAGGTGTAAATATTCAAGCCGGTGAAGATACTGTAAATAGAATAAAGCTGCTCGCTAAATCTACATTTAATCAAAATGTACTGCACGGCATTGGACACTTCGGGGCATTTTATAAGATTGATTTGAGAAAATGGAAGAATCCTGTTCTTGTTTCAAGCGTTGATGGGGTTGGAACAAAAATTAAAATTGCTATGATGTTGAATAAACACGATACAATTGGACAGGATTTAGTAAATCATTGCGTCAATGATATTGCAGTATGTGGAGCTGAACCCCAGTATTTCATGGATTATATTGCATTCGGGAAATTAATACCTGAAAAAGCTGAACAAATTATTAAAGGATTTTCTATTGCCTGCAAAGAAAATAATGTTGCATTGATTGGAGGCGAAACAGCAGAAATGCCGGGTATTTATGCAGAAGATGAATACGATGTAGCTGGCACAATCGTGGGTTTTGTAGAGCAGGATAAAATTATTGACGGCAAAAATGTAGAAAAAGGTGATGTATTAATTGGATTTCCTTCAAATGGATTACATACAAATGGTTATTCTCTTGCAAGAAAAGTTTTACTAAGCAAGTTTAAACTGAGCGATTTTGTAGATGAATTAAATCGAACACTCGCAGAAGAACTATTAAGAATTCATAAGTCATATCTTCCTCTAATTAATTTATTGAAAGAAAATATTTCAATAAAAGCATTCTCGCATATCACAGGCGGTGGAATTATCGGCAACACAAAAAGAGTTATCCCAGAAAATTTAAAAATGAAAATTGATTGGCAGTCATGGGAAATCCCTGCAATATTTCAATTGATTCAAAAGACTGGAGAAATTGATGATAATGAAATGAGAGAAGTTTTTAATCTTGGAATTGGATTGGTTGCAATTGTAAATAAAAATGATGTAGATAAAGTTTTAGAGCTCGGCAAAAATTTGAATGAAACGGGAATTGTAATCGGTGAAGTATATTAATTTTTCGAAGTTGAATGAAAATTTCTATTAAATTGTTTTAATATAATTAAGCAGCATTTACTCAAAAACTAATAAGAAAAAAATATATGTTTATAGATACACATGCTCATCTGTTTTATCCTAATTTCAATGGTGAAGTTGAACAGATAATTCAAAGAGCAAAAGAATCTGAAGTTAACTCAATAATAGTTCCTGCAACTGATTTAGTCTCGTCTCAACAGGCAATCGAACTTTCTGAAAAATATGATAACGTTTATGCAGCTGTAGGTGTACATCCGCACGATAGCAAAGAATGGAATGATAGTATTGTTAATAAACTTGAGGAACTTGCAAAGAATAAAAAGGTAGTTGCAATTGGAGAAATTGGATTGGATTATTACTATGATTTTTCTCCACGTGATATTCAAATAAAAGCATTTGAAGACCAGATTCAACTTGCATTAAAATCAAAATTGCCTGTTATAATTCATAACAGAGAAGCTAATGATGACATAATGCAAATTGCCCGCAAGTATAAAGATACAGGACTAAGAGCTCAATATCATTGTTTTGCAGGTTCAATATCTAATGCTAAAGAATTGATTGAAATGCATCATTTCATTTCCTTTACAGGAAATATTACATTTAACAAAGCAGAAAATTTAAGAAAAGTAGTTTCCAGTATTTCCATTGAGAATATGCTTCTTGAGACCGATTCACCATTTATGACTCCAGTTCCACACAGAGGAATGAGAAATGAACCTGCTTATATTCGTTTGATAGCAGAAAAAATTGCAGAAATTCAAAATCTTACAGTTGAAGATGTTGCAAGATCAACTTCTTACAATGTTTATAAATTATTTGGCATTGGGAAAAAACCAGAATTGAGCATAACATATAAAATTGGAAATTCTCTTTACATAAATGTTACAAACAGATGTAATGCCGATTGCGTTTTTTGCGATAGAAAAGGGGATGCAGTTATAAATGGCTACAACTTGAAAATGAAGAAATCAGAAGAGCCGGATGCAGATGCTTATATAAAAGAGATTGGCGACCCAAAGAAATACAAAGAAATAGTTTTTTGTGGTTATGGAGAACCTACAATCAGGTGGGATGTTGTTAAAAAAATTGCAAAGTATGTTAAAGATAATGGCGGAGTAACAAGATTAAATACTGATGGTCATGGTAATTACATTAACAAAAGAGATATTACACCAGAACTTGAAGACTTAATTGATGTTGTATCAATAAGCTTAAATTCTGTTGACCCGATTCAGTACGGAAAATTGATGAGAGTTGATCCATCAATGCATGCAGAGATGATTGACTTTGCTAAAAAAGCAAAAAAATATTCTCGCGTTATTATGACAATAGTCGGGCTAAGCGAAGTTGATTCATTAGCTGCAAAAAAATTTGTTACAGAAGAACTTGGTGTTGAGTTTAGAGAAAGAGAATACTTTTCATAAATGAACAAAAAATTTTTACTTCTATATCTGCTTGTATTCACATCAGCTGAACAAAATTTCCTTTTTGCACAATCATTTAATCTTTCAAAATCACTTGATAGCTTGTTTGCTGATGAATTTTTTACTTCAACAATTGCAGCTGTTGATATTTATGATTTAACAGAAAACAAAAAACTTTATTCAAAAAATGAAAAGCTTCTTTTACGGCCTGCATCACTTCAAAAAATATTAACAACAGGAACAGCACTTCTATTTTTAGATGATTACAAATTCAAAACTAAAATTTATTATGATGGTGAAATTGAAGATTCTGTTTGTAAAGGAAATTTATTTGTTCTTGGAGGCTGCGACCCGCTGTTTTCATTAAATGATTTAGATTCTTTAACAAAAGAAATCAAAAAATTTGGCATTAAAAAAATCTCAGGAAATCTTTATGGTGATATTTCAATGACTGATTCTTTGTTCTGGGGCGAGGGCTGGATGTGGGATGATGACCCTTATCCGTTTGCTGCTTACATATCACCGCTTTCAATTAACGGAAATTCTTTCAAAGTTGTTTATAAACCTTTGAATGTCGGAGAACCATTTCAAATAGAAATTATTCCCAGAACAAATTATTTCGAAATAGTTAATACTTCATCAACTACAAGTTTGGATACTTCTGATTTTATTATAACACGAAGCAGATTGAATGATAAAGAAAGAATTTTAGTTACTGGAAATTTCTCAATTAATTCGAAACAAGATACATTAAGTTTCAGTGTTGCAAATCCTTCAAAATTTTTTTTGAAACTGTTTGCTGAAAAGCTCAATGAAAATGGAATTAGTTTCAGCGGTAACACAGAGTTTAAAGTTATTCCCGATAATGCAAAAGAAATTTTTTCATTTGAAAGAGATATCGATACTGTATTGATTTATACAAACAAAGTAAGTTATAATTTGGGAGCAGAATTAATATTACGCGCACTTGCACATAATTATTTTGGCAAGCCTGCTACAACAAAAAATGGAATTCTTTTGATAGATAGTTTAATTGCTTTGTCAGGTTTTAATTCTCAAAAATTCAAAATTGTTGATGGCTCAGGACTCTCTTTTTACAATCTTGTTTCCGCCGAACTTATAACTTCCATACTAAAATATTTTTATTATGAAAAAGAAAATTTGTTTGTAAAACTTTACAACACATTTCCAATTTCAGGTTATGATGGAACACTAAAAAACAGAATGCTTAATTCAGTTGTTTATAGAAAAGTAAGAGCAAAAACAGGAACATTAAGCGGAGTAAGTAATCTTGCAGGTTATATGTTTAATCATAAAAATCATTTGATAGCATTTTCTATATTAATGCAGAATTTTGTAACTGCACCAAATGCAGCAAGAGATTTTCAAGACAAAATTTGTGAAATTATTTACAACAATTAGGTGAACTAAATGAAGAAGTTCAAGCAATTTATTATAAGAACAATTCCTCAAAATAATGAAATTATCAGTGGATTGTTGTGGCAATTAAATTTAGATGGAATTAATGAGACAGAAAATGAACTTATAGTTTTTGCAGATGAATCAAAAAATATTTCAGCAGATGATATAAAAAGTATTCTTAATGAAGCCGGGAAAAATAATTTCATAGAGTCTTATGATTTAATTGAAGAAGAACTTGAAGACAGAAACTGGAATGAAGAGTATGAAAAAAATGTAAAGGTAATTGAAGTTACAGATAAAATTGTTATTAAACCTTCGTTCAAAGAATATTATCCGAAAGCAGGACAAATAGTTATAACGATAGACCCTAAAATGTCCTTTGGAACAGGAGAACATCAAACTACAAAAATGGTTTTGAGATTTTTAGAAAAGTATGTTAAGCAGGGCAATATAGTTTTAGATATAGGAACTGGAACTGGAATTCTTGCAATTGCTTCAGTATTTCTTGGCGCCGAAAAAGCACTTGGAATTGATAATGATGAATGGTGTTACTTAAATGGAAATGAAAATGTTAAGATGAATAATGTTGAAAATAAAGTTGAAATACGACTTGCAGAAATAAATCAAATTTCAGAAAAAGATTTTGATATTATAACTGCAAACATTAACAAAAATGTTCTGATTGAAATTGCAGATGAGATAAAAAATAAAATAAAAAAGACCGGAATTTTAATTCTTTCCGGTCTCTTAATTTCTGACGAAGAGGAAATTTCTAAAAAATATAGTTCACTTGGTTTTAAGCTGCTTGAAAAAATGCAAATGGATGAATGGATTTCTCTCTCATTCCATTTAGAAAGCTAATTTTTCCAGCAATTCAATTAGTTGTTTCTGTTCACTTTCTGTTAAAGATGAAGTAACAGCAGCAACTTTTTCTATGTATTGCGGCATTATCTTGTCGAGTTTTTCTTTCCCTGCTGGAGTTAATTCACCAAGAATTACTCTTCTGTCTTCCTTTGAATGAACTCTTTTAACAAGTCCTTCTTTTTCGAGATTATCAACAACGCATGTAATATTTGCACCTGTAACAAGCATTTCCTCACTAATTCTCTTAAGCGGCATTGGACCATTTCTATAGAGTATTTCTAAAACTCCAAATTGAGGAGCTGTAAGTTTTTGTTCGAACATGTATTTGGCTTGCAGCCTTCTGAATTTGTCACCTGCTTTTGTAACTTTCTCCATAAGTTGGAGTGCGGCTTCTCCTTTTTCAGTTTGCATTTTCATTTTCTCCTTCCTTGTTAATTACTAATTTTCATTTCCCCAGCCCTCATAATTAAATCTTTATAATCAAAGAACTATTAAATTGCGCTTCGGATTCTAAACATATAAAATTAAATTCATTTTCAAAAGCTGTTTCAATGCTTTTTATTATTTTGCATCTGCAATTTATTCAAATAAATATAATAATGAATTAATCTTGATAGTAAATAATAAAAATTTCACAACATACATACTTAAATTACAAAAAAATATTAAACACAAGAATCCCAATTTATTGTATACCTACATTCAAGAAATCAATGAAATAATTTATGAAGAATATTTCAATTTACTCTTAAATCAAAAACAATTTTTTCTTTGGGATTTTCCTGAAAGAGATTATTCATTCTTTTCCTTTGGAAATATTTTTTCAATTAATGAAAATTCATATAAAAAAATTAATCAGCTAAAACATATTCATAACTTTGAGGAATCTGATTTTAGTTTTTATCCTTTGTTTGTCGGCGGAATAAAATTTCCTGTTCAGGAAAAAACAAATCTCTGGAGTGATTATCCATCCGAAATTTGGTTTGTCCCAGAAATATCTTTTATTAAGTACAGAAACAACTATTACTTTGCTTTCAATTTTGTGAATGATTTTTTGAATGAACAACCAGAAAAAGTTCTTGAAGAGAAATTAAAAAATATTTTGAACAGCTCTGCCAAATTTGATAATAAAGAATATGATGAGATTAATGATACAAAAATTAATGACTGGAATATTATGGTCTCAGCGGCATTGAGTGATATAAAATCAGGTGACTTAGAAAAAGTTGTTCTTGCAAGAATCAAAAAAGTTAGCATCAATGAAGAGATTAACTTGATTGAAATAATCAAAAAACTTAAAACCGAATTTCCTGAATGCTATGTATTTGCCTGGAGAAACAATAATTCTGTTTTTTTTGGTGCAACACCTGAATTGCTTGGTAGAATTTCACAAAATAAATTTGAAACAGATGCACTTGCTGGTTCAATTAATAGAGGAATCAATGATGAAGAAGATTATACTCTCGAAAATAAATTATTAAACGATAGTAAAAATATTCGCGAGCATAATGCTGTTCTTAAATTTATTGTTGAAAATTTATCAAGGTTATCTGAAAGTGTGAATTATGGTAAGACAAAAATCAAAAAGTTAAAAAATATTCAGCACCTCTGGACACCAATTAATGCAAAAGTTCGAAAAGATACATCTATTATTTCACTTATAAAAAGTATTTACCCAACACCAGCAATTTGTGGTTTGCCAAAAGAAAAAGCTTTGAAACAAATAGAAAAATTGGAAATTTTCGACAGAGGTTTATATGCAGGTATTCTTGGCTGGTTTAATCTGGAAGGAAACGGTGAATTTGCTGTTGGTATTAGGTCGGCTCTTTACAAAAATTCTTTTTTATATGCATTTGCAGGATGCGGCATAGTAGAAGGTTCTGAAATAAAAAGTGAATTCGAAGAAACAGAGCTAAAATTAAAGCCAATACTTTCACTTTTTAGAGAGATTTAAAAATGAAAATATCAATTAACAGAAATACAGTTTGGTGTGATTTATTTGTTAACAGACTTGTAGATTATGGAGTAAGATCTGTTTGTATTTCTCCAGGTTCAAGAAGCACACCTTTAACTTTAGCATTTAGTCAAAACGAGAGCATAAAGGTTTATCAAATTGTTGACGAGCGTTCTTCTGCTTTTTATGCGCTTGGTCTGGCTAAAAAATCTAAAACTCCTGTTGCAGTATTAACAACCTCAGGAACCGCAGTGGCAGAACTTTATCCTGCAATTATTGAAGCATATTATCAGAGAGTTCCTTTAATTATTTGTACTGCAGATAGACCGCCATATCTCAGAAATACAGGAGCAAATCAAACTATAAATCAAGAGAACATATTTGCAAATCACATAAGATATTTTGCAGATGCCGGCTTACCGGAAATCAGTTACAAAAAATTAAAAAGCTTGATTAAGAAAACAGATGAAGCATTAAAAACTGCATTGATAAAAAATCCTGGTCCTGTTCATCTAAATTTCCCTTTTGAAAAACCATTTGAACCAGATGCTTACACAGAAAAGGTTGATATAAAATTTCTTGATAAAATTTATAATTCTATCAGTCCTGTGGATTTAAGAATAAAAAGAGAAAAGAATTTAATTGGTGATTCAATTAAAAAAATAATTAATCATAAAAAAGGATTAATCATTGTTGGATATAACAGCTATGACGAAGAATTTGCAAAGTTATGTATGACTTTATCTGAAAAATTAAGATATCCAGTATTTGCAGATATTTCTTCTGGCTTAAGACAGGGAAAGCATCCAAAGAAAAATATTGTTGAAAATTTTACATCACTTGTAAGGTCAGAAAAATTTTTGCAAAAGTATGACCCCGAAATCATTCTGCAATTTGGAGGTTCCCCCACTTCAAATGTTATTTTGAATTATTACAAAAATTCAAAAGCAGAAAAAATTTTGATTAATGAATTTGGCGATAGGAATGACCCATCGTTAACTGCAAAAATAATTTTGAAAATTAATCCAACAGAATTTTGTGAACTTGTTTTAGATAAGATTAACACATCGCAATTTGAGAGAAACAAAGAATGGTTTGAAAATATAATTCGATTAAATCAAATTGCAGAAAAAATTAAGCGAAAGATGCTTGAGGAAGAAGAAATTAATTTTGAGGGAAAAATTCTTTATGAAGTTTTTGAAGCTCTTCCTTCAAAATGCAATGTGATGATTTCAAATAGTCTTCCAATTCGTGATGCAGATTTTTTTGTTTCTTCAAATCAAAAGCATATAAATATTTTTTGCAATCGCGGTGCAAGCGGAATTGATGGAATAAATTCAACAGCTCTTGGAATAGCAGCAGTATCAAAGGAGCCGACAATTTTAATAACAGGCGATTTAGCTTTCTATCATGATATGAATGGTCTTCATAATGCAGTTAAATTCAAAATTCCATTGACAGTAATTTTAATTAACAATAACGGCGGCGGCATTTTTGAGTCGCTCCCAATTTCAAGATTTGGAAAAACTTATATCCAAAATTTTGTTACACCGCTGAATATTGATTTTTCAAAATTTGTAGAAGCATACAATGGAAAATATTTCTTAATAGAAAACATTATTGATTTGAAAAAGAAACTATTGTTGTCGATAAATAGTAAAAAACTCACAGTTCTTGAAATAAAAACTGATTCTAAGAAATCGAAATTAATTCGTGAAAAAATCTGGAAAGAAATAACTTCAGCAATTAATATCCAATTAGATGAAGATAAAAGTAAATCAAATTGAATTTAACATTCTAATTGATGAAAGCAAAAAATGTGAAGAGAGAATCCCAATTGTATTTTTACATGGCTTTACAGGATGTGCCGAAGATTGGCTTTTTATGTTTAATAAACTTCCAGATAAGTATTTTCCCATCGCAATAGATTTAATTGGACATGGATTAACTGAATCTCCTGATGATTCGTGTTATTATACGTGTAATGCAATTATTAATCAGCTCAACAGCATTTTTGATAATCTGAAAATTAATAAACTTATAATTTGTGGTTATTCGATGGGTGGAAGAGCTGCACTTTCTTATTGTTTGCATTATCCTGATAAATTAATTGCTGCAATATTTGAGAGCACAACAGCTGGAATAGAAGATTTCACTGCAAAAAAAGAAAGAGTAGTTTCTGATTTTATTCTGGCAGAAAAAATTCGAAATGATGGAATAGAAAACTTTGTTGATTACTGGATGAATCTTCCTCTATTCGAATCTCAAAAGAAAATTTCAAATTATGATTCAATCAAGAACAAAAAATTTCAAAACAGTGTTATAGGATTATCTAATTCCTTACTGGGTTTCAGCACAGGTTTAATGCCAAATTACTGGGATAAATTGAACCTGCTGAAATTTCCTGTGCTTTTAATTACTGGCAGTCTTGATGAAAAATTTACATCACTTGCAAAAAGAATGAAAACAAAGTTTCAAAATGCAGAACATCAAATAGCAGAAAATTGTGGGCATAATGTTCACTTAGAAAAGCCCGATGTTTTTGTTAAATTTGTTTTGAACTTCTTAAATAATTTGAAAGGGAATCATTATGAGTTATAACTGGATTAAAGCAAAAGATTATCAGGACATAATTTATGAGAAGATGGATGGAATAGCCAAGATAACAATAAATCGTCCGGAAAAAAGAAATGCATTCCGTCCAGAAACAGTTTCTGAATTATACGATGCATTTAACGATGCGCGAGAAGATACGAACATTGGAGTAATTTTATTAACAGGAAAAGGACCATCAAAAGATGGCAAATATGCATTTTGTTCTGGCGGCGACCAATCAATTCGCGGCGATAAAGGTTATGTAGGAAAAGATGGCGTACCAAGATTAAATATTCTTGATGTTCAAAAGCAAATAAGAAGTATTCCAAAACCTGTGATTGCTCTCGTTGCCGGATATGCAATTGGCGGCGGTCATGTTTTGCATGTAGTTTGTGATTTAACAATTGCTGCAGATAACGCAATCTTTGGGCAAACGGGACCAAAAGTAGGAAGTTTTGACGGTGGTTTTGGTGCAAGTTATCTTGCAAGAATTGTAGGACAGAAAAAAGCTCGCGAAATTTGGTACCTTTGCCGTCAATACAATGCACAGGAAGCACTTGAAATGGGACTTGTCAATAAAGTAGTTCCCTTAGAACAACTTGAAGAAGAAGGAATCAAATGGGCAAAAGAAATTCTTGAAAAAAGCCCGCTTGCAATTCGACTTTTAAAATCAGCTTTTAATGCAGAACTTGATGGTCAGGCTGGAATTCAAGAACTCGCTGGAAATGCTACTTTGCTTTATTATATGACAGAAGAAGCTCAAGAAGGAAAAAATGCATATCTCGAAAAAAGAAAACCGGACTTTTCAAAATTTCCAAGAGTGCCATAAATTTTATGAATTCAGTTTCAATTACATTTACGAAAAAAATTAATAGTTGGATTTTAGCTGCACGACCCAAAACATTACCTGCGGCTGTTGTGCCTGTTGTAGTTGGTTCTTCTATTGCAATTCATTATAACAAATTTAATTTCATAGCTTCGTTAACAGCTTTGCTTTGTTCATTATTGTTTCAAATAGGAGCTAATTTTGTTAACGACCTTTTTGATTACCTTCATGGAACTGATAAAAAAGAAAGAACAGGACCTCAAAGAGCGGTTGCATCTGGATTAATTTCTGTTAATGAAATGAAGATTGGAATTATAGTAGTATTCAGCTTGAGTTTTTTGCTTGGTCTTTATCTTGTTTTTCTCGGCGGATGGGTAATTTTTATAATTGGAGTTCTTTCAATTATCACTGCAGTAGCGTATACAGCAGGTCCATTTCCGCTTGCATATCATGCACTCGGAGATATTGCAGTATTTCTTTTTTTTGGTTTCGCTGGAACAATTGGAACTTACTATGTTCAGGCAAAAGAAATTACACCAATGATTTTTTGGGCTTCTGTTCCAGTTGGTGCTTTAATTACTAACATTCTTGTTGTAAATAATTACCGCGACAGAGACGAAGATAAACTCAGCGGTAAAAATACTCTTGCAGTGGTCTTAGGAGAAAAATTTTCACGACTTCAATATGTCTTCTTTATGATAGTATCATATTTAATTTTATTTGTTGTTTATTTTACATTCAAAAAAAGTTTATTTGTTTTCCTGCCAATTCTTTCTTTGCCAATTGCAATTAAATTGATAAAAATGATTTACACACTTAAAGGAAAAGAATTAAATAAAACTCTCGAACTTACTGCAAAGCTCTCTGCAATTTATGGATTACTCTTTGCAGCTGGTATTCTTTTATGATATTAAAAGAAATTAAATATTCTTTCTTTTCACTTCCGCTAAAAAAAGAATTTAGAAACTCGTATGACTCATTTTCTAAACGAGAAGGATTTATCATAAAAGCAGCAGATGAACAAAACAATGTTACTTACGGCGAGGCATCACCTCTTCCAAATTTCAGCAGAGAATCTCTAAATGAATTAGAAGATGAATTAAAATTAATTTCACTAAATGAAGTTGCTTTAAGTGATAATCTTAATGATGCAAGTAAGCAAATAAAAAACTTATCAAGCTTAAATTCATTAAGATTTGCTTTTGAGCAAATACTGCTGAATTTTTTGTTTATCAGAAAATCTCAACAAAATAATTTTCTATCAAAAAAAAATTTCAAAAATGAAATCAGCATAAATGCAGTGCTGGATATTTCAGAGCCAGAGTTGATAATGGATGAGATTCAAAAAAAGTATTTTCAAGGTTATAGAACTTTTAAGATAAAGATTGGAAGAGAAAATTTTGAAGATGATTTGGCATTGTTGGAAAAGATTCAAAATATGTTTGGAAATAAAATTAAAAAGCGAATTGATGTTAACGGAAAATGGGAATATGAAAGAGCCAGAAATAATCTTAAAGAGTTAGAAAAATTCGAAATAGAATTTATTGAAGAACCATGCTCTGACATAATGTGTAATTTAGAATTAGCAAAAAAATCTAAATTAAAAATCGCACTTGATGAATCACTAAAAAATTTTGACGATGCAAAAAAAATTATTGAAAGCAGCCAAATAGATTTTGTTGTGGTTAAACCAATGATATACGGCAGTCTGTTTGATTCAGTAGAATTAATAAATTATGCCGAAGCAAAGAATAAGTATGTAATTATCTCATCATGTTTTGAAAGTGCTGTTGGAAAAAGTGCATTGGTTTTTATAGCATCATGCTCTTCACATTCATTTGCACATGGATTGGATACATCAGATTTTTTTGAACGAGACATTTGTTATGATTACTATGATGTAAACAATGGCAAAATAAATTTTGACATAGAAAATTTTCCTCCCAAATATGATTTAAGGTTATGATTACAATTTCAAATAAAGAACACTGGCTTGTTGAACAGAGCAAATCATTTCCCGAGTCTTTGGCAATAATAACTTCATCAGAAAAAATTAATTACAAGCAATATTTTGAAAAATCATTTCAATACTTCTGTCAATTATATGATTTTGGAGTTAAGAGAGGCGATAGAATTGGAATTCTTTTAAATCATTCAAAAGAATATTTGTATTTGATTAATGCAATCTGGTTTTGTGGTGCGGCTGCTGTTCCATTAAATACAAGATTAACTGAAAATGAATTAATCCAGCAGATAGATAACACAGGTATTTCAGTTCTTATAATAGATGATAAACTTTATGATTTCAAAAAAGAAATATCATTTAAGATTGTTTTGTTGTCAGCTTTAGCTCAATCAAGTAAGGTTTGTGAAAAATTTATTATTGATGATTTTGATATTTATCGTAATGCACTCATAATGTTTACATCGGGCAGCACAGGAAAATCAAAAGCAGCAGTTCATACATTTGAAAGCATTTATGAAAGCACAACTGCACTGAATGAATTTATAGAATTAACTCAAGATGATATCTGGCTTGTATCACTTCCTTTTTATCATATTGGCGGCTTTATGATATTTTCCCGCTCATTGATTTCAGGAAGTAAAATTGCAATTCCTGATTCACTGAAATATGATGATATTAAAACAGCAATTAATAAATTTGACCCAACACACATTTCATTTGTCTCTACAACTCTTTACAGATTGACAGAAGAAAAATTCAAACCAAAGAAAAAAATAAAATATGTTTTTCTTGGCGGCGGACCACTTGATACCTCATTGTGCAATAATGCAATCAGAGAAGGATGGAATATTGTTAAAGTTTATGGTTCAACTGAAACTTGTTCAATGATAACTGCATTGGACAACAAAAATTATTTATTAAAACCAGATTCTGCAGGAAAGCCTCTCAGAAATGTAGATGTCAAAATTGTTGGAAGTAAAGGTGAATTTCTAAATGCATTCGAAAAAGGAGAGATTGCAATAAAAAGTAAAACGTTATTCAAAGAATATCTCAATTCAGAAAATCAAGGAAAATATATAGATGAATATTTTTTAACAGGCGATTACGGCTGGATTGATAATGATGGTTTTTTATATGTTGAATCTCGTAGAGAAGACATCATTATCACTGGAGGCGAAAATGTAAGTATAAAGGAAGTAGAAAATGCATTAAAACAGCTTGAAGAAGTTGAAGATGCTTATGTCTTTCCTGAAAAAGATAAAGAGTGGGGACAATCAATCTCGACAGCTGTAGTTTTGAAAAAAGAAATTAATCTGCAAGAAATTAAAATGAAATTAAGCAGCCAAATCGCCTCCTATAAAATTCCGAAGCAATTCTATTTTGTGAATGAAATTCCAAGAACTGAATTAGGAAAGATTGATAAAGAAAAACTGATGAGATTAATAAACAAGTAATTGTCAGTTGCTGCTTGCTTCGTTATTCTTTTCTGATTCAAGGTCGATAAGATTAAGATCATTAACATAAGGTGTTAAAACCGGCTTTTTAATTGAACCAAGTTTTTCAAGAACTTTTACAATATCATTCGCGGCTTTTTCAATAAACTCTATTCTTTTCAAAACTGTATCTTTCGAAAAATTTTCTTTTGAGAGTTCTCTTCTGATTGCAGCTGTTGAAAGATTAATCAAAGTAAGCGGCTGTTTGATTTCATGATTGGCTGTTGTTACAGTAGCAGCAAATGTTTTTATTTTTTCTATTTCAATTAAGAATTTATTTGTCTCACTGAAACGCAGTGCGGATTTGATTCTCGCGATTAATTCTGTTTTATTAAAAGGTTTTTTGATGTAGTCAAATGCTCCTGCTTGCAATCCTTCTTTAAGATTTTCTGCTTCTGTAAGTGCTGTTAAAAGAATTATCGGAATTTGTTTTGTATCTTCGCGAGAAGTAAGTGTTCTGCAAACATCGTAACCGGAAATTCCAGGCATCATTATGTCGAGAAGAATTAGATCTGGTTTTTCTTCAATTGCTTTTTGAATTCCCATGTGTCCATCGTATGCTTTTATTACTTCAAAGCCTTCCTGTTCAAGTCTATCCTGAATTAAAAATACATTATCTGGATAATCATCAATAACCAAAATTTTTTTCATGATGCTAAAAGACTTTTATTTTGAGATGATTATTAATCTTTGAAGATATTGTTGCTGAATCTACTGGTTTTGTAACTAAATCATTAAAGCCATTTTTTTCAATTACTTCTTTGTTTTCGAGCATTGCATAAGCTGTAAGAGCAATTACAGGAATTTTGGCAGTTCTGCTGCTTGAACGAATTCTTTTTATAGTTTCAAATCCATCCATTGTTGGCATCATTATATCAAGAAATATTAAATCCGGCAAAATATGATTTAGCATTAATAAACATTCCATCCCATTATGAGCATATACTGGACTGCAGTTTAATTCTTTCAAAAATTCTCCAATGGTAAATAATGTATCTTCGTCGTCATCGACAATCATAATTGTTGGTTTTAAATAATCATGAATTATTTCTGGTTTTCTGGGTGAAGATTCAATCATTAGATTAAGTCTTTTATTTGCTTCGCTGTCATCAATCTTCAATCTGTCTTTAATGAATTTTAGAATATCAAGAGGATGATTTTTTTCTCTCAGTGTTATTGCATTGAAAGTGTTGGTTAAATCTGTTGATTCATTTTCTGAAAAAATTTGAGGGAGAAGAAAAACTACAAATGTGTTTTTTGTGAATTTATTCTGTCTTAATAATGAACTGAATAAAAGTGCATCTGATTTGAATGATTCAACATCAATTAAGAATAACTGCACTTTGCTGTAGTCAATTAATGCCATGGCAGATTCAAGCGAGTTTTTGTAATCAAATTCAATATCAGAAACATTGCTTTTAATAATTTCATACTCTTCTTTTTTATAGCCGGCATAAATAATTTTTTCTACAGTTTCGTTTGTGAACGAATTAATCTGTTTAATTAAATTTTTGAAAATATTTTCTGTTACGGGTTTAATTAAAAAATCAAATACATTGGGTGCCCAGCCAACTTTTTCATTTTCGATAACATTATAAATGATAATAGGCATTTCCAGTGCCGCAGGATTTTTTCTAATATCTGCAATTAACTGCCAAATGCTGCAATCATTCAAATGAGAATTTATAATTATCGAACTGAATTTTTGTTTATTAATAACATCAAGACTTTGTTTTGCGTTTTCGCAGATTTTAATTTGATAATTGTATGTTGCCAAATAATCTTTAACAAGTTTATTTGCATTTTCGCTGCTGCCAATTATTAAGGCAGAAGATTTTTTGTTCTCATCATAATCATCTTTTACTTTTAAGAAATTATCACCATTAGTTTCTATGATTTCTACTATTGCGTCATTTAACGTAAAAGAAAATTTTGTTCCTTTGTTAATTTGACTTTCGAGTGATAATCTGCTTCCAAGCAATTCAGCATATCTTTTGCAGATTGCAAGTCCAAGACCAGCACCGCCAAAATGTTTTGAACTGTTAGTTTCTATTTGTTTGAACTCTGAAAAAATTAATTCTTGTTTTTCTTCTGGAATACCAATCCCAGTATCCATGACCGAAAATTTAATTGAATTGTTGTCAATCAATTCTATTAATAATTTTACTTCTCCTTTATCTGTGAATTTAATTGCATTCATCAAAAGATTTGAAAGTATGTGGTCTAATTTATTTTTGTCTGTGTCTAAAAGAATATTTTTTCTTTTCGGTGTTTCAATGGTGAATTTCAATTTTTTTTCTTCTGCTGCACTTCCAAAATTTTGCCTTAATTCTTCGAGCAATTCGCTCAACAAAAATTTTTCTTTTTTGATTTCGATTTTACCGGATTCAAGTCTTGAGAATTCAAGTATGTTAGTTATCAATCTCAATAATTTTTTCCCGTTGCGATGGACAATGTTCAGTTTTTCATTAAACTTTGTATTAGCATAAGAATCTTTTAACAAAAGCTCGGTTAAACCAAGAATCGAAATTAATGGTGTTCTCAATTCGTGCGACATGCTTGCGAGAAACTGCGATTTAACTTTTGTCAATTCAATCGCTTTTTGTTTTTGTTTTTCAAGTTCTTCAGCTTTTTCTCTAAGTTGATTATGAAGTTCTTTTAACTGCTCATTCTGCTGAGTTATTTGTTTATTCTGCTTTTGATATTCTTCATTTAATCTTTTTAGTTCTGTAATATAATTTTCAAGCTGCTCAAGCGAGACAGCATTAATCAAACCAATTGCCAGATGTTCCTGAATATTATCAAGATAGTTTTTTACTCCATTTTGTGGAATGTTTTCCGATGCAAGTTCGAGTATTGCAATTGGTTCTTTATTATATAAGATTGGATAAATTAATAAATATTTTAATTTGATTGATGCAAGACCAGTTTTAATTTCAGGGAAGTTGCTCTCAAAAGTAAATTCAAGGCTTTCCTTTTTATCTATTACATTTGAATACAAATCTGATGTGAAGTTTGTATTAACCGATTCTCGATTTATCCCATAAGACGAAGTCAATCTTAGATTTTTATTTTCCAGAACATAAAGCACTCCAAATGAACATCCAGTTGCTTTTATAATTTTTGAAAGAGCTGCTTCGGATACTTGCTTTAGTGTTGGATTTTGATTAATAAGCTTTATGAATTCAGTGTATTCTTTTTCAATATCTTCTTTCTTTTTAATTACATCGAGCATTTTATTAAATGCTTCGCCAAGCTTTCCAATTTCATCTTTTGAAATTATTGTAACACGATGTTCAAGATTTCCTTTAGTTGTAATTTCTGTAGCTTCGCTTAATAATGTAAGCTGTTTTCTAAATTTATAAGTAAATAAGAGAACAAAAATAAATGTGAGAGCACTTCCTGCAGCAACAATTAAAATAACCACATTTCTTAGTGTATTTCTGAAATCTGCTGCTTCTTCGAAAGATGTGAAGATTATAAAATTGAATTTGCCTGCTGGAGTTAAAATTTGTCTTGGTGTATAGAGCGAAGCTTTGAAATCGGCATTATCAACCTCATCATTAAATATATCGTAATTGTTTTTGAATTTTAAATTCTGAATGGAATGATTTAATGCAGGGATAAACTTTTGATTTTTATCTGGATGAGAAATTTCGTAGAGTTGATTATCAATAATTAATGCAATATCAGCTCTAATTTTTTCTGAAATTTTACTTAGAAAATCCGAATCCAAAATTTTTCCGTAATAAATTATATTATTATTATCAATCCTTGTAAAGCTTAGGACAATATTAGGATTATCATCAAAAAATTTTTTGATTGACCTCGAAGCTAAGTTCAGTTTTGCATTTTTATTTTTTTTGAATTGATTGATATTAATTAAAGAATCTTTTTCTAAGGTAAAAAGAAAATCTATGCTGGTTGAATCTAAGTTTATAGTGTTAAGATTTTTTGATGATGGAGAAATTTTTTTCAAATCATATTCGACTTGTTGAAGTGAAGTTTCGAAAACAAAAATAAAGTCGTTTGTTGAATTTAATATTGATTGTGATTGATATCTTGTAAGGAGACTGTCAGTAAGTGAGAAATAAATTACAGCAGAAGCTGCAGAAGTTATAACAACAATTATAAATGAAAATAATATCAGTTTTGTATTCAGTTTCATGATAACTTAAAATCATAAATTATGACAGCTTTATTCGTAAGAATAAAAAATCAATTAGTAATTACTTTTCGTCTTCTTTTTTAATTTCACTTTCCTTTTTGTATTTATCCATTGATTCGATATTTTTCTTAAGTTCTTGTTTTAATATGCCTTCTTCTTTCATTGTAGATATTCTTTCTTTAAGCGGCGGAAGAATTTCTGCTTTTATCAAGATAATGATTTCTTTTGTTGTTACCGTTTTTTGGTCATAACCAAAAAGATATCTTAAACCTAAAAACCACCATGGCAAATCTTTTAAGATTGGAACACCTCGTCTGTCCATGGTTTCCTCATTAACGAATAATCCGCCAATTGCAGTTTCTTCGCCATCGAGCAGCAATACATTTGTTTCTGCAGCAGTTTTTCTGATTTCTGTTGTTATGGTTCCTGGATTTGCAGAACTTCTTTCAACTTTCAATTTCATGTAGACATAATCAATTCCATCTTCATTGTAAATGTAAGGCGTAACTTCAATGATTGTTCCTGTTGAATAAAATCTGTCAATTAAATTGCCAGCAAAATCTCTCTCTTTTATTGAAATATCTGAGCCAACTTGAGTTCTGCCTTTAACCCCGTTTACTGTGCTGATTGTGGGTCTTGAAATAATTTTGCCCAGATTTTCTGTTTCAAAAAATCTAAACAGTGAAGTAGCATCACCTTCAAATTTTCCCATTGTGAATTTTGATTCTGTATTAACACTGAATTCCGGAGGCTTTTGTTGAATTTGAGTTGTAGTTCCGCTTTGTTGTTGTATTTGTTCCTGCACAGTAATAAGTTTTCCGCCGATTGATAATCCACTTCTTGAGAGTAAAAATTCCCAGTTTATTCCGCGTTCTCTCATTTCAGCAACATTAGCTTCAAACAATAATGCTGATATTCTAACTTCTCTTTCATCAACAGAGGCATAAACATCTTTTGCAAGTTGAGCTTTGGCTTCTTCTTTTTTCTTAACAATTATTGTGGATTCAGTTTCTTCCAAAGTTAAATTATTATACTGAACAATTATGAAGAGAGCTTTTTTATATTGAATTTTGTTTAATTCAACTCCGATTGGTGAAGTTATATTTACAGTTGATACAATTTTTTTACCTGTGATTTTCTGACTTACTGCACTAAGCACTTCAATTGCTTGATTAAATGGAATGTTTTCAGAAAGAGTAACAAGTTCTTCGGGATTAACATATCCCTTAAGTTTTTCCTGCAAATCAATTTGAGCATCAACTCTGCTCATTAGAATTATTAGCAAAAGAAAAATTAGCTTTTTCATTTTATTTACTCTTCTTAATTTCTTTGTCGAGTTTTAGTGTTACAGTTTCAATTATTCCACCTTTGTTCAGAACAAAACGTACTTCATTTTTATCGTAATTAATATTTGTCAAATAACCAAGATATACTTTATCGCCTTCCCAGAGCAGGAATGTATTTCCATTTGCATCGGCTAAAAATGCACCATCAGGAATTAATGCAAGCAGTTTTGCATTTTGAACATCAAGCAATCCTTCTTTGTTTGGAGGTATTTCATTTCGAATCAATGGATAGAAAATATCATAAACAGGATTTGGTTCTAATCTGTTTTCTACAAAATTTTTAACATAAAATCTATCGTCGTTTGAAAAGTAAACTGCGACTTTGAATTTGAATGTAACCAGATAGTGCGGCATCCCATCTTCATCAACTTTAACATTGTTAGTCATTTCAACATTAGAAATTTTCTTAAGCATTTTGCTTTCTTCAATAGCATAAATCAGATGATTCAAATCATTAAATTCAGCTGTTCCACTTAATGTATAACGATAAATGCTTAATGGATTTCCTTGTTCGGTTTGGTCGAATTCTATATTGACATAAGAATATGGTGAAAATGAGTAAGTAACTTGATTAATAAAATCATAAAAACTCGATTGAGAAAGATTGTATGGAACATTGTATTGTCGATTGGCAAGAATTGAATCAAGCTGAGCAACTCGTTTTCTCAAAAAATTTAATTGTTGTGTTAATGCTTCGGTATCGAGCTGATAAAGTGTTAATTCTTTTATCTTTTTTTCACGGTCTTTAATTTTTCCTTTCAAGTAAACATAATTGAATAGCCCGCCAATTAGAATAATGGCAACAAGTATCGCAGAAATGATGACGGTATTTTTTACTTTGCTGTTCATTTTGTTTTCAAAGTATCTGCCTGCAATTTGAAATTAATTATATAAGAGAAAGCACTTTTTTCTCTTATGGATTCATAATTGATATTTTTGATAACAGCAGAAGGCATGCTTTCTGCAAATTCTGTAAGCACACCTCTCGATAAAGAATATCCGCTGATTCTAATTTCTGAAGGCGAAACAGTTTCTAATCTGCTTAACCAGAAATTTCTTCTTCTTTCAATAAAATCTGAAATCTTTGTGATATTTTTATTCCAGATTCCTGCACCAGCAGATGCAGAATCAAGAATTGCTTGAGTAGCATCAAAGTTATTAATTCTGTTATCAAGAGGAGTAATTTCCTGCACAAGTGCCTGATTCTGAATTTGTCTTTGAGTCAATCTTTCTATTTCTAAATCAAGTTCTTTTATTTGTTCATAACTTGATAAAATTTTGAATGTAAAGAAAAATGTGGCGCCAAATAATAAAGGAAGCATTGCATAGCTGTGCCATCCAAATTGCAAAAATTTCTGATTCTCTTGAATATATCTTGGAAGGAAGTTTATGCCAGTGTAAATTTTATCGAGCTCATCAAAATATTCAACTCCAACAGAAATCGGAATTGCATAGAGAGCAAGATTTTTAATTTCATCTTCGGTTAATGATGATGTATCCAAGTTTTCAAATTTTAATTCGAAGACATTTGCTTCTGGAAAAGTTCCATAGAAAGAAAGGATTAAATTTTCTGAACGGTCTTCTCCACAAAGAATTATATTGTCTAACTTTGGAATTCCTCCATTTTCCATTTCAAGAAGAATTTTAGAAAAGTAAACATCATAAGTATGAAGATTTTTAGTTCCAATATCTAAAGTTGCACCGATGTGTTTTAATTTTTGTCCTTCTAAAAAAATCAGCTTGCTGTATTCTTTTCCAATATGAATGATTAATGTGTAATCTTCCGGGAAAAATTTATGAGATTTACCAACAAAATAAGCTAAAGATAATTCTGCAGGTTTGATTGTAGGAATTTTGTAATAACGCTTTTTATTATAACTTGCAAGTTGATTAACAATAGTAGCACCAGCAATTTCTCCTTCAATAAATACACTCAGCATTGCTTTTTCACTAAACTCTATTACATCAATCATATCGGGAGGAACTATAATTCCTTTTGTGTTTTCAATATCTGCAATTATTGATTGAAGTAACTTTTTTCTGTTCTCTTCTCTTGGACCTTCATAAAAATGGTAGCTAACAATAGGTTCACTTACAATTGGAATAAAATGAAGTGATTTTAAATTTAATCCTGATAACGCAGCTTGTATCTGTCCAATATCTGAAGTATCAACTGACTCTTCTTTTCCCAAATCAATTTTATCAATACTATCAAAAGAAATTTCACTTGAGGAATCGATAGACTCAAGTTCTGTTAGTGATTCCTGTCTTGAGGAACTTTGTAAAGCTGTCGACATTGTAATTGAAGCAACACGATTTACCGATACAGTCTCGTTGTTTTTTGACATGACTGCAAGTTTTACATCATTGCCTTCATTATATATGCAGACTATTTGTTTCATATTACACAGCTTTTAATAGTTGCATAATACGGGTTTTATTATTTGCATAAGCAATAGCATTTTCCTTTGATATTTTCTTTTCAGTATAAAGGCGCAACAAATCCTGTTCCATTGTAATCATACCTTGCGGACCGCCTTGATTAATCATCATATAAATTTCGCTTGTATTATTGTTTTTTATTGCTGCTCTAACACTTGGAGTTACTATTAGAACTTCTTTTGCAAGAACCCGCTTGCCATCGAGGCTGGGGACTAATTTTTGAGATACTACAGAAATTAAAACATCAGCTAATCGGTTTCTTACTCTTTCCTGTTCTATTGGATGAACTTCTGCAATAATGCGGTCAATAGATTCAACTGCAGATGAAGTATGCAATGTAGAAAATACCTTATGACCTGTATCTGTTACCTCTAAAGCTGCCATTATTGTGTCGGGGTCTCTCATTTCTCCAATTACAATTATATCGGGGTCCTGTCTTAGTGATTGAATTACTCCATCTTTGAAAGATAAAACATCTCTTCCAACTTCTCTATGTTTTATTATAGAAACTTTAGATGTATGAACATATTCAACTGGAGAAGCAATTATAACAATATGACATGGGTCGAATTGATTATGATAATCAATGATTGCATCGAGAGTAGTTGATTTACCTGAACCTGTAATTCCAGTTACAAGTGATAAACCAAATTTTATATAGTTATGGCTCATTGTTTTAATTGCCAGGGGATGAAATTCAAGTGATTCAAGAGGACGAATTTTTGCCTGTATAGCTCTCATGTTTAGAGCTAATGTGTCAAGGTCGAAATATGCATCAGCACGGAATCGAACATTTGTATTTTGTTTTGGATAGAAAAATGAATAGCTGAAATCCAGATTTCTTTGTTCAAGCAAAAAATTTCTTTGGTTTTTATTAAGAAGAGAAATTATCAATACAGCAGCTTCATCAGTATTCATTGTGGGCAAATCTTTAACCCGTTCCTTTTTTCCATAAATTCGAAACCAGACATAACCTTGTGTTCCAAATCCGCCAATCTCAACATCAGATGCCTGTCGTTCAATCATTAAGCTCAAAATGTGATTTGCAAATTGTATTATTAAAAGTTTTTCGTTGTCGGTAAGCTGGTCAATATTATCTGCAATATATTTTACTCGTTCTGGGCCAAAAACAGTTTGAGGAATTTTATTTGCAAAATTAGTTAGTATTTGTTTTGCTTCTTCTATCATGTTTTATTTTGAATGCGATATTTCTAATTGGTTTAATTTTTTTATTTAACATAGTTTAATTGATTTTAAAATCAAAGAAATAAATTTATTTGTATTAAAAACATTAATACCCAATAAATTTTTCTATTACATTTAATTATCGATAATTTTTATCAAGTTTTTATTGAATTAATCTTCCATTGTGGCAGCAATTACTTCTTGAATTGAGGTTAATCCCATTTTTACTTTTTCGAATCCCGATTCTCTTAAGCTGATGGTTCCATCTTTTCTTGCCTGTTCACGAATTGCTTCTTCATCTACTTCATTACCTGAACGAACAATTATTCTTCTTATTTCTTTTGTGAAATATAGAGCCTCGTGTATAGCCATTCTTCCTTTGTAACCGGTGTTATTGCATTTATCGCATCCAACAGCTTCATAAATATCGTAACCAAGCCAATCTTCTAATTTGAGTCCAGCAGGTAAAATATGTTCTTCCAGATTTGTAACTTTTCTTTTGCAATGTTCGCATAATTTTCGAATTAATCTTTGAGCTACAATAATGTTTATTGCATAAGCAATCAGGAATGGTTCAATACCCATTTTGAATAAACGAGCTACAGCACTTGGTGCATCATTTGTGTGAAGAGTTGAAAAAGTTAAGTGACCTGTATTTGCAAGTTTAATTGCAGTTTCAGCAGTTTCTTTATCGCGCATTTCGCCAACAAGAACTATGTCAGGGTCGTGACGCAAGATTGCTCTTATCGCCTGTTCGAAGTTCATTTTATGTCCAATCTTAAGCTGACGTGCTCCTTCAATTACATATTCAACCGGGTCTTCAATTGTTAAAACATTTTTGGTTGGATGGATAACTTGATACAAAGCAGCAATTAAAGTAGTTGATTTTCCACTTCCTGTTGGTCCTGTTAAAATTATCATTCCCTGCGGTTGATTGATTGCTTTTACAAAAGCTTGATGAGCATAACCTGTAAGCCCAAGTTTGTTCAAATCTTTTATTACTTTTCTGTCATCAAGAACTCTTATAACAATGCTTTCAAATTTATTTTTTAATTCTGTTCCAACCATTGGCAGTACTGAAACTCTAAAGCGAATTATATGACCATCAATTTCTCTTTGAATAAAACCGTCCTGAGCTTTTTCTCTTTCAAATCTATCCAGACCTTTTGAGCGGTCTTTGACAACTGCCATAACAGCTTCAGGCATTGTATTTTCCTGAACATGCCATAATTGCAGTTTACCATCTATTCGAAAGTGAATCTCAGTTTTCATTGCTCCTTTTGGAATTATATGAATATCACTTACACTTTTACGCACTGCTTCTACGAGAGCAGCTTCAATCAAGTTAATTAAAGCACTTTTGTTTATTTCAGCATCTAATTCTTCTTCGTCAATTGTTTCTTCTTGAACAACATGAAGTTCTTCACCGGCTTCTTCAATCATTTTTAGATAAACATTCTCGGAAGAAACTATCATGTTTATAAGTTTATCATAATCTTTTTTTCGCAGATAGTTTATTTCATATTTTTTTGCATTTAATGCATATGCTACTTTTGCAATTGCTCTGTCTGTTGGGTCAACAGCAGCAAGTATTAATTTATCTTTTACTTTATCATCATACTTAAATGGAATGATGCGATGCTCAAGAAGCATTTGTTTAACTTCTTGAGGCTGACGATTAATTAAATTTTTTATTTCGTTGATTCTTTCTTCTGGCAGTTCTTCTGGACGAATATTAAGTTCTTTGAATGCATAGAGAATTGCAACTTCGCGGAATATAACATCGTGTTCAAAACCAAATTCTTCAACAAGTATTTGAGCAAGATTTCGCTTTTTATTTGTCTGGTCTGCTTCTTTTACTTTTAAAGCCTGTTCTAAAATTTTTGAATCAATTATTCCTTTTTTTAATAATAGGTAGCCGATTTTATCCGCCATTTCTAATTGTGTATCCAGCATAGCTTAACTCCTTTTCATTTAACTTGCTTTTATGTCGACTTAAATTTAACAGCAATATAATTAATAGTGTATCATTGTGCTAATGGTGATTTTGGACTTATTGTTGCTGTTTCTGCTGAAATTAAAGTTAATGCAATCATAACAATCATAATAATCATAGCTATTGCAAGCTGTATCATTTCAATCACATTTTTTAATCTAAATACAGTTTCGCTTTCATAATAATTTGCAAGTTGAAGAGCAGTATTTTTAATTGTTCCTGTTTCTTCGCCAGAGTGAAATCTTGATAAAGCTGTATCTGTAAATACGCCGCTTGCCTGGAAAGCATCTGTAATTCCTATTCCTTTTTTAATCATTAATGGAATAGCCACATTTTTGATTTGATTTTCAAAATAACTATTGCCAGTTGCTTCGGCTGCAATTCTAATGGGTTCAATACTTTCGGCAGACCCTGTGTAGAGTGTATAAAATACACGGCAAAAAACTTCTATATTTGTTTTGTGAATAAGATTTCCAATTATTGGAATTTTATACATCAGTCTGTCAATTATTAGTTTTCCTTTTTTGGTTTTAGCAAATTGAATTATAAATATTGGAGGAATTATAATAGCTAATGATACCCAGAGAATATTTCCCATTAAGAAATCACTAATTTTTAATGTGGCGGCAGTCAGTGGTGGTAAATCAATTTTAAATTTGATAAACAATTTAGCTGTTTCTGGAAAGATATAGCCGACATAAAATATTACAGCAAGAAACAATACGAACAAAGTAACTAATGGTGTAATCAAAGCACTTCTTAAGTTCTTTCTAAATTCCTGCTGACGCTCGAGAAATTTTGCTGTTGCTTTGTAGATTTCTGCCATGTTACCACTTTTAGATGCAAGGCCAAGCATATATGCAGTAAATTTTCCAAATACAGATTGATATCGAAGAAATGTAGCTTCGCTGTCAGCTCCTTTTTTAAGTTCATTATTAATTTGTCTTAAAGTTTCGCGCAAAGTTTTATTTTGAATATCATTTATAAGCAATGTAAGTATTTCGCTATAAGGAAGTTTTTGCTCAAGCAGTTCGGCACTAATTTTTACATAAGAAACGATATCCTGCTGCGGCGGTTTGAAGTTGAACTCAAAATATTTTTTATTGACAGAAATAACTTCGTAACCAAGTTTTCGAAGAGCATTTACAACTTCTTCTTTGCTGAAAGCTCGCTGTTCGCCGATGATTGGTTTTTCATTGCCGCGTCGTATTTTATAAATATATGTGCTTTTTTTTTGGATTGAATGGATTTTGAGATTATTTTTTTGAGCTAATTTGTAAATCTTCTTTTTAGCTTCGCTGAAAGTAGGTTCATTAAGTGTTCCAGTGATTGTTTGTCCACCTGGTTTAATAGCGTTAAATCTTACTTCAATCATTAAAACCCCTTATTAAAGTCATTTAATAAGTAACGCATATTAAATTTAAGAAAAATAAAAACAAAAGTAATTACTAATTAACTGTAGTCACTTATTTATTAAAATAAATTTCTAATGAGTTATTATTTTATTTGATTATCGATAGTAAATTACAATAATTGAGCCATTTGGGTATGACTAAAAAGCAGTTTTTCGATTGTTGAATATGTGAAAATTTGTGTTAAACTTTTTTCTATTTTTAAAAAGAGTTGACAATTTTAGTTATTAAAATAAAAAGGCTGGCAAAACTATGTTTTACCAGCCTTACGTATTTCTAATCATAAGTTAAATAATATGAAAAATACTATTCACCACCACTGCCAGATACAGGCGTTATGGTAAAATCATTAGGCCCAACGACACATTGTAACTTGATTATATTTCCAGCATCATCTTTTTCTGTACCGGTAGCTATTATTGTTGCATTTTCGTCTGTAGTAGTAACAGCAATATCTTCACTCATATTAGCAGTTCTTTTTAAGCTTGCTGGGATAGTATTCTCCCAACCAGTAAATTTATTACCTCCACCTCCCAATGCAGTTGGTTTACGGTAATATTGTTGTGCCATTGCTGCTAAATTTGTTAAATCTGCTGTTAGAGCATCTCTGTTTGCTTGATAGCTGCTTGCAGTAAATACATTAATACCTACTACTACAGCGATACCGACGATTATAACGCCGAGAACGATAAGTAATAATTGTTGTTGACCCATAGGTAACTCCTTTTAATTTGTGAGTAAATATGTTAATTAAAAAACAGTGAAACTGTATTTGTTAAAGCCATTTATCAATTTATATACCATCTAAAAATTTTTTTTAAAAGTAGTTTTATACTAATAAAACCTGCATTTAAATCATAAAAAGAACTTAATTAATAATTTCTACTCTATAAATAGTTGGTTTAACAACTATTTTCACTCTTATTGAGTCATCATTTGTCACAATTTCATTACCAACTCCCATAATTATTAGGCTATCATCACTCACATTTTCGCGTCTATAACTGCCTGTAGCTGTTACTTTTAATTCGGGCGGAACATCCCAACCAATAAATGACCTTCCGCCTCCGCCAAGTGATTTTGGGCTTAAATAATATTTTTGTGCCATCGCTGCTAAGTTTACAAGTTCATTTGTCACAATATTTCTTTTAGATTCAATTGCATTTGCCCTGAATAAATTAATTCCCATAAATATTGCAATGCCCACAATAACAATTCCAAGTAATATTAATAATAATTGTTGCTGTCCCACAATTTTACCAAATTTTGATTAAGTAAAATTTTCCAGTTCAATTGCTTTAATATAGCTCTTTCAGAACTTACAAATATTGAACCAGTGGAATAAATTTACAAAACTGTTTTAATTTACACTGGAATATAAGAAAGGAATAAAAGAAAGCAAATGATATTTGCTAATTAATAAGTTAAAAAGTTCAGGTGTTGTAAAAATTACATGTAATTAAAGAAAGATTTTTTCCAATTTTTGAAGTGAAATAAAATCAAAAATCTCGTTCTAATTTTAGAGCACTTTCAATAATTTTTTGTAATTCTTCGGGCGTAAAAGGTTTTTGAAGTATTATAAAATCATTTTCCTGAATTTCTTTTAATGTAGCATCATCAGAAAATGCTGTAATAAAAATTGATGGGATAGAAAATTTGTTTTTTAATTCTCGTGCCGTTTCAAGTCCGTTCAGTTTGCCCTTTAGTTTTAAATCCATAAGTACTAAATCCGGTTTGGTTTCTTCAGCGAGTGCTAAAGCTTTTTCACCCGTAGATGCAGTTCCAACTACTTCATAATTTAATGATGTTAATCTGTATTGAATTTCTAATGCAACAATTGCTTCGTCTTCAACAATAAGAATTTTTGTTTTATGCATTTTTTATTTTAAGTCCTCTATTACAATCTTAAATTCAGTTCCTTTTTCTGATTTAATTTCAATATTTCCATTAAGCTGATTTACAATTGAATTTATTAACTTCATTCCCAAAGAATCTGATTTTTCGATTTCGAAATCTTTCGGCAAGCCAACTCCATTATCTCTTATAATCATTAAGTATTTATTAGAATCAATCTTGTTGACTTTTATTTCTACTTTTAATTCATCATTATCTTTAACGAATGAATCGGGGAAAGCATATTTAAATGAATTTGTTACAACTTCGTTTACAATCAATCCGCAAGATAAAGCAGTATCAAGACTTAAGTTAATATCTTTTGCTTCTATGACTGTAATAATGTTTTTATCTTTTCTTACAAAAGATTTTTTTAATTCGTCAACAAGACTTTTTATATAATCTTCAAAACTAATCATCGATAAATTTTCTGAGCGGTATAATTTTTCATGAATTAAAGCCATACATTTAATTCTGTCGCGGCTCTCCTTGAAAGCATTTATTACATTTTCATCCTTCAAATTAATTGATTGAAGAAATAACAAGCTTGAAACCACCTGCAGATTATTTTTGACACGATGATGAATTTCTTTGAGTAATATTTCTTTTTCCTGAAGTGAAATTTTTAGTTTTTCTTCGGCTTTAATTCTTTCTTCGATTTCATTACTTAATTTTTTTATTGTCTCGTCAAGATCTTTTGTTCGTTCTAAAATTTTCTCTTCAAGAATTTTATTTTGTTTACGAACATTTCTTGTTCTAAAGTTTATATAAAGAGCTACCATCAAGATTAAAGCAGCTGCAGACAAAAATTTAAATAATGCTGTTTGATAAAAAGCAGGTAAAATTATAATGTTTAATGTTGCCTGTCTTGCATCTCGAATGCCATCAATATTATATGCTTTTACAATGAACTTGTATTCTCCCGGAGGTAAATTTGTGTATGTAGCAGAATTTCTGTTTCCAACATCGTTCCAGTTCATATCAAATCCTTCGAGCTTGTATGAATATCTGTTCTTTTTTACATTGTAAAAATCCAGAAGTGCAAATTCAATAGTAATAACATCATTGCCAGGAGGAATGGTTATACTTTTTGCTTCAGTTATTGATTCTTTAAGAATTGAATTGTTTTTTCCAATCGGAACAGATTCATTATATATTTTCAAATCAGTAAAAACTATTGGTGCATTAAGATATTGTTCTTTAATACTGTCAGGATTGAAATATAATAAGCCACCTCCGCAAGAAAAATAAAGATATCCATTTTTAGATTTAGCAGTTAAATTTTGAGAAAACTCTTGAGCTGGTAATCCATTTCTTTTTGTGTAGTTATAAAAAGTATTAGTTTTTCTATCAAATTTTGCTAAACCTTTATCGGAAGTAATCCAAATGTTTCCATTGTTGTCTTCGATTATTCCATTTATAATATTTCCCGGTAATCCATCTTTAGTTTTATAAATTTTTGTTTTGTTGGTTTTATAGTCGTAATAGCTTAATCCATCGCTCGTTCCGAACCAGATAATTCCATCGCTGGATTCAAAGATTGCAAATACTCTATTCTCACTAATTCTTAATGATGCTAAAGATGATTTTGTAAAGTTTATAAATTTATTTGTCTTGGGATTGAGCATGCCGGCACCACCTCCATCAGTTCCAACCCATATCATTCCTCGTGAATCTTCAAAAACAACCCACACTAAATCGTAAGGTAAACTATTTGGATTATTATTATCATGAAGATATCTGTAAAATTTTTCTGTTTTCTTATTATACTTATTTAATCCCCACCATGTAGAAAACCATAAATTGCCATGTCTATCTTCGCAAATAGAAGTAATTCCGTTATTACTTATTGATGTATTGTCGTTAATATCATAAGTGAATAATTTGAATTTTTTAGTTTTGGGGTCGTATCTATTTAATCCACTATGATTTGTGCCAATCCAGATATATCCGTCACTATCTTCATAAACAGACATTATAAAATTATCACTAATACTATTAGAATTGTTTGGGTTATTTTGGAAATGAGTTATGCCCGATTTTTCTAATTTGTATAAACCATCAAGAGAACCAAGCCAGATATCATTATTTTTGTTTATAAAAATAGATGTTAATCTATTGCTGATGTTATTGCTTATAAAATGAAAATTATTTTTTGGAAAAAAGGTTTTGCTTACACCTCCTCCAGTTCCTATCCATATAATTCCTGTATTATCTTGAGTTAAAGAAAGTATGTTATTGTCAATTATTGAATAAGTTTTATTGGGGTCATGTAAAATTCTAACAAAGTTGTCGCTTAGAGGTAAATATTTATTTAATCCATTCTTCGTACCTATCCATATATTATTTTCTCTGTCTTTGAAAATTGTATTTACATGGTCATCAGTAAGTGTTGATGAATTATTTTTAATGGACTTATAAAATTTTATTTTTTCATTCAGTAAATTATATTTTGCAATACCTTTGTTGGATAAGCCAATCCATAGGTTGTTTGAATTATCAATGAGTAATGAAGAAACTATTCTGTAATCAAAATATTTGTAATCCGGTGGTTGAGCAAATATTTGTTTGATTACTTTTCCATCCTTTGTCATGCAGGTTAATCCATTCCATGTTCCAAGCCATAAATTACCTTTACTATCTTCCTCAATACAAACAACACTGTTTAATGAATCGGGGTTAAGTCTGTCACTTACTTTTTTGATAACAGTAAAATTATCTTTTTCTTTATTGTATTTATTTAATCCATTAAGTGTCCCAACCCATAATGTGCCTTCTCTATCGATAAAGAGTGTGATTACATTATTATTGCTTATACTGTTTGGATCATCAGGATTATTTTTGTATACAATAAATTCTTCGGTTTTTCTTTTATATTTGTTCAAACCGTCAATTGTAGCAACCCATAGATTTCCATCTTTGTCCTCAACAATAGAAGAAATTGAGTGGTTGGAAATACTTGTTGGATTTTCTTGTTCTGGCAAGAATATTTTAGAATTATATCCATCGTATCGGTTTAATCCATTATAAGTTCCAAACCATAAAAAACCTCTGCTGTCCTGAAAAATTTTTGTAACCCCATTTGTTGATATACCATCTTCAACAGTAATATGTGAAAAATAAAATACAGGGTTTTGAGATAACAATTGAATATTTGTTATAAATATTAGAATTATGAATAAAAGTGTATTTTTTTTGTTTGTCATATAGTAATTAAAAATTTCTTATATAAAATAAGGATTTTTAATAAATAACTTAAAAAGCATCTAAAGAATTATTTCACATTGTTATTTATACAGAGCGAAAATTTTTGAGGGCTACACGTTGATAGAAGTGATTATTTGAGAGAAAATTAATTTGCATAATTATGCATAATTGTGTATAATTATAACCATAAATTTATAGACTTTGTTAATGATAAAGATAGGGATAGTTGGTGCCGCAGGATATTCAGGAGTTGAGTTAATTAAACTGCTTTTGAATCATCCAGATGCGGAAATAAAAAAATTGTTCGGTCAATCTACCGCAGGTTTGCGAATTGATGAAGTACATACTTCCTTGAGAAATTTGATTTCTCTACAGATAGAAAATTTTTCTGAAGAATCTCTCAATGAACTCGACTTAATTTTTGTTGCGCTTCCTTCTGGACAGGCTTTTGAATTTGTTCAAGCCGCATACAATAAAAATGTGAAAGTAATTGATATTGGTGGAGATTTCAGATTAAAAAATATTGATGATTATAAAAAATATTATAAACATGAACATAAGGCACAGGAACTTCTTCAAAAAGCTGTTTATGGATTAAGTGAGTGGAATGAATTAGCAATATCAAATGCGGAAATTGTTTCTAATCCCGGATGTTATCCAACAAGTATTTTACTTGCTCTTCTTCCATTGCTTAAAAATGATTTAATAGATGATTCTTTTGTTAGCATAGTATCTTACAGTGGAACATCTGGTGCTGGTAAATCTGCAGTTCAAAACATGATATTTAGTGAAGTGAATGAAAATGTAAGAGCATACAAAGTTGGTAATCATCAGCATATTCCTGAAATAAAATATTATCTTGAATCTTTTGGTAATAAATCAATCAATTTTTCTTTTGTGCCTCATCTGCTTCCGGCAACAAGAGGAATTTATACTACAATTAATGCTCAATTGAAAGAAGATGTTGATGATAAAATTATTAAAGAAGTTTATGCTTCATCATATTCTTCAAAACCATTTATTAGATTTATTGGAAATTCAATTCCAGAGATGAAAGATGTTGCCAATACAAATTTTTGTGATATTGGTTTTGTAATTAATGATAATTCGATAACAATTTTTTCAACAATTGATAATTTAATAAAAGGTGCCGCAGGTCAGGCAGTTCAGAATATGAATATTTTATTTGGTCTACCACAAGAAACAGGATTATTAAAATGGAACAAGAATTGGAAATTGCAGTTGAGATGAAAACCGGAGTTACAGCACCAAAAGGATTTAAAGCAGCAGGAATTCATTGTGGAGTTAAAAGATTCAAAAAAGATTTAGCTCTTATTGTATCAGATGTTCCTGCAGTTGCAGCTGGTGTTTTTACTCAGAATAAGGTACAGGCAGCCCCAGTTTTGCTTTCTAAAAAATATCTTTATGAAAATGAAAAATTCCGTGCAATAATTATAAACAGCGGCAATGCAAATGCTTGCACAGGAGAAAGAGGTTATAACGATGCAGTTGCAATGGCTGAGATTACAGCAAGAGAATTAAATATTCGTCCCGAAGAAGTTTTTGTTTCTTCAACTGGAGTTATTGGAGAACCTCTTCCTATGGAAAAAATTTCTTCTGGAATTAAAAAAATTGTTCATCACTTGAGCGATGATGATAACAATTCAGCTGCAGAGGCTATATTAACGACAGACACTTTTATTAAAACCGCTTCAAGGAGTTTTGACATTAGCGGTAATACCGTAACAATAGGCGGCATAGCGAAAGGTTCTGGGATGATTCATCCAAATATGGCAACAATGCTTGCATTTATTACTACAGATGCAGCAATTGAAAAGAATGTATTTCAAGCTATGTTGAAAGATATTACTGATAAAACTTTCAATAGAATTGTAGTTGATGGAGATACAAGTACAAATGATATGGTAATTGCTCTTGCAAATGGTTTGTCGGGAATAAATCCAATTATTGCAGATACTGAAGCTTATAAAATTTTTTATGATAATCTTTACGAAGTATTAAAAAAATTATCAATCGATATTGTAAAAGATGGCGAAGGTGCAACCAAGTTAGTTGAGATTAATGTAGTAGGTGCGAAGAACGACGAAGAAGCTCTTAAAGCTGCAAAGACAGTCGCTCTTTCACCTCTTGTTAAAACTGCAATTCATGGTGAAGATGCTAATTGGGGAAGAATTATAGCTGCAGTTGGTTATTCGGGAATTGATTTTGACCCCGCAAAATTCGAAATAATAATTAATGATGTTCCAATTCTGTTACAAAATTATAATGTTACTCTTCCTGCAAAAGAAGCAAATAAAACTCTAAAGCCAAAAGAAATAAATTTATTACTAAGATTAAATATTGGTAATGGAAAAGCAACTTGCTGGACATGCGATTTTTCTGAAGAGTATGTGAAAATTAATGGGAGTTACAGAACTTGACACAACCTAATTACAGAAAAGAAGATGTTCTTGTAGAAGCTCTGCCTTATATTCAGCAATTTGAAAATGCTGTTTTTGTAATTAAGTATGGCGGTGCAGTAATGCACGATGAATCACTAAAGCAAATGGTTGCTCAGGATGTTACACTTTTAAGAAAAATTGGTATTAATATAGTTGTTGTTCATGGCGGTGGTAAAGAAATTACATCACTTTCTGAAAAGTTAAATTTGAAAACTACATTTGTGAATGGTCAACGTTATACTGATGAACAAACCCGTGATGTTGTTCAAATGGTTCTTGCAGGATTGATTAATAAAGATATCGTAAGAAGAATTAATATTTACGGCGGCAGAGCTGTTGGTATAAGTGGAATTGATGCAAGTCTTGTTAATGTAAAAAAATACAGTAAAGAAGATTTAGGTTTGGTTGGTGAAATTACAAATGTCAATGAAGCATTTATTAGAAGTTTGCTCAAAGACGGCTATCTTCCTGTAATTGCTCCAATAGGCGTTGACGAAGAAGGAACAATTTATAATGTAAATGCTGATATTGCAGCAGGCAATATTGCCGGTGCATTAAATGCAACAAAACTTGTTTATATGACAGACATCGAAGGAGTAAAAGCAGGTGATACATTAATTTCACATCTTACAAAGAGTGATGCAGAAAAATTTATTCAAGATGGAACAATCAGCGGTGGTATGATTCCCAAAGTAAATTCTGCTTTATCTGCTCTTGATGCCGGTGTTCAAAAAGTTCATATAATTGATGGAAGAATTCAACATGCACTATTGCTTGAAATATTTACTAAAGAGGGTGTTGGAACCGAAATAGTATCAGATTAAAACCAAATAAAAGGTGAATTATGAGCAGAAAGCTTGAAGATATTCAAAAACGCCATGCATTGATTAAATCCTTGATTTCTTCACAGAATATTTATAATCAAACTCAGCTTGTAAAAATTTTGAAACAGAAAGGAATCAAAGTTACACAAGCAACATTATCGCGGGATTTAACTGATCTTGGTGTTGTAAGAGTTCCTACTTCAGAAGGTCTTGTTTATAAACTTGGCACTGAAGGCGGTGATGGAGCTCTTAAATCCAGAATAGCAGAAGAAATAATTTCAATTGAATCTAATGAATGCATTGTTCTTATAAAGACATTTTTAGGAAGGGCTCAGGGTGTTGCAGTATATATTGATAAACAAAATGAACCAGAAATTCTTGGCACAATTGCAGGTGATGATACTATCATAGTTGTTCCTAAAACAATTAAAAACATTAAAAAAGTAATTGAACAATTAAAAATAATATTAGGGATTAAGTAATATGAGCAAACAAAAAATAGTTGTAGCTTATTCAGGTGGACTCGATACATCAGTCATGGTTCACTGGCTTAAAAAAAATTATGATGCTGAGATAATTACATTTACTGGAAATCTTGGCCAGTCAAAAGAATTAGAAGGACTTGAAGAAAAAGCTCTTAAGTCAGGAGCTTCTAAAGTATATATTGAAGATTTGACGAAAGAATTTATTGAAGAATATGCTTTCCCGGCTTTAAAAGCTGGAGCTCTTTATGAAGGGGCTTATCCAATGGCTACATCACTTGGTAGACCATTATTAGCAAAAGCTCTTGTTGAAATTGCAAAGAAAGAAAATGCTACAATGGTTGCGCATGGATGCACAGGTAAAGGAAATGACCAGGTTCGATTTGAAGTTTCTGTTGGTGCTCTTGCCCCGGACATTAAATGTATTGCACCTTTAAGAACATGGGAATTTAAATCCAGAGAAGAAGAAATTGATTATGCACTTGCAAATAATATCCCGGTAGCTGCAACAAAAAGTAATCCATATTCAATTGATGATAATATCTGGGGTACTGCAATTGAATGCGGTGTTCTTGAAGACCCCATGGTTGAACCTCCAGAAGATGCATTTTTACATACAGTATCTCCAGAAAATGCTCCTGATGACCCTGAATTGGTTGCTATTGAATTTGAAGCTGGCATTCCAAAAAGCGTTAATGGAAAAGAGCTCGATAGTGTTTCTCTGGTCAAATTATTAAATGAAATCGGCGGAAGAAATGCTATTGGAAGAATTGATATGATTGAAAATAGATTGGTTGGAATTAAGTCAAGAGAAGTTTATGAAGCTCCTGCAGCCACAATTCTCCATTTTGCACATAAAGAACTTGAGAGAATTACACTTGAAAAATCTGTAATGCACTATAAAACTTTAATCTCTCAAGAATATTCTAACTTGATTTACAATGGTCTCTGGTTTACACCATTAAGAGAAGCTCTTCAGGCTTTTATAGATAAAACTCAGGAAAAAGTAACCGGACTCGTTAAGCTAAAACTTTATAAAGGAACAATAAGAATTTCTGGAAGAACATCTCCTTATTCACTTTATGATCCTGCGCTCGCTACATACACTGTTGAAGACCAATTTGATCATTCTGCTTCAGAAGGATTTATTAAAATATATGGACTACCATATAAAACTATAAACAGAGTAATGCAAAAAGTAGAAGCAGAAAATAAATTATCGGTATAATTCATGGCTATCTGGAACAGCAGATTTAAAAAGCAGCTTGCAGAATCGGCATTAAAATTTTCTTCATCTATTGATATTGATGGGAAATTATTTAATGAAGATATTGATGGAAGTATAGCTCATGTTAAAATGCTCTCAAAGCAAAAAATTATTTCAAAGACTGATGAAAAGAAAATCATAAATGCACTTGAAGAGATAAGAAATGAAATTATAAATGGCAAAATAAAACTTGATTGGAGAAAAGAAGATATTCATTCTGCAATCGAAGAAAGATTGGTTGAAAAAATTGGAGAGACTGGAAAGCGGCTTCATACAGCAAGAAGCCGCAACGACCAAATAGCTCTTGATGAAAGATTATACATAAGAAAAGAAATTCTTGATTTAGTAAAGATTATTTTATCTCTTCAGAAAGTATTATTAAAATTAGCTGAAGAACATAAAACCACCATCGTTCCAGGTTATACGCATCTTCAAAGAGCTCAGCCAATTTTATTTGCACATCATCTGCTTGCATATATCGAAATGTTCCAGAGAGATAAAGAAAGACTAAATGATTTACTTAAAAGAGTAAACAAATCTCCGCTTGGTGCCGCTGCATTTGCAGGAACTTCAATTAATATAGATAGAAATTTTTCCTCAAAACTTTTGAAAATGAATGGAATTGTTGAAAACAGTATTGATGCTGTAAGTGACCGCGATTCTTTAATTGAATTTATTTCTGCCTGTTCAATAATAATGATGCATCTGAGCAGATTAAGTGAAGAATTGATTTTGTGGAGTTCTCAGGAATTTTCGTTTGCATCATTTGACGATGAATATGCAACCGGCAGTAGCCTTATGCCTCAGAAGAAAAATCCAGATTTTGCAGAATTAATTCGTGGGAAAACAGGAAGAGTCTATGGCTCGTTAATTGGTTTATTAACAATTATGAAAGCTCTTCCACTTGCTTATAATCGTGACATGCAGGAAGATAAATTTCATCTTTTTAATGCAGCAGATACTACAAAAGATTGTTTGAAAATTATGTCAGAATTACTTGCTCACACAAGTTTTAATAAAAACAGGTTTGAAGAAGAACTAACAGGAGATTTATCTTTGGCTACCGACCTTGTTGATTATTTAGTAAAAAAAGATGTTCCATTTAGAAAAGCACATCACATTGTTGGTAAGATTGTTTCAAAATGTGTTGAAGAAAAGATTAAACTTCATCATCTCTCGTTAAAGGATTATAAAAAAATCTGCCCAAAATTTGAAAATGATATTTACAATCTCTTCAATCCAAAGACAAGTATAAATAATAAAAAATCTGAGGGAAGCACTTCGCCAGCAGAAGTTGAGAAACAGATTAAGAAATGGAAAAAAATTTTGTAAAGTGTCATCTAAAAGTAAAAATTGCTCTCACGCGAAAAGCAGCAATTCATAATTTTTAATTACGATTATTATTCCATCCAAATATCTTTCATTAAAAAAATAATAAAGCCCTCTCTTCTAAAAAGAGAGGGCTTTTAAGAAATTTGTTAACAAGTTTCCAATAGGTTATACTTTATTTATTGTTTCCATTTTCAAGAAGATTATCAAGATATAGTTCATAGGCTCCCAAATCTAAAAATCCATGACCCGAAAGATTGAATAAAATTGTTTTTGCTTCTCCTGTCTCTTTACATTTTAATGCCTGTTCAATTGCTTCCTTCACAGCATGTGAACTTTCAGGAGCTGGAACAATTCCTTCGCACTGGGCAAACAATTGAGCCGCTTTAAAAACTTCCTGTTGTTCATAAGCTTTAGCGCTTATTGCTCCAATGTTATAAAGCAATGAAATAGTTGGAGCCATTCCATGATATCTCAAACCACCAGCATGAATTTTAGGAGGAATAAAATCATGTCCAAGTGTATACATTTTCAGAAGTGGTGTTAGTCCTGCTTCGTCACCAAAGTCGTAGTCAAATTTTCCTTTTGTAAGAGAAGGGCATGAAGCTGGTTCAACTGCAATTACTTCAAGATTCTTTTTTGAACCATTTAATTTATCACGCAAAAATGGAAAAGCTATGCCGGCAAAATTACTTCCACCTCCAACACATCCAATAACAATATCAGGATATTCATCAATCATTTCCATTTGAATACGAGCTTCTTCGCCAATTATTGTTTGATGCAATAAAACATGATTCAAAACACTGCCAAGACTGTAATTAGTATCATCTCTTTGAACAGCAACTTCAATTGCTTCGCTTATTGCAATACCGAGTGAACCCGGTGAATCGGGATCTTTTTCCAGGACTTTTCTTCCTGCATTTGTTAAATCTGTAGGACTTGCATGTACAGTTGCACCAAATAATCTCATAAAAGTTTTTCGATATGGTTTTTGATTGTAACTCACTTTAACCATAAACACTTCACATTCTAACCCAAAATGTTTACAAGCCATTGCGAGTGCACTACCCCATTGTCCTGCTCCAGTTTCAGTTACAAGTTTTTTGATACCTGCTTTTTTATTATAATATGCCTGTGCATAAGAAGTATTTGTTTTGTGACTTCCAGTAGGATTGGACCCTTCATACTTGAAATAAATTTTTGCAGGTGTTTGAAGTTCGTTTTCTAAATTTGCTGCTCTTATCAATGGCGTTGGACGACTTAATCGGTATAAATCGCGCACTTCGTCTGGTATTTCAATAAATCTTTCCTGTGAAACTTCCTGCATGATTAAATCCATTGGGAAAATTGCAGCAAGCTCCTGTGGTGTTGCGGGTTGCTTTGTTAAAGGATTTAATGGTGGGTCTAATGGAACAGGCAAATCTGCTAAAATATTGTAGTAATGAGTTGGCATTCTGGATTGCTCAAGAAATACAATTTTGTTCTCTGACATTTTTAACCTCCATATTTGTTTTGAACCTGTCTTATTGCTGTAAAAATTTTAAAACAAAAAAGCCGTGAACGGTTCTACCATCCACGGCTTTTTTATTAGAATATTTAAAGTCCTAGGACGGTAGAGAAGATATTCTCCACCACCACCAATTATTTTCAATATTTATATTCTTGAATTTCATTGTTCAAAAGTAATTTTTGAATTGTGTTTTGTCAAGAAAAAATTTTTTAGAAGAATTTATTTTATTCCTACTTTATGAAATCTAATTAGAATAATATTCGTATTTTGTTTTCATAAATATAATCTTGATATTGAATAAATCTAAATATTAGATTATATCAATGAAAATTCAGCTTATTAAATTTTATAGGTGATTCTAAATTAATATAAAATGATTAAGCCTAACACAAAAATAGTGGATGAAATAGAAATCAATTTAGATAGAAAACTAAAAATAGTTGATGAAAGCTGGGACTTTAAGAAAGCAAACACAAAAGAATATACTCACTGCTTTCATGCCTATCCTGCTATGATGATTCCTCAAGTTGCAAGACGGCTCATAGAAAATTTTGGTAAAAATGCTAAAATCTTATTTGACCCTTACTGCGGAACTGGAACTTCTTTAGTTGAAGCAAATATTTTTGGCATTAATGCAATTGGCACAGATATTAATCCATTAGCAAGATTAATTGCAAAAGCAAAAACTACTGTCCTTAATATGAATGAGCTGGATTTTTTTATCAATGATTTCATTGACTATGTTTTTTCTTTGAACTTTGGTGCAGAAAATGTTAAATCAATAATTATCCCTCAAGTTAAAAATATTGATTATTGGTTTTCGAAAAATGTTCAAAAAAAATTAGGAATAGTTCTTGGGTATATTGAGAGCATTGTTGATATAAATATTAAAAACTTTTTTAAAGTTGCTTTTAGCGAAACAGTTCGAGAAACTTCATTTGTTAAACAAGGAGAATTTAAGTTAGTAAAAGACAAAAATCTAAAAGAAAAAGAGGACAAGGATGTTTTTGGGATAATGATTTCAAAACTTGCAAGAAATAGAACAGGTCTTTTAGAATTTATAAATGCTCATAAAAATAACTCATTTACTTATATATATGATTTTAATACAGTTTATAAAATTCCGGAAGATTTGATTCAATCTAACAGTATTGATATTGTTGTTACATCCCCTCCGTATGGAGATTCACGAACTACGGTTGCATATGGACAATACTCTCGTTTTGCAAATGAATGGCTTGGTTTCAAAGAAGCAAATCAAGTTGATAAAATGTTAATGGGCGGAGAGAAAAGAAAACATTCTCACATTTTCAAAAGCGAAATATTAAATGATGTTATTAATGCAATTCAAAACAAAGATAAAGAGCGAGCAAGGGATGTTATTTCTTTTTATGAAGATTATGAAAAATCAATTATGAATGTTTCAACTACAATAAAACGCGGTGGATTTGTTTGTTATGTTGTAGGAAATAGAACAGTAAAAGGAATTAATATTCCTACAGATGAAATAACTGCAGAATTATTTGAATCAAATGGTTTTGATCATATTGAAACGATTGTAAGAAATATCCCAAACAAAAGAATGCCGCTAAAAAATAGCCCTACGAATGTGGCGGGTGAAACATCAAATACAATGAAAAATGAATATATAGTAATCTGCCGGAAAAATTAATATGCAGATAAAAGAGTTAATAACACGCTTGGAAAATTTAAAAGAAAAAGGATTCATAAAAACTTTGAGAAAAGGGCCTACAGGAATAGGTCATCTTCTAGAAAATGAGCTTGGACTTTTAGAAACAAATATTGCTATTCCAGATATCGGTGGTAGAGTAGAATTAAAAGCTACAAGGAAAAATGCAAATTCTTTGATTACTTTATTTACATTTAATAGGGGTGTATGGAAAATTAAACAAAAGGATTTGATAAATAAGTATGGATATAAAGATGAACAAAATAGACAAGCACTTTACAATATTGTAAATGTTAAAACACCAAATACTCAAGGCTTTTACTTATCTTTAGATAAAGAAAAGAATTTAATTATATTGAAAAATATTAATGAAATAGAAAACATTGCCGAATGGAGTACATATGTAATTGCTGGAAAGTTCATGACAAAACTTGATAGACTATTATTAATTATAGCAGATAACAAATTTGAAAATGATATAGAGTACTTTCACTTTAATGAGGCGTACCTGCTTGAACATCCCACACCAGAAAAATTTTTAGATGCCTTTGAAAAAAATGAATTAATGATTGATTTAAGAATGCATATTAAAGAATCAGGCGGAGTTCGAAATCATGGTACTGGCTTTAGAATTTCAGAAAGAAATCTGGTTAATTTATATTCGAAGAAAAGAAGGCTGTTATAAAATTTATCATTTGAAGGGGCTTTAAGCCTTATTAAACCATTTTGAATGTCTTTTAACGCTGCTTTTGTATGGTTTCTTACTTTTTAATTTTAATCTATGGAATCATCTTTTAAAAAATTTTGCTTGACAAAAAAAATAACTTAAGTTATTTTGAAACGTTCTTATTAGTTCAATACCGTTCAATTACTTTATGAATACATTCATTTTAGTTTTATTTAATTTTAGAATGTAAATAATTATTATTATAAGGGGGTTACCATGCAAAAAAGAGTTTACATTTTTTTTCTCTTTCTAATAATGGCTCTTCCATTAAAAATAATTCTTGCACAGGGAAGCGGAAGTATTAGTGGAAGAGTTGTTGATAAAGGTACTGGTGAACCGTTAATTGGTGCAAATGTATTGATACTTAATACAAGCCTTGGGGCAGCAACAGATTATGATGGCAAATTTACAATTCATCATATACCTGTAGGAAAAAGAACATTACAGATTTCATACATTGGCTATGAAACAAGTAAATTAGAAATTGATGTAACTACCAAACACCTTTTTTTAGGTGATATTCAACTTACACCCACAACATTCGAATTTGAAATTGAAGTTACAGCTCAAGCTAAAGGTCAACGAGAAGCTATCAATCAGCAATTGACTTCTAACACTATAAAAAATGTTGTTTCTGCAGAAAGAATTCGTGAACTGCCGGATGAAAGTGCCGCTGCAGCTTTGAGCAGATTGCCGGGAATTTCATTACAACAGGGAGATAAAATTGTCGTAAGAGGTATTCAAGCAAAACAAAATGTAGTACTTTTGAATGGGGTACAATTACCATCAACTGATATGCAAGACCGTTCAGTAAATCTTGGATTTATTTCTTCAAATATGTTATCCGGTATTGAAGTAATTAAAGTTCTTACACCAGATATGGATGCTAATGCTTTAGGTGGTGTTGTGAACTTGAGAATAATGGAAGCTCCAAAAGGTTTTCATTATGATATTCTAACTCGTGGTGTTTATAATAGTCAGGATAGAACAACAGACAATTATAGATTCTGGGCGAGTGTTAGCAATAGATTTTTTAATGATAAACTTGGAGTATTTGCTCAGGCATTCTTAGACAGAACAAATGGCGGTAGTGATTTTACAAGTGGCGGCTTTACTATACTTAATGATAAAGTTCCATTTGGAGAAGCAGCTTATAAAATGGATTCGTTTACTTTTACTGATCAGGAACATATAGTAATGAATGGTGGAGGTAGTGTTATTCTTGATTATTTATTTCCTCAGGGTAAAATAATATTACAAAATTCACTATCACGTAATATAAATGATTTGGCAGACTATAGGACAGTATTGAATTTTAGTCAAACTCTTGCTACTTACTCATTATTCAGAGATAAAAACAATAGAGATTTATTAGTTAACGCATTTTTAACAGAATACAATTTTGGCAAATTAAAAGCTGAATTAAATTTATCCCATTCATTCACTCAAAAAAAGACCGATTTGCGTTATGGGGATCCGGGACAAAATTTTGGATTTGATGATAATTATCCTTTCGGTATTATTGGATATACAAGTAATGGTAACCCAATAGCAAGAACTTATACAGCGCAGAGTGCTTCATTTACCCCCGAAGATGTTTATAAAATAGCTATTGACGATTCATCAATTTATAGAGCAAAAATGGCTGGTTGGGCTGTGATGCGCTGGGAAGCTTTTAAGCAAAATTTGTATACAGCTAAACTTGATTTTACTTTGCCCGTTTCTTTAACGAATTATATCAATGCAGAATTCAAAGCAGGAGCTAAATTTGATCGTTCTGTAAGAAAAAATGATGTTGAAGGTGCTTATCATAGAGTTGGTGATAATGATATGTATATTGGAGCACAAGGTTTAATTCCACGACCAGCAAATAGACCCCTTAGTCCAACATATCCATTGATGTTAAATGAAATTATGAATTGGGATTATGGAAAAAATCGTGGAAAGTACTTCCTTGATGGTGATTACCCCATTAATAATGTAGTTGATAAGGGCTTGATGGATGTATTTTTGCCAAAAGCTAGAAGTGGATGGGGATTGTCAAGACATGTAGCAAATTCGGAAAGAGACGATTTTAATGGGACAGAAACTTTTACTGCAGGATATTTAATGAGTACATTAAAGATTGGTCCTCAGTTAACATTAATTGGAGGCATTCGTTACGAAAAATATGACATGAATTATAAAGCAACATTTGTTTATGTAACTCACTCTGTAGATGGTGTATCACTTCTTTTTGATACCCTGAATACAGTAAAAAGGTCAGATATAAATTGGTTCCCAAATATTCATTTGCAGTATAAAATAACTGATTGGGCAGATATTAGACTTGCTTATTCAAAAGCAATATCCCGTCCTGATTATCAGGCAATTATGCCTAATATTTACTATGCACCTAATGAACAAACAGTTTTTGGTAATCCTTACTTAAAACCCACTGTAATAAACAACTATGATGCTGCAATCTATCTTTATAGTAATAAAATTGGCCTGTTTACACTATCAGGCTTTTATAAAAAGATGAAAGATGTATTCTACCAATCAAGAATTTATTATCAAAATCTAAAGTACTTTAATGCTAATTTTATTGATTCAGCTGCATTTCGCGCTGTGAGTATTAAAGATTTACCCGAGCCATCTGAGTTAATAACAGTTTACTTGAATAATCCAAATCCAGGTTATGTAAGAGGATTTGAAGTTGAATGGCAGTCAAACTTCTGGTATTTACCAAAACCCTTTAATTCAATTGTTCTCGGCATAAATTACACCAGAACATGGTCCAGCATGGAATACTTAAGAATTGAAAATACTGATTCAACATATAAACAAGGAATATTTACCAGACACAAATATAAAACAGAAGTGAAGACATATAAAAGTAGATTATTATATCAAGGAGATCATATTCTAAATTTAACATTAGGCTTTGATTATAAAGGTTTTTCCGGAAGAATTTCATATAATTTGCAGGATGCGGTAACATCCTCAATTGGAACACGTCCAGAGGAAGATGCTAAAACAGGAAAAATTCCAAGATGGGATATTTCACTTAAGCAGCGTCTGCCAATTGAAGGGCTGAGCATATCATTTAATGGAGTTAATTTATTCCGCAGTGCAGTTAAATCATATCGCACATTTAAGAGACCAAACCAAACAGAAGCTGTTTCAAATCTGATAACAACTTCATATTCTCCATCATTTTATGAATTGTTATTACGATATGAGTTTTAACTTTCTAATTAAAAAAAGGAGGTATTGCTTATGAATTAAAAAATTTTTCAAAACTAAACAACATATTAACAGTAATAACAAATTAAACAGGAGGTAACCATGAAGAAAGTCTATTTTATATTATTTCTGTTAGCTTCTTTTTCATTCCTCTATGCTCAAAGTGCAATTTCTAATTATGTTGAAGAATTCCGTGGTGACACCGCAGTAGTAAAAGAGGGCATGTTATACGAAGCAATTACATATGATACTCTTAATGTTCCAGCAGGTCGTGTTTATCTATTAAAGAAAGCATCAACTTATGCTCTTGGTTCTAATCCAACATCAAAAGCAGGACGTCATACTATTATTGTAGGGGAGAATAGAACTCCTATTTATCAAAATACCAAGACTGATGATATGTTCCCTGTAATTTGTGGTTTAGGTGGAAACAGTGGTGGTATCAACTATGGTGGCGACTTAACTGTTAAAAATGTTATTGCAGTTCCAGCCTCTGCAGAAGGAACTTTGGGTTGGGTATTTTTCTGGGGTTCTGCTCCAAATAGCAGAGTTACCTTAGAGAACAGTATTTTTGAAAAAACTCGATGGGTTATTGTAGCTTCAAATGCAGTAGCTGGTACAAGATTGTTCATTAGAGACTGCTATTTTGTAAATCTCAGTGGTCAGGCATGCAGACGTAATGGTGGTGTTTATGATAATGTTGATAATCCAACAGATACTATCTGGGTAGAAAACAGCACTCATGTTATGGCTCAAGGAATGATGTATAAATTCCGTAACTATCCTATCAAGAAGTTAATGTTTAATCATAATACATTTGTTAACTGTGCTGGTATTATTTTCGAAACAAATGGTTATCAAAGTGATTGGACTGTAACAAATAATATTTTCGTTAATAGCAATGTTCAACCTTTTACTTTTATTGCAGAAGACTATCCTGAAGTCGACCCTGATACCTTAGCTCATGGATTAATCAACGTAAGAGATTTGCCGCCAGATTACGAACAAGTTCCACGCAAAGTTCTTGTTGACAGAAATTTAGTATACTGGGATCCAAAACTTAGCAACCTTGCTTCTGAAATGATAGCAGAAAATATCAATAGCACAAATAAATGGTTCAACCAAACCATTAAAATGAATTCCCGTACAAAAGCAATGTTCGATGATAATTCTAAATATCCTTATCTAACCGAAGGAACCTGGTATGAAAAATTGCCTAATTTTGTAAAACCGCTGGATTTATTAACTGACCAGGTTGATATCCTTAAAACATTTGCAAAAGAAACAATGGATTTAAGCAAGTCAGCTCTTTTACCTGAATGGAGAAAAGTACTGGTTGGACAGGATTATTATGTTTATCCAGATTTTCCAGTACCTATAAATCTTGCTTATACAGATAGTGACTTATTAACAGCTGGTTTGAATGGCTTCCCACTTGGAGATCTAAACTGGTTCCCAGAAAAGAAAGCTCAGTGGCTTAAACAAAGAAATGCAGAATATGCAGCTCTTCAACAGGCACTGGATAGTGGAAAATTACCAGTTGGAGTAGAAGAAACAGAACCATTGCCAACTTCATTCGAAGTAAAACAAAACTATCCTAACCCATTCAATCCAAAGACTACAATTACATTTTCAATACCAAAAGCTGGAAATGTAGTTGTTAAAGTATTTAACATTCTTGGACAGGAAGTTGCTACAATCTTTAATGGCACCTTACCAGCTCAAACACATCATATTGATTTTGATGCTTCTAATTTGACAAGCGGTGTTTATATCTATTCTGTACAATATGATGGACTTACTATTTCCAAGAAAATGGTATTATTGAAGTAATTAAATCACTTTTTTAGTAAGTCACAGGGGGCAACCAACTTTGGTTAACCAAAATTTGGTTGCCTCCATTTTCTTTAAAATAATTCTGTTAATAAAATGAAAACAAATTTATTGCTAATTAGAGAAAGTTGGTTTATCAAGTTCGTTCTTTTTTATTTTTTAACATCGCTTCTAATTCAAGCTCAATCAAAAATACATAATACTGTTCTTGCTGAAATTGATAATTCCTATCAGGTTAGATTTGCAGATGTTCAAAATTATTTTAATGAATATCATTTTGTATACTTATATCGTCCTGCAGGAAAAGGTTACAAAGCAGCTCTCGAACAGATTGTAACTAAACGATTAAAAGTGATTGATTTTTTTAATAAAAATCTTGATAAGAAAAAACTTTCTTTTGACTTTCGTAGAAGATATGCTGATGAGCTTGTCAATGAATATTACAAAACAAAGTATTACAACAAATATATAAACGATTCAACTATTATTAATGAATATAGAAAGGTAAATAAAAAAGTTTTCTATCAACAGATTGTTTTAAAAAAAGATAGCACCTCACAACATGCTCTGGATTCTTTAAATGCTTTAGCTGATTCTATAAAATCTTTGTTTCTAAGTGGTAATGATGATAAGATATATTCATTAATTGGTGATACATCCTCATTCAAAACTGTTCTATCTTTGAGTTGGGAACAGAGCTATACTGATAATCTTAAATTTCTCATTTTTAATTTTCCTGAAAATTCAGCTTATATACTGGAAGATGAAAATGCTCTTTATGTTATTAAAGTAAATGATGTAGTTTATGATGAATCTGAACCATTACAAGATATTAAAGATAAAATTGTAAAGAAATTAGAATTATATTACGCTTCAAAAGCTGTTGCGGAATTTCAGTTAGAACTACAAAGGCTTGTAGATGAAAAATCTATCCAATGGAATTTAGAAGGATTATCTAGAATAGTTGAATGGAGTAAAGTTCCCAAATTTTACGAACAAACATATATAGATACTATTCAAAAAGTTATTAATTTAGGGAAAAATTTTCTCATTGCTCAACTACCTGAGCAAACAGTAGATCTCAAGAAGTTTTTTTATTTACTTAATGAAGTATTAATGATAAGAAAACAAAATGATATAACAGAAAATGATATTAAGTCATACATTAGAGAAGCTCTTTCGATGGACATAATTGTGAATAAATGCAAGTCATTAGGAATTGACAAAAATATTTTTAATCCATTAACTCAAAACTTAGTTCTTGTTGATGAAATTGTGAAATTATATAATGAAGCAATTATTGAAAGTCAAATCCCGGAAAAAACTGAAAAATCATTAAAACAATTCTACGAAAACAATAAAGATTCTTTATACTATCAACTAGCACAATCAAATATATACATAGCACTTGCCCCTGATACAAATAAAATAAATGAATTTAAGAAAAAGTTAGCTGAAGGAATACCATTTGAAAAAATTAATAATCGAATTTTAGTAAGAAGAATTTTTAGGGAAAGAAACGGAAATATTAAACTAGAGCAATCAGATGTAAGTGAAGAAATTGGAAAAGCAGCATTAAATCTAAATTTAGGTGAAGTTGCAGGTCCTTTTGAATTCTATGACAAAGAACGGGGCAAAATGTATGCTCTTATAAAATGCGTTTTTAAAAATGAAGAAAAACAATTAACGTATGATGAAGTTAAAAGTAAAATAGAAAATGATTTTAAAAATTATCACAGAGAAAGAATTGAGAAGAAGGTTCTAAAAGAATTAGAAAAACTTTATAATACAAAAATTTATTACGATAGATTGGATGGATGTCTCTCAGAATTAAAAATACTCAGATAAAATTTTACTGTGATTTTTCTATCATAAAAATTACTGGCTTTTAACGAGTGTTAAAATGAAGAAAATAATCTTATCAGTTTTTTTTATAGCAATAGTGTTTTATGATATTCATGCACAGGAATTACCATTATCTTATGATGTAGAAAACACTGGCAAAAATTGTTTGCCTCCGCCCTTGCCTTCATTTAATGAATTGCCAGTGATTAAATCATTGCCAGACCCATTTATGTGGTCTGATAGCACAAAAGGCAGAATTAAAAGTTTTGAAGATTGGCGCTGCAGACGTGCAGAAATTGGCGCAGAAATTCAATATTATGAAACAGGTATTAAACCAGCTCCTCCTGATACTTTATTAGCCGATTTTACTGCAGACAGCACTTTAATTGTTACAATAATTCAGAATGGTGATACACTTGTTTTAACTTCTAAAATAACTTTTCCAAAAGGAGATGGTCCGTTTCCTGCGGTAATTGGAATTGGATTCGGCACAGGAAGTTTGCCTGCTGATATTTTTACAACTCGAGGAATTGCTACAATTCAATATAGATTCTGGGAATTAGCTCCATGGGGCTTTGATGTTAAAAGAGGAACAGGAGGGTTTTATAAACTTTTTCCTGACCCTAAAGTTGGGTTCTTTACTGCATGGGCTTGGGGTGTAAGCAGAATTATTGATGGATTAGAAAAAACTCTGGCTTCCAAAATAAATTTGAGAAGATTGGCAATCACAGGCTGTTCATTTGCAGGTAAAATAGCTCTTTTCTCATCAGCATTTGATGAACGGATTGCTTTAACAATTGCACAGGAGCCTGGAGGCGGTGGCGATGCTGCTTGGCGTGTTACAGAAACTTTGAGCGGAAGCAGAGAAACTCTTCGTAATGCTCAAGGTGCACCATGGTATCATCAAGACTTACGTCAATTCAATAATGCAGTTAATAAATTGCCCTTTGATCATCATGAGCTTATGGCTATGATTGCACCAAGAGCTTTATTTGTTCTCGGAAATCCTGATTATGAATGGCTTGCTGAAGAATCAGGACATGTGGGATGTAAAGCAGCTTATGAAGTATGGAAAGCACTTGGTGTTCCAGATAGATTTGGGTTCTCTATATTAGGGGGTCATAATCATTGTCAATTGCCAGATGTTCAAAAACCAGAAGTTGTTGCCTTTGTTGAAAAATTTTTGCTCGATAAAAAAGAAATTAATACAAACATTCAGCGAAGTCCCTATAATCCTGATTTAACAAAATGGATTACATGGTCTACTCCGCAGCTTTCTTTTAATCCACCAACTTCTGTAAATGAAATTATTGGAGTTGTTGATAAATTTGAACTTTCACAAAATTATCCCAATCCATTTAATCCAAATACAAAAATTTCATTTAGAATCCTTGAGAAAACAAATGTAACATTGAAAGTTTATGATGTGCTTGGACAAACAATCGATACTTTAATAGATGAAGAAAAAAATCCAGGTGAATATACAATTCTTTATACTCCGCCTTCAATTTCATCAGGAACTTTATTCTATCAGCTTCAAACAGACCACGGTATCATTAGCAAAAAAATGATTTATATGAAATAAAATTCATGAGAATCCTTATGAATAAATCTAATTTTTTAAGAAGTGTCGAAATATTAGTTGTAATATTCTTTTTATCACTAAAATTAAATGCTCAAGTAAAAGATACAAGCAGCATTGTGGCAAAAGTTGGAGAAAATTTTACAATCACTTTTTCAGACCTTCATAATTATGTTCTTGAAAATTTCTATAATAAAATTTTCTTGAATGAAAAATCGAAAGGTTATATTCCTGCACTCAATCGCATTATTAACAACCGATTAAAAGTATTTGATTTTTTTGATAGAAATCTTCATAAAGATAAAAAACTTATAAAGAATATTAATCGTGCAATTAATGAAGAATTATATAATGAATATTACGAACTAAAATATGCAAATAAGTATGTTACAGATTCTGCTGTTAAGAAAGTTTATGGCATGATGGATAGAATAGTTAATTACAGGACTATACTTCTTAATAAAACTTACAATATGCCGCAGCCATTAATTGATTCTTTAAGAAATTTAGCTTATATGCTGAAAAAGAAAATTGAAGAAGGTGAAGATTTTGGAAAACTTGCAGCAACATATTCTGATGATGAACTATCAAGCAAAAACAACGGCATTGCAGCTCCAATAGACTGGAAAACAAGTTTGATGTCGGAAATTAATAATATTGTTTTTCTTCTGCCCGAAGGTTCAGTCCGCATAATTGAAACACCGCAAGCATTTTACATAATTAAAATTGATGAAGTAAAAAAAGTAGAAGTTGAACCAATCGAAAGAGTAGAAAATGAAATACGCGCTGCTTTAAGAGATGCTTTTTCGTATATGAGCATTAAAGATTTTGAAGAAGAACAAAAAAAATTAATTGATGAAGACAAAATTAAATGGAACGAATCTGCAGTCGAAAAAATTGTTGCGTGGTCTAAAACTCCCCACTTTTACGAGGGTGCATACAAGGATACAATTAATTTTGCAATATCTAACAAGAAGAATCTTACAATATTAACTGCTCCTAAATACAAAGTTGATTTGAAAAAGTTTTTACAAATCTTAGATGATGTTTTAATAATGGGACGCTCGTCAATTATAAAAGAACAGGATGTGAAAAATTTTATTATAGAAGCATTAAAAATAGAAGCTGTTGCTGAAAAAGCTCGTCAACTTGGACTTGAAAAAATAGTTTTGAATCCATACATGAAAAGTAATTTTATGGTAAATGAAATTGTAAAACTTTATGATAAAGAAGTAATTGATAAACAAGTTCCAGAACCAGATGAGAATGCATTGAAAAAATTTTATGAAAGCAATAAAGATTCTCTTTATTATCAATTAGCAAAAGTTAATATCTATCTTGTTGTTGCAAATGATACTTTGTCAATAAATAGAATGAAAGAAGATTATAAAAATGGTGTGCCTTTTGAAAAGTTAGATAAAATAGTTTTTGTTAAAAGATTTATTCGTAAAAAAACAGGTGAAATAATTTCTGATAATTCAAATGAGAAACCTATACTTGGCAAAATTGCATTTAACATGAATCAGGATGAAATAATTGGTCCAATCGAATATCAAGAAAAATGAAAAAAAGTATGCATTGATTAAATGCGTCTACAAAAGAGATGAAAAACAATTAACCTATGATGATGTGAAAGATAAAATCAAAAACGACTTTATAAATTATCATAAGGAACAAAAATCTGAAGAATTAATTAAGCAGTTGAAAGATAAATATGGTGTAAAAATTTATGATAATATTTTGAAAGAAAAATTATTATCGCTGGGTATAGTATTAAATTAATTTTATAAATGAAAAACTAAATTTGAAAACAAATTCTCAAAAGGTGGCAAACATGAAAAACGCTAATGTTAAATTTTTCTATTATGCTGCATTAACATTTATTCTAATTGTTATGCTTTCGTCAAAATTATTTTCACAAAAGTTGACCCTTAACGATTTGGACTATTTTGAATCAAGAGGTTTTGATGTTTTCGTTTTCAATAATCAATATACAGGATTTTTCTTTGATGAGAAAACTGCAGGAATTGAATTTATCCATCATGGTATCCGCACAGCTACAGGAGGCGGAGTTAGATTAAGACATACACCGGAACAATGGGATTTAGTTCCTATGGTTCAGGAAAGAAAGGTTGACAAGAAAAATAACAGCATTGAAGTTACTCTAAGATATAAAGATTATAATTTTGACTCGAAAATTTTAGTTAAAGGAACAAATGATGGATTAAACATTTGTGTTTTTCTTGATAAACCTCTTCCAAAAGAACTTGAAGGTCATGCAGGATTTAATCTTGAATTTCTCCCTTCCGCTTATTTTGAAAAAACTTATATGATTGATAATAGAACTGGAATCTTTCCTTTATATCCATCTGGACCAGTAGAAGTAAAACCTTTAACTGAAAAAATTCCACAGTTTGGAGGACATAGTACTTTTGATGACAGAGGCAGAAATGAATTTGTTGAGCCATTGCCAATTGCTGAAGGTTCTGTAATTGTTCTTGCACCAGAAGACCCAGAACGTCGAATCCAAATTAACTCGTTGCTTGGCAATTTAATGTTGTTTGATGGACGAAACATTGCTCAAAATGGTTGGTTTGTTGTAAGAAGTTTAATTCCATCTAATACAAAAGGCAAAGTAATTGAATGGAACATAAAAGCATCTACAATTAAAAACTGGATTCGTATACCAAACATAACTTATTCTCAAGTTGGATATCATCCTTCTCAAAAAAAATATGCAGTAATAGAACTTGATAAGAATGATAAATTTTTGAAATCTGCTACACTTTATAAACTATTGCCATCAGGACAATTAGTTGAGATACTTAATAAATCTATAAAGCAGTGGGGCAAGTTCCTTCGTTATCAATATGGAATATTTGATTTTAGTAACATTCGTGATACTGGTTTATATGTTATAAAATATGGTAACCAGCTTACAAAACCATTTTCGATTAATCCTAGAGTTTACAAAGATGTTTGGTATTTAACACTTGGTCAATTTTTCCCTGTGCAAATGGACCACATGTTTGTTAACGAAGCTTATCGAGTTTGGCATGGACTGCCTTATCAGGATGATGCACTTCAAGCTCCTATAAATCATATTCATTTTGACCTTTACAATATGGATTCAACTACATACACAAAATATAAACCATTTGAAAGAATTCCGGGTATGGCGGTTGGCGGCTGGTTTGATGCAGGAGATTTTGATATTGAAACCCGATCCCATTGCAGTGTTGTTCTTAGTCTTGTTGATACATGGGAATCTTTTAAGTTAACTTACGACCAAACTTTTATTGATAAAAAAACGAAATATGTCGATATCCGAAGACCTGATGGTATTCCAGATTTATTGCAGCAAATAGAACATGGCGCTTTGCAATTAGTTGCACAACAAAAAAATGTTGGTCATGCTGTTAGAGGAATAATTGTGGGCAATTTGCATCAATATCATCATCTTGGCGATGCATCTACAATTACTGATAATTTACCTTACAATCCTTCATTAAAACCTTATGAGAGAGATGAACATTCGAGCGGAACTATGGATGATAGATGGGTTTTCACAATCAGAATGCCCTGGTTGAATTATTATTCTGCGGCTTCTCTTGCAGCTGCTTATCGTGCTCTTAAAGATTATAACAAAGAACTTGCCGATGAAGCATTAAAATATGCAATCAAAGCATGGCAGTTCGAACAATCTGATTCACTTCACAAATTTCAAAGACAGGATGAATTTTTCAGGCAGAATACAGATTTGCTTGCAGCTTTAGAATTATATAAATCAACAGGCGATACAACTTATAAAAATTATTTTATGAAAAAATTGTGGAAAAGCCTTAATGATACAACAATTGTATGGAATATGTCTGTTGCTGCAAGAGCACTTCAAAGCATGGATGTTGACTTTAAGAATAAATTAATGCCTTTTGTAGAAAAATATAAAAGAACACTCGAAGCTTTGGATAGTGCAAATCCATATGGAGTTCCTCTTGAAACAAGAGGCTGGGGTGCAAATCATAATATTATTAATTGGGCAACAACTAATTACTTCTTATATAAATCTTATCCTGAATTAATTGACCGTGAATATGTTTTAAAAGGATTAAATTACATTTTTGGATGTCATCCATATTCAAATATTTCTTTTGTTTCTGGTGTAGGCGTTCATTCCAAAAAAATTGCTTATGGAAGTAACAGAGCAGATTTCTCTTTTATAGCTGGAGGAGTTGTTCCGGGGTTATTGATTTTCAAGCCAGATTTTCCTGAAAATAAAGAAGATTGGCCCTTCTTCTGGGGAGAAAATGAATATACGATAAGCATAGCTGCTTCATATATTTTTCTGGCTAATGCTGTCAATGAAATTGTTAATTCAAATTAATTATTTAATTTGCTTTTAATAACTTTGTATATTCTTAAATGATTGAGCGGGATTTATTTTGCAGTCAATAAAGAATCTTAATTATAAATTAGTTTATCTTTCTTTATTTGTTGTTTCTGTTTCTATTGTTGCTTTTGAAATTATATCAACAAGAATTTCTTCGGTAATTTTTGTTTATAACTATGCTTATATCATCTTATCTTTTGCAATACTGGGATTAGGTTGCGGCGGTATTTATTCTTTTTATAAAATCAAAATTAAAGACAAAAACACACTGAACGAAATTGTTTTTAGGTTATTACTCTACTATGCACTTTCATTAACAGGCTTTATTGTTTTAGTTATCTTATTTGCAATTACAAATCATTTTGTTTTTTTCTTATTGTTAATTGTTCCATTTTTCTTGGCAGGAATTTTATATTCTATTTTTTTCGAATACTATTCTGAAATAATTTCAAAATTATATGCTGCCGATTTAATTGGCGCTGCCTTTGGTGCTTTTATCCCAATTTTTCTTATTAAAATTTTTGGTGCACCCAACAGCATTTTTTTCCTTTCTCTATTAATATTATTCTTTTCATTTTTATTGAAGTATAACAATAAAAAGATTAGAGGATTGTTAATTATTCCACTCTTTGCTTTCATAATTTTATTTATAAATGGGAAAAATGAATTTTTAGGTAAAGTGCCAATCGGTAATTTTCCCGAGAAAGATTTTTATTATGTCTATCCCGATTTAAATGTTCAGGCAAATATTATAGACAGCCGCTGGAGTATTTATGGAAGAGCAGACCTTGTTCAATATAGTCATCAAGATATTGTAAAACAATTATTTATTGATGGAGCCGCAGGAACACAGATGTATCGTTTTAATGGAGATATAAAAAATCCAGATAAAACAACATTAAGACTTTTACTTGGTCATTCAACTACAATTCCATTTTTATTTTTAACTGAAAATCAAAAAGATTCGATATTAATAATTGGTCCAGGCGGAGGAAAGGAAGTATTGATAAGCTTGCTCTCTGGAATTAAACAGATAACAGGAGTTGAAATCAATCCTGATTTTGTTGATATAGTTAAAAGTCACAGTAAATTTAATGGCGGCATTTACAATAAGTTTTCAAATGTGAAAATTATTGTAAAGGAAGGAAGACATTATGTTAAGCAGTCAAATAAAAAATTTGACATAATTTTAATTGCATTGCCTTCAACTGAACAGCTTCAAAATATAGATGCTCTGGCAATGAGCGAAAATTATTTGCTTACATCCGAAGCATTATCTGATTATATGAATGTTTTAACAAACGAAGGAATGTTAATTTTAACACTCCATAACAAATGGGAACTGCTGAGATTAATTACCACTGCAGTAACTACATTTGAAAAAATTGGAATATCAAATGTTGATGCTGTCAAACACTTTGTTATACTTGAAGATGAATATGCTCCAACAATTGTGATTAAAAAATTGCCTTTTACAGTAAACGAGATTAATGATTTAAAAAGTAAATTGAAAAATCTTCCCAAGATTTTTCCGCAGGTTACATTTTTGCCTTATGATGAAGATTTTAATGTAAGCGGTTCATTTATCAATGATTTGCTGGTCAATCTTTCTAATAATAAAATTGATTTGAAAAGTTATATTGAAAATCATCCGTTTGATATTAGTCCAGTTGCAGATGACAGACCATTTTTTTACAAAATTTCAAAGTTATTACCAGATGAAATTAAGTGGCTTTTAATCAGCATCTTAACAATAAATATTTTACTCTTCCTTGCAGCTTTAAAATCTTTCAAACGTGAAAAGAATTTTCTAAAAATTAAAAGACTTAGAAAAATATTGTTGTTGTTTGCTTTGATAGGACTCGGTTTTATGATTATAGAAATTTCTCTCTTTCAAAAATTAATTTTATATGTTGGCTCTCCTACAATATCACTTTCAATTTTGCTGTTTGCTGTACTTACAGGAATGGGTCTTGGAAGTGGAATGAGAGAAAGAATTATAAAAATAGAAAATTATCAAAGACTAAAAATTATTTGCGCCTTAATAATTCTTTATGGTTTTATTGTTTTCTTCTTTGGACAGTTTTTGTTCAGATACTTATTGTTATTTAATCAATATTTTGTAATTGCTATTATGATTTTGTTAATCTTGCCTTTGGGTATTTTGCTTGGTTTTCTGTTTCCAACACTCATAAGTTTATTGAAGGGAAATACACTTGATAATTATATTCCTTGGATGTATGGAATTAATGCCTCAACATCAGTTCTTGGTTCAGTAACAGCATATTCATTGTCAATGTTAACTGGTTTTACATACACTTTTGTTATCGGTCTTTTGTTTTATTTCTTCTTTGCTTTGTTGATTAATTCAAAAAGAGTTTTATTGCTTTGAAATTGGAATGAAGAATTAATCTTTTTGAATTAATTGAATGCAATTAAAAATCATTTTTCTTTAATGATATCTGCTGCAATCAATTATTTTTGAAATGAATCAAAATTTTTTTGATAACCTCAGAACTTTTTTAACAAGTTGAATTTTATTTCATCAACATCATCTTTCGGGAAAGATTTCCATTTTCACCAATAAGTTTATATATATAAACTCCGCTTGCTAAATTACTGCCATTAAATTTTACTTCGTGTCTGCCTGCTGGCTTTTCTTCGTTCACCAATGTAGCAACTTTATTTCCAAGAATATCATAGACATTTAACATAATCCAGCTTTTGGATTGCAGCTCAAAACTAATTGTTGTCTCTGGATTAAATGGATTTGGAAAATTCTGATAAAGAATAAAATCATTCATTCTTATAGATTCATCTTCAACATTACTTGATAAAGAACTAAAAATATATTTAGGAGATATAGAAACAATCTGATTGTTTTTCCAGCCTAAACCATAAACAGTAAATTCTTCGGGACTATTTACGTAGGTAAATACTTTATCATCTGTTAATTTTATTTTAATATTGGAATTGTTTGAAACAAGAGTTACAGAATCAATATTATGAAGTGAATTAATAAAATCATTTACATAAAAAATATTTTCTGTTGTAGATCCGTTATATCTTACTGTAATCTTTTCAGTTTTTTCAAGCCAATCGATGTAAGAATAATCAGTTGAAATATTTTTATTCAGCCATTCTAATCTTTGTTTAATCCAGTTTTTGAGATAATTAATTTCATCCTCATAAGATTTGAAAAAATTTTTGTTGGGCCAGATGTAAGTTTTGCCGTCGAAACACTGGTTCCATTTTTCAAAGTTTCTTGTTCTTGCTTCAGAAATTTTACTTACGCAGTCATCTATAAATTTTGAGATTGTTTCATAACTAAGGATATTATTTTTAAGGTCGTTCCATCTTTTAGCATATTTGTTTTTGAAGATTGGGTCGTTATAAAGTTTGGAGACCCAGAAAGGAATTTGCCAAAAGTCGTTATAAAGTGGAACTTTATACTGCCAGCCATCAGTGCGCCATCCTTCGTAATAATCAGGAAGCCCGAATGTTAAATCAAAATCCCAGATTGGACCTGCACAAAGTTTTTTATTTCTGTCTTTGTAAAAGAAAGTGCTTAGTCTGTAAGCATCAACATTTTTTGAGAGTTCAAAGATTAAGAACATATCTACAAATGAATCTAAGTCGATATAATTCAAATATCCATAAAAAGGGTCGTTGTAGTTAGTTGTATTCATTGTCTTTTCAAAATTTGTAACATAGTTTTTAATGTATTCAGCTTGAGCAGAATTAATTTTCTCAGCATCAGGGTATTCATAGATATAAATAATTTTCTGAACTGCACCTTGAAATGGAGGGTAAGGGGAAGTCCAAGTTTTATCACCAGGATCAACTTTGTCTATTTTAATAATGTATCCTCCAGTAATTATGTTTTCATCAGTATCAGTCGATTCAAGTTTTGAAATATTTACTCGGTTTTTATCCCTCTTAATTTTTTCTTGAAGTATGTAAATTCCTCTATATTCACCATTAATAATTAGTTCACAAAATTTTATGCGCGATGAATATCTTCCCATATCGTTGAAAATCTTAAATGCCAAGACATTTCTTAAAAGAGATTTATCTATGTAAGAAGCATTTAAAACCCAGTCGCTTTCTTTTGGCAAACCAAGTAATGAAACATCAATTTCATTTCCAAGTGAATCACGGGTTTCAATTCCATATTGTTTTTTGTCGAACTGTTGTGAGCTTTGGCCCCTGATTTCAATTCCAATTCTTCCATTGTAAGCATTGAACGGGTCGGTTATGTTATTAATTTTTCCTTCACCATTGTAAATTATTCCCATGTGAGCATCAATTTTGGGTTCATCAACAATTGTTTTTCCTTCTGTATCAATTACAATTATCGGCAAATAAGAAGAAGAAAGCTTGGTTTGAGGAAAAACAAAAGTTGAGAAAATTAGGAAGCATAGAAAAATGATTTTTATATTATTCATAAATTTTATTCAACTTTTTTGTAAACTCTTACATATTCGATTTCCATTTTTTGAGGGAATATCGAATTATCAATGCCCTGAGCACCTCCCCAATCACCACCAATTGCAATATTAAGTATCAAATGAAAATCTTTGAAGAAGGGCCAGTATTCCCAACCCTTTCCTTCGTTTTTGAAAGAGAAATATTGTTTATCATCAACAAAAATTTTTATTTCATCTTTATTCCATTCAAGAACATAGTTGTGAAAAGTATCTGTGCAATCAGGAACTTTTATTGTTGCAGTTTTTTGTGTTCCAATTCTCCAGTAATATTTATTGCAATGAATTGAACCATGAATAACTCCAGGGTCATAACCTACATGTTCCATAATATCGATTTCACCATTATCAGGCCAGCTTCCATTTCCAAGGTTCCAAACAGTGGGAAGCATCCAAATTGCAGGCCAGGTTCCTCTGCCTTTAGGAAGTTTTGCGCGAATCTCAAAACGTCCGTATGTCCAGTCTCCTTTGCCTCTTGTTACAAGTCTTGCAGAAGTGTATTCTTTTCCATTCCAGTTATCTCTTCGAGCTTCGATAATTAATTTTCCATTTTCTACTCGAGCATTTTCTAATCGCGCAGAATAGTATTGTTTTTCGTTATTACCCCAGCCGTTGTCTCCAATATCGTAACCCCATTTTTGTGGATTTGGGTAACCTTCGTAATTAAATTCATCAGACCAAACTAATTCCCAGCCAGCTATTGCAGTTGAATCTTTGCCGTCTGGTTCAGTTGCACCAGATTTACAACTGCAGAATGTTAATGAAAAACTTAATGCAGCAATGTAAAGGAGAATGATTTTCATGGTTTCCCTTCTTTAGTTTATTCTTTAACAGCAAGTTAAAATTATTTTTCGAAATTGTCAGTGTTATTTTTTAAGATGAGCATTCGAGATGATTTGATAAATGATTTATTAATGCAAATTAAATCAGCTTGGCAACCGAAAAGTTTTTCCAATTTCATCCAACCCGATTATTAGTGGATAGTTCGGAGCTGAATTTCTAAGCCATTCAATTGGTTCATTTACTGGTTCAATGCCCTGCTTAAATGTTTTTGTGTGAATAGGTATAAAATATTTTGCATTAATATCAGCTGCCATTTTTAATGCTTCTTCCGGATTGCAATGATTTCTGCGCCATGGATTATAAGCTCCAATTGGCATTATTGCTATATCAATATTTTCTTCTTTAGCTTTGTTGAGTTTTGTGGTGTAAGCAGTATCGCCTCCAAACAAAATTTTTTTGCCATGATAATCAATTATGTATGCATTAAAACTTCTTCCATCTTTAAAGAATCCTCTTGAGCGGTCTTTTTCCCAAGGAAATCTCCAGCCGAAATGTTTTACTTCAAGTGCTTTAAAACGAATTCCATGTAAATTAATTTCGTCATTCCAATCAAGAACATTTATAGAACGCCACGGCAAATCTTCAATTACATCTTTTGTGAGATATGCTGTGATAATATCAATTTTGTTCGGATACTTTTTTGCAAAGTGTTTTAATGTTGGATAATCCATGTGGTCCATGTGTGCATGTGAAAGCAGAATAATATCTGGCTGAGGTATTTCATCAATATTTAATGCTGGAGGAGTAATTCTTGATGGACCATAACTTGTGCCCAAGAGATAAATTCCTACTCGTTCAAACAAGACAGGGTCAGTCAAAATCCATTTGCCAAAAAAATTTATTAATACAGTTGAATGTCCAATCCAAGATAGAGTTATTGATTCATCACTCCATGAAGAAGGTTCTGGTTTGTAATTAAGTTTTAGATATGGACTTGCTTTTGTTTTTGAACTTGTAAAATGAGTAAATAAAAATGAACCGCTTATAATTAATGATAATTGCCTAATAAATTTTTTTCTTGAAATGTTCATAGAAATGACTTCTAAAATTTCTGCTGTCTAAACATAAAAGCACTGCAAAAAATTCAATTAACTAATTACAATTTTGTTTGAAAGCTCGTTGGTATCATCAGGTTTAATTGGGAAATGTTTGATTAAAATTTTTCCAACTTGTTCGATGCAATGAATAATTCCTTCTGAAAATTTTCCATCAACAAATTTTGATTGAATTTCATCGCGAAGTTTATCCCATGTATTTTCTTCAACTTTTGAATTGATTCCTTCATCAGCTAAAATGTAAAATTTTCTTTCGCCAAGAAGAAGATAAATTAAAATTCCGGTTTTATCTCTGGTGTTGTGCATATTCAATTTATAAAATTCTTTTTCTGCAAGCTGCCGCAGTTCTTTCTTTCTTTCAAATAAATTTCTGTATTCTTTAATGCAAACACGAATTTCTCCGGAAGTATTTTTCTCTGCTTCTTTTATTTTTTTTGAGAATCTTAAAAAGTCATCATCAGTAAAGAAATTATAAATTAAACTTTTTTTCGTACTCATATTAAAATCCAATTTCTAAATTCATTATAAAGATAAGTCAATAAGTAATCAAAAAAAACAGCAAGGAAGAGAATTTTTTATATATTTGCTTTTGATTTTTTAACAAATCTATGGGGATTAAAAATGCACAAAGTAGTATTGCTTAGACATGGTGAAAGTGAATGGAACAAATTAAATCTCTTTACCGGATGGACTGATGTTGACCTTTCAGAAAAAGGTGTTGAAGAAGCACATCAGGCGGGTAAGGTACTGAAACAGGAAGGTTATACTTTTGATATTGCTTTCACATCAGTTTTAAAAAGAGCAATTAAAACTCTTTATATAGTTCTCGAAGAAATGGATTTGATGTGGATTCCTGTTATAAAATCATGGAGATTAAATGAAAGGCATTATGGTGCACTTCAAGGGTTGAACAAAGCAGAAACAGCAGAAAAATATGGAATGGAAAAAGTGAAACTTTGGAGAAGAAGTTATGATGTTCCTCCTCCACCGCTTGATGAAAATGATGACAGATATCCAGGTAAAGACCCTCGCTACAAAGATTTAGATAAAAAAGATATTCCATTGACAGAAAGCTTAAAACTAACTGTTGAAAGATTTTTACCATACTGGCACGAAACAATTGCACCAACAATCAAAAGCGGCAAAAAAGTAATAATTGCTGCACATGGTAATAGTCTCCGTGCTCTTGTTAAATATCTTGATAATATTTCTGATGAGGATATTGTTGAATTGAATATTCCAACTGGAATTCCTCTTGTTTATGAACTTGACGATGAATTGAAGCCAATAAAGCATTATTACCTTGGAGACGAAGAAGCAATTAATGCTGCAATTAATGCAGTTGCCAAACAAACAGAAAAAAAATAGATTGAAAGAGTTGATTGATAATTTTCACGTTCTCTGCGGTTTCAATATTTATTAACCGCAGAGAACTCAAAGAAAGCGCTTTGAGTTAAAAAATCTTCTATAAAAATTAGGAGAAAGAAACAGAATATTTTTACTGGTTCATAGTTGAAGGATATAATTATGAAAAAAATAATTTTTCTTTTGTTCTTTCTCCTTTTTTCAATTTCGATAAATTCTCAAACTGTTATTGGCAAATATGGAGGAGAATTTCTATCAATAGGTGTTGGAGCTCGAGCACTTGCACTTGGAGGTTCTCAGGTAGCAATTGTAAATGATGTTACAAGCGGATATTGGAATCCTGCAGGTTTATCTCATCTTAACTATCCTCAAATTAGTTTAATGCACGAAGAACATTTTGGAAGTCTCGTTAATTATAATTATGCATCAGTTGCAGTCCCTTATGGAAAAGACTTAAGTCTAGGATTAAGTGTTATCCGTTTAAGCATTGATGGGATACCCGATACACGCAATGCAATTGATGATATTAATGGAGATGGAATTTTAGATATACATGATGACCGTCCCGACTATTCAAAAATTACTGAATTCAACAATACTGATTGGGCATTTTACTTAACATTTGCAAAAAGAAATTCAGATAATTTTTCCTGGGGCGCTAATGTTAAGATTATAAAAAGAAACATTGCAGAATATAGTGCTGCAGGGATTGGCTTCGATATTGGAGCTCAATATAAACCTTACGAAAATCTTTTTCTTGGTCTTAATTTTCAGGATATAACAACTACCTTAGTAGCTTGGAATACAGGAAGAAATGAACTTATTACTCCAACTCTTAAATTAGGGGCAGCTTACTCAATTAATATTTTTGGCGGAACAATACTGCCAGCTTTTGATTTTGATATTAGATTTGAAAACAGAAAATCAGCATCGAACTTCAATGTTGGTCCTGTAAGTTTCGATTTGCATTCAGGACTTGAGTATAATTATAAAAATATTTTTTCAGTTCGTGCAGGTTATAGTGATATAAAGCAATTTACAATTGGTGCAGGAATCAATCTCCCCAAACTTACAATTGATTATTCTTTTGCAAGAATAACACAATCAGAATCAGAAAGATTGCCGGATACTCATCGAATCTCACTAATTCTTACACTCGAAGAACCTGAATTTTTAAGAGAAGGGAAGTAGAATTTCTTTTGTAAATCTTAAAGATGATTATGCGAAAAAAAATCCGTGCTGCTACAATATAAACTTTTGCAGCACGGATTTAGGAGGTACCATGAAAGGAAATTATTTTTTGATTTTTAGTTTTTTTATTACTTCAAGATTTTTCTTAATTAATTCAATTCTTTGTTGAACACAAACAGCGCTTCTTAAACCATCTTCAGGAGTATTCAATACATAATCTAAAAGTTTATCTACCGTAGAAACTGCAACATGCATTCGTGTATCGGATGAGCCGTAGTAAATCAAAACCTCTCCATTTTTCTTTGCAACCCAGCCATTGCTGAATACAACATTGGATACATCCCCGATTCTTTCTTCACCTTCTGGTGCAATGAAATAACCGCCGGGACGAGCAATAACTTTGTATGGCTCGTTTAAGTCTGTCAAAAACATATACAAAACATATCTTAATCCTGCGGCTGTATTTCTTACACCATGAGCTAATTGTAACCAGCCTTTTTCTGTTTTAATTGGAGCAGGACCCAAACCATTTTTTACTTCTTTAATTGTGTGATAAATTTTTTCATCAACAATTATTTCTTCATCGATTACAGCATTTTCAATAGAATCTGCCAAGCCCCAGCCAATACCACCGCCGCTGCCGGTTTCAATAAATCCATCTTGTGGGCGCGTGTAAAATGCATACTTGCCATTTACAAATTCAGGATGAAGAACAACATTTCTTTGTTGTGGAGATTTTGTTTTTAAATCTGGAAGTCTTTCCCAATTTATTAAATCTTTTGTTCGAACAATTCCAGCTTGAGCAATTGCAGCAGAAGTATCTGTTTGAGGTGCATTTGGGTCTTTTCTTTCAGTGCAAAAAATTCCATAAATCCAGCCGTCTTCATGTTTAACTAATCTCATGTCATAAACATTTGTATCGGGATTATCTGTCTCGGGAATATTAATTGGGTAATCCCAGAATTTAAAGTTATCAATGCCATTTGGAGATTCTGCAATTGCAAAAAAAGATTTCCTATCAACACCCTCAACACGAACAGCAAGAACAATATTGCCGTTAAATTCCATAGCACCAGAATTAAATGTTGCATTAATTCCCATTCTTTCCATTAGATAAGGATTTGTATTGTAGTTCAAATCGTAGCGCCAGAAAATTGGAGTGTGTTCTGCTGTAAGAACTGGATATTTGTAACGATAAAAAATTCCATTTGTTTTTGTAAGTCTTACATTTTTTCTTTTGATTAATTTATTGTGTTCTTCGAATAACTTTTTTAATCTTTCATTGAATTGTTTTTTTGTCATTTAATTCTCCTTTTCAATTTTTATTTCTTGCAAGTTCAAGTTCTATTTCAATTTTTTTCATAAAATCTTCGGAAAGTGGATAAAAGAGGATGAAGATTGTAGCTAAAACAGCTCCTGCAGCTGCAATAATGCTAATCATGAGACGAATTCCAAGAAGCGAAAAATCAGTTTGTTCAACATTTGGCTGAAAACCAAATGCAGCTAAAATCCAGCCAGATAATGCGCCTCCTAAAGTCCAGCCAAATTTTTGTGACATTGAAGATGAAGAAAAAATTAATCCTGTTGCTCTTCTTCCAGATTTCCATTCTGAATAATCAGAAATATCTGCATACATTGACCAGATTAATGGCAATACAATACCTGCTGAAATTCCGATTAAAATATTCAACAAGAAAATTAAAATAATTTGATGAGGCTGCAGAAAATAAAGAAGCATACTAAGAACAGCAGAAGAAACAGTAGAGATAAGAAAAGTTTTCTTTTTCCCAATTAAAGAAGAAATTGGTTTTGCAAGTATAACACCGATGATATTAGTTGCAAGCCAGATTGTCATATATGCAGATGATAATTCTGAATGAGATAAGTTGAATTTATGTCCAAGTAAGTTTATTTCCTGAGATTTAATAAAATATTTGAAGTAATAAAGAATTGAACCATCACGTAAAGAATTAAAAATCAAAACAGAAATTCCTGCCCCCAGCATTATGAACCAAGGTTTATTATGTGCAAGGTCTTTCAAATCATTTTTAAGAGAAGATTTTTTTTCTCTTGCTGGTTTTAATCTTTCTTTTGTTCCTGCAAATGTTAAAATAAAAAATATAGCTGCAAGTACAGCATAAAATCCAACTGTCCATTGATAGCCTTGAGATAAATTATTTCCTTTGCTGAAATAATCTATCAGATAATTAGCTGTAGCAGTTACAAGTATTCCGCCGGAAAAAGCTCCAATAAATCTAAATGATGCAAGAGATGTTCTATCGTTTGTGTCGTTGGTTATAACACCCATCAAAGATGAATAAGGAACATTTACAACTGTGTAAATCATCATCATCAAAGTATAAGTTGCATATGCATAAATTAGTTTTCCTGTAGCAGATAAATTTGGTGTGGTAAAAGTTATGATTCCAATTATTGCAAAAGGGACTGCACCAAATAAAAGATAAGGGCGAAATTTTCCCCAGCGTGTGTTAGTTCTATCTGCAATTGCACCCATCATAGGGTCATTAATTGCATCCCAGATTCTTGTAATCAAAAACATGGTGCCAACAGCAGCGGCAGGAAGGCCAAAAATATCTGTATAGAAAAATAAAAGATACATTGAAAATAATTTCCAAAACATCGAGGAAGCAAAATCACCGCATCCATAAGAAATTTTTTCCAATAAAGAAATTTTTGTTTTCGTTTCTATTTGAACAGCTTCATCTCTCATATAGATTATTTAATTTTTTCTGCAATTTCGTTATAGAATTTCTCTGTTTTTTCTCCTGCAATTTCTTCTAACTTATTCCACCAGGTAAATTTCAAAATGACTGAGGTAATCAAAGTAATAACTAAAGTGATTACCAAATATTTATATTCTTTTATAACAAGATACATTGGAGCGGCAAGAAGAGTTGTTTGCCAGATAATTCCAACTGCAACATTAAAAATATCTCTTTTAAAATTTGCATCTGATTTAAATTCAGGAAAACGTTCTTCAACTTTTTTTCTGATTGGTTTCCATAATCCCCATGGTCTTACTCTAACATAAAATTTCATTAAAACTTCATCTGGTTCTGGTTCTGTTAAATAACTTCCAAGGATAGAGCCGATTACAGATACTGCAAGGACATATGGAAATGCATTTAATGCAGGCAAATTAGGGAATAACACTGGCATAAGTAAAGCACAAGCAATCCCAATTACCATTCCCCAAAAATATCCATATCCATTTAATCTCCACCAATACCATTTAAGAACATTTGCAGCTGTATAACCTCCCCACAGACCATTTACAATCCATAACGTAACTTGATTAACAGATTGAGCAAGAATGCCAAATACAAAACCCAGCACAGCAAAGAAAATTGAAACTATTATACTCAGCTTGACATACTTTTTAGGATGTGCATTTGGGTTTATAAATTTTTTATAAACATCATTGACAACATAAGCTGGTGCAGCATTTAATGTGGCTGCATAAGTTGACATGAAAGCAGCCAATAATCCAGCTAATAAAACGCCGATTAAACCTACAGGGATTAAATTTTTCAATGCTAATGGCAAAACCATTTCAAAATCAATATTTGAACCCATAGCTTTTAGTTCAGGCATTAAGAATGCTAATGCAAGAACTGTTAGACCTGCTATCATCATATACCTTGGGAAGAAAAGGACAACAGAAACAAACCAGCTCATTTTTGCAGCTTCTTTTGGATTTTTTGTTGCAAGGATTCTTTGCATATCATAATTTGGAGCTGGACCGGCAGCACTAACTAAAATTCCTTTGAATAAAACCATCATCATAAATATTGTAAAAAGTTCATAGCCATCCTGAGCAATTTTTTGATTAACAGAATCCATAATTCCTGTCCAGTCAAGATTTAAATGCCATCCAAAGAAAACTTCTTTCCATCCCGAAGGAATAACAGCATTTAATGCATCGGGTGATACAGTGTTCATCGCTACGATTCCAACAGCAATTGATGCAATTGTCATAACTAAAAATTGAAGCACTTCTGTTGCTACAACACTGACCATTCCGCCTTTTACAGCATAAATTGCAGTAATACTCATCAGAATTACAGCATAAGCATCAGGAGATAAATCCCATGGCAAAAATATTTTTGCAAATTTTCCAATCCCTTTGAAATCATAAGCAATAAAACCGACAAGACTCACAAGTGCAAAACAAACTACAATGTAATGAGCCAGTCTTGCTCCTTTTCCATTACCAAAACGGGTTTCAATCCACTGCGCTCCTGTCATAACATTTGAACGTCGTAACCAGATTGAAAGATATGCCATTAAAAAGATTTGATTAAAGATGGGCCAGAGCCATGGAATCCAAACACTTTTCAATCCATATACAAACATTAAATAAACAAGCCACATAGTTCCTGTAATATCGAACATACCGGAAGCATTTGAGATTCCGAGTATCCACCATGGAAGAGCATTACTGCCCAGGAAATATGAATCAATATCCTTAATTGCTCTTTTTGAAACCAAGATTCCAATTACTAATATAATTGCGAAGTATGCAATAATTATAAATAAGTCTATGGTGTGAATTATCATACAAAATTACCATTTTATTATTATGGACTTTTTCTTTTATTCAGAAATAATGCCACAATAAAGAATTTATTTTTACACAATTATGATATTTTTAGAGTGCAGATTGAAGGCATGTTTTATCAATATAATAAAAATTATGAAATTGATAATTATTAAAATGATTTAATTCTTATAAGAACGATTTTTATAAAATTATTATTTCAGGAATTGAAAGAAACATTAAAATTATATTCTGCCTAAAAAAATTTTCACAGCCAGAAATTTGGAACACAATTTCGAGGGAAAAATTAAGTCACATGCAAACTATTTTTAAAATCTTTCGATAATTCAGTGTGGTTTATTCATAATTCTAACTAAGGTGATATTTGTTTGTAATTGATAAAGAAAATATACTTGAATCCCCCGTATCAACTTTACAGAATAATTGTAAAGAATTAGATAATTACTATTCAAGTAAAAAACTTGGCTCTTATGTAGAAAATGGCAGAACAATTTTCAGACTATTTGCACCTTCAGCTGTTCAGGTAAGGTTATGTGTTTTTGAAAAACCAGAAGATAAAATTCACAAAGAATATTTTATGTTAATGGATGATGATGGAGTCTGGGAAATTGAAATTGATTCTGAACTTTACAATAAATTTTATGGATATAAAATTTATCATGCAGGAGAAGATTTAGCTAATTCATATAAACCAATTTGTATTGACCCTTACTCAAAAGCAGTTGCAACTTTTACTTCATACTTCAACCCTCGATTATCTATTGTAATTAAAGATGAACCATTTGACTGGGAAGGAACCACATGGCAAAAAATTGACTGGCAGGATTTAATCATTTATGAAATGCATGTCAGAGATATGACTGCGCATAAATCTTCAGGAGCAAAAAAACGAGGAACCTATTCTGGATTAATTGAAAAAGGAATTACTGGAGGAATTGATTATATAAAATCACTTGGAGTAAATGCAGTTGAAATTATGCCTGTTCAAGAATTTGGTTATTGCGAAGCTCCATTTGGAAAACTAAAGGGAAATTTCTTCAATTCATGGAATCCTTATGAAAGAAACCATTGGGGTTATATGACAGCAGCATTCTTTGCTCCTGCAGCTTACTATTCAGAAACTAATTTCAAATGGAATAAATGGATTGGAAAAAGCGGGAAGCAAATAAATGAATTTAAAAATGTAGTTAAAGCATTTCATAAGGAAGATATTGCTGTGATAATGGATGTTGTTTATAATCATCTTTCTGAATATGAACTTGGCAACTTAAAACAAATTGACAAAGAATATTACTTTCGACTTGATGAAAATGGAAACTATATTTCCCACAGCGGCTGTGGTAACGACTTGAAATCAGAAAGACCAATGGTGAGAAGATTAATCGTTGATAGTATTTTATATTGGATGAAAGAATATCACATAGATGGATTCCGTTTTGATTTAGGTACATTGATTGATTGGGAAACAATTGAAATGATTGGCCGTGAGGCAAGAAAAATAAATCCAAATGTTATTCTGATTGCAGAAGCATGGGGTGGTGGATATAATCCAAGAGGTTTTTCAGAAAAAAATTTTGCAGCTTGGAACGACCAGATAAGAAACGGAATTAAAGGTGAAAATCCATTCTATGGATTAGGCTGGATTTTCGGTCAATGGTATGGAAATAATTCTCCACAAAGAATAAAAAGTTATGTCAATGGAACATTGATAAATGATGAACATGGTCTTTTTTATAAAAAAGAACATTCTGTAAATTATCTTGAATCTCATGATGGCTATACACTTGGAGATTTTATCAGAATAGCTGATAATAAATTCCGTCCAGATAAAGTGATTAACAACGTAAATAAGTTTGTGAAATTAACTCCACGGCAGTTGAAGCTGAATAAACTTGCAGCATTGTTTCTTCTAACTTCACAAGGGATTGTAATGATACATGAAGGACAGGAATTTGCACGCACAAAAATTATTTCTTCTAAAACCAAAATTATAGATTCTCACAAAAGTCAAATTGATTATAATTCTTACAACAAAGATAATTCAACAAACTATTTGAATTATCATCATCGAGATATTAACAAAGAATTATATGATTACTACAAAGGATTGATAGAATTAAGAAAAACTTATTCAGCATTTAGAAGAGCAGATTATCACGACATTTCATTTTATGACCATTATGAAAGTGAATTTGGCTTTTGTTACTTATTAAAAAATGAAGATAACATTTTTATGGTGCTGTTTAATGCCGAAGAAAATAAGAATCTTGAATTTCCGCTCCCTAATGGTGAATGGGAAGTGCTTGTTGATAAAAATTCGGCTGGCATAAAGCCTCTCTATAAAATTTCTAAATCAATAATTTTAGAATCAACAACTGGCGCAGTTCTAAGGCAAGCTAAAAGTCATTTCTGATTAAGAATATGTAATTAAAAATTTTCCTCTCAACTATCTTTTAAAAATTCGTTTAATTTAAATTCAAGCATTCATTTCTGGTTTAAGATACTTTTATTAGTTTTGAAATGATAATTTCGAATAATTTTATAAATAAATTGTCATTATTAATTATAAAATAAGTTTTAATAAGACAAAAACATTCTTTGCTCTTTCAATAAAAGATTTGGAGATAAATGATGAAAATATTTGATGAGTATAATTCTTCAGAACAGATTTATGAAAAAGCTTTGCAGGTCAAATCAAAATTTGAAGAAGCTTTTGGTGATTTTAGCAATTCAAATATTGCAATTACTCCAGCAAGCATGATTCTTCTTGGCGACCACACACATTATAATGACGGCATATTATTATCAGCATCATTGGATACATATAATGTTGTCGTTTTAAGAAAGAGAAAAGATAACATCGTAAACATTATCAATGTAAATAATGACAGAAAGATTGAATTTTCTTTGAGCGATATTCGTGATGAACAAAGTATCGATTTTAAATATCATGTTGGATTGGTAAAAACATTTAAAAAGAATAATTTGATTCATAATGGATTTGATTGTGTTTATTCTTCTGATGTGCCAGAGTGTTTGGGAATAGGGAAATATGCTTCTATTCAAACAGCTTTTGCTTCTGCAATTAAAAAATCATTTCGACTTAATTTGAACATCGATGAACTGGTAAATTTAATTTACCAAAATGATTTGAACATAATTGGCAAGATTTCTAATAAAACTCATTATTACACCACTTTATTGTCAAAAAAGAATAAATTCTTTTTTTATGATTTGCGTTCAAAAGAATATAAAACAATTCCTGTAAAAAATAATTTTGAAGTAGTAATAATTGATACCAGTGAAAGAATAAATAATTCTTTGAAGATTTGTAATGAAAGAATAGAAGAGTGTGAAGTTGGTGTAAAAGGTTTAAGACTTTATATCTGGGGAATTAAAAATTTGCGCGATGTTGGATTTGATTTTTTGATTAAGCATTATCATATGCTCCCGAAGAAAATTTTTAATCGTGTTCTTTATAATGTAAAAGAAAGGGAACGAGTTGAAAAAGCCATTGAAAGTCTCAAACAAAATTCATTTGATGAATTTGGGAAATATCTTTCTGAATCTCACTGGAGTATGTCAAAAGATTACGAACTTAGTTGTGAAGAATGTGATTTTATTGTTTCAAAAGCGATGGAAAATGAATGTGTAGTTGGCTCTAAAATGATAAGCTGTTCTCCTCTACGAAGCACATATCATATTGTCAAAAAAGATTGTTCTGAAAGTTTTATTAATTTTATTAAGTATTTATTCAAAGAAAAATTTAATCAAGAGTTGGTTGCATATAAATTTAACTTTGCAGAAGGAATAAAAGAATTTTCATCAAAAAAGTTTGAAAAAGTAATTTAACGTTTAGTGGAAAAATTTTTTCACCTCAATTTTAACTGAGTGATGTAAAATTTTTTCCTTTTTTCTTTCCATTTTTCAATAACAAATTTTATATCACAAAATCAACTTGATTTTAATATACCTTAGTAATACATTTTCCATTGAATTTCTAAGGAGTATAAATGAATTTTTCAGAAGAATATTTTGATGACTATAATTCGTATATAAGTGAAGAAGAAATTAAATCAAAAATTGATTTATGCCGCGATTATATCGATAATGGTCAGATACTTTCAAATATTGATTTAATTGAAGATACTATTCAGCTTTGTCTTGAATATGATTACATTGAAGATGGATTATATCTGACCGATGCAGTACTTCAGGTTGCACCGTATAATTCCGACATGTGGCAATTTAAAGGCATTTTTTTGAACAACTCATTTGAGTTCGAAGAAGCTTATAAATGTTTTCAGAAAGCTCTTTCTCTTAACCCCGTTGATGTAGATTCATATATCAATATCTCTATTGCAGAAGATAATCTCGGAATGTTTGAAGAAGCAATTGAATCACTCAATAAAGCTTTATCGATAGAACCAAATAACGAAGAGACATTGTATAGTCTCGGGCTTTTATACGAACGCAAAGAAAGATTTGAAGAAGCAATTTCTAATTTTAAAAAAGCTCTTGAAATTGACCCAACATTTGTAGAAGCATGGTATGAACTTGGTTATTGTTATGAAAATTCCGATAAACTTGAAGAAGCATTGAAAGCATACGACACTTATCTTGACAGCGAGCCAGATAGTTATACTGCTTGGTACAATAAAGGAATAGTTCACTTAAGATTGGAAGAATGGAAAAAAGCAATTGATGCTTTTGAATTTTCAATTGCACTTAAAGAAGATTTTTCGAGTTCATGGTTCAATTGCGGTTATGCATATTTTAAGTTAGGCAAATTTAATGATGCACTTAATGCATACAAAAAAGCATATGAGTTAGATAGAGATGATGAGACAATTCTTTTCAACATGGGACAAACTTATGAAGAGATGGGCTCGTTTCATAATGCTATTAAATGTTACAGCGAAGCTATAAAATTAGACCCTGAATATTACGAAGCTTATTTAGCCCGCGGCTATTGTTATGATTCAATTGGTAAATATCAGCTTGCATTGAAAGATTTTAATACTGCAATTTCTTTAACTTCTGACCCGGAAGATGCATGGTATGCAAAGGCTGATTTAGAATATTCTATTGGTAAACTTCAGGATTCGGTAGAAAGTTATAAAAAAGCAATTGAATTAAATCCAGATAATTTTAATGCCTGGTTTAAATTAGCAGAAACATATTTTGAAATGGGAAGATGGATTGATTCATTAAATGCATACGATGAATGCTTGAGATTAAAACCTGATTATGCTGGAATTTATTATAACAAAGCAAAAATTAATTTTCTATTAAGTCATACCCAGCAGGCAATTGATTGTTTGAAAAAAGCCTTTGAACTTGATCCAGATATTAAGAATGAATTTACAAAAGATTATCCAGATGTAAAATCTTCAAAACTTTTTGTAAAACTGCTCGAAGAAAATAAATCTTGAATACTGCCATGCAAATTCAAAATAAATTTAGTCACAACACCAAAATTGTTGGTGTAATTGGTCATCCAATTAAGCATTCTTATTCTCCATTAATGCACAATATTGCTTTTGAGTTATCAGGCTTAAATTATATTTATCTTCCTTTTGATGTTCCTCCATCAGCATTGAAAGATTCATTGAAAGGAATGATTGCACTTGGCATTAAAGGATTTAATGTTACAATTCCGCTTAAAGAAAAAGTTTTACCTTTTCTGAAAGATATATCTGAAGAAGCAAGTATTATCGGAGCAGTCAATACAATTGTAAATGATGATGGAATTTTGAGAGGATACAATACAGATGTGTTGGGTGTAACAGAATCTTTGCTTCCTTACAAAGAAGAGCTTCAAGGAACAACAGTAACAGTGATAGGTGCTGGTGGTGCATCACGAAGTGTTATTTATTCTTTGATTCGAAATTTTAAGGTAGAAAGAATTAATATTATAAACAGAACAGAGCAGCTGGCTGAATCTTTGAAAGAATATTTTTCTACAAAAATGCTTTTTTCAAATATTAAATCTTATCCGCTTGTTCCTCCAGATCTTATTGATGTTTTCAGAAATTCGAAATTGATTGTAAATACTACATCAATTGGAATGTATCCGGATGTTGATGATGCAGCTACAACAATTTTAGAATCTTTCACAAAAGATCAAATTGTATTCGATGTAGTTTACACCCCAATTAAAACCAAATTGCTCAAGCTTGCCGAATCTCAAGGTGCAAGAATTATAACAGGATTGAAAATGTTTGTAGAACAAGGTGCTAAATCTTATGAAATATGGACAGGCGAACAAATGCCAAAAGAAAAAGTCTACAAAGCCCTTGAATCATATCTTCTGAGTTAATCATTTATAACATCAAATTTTTTTACTATTTAATTAAGTGCATAAAAATATTTTCCAGCGAAGGCACTGTAATTCTTGAATCAATAATTTCAATGTTATTTTCTAAAAGTAAATTAATTATTTCTTTTTCATCATAAGAAATGTCAGTCATTATATTAACTCTGTCTCCAAAGAGCTGAACTTCATGATTAGTTTTTTCTTTTAATATGCTGTAAGCTTTTCTGACTGGACTACATACAATTTCAATTATCTGTTTGTTTATTTTTTCTTTTAGTTTATTCGGCTGGTCAAGAGCTATAATTTCTCCTTTATTCATCATTGCAATTCTATGGCATCTTTCTGCTTCGTCAAGGTAGGGAGTTGTCATGAAAATAGTAATTCCTTCTTTTAGAAGTTGAGATAAAATTTTCCAAAAGTCACGTCTTGAAACTGGATCAACGCCTGTAGTTGGTTCATCGAGAAATAAAATTTTAGGTTTGTGAATTAAACTGCATGCAAGTGCAAGTTTTTGTTTCATGCCGCCGGATAACTGCTCAGCAAGTCTTTTGCGAAATGGTTTTAATCTGGTAAATTCTAATAACTCATCTCTTCTGTTTTGATAATTATGAACATTATGAATCTCTGCAAAGAATTCTATGTTTTCATCTACTGTTAAATCACCATAAAGACTAAATTTTTGTGAAAGGTATCCGATGTTATTCTGAATTTCTTTTTTTTCTTTTAAAATATCTTTTCCAAGTAAAATTACCTCACCTTCATCTGGTTCAATTAATCCGCATAAAATTCTGATTGTAGTAGTTTTTCCTGCTCCATCTGGACCAACCAATCCAAACATTTCTCCTTTATCGACAGAAAGACTTATTCCATTTACAGCTTTTATGCTTCCGTAAGATTTGCTTAAGTTTTTTATGGTGATGGAGTTCATTTTTATATATTTATAAGATTACAAGATTGCAAGATTTCAAAATTACAAGATTGTAAAATTATAACATTTTGTTTTTGTCTTGGTTTCATAGTTATTTATTTCTGTTTTTTAAATACTTAATAAAATTGGAAAGTTGTTTTGAAATCGATAAATTCATTTCAAGAAGTTCTTGAAATTCTTCTTGGGATATATATTTTAGATCAAGTGCAATATAAAGCATATTCCTTAATTCTCCAGAAGAACCTTTTGAGTACGAAAGAAATTTTATTAATTCTTTATTCGAATCCCTTTCATAACCTTCAGCTATATTGTTCATTATTGAAATCGATGCTTTTTGAATCTGTTCTCTAAAACTGTAATTTTTTTTGAATTGTGCATTTTCTGTAATCTTATAAATTTTTTGTACAAATAATCTTGCATCCTGCCAAACTTTCATATCTTCAAATTTCAGTACTTTCATATTATATCCTTATATATTGTTTAAGATTTTTCTTCGAATTATTAAAAATCACAATCAAAAATTTATTCTCATTGTATATTAATAATTCTCTTTTCTAAAATGATATTCTTAAATCTTGCAATTTTGCAATCTTGTAATTTTGTAATTATATAAAACTATAAATTTCTTCAGTTCAATAATTTCTTAAATAATCAGTTTTTATATTCCAAAAGATAAATTCTCGCATCTGCCGGCATTCCTGCTTTTAATTCAAAATTTGGATTGGGAATTTTTATTTTTACTTCGAAGACGAGTTTTGTTCTTTCATCTTTGGTTTGAATGTTTTTGGGCGTGAATTCTGCTTCGGGTGAAATATAAATAATTGTTCCTTTATAAATTTTGTCTTTGAATGAATCTACTGTTACTTCTGCTTTTTGTCCAAGTTTAATTTTTCCTAAATCTGTTTCCGAAACATAAATTGATAATTTTACTTCTGATAAATCTGAGACTTTAACAAGTGAAGACATCATTGAAACTGTTTCGCCTGCTTCAACAAATTTTTTTACAATAAATCCATTAACAGGCGATGTAACAAAACAATCACGAATATTTTTTTCAATTAATCCTACGGCTGCTGCAGCTTTTTCATAATTAGCTTTTGCTTGTGCTATTTCTTCGGGACGAGCATAATTTTTTACTTTGTTGTATAATTCTTTTGCTGAATTTAATTGTGCAAGAGCAACTTCATATCGAGTTAATGCTTCTTCGTATTGTCTTCTGTTAATTGAATTTGTTTGATATAAATTTTCCATTCTGTCTTTATCACTTTTAGCAAGTATAAAATTTGCCTCTGCTTGTTTTAACGATTCTTCTGCTTGTTTGATATCTTCCTTGCGTGCACCTTTTATCAATAAATCATATTGTGCTTTTGCGATGTCACGATTAGCAATAGCCTGCTTTAATTGTAGCAATAATGCTTCCTGGTCAATAATTAAAATTGTATCACCTGCAAAAACTTTATCTCCTTCATCTTTGAGTATTTTTATTACTTTGCCTGCAACTTGTGAGCTTATAATCACTTCTGTAGCTTCTATTGTGCCTGACTCTTCAATAAAATTGTGATTATTTTTGCTGCAGCTGTTGATAATTAGAAGTGTAATTAACAAGAAAAATTTGCTGCACTGAACTGCAAAAAAATTATTCATCTTCGAAATCATGCTGAACCTGCTTTTTATTTTTTAAGAGTTTGTTATAAACTTTTTTCCCTTTTTCTGTTAATATTCCGTTCAATAATATTTTTAATGTTGAATTAATTGCTTCGCTTATCGAAAAGTTATTGTTCATGATGAAATCCGGATTAATAACCGATTGAATTGCACTCATAAAAACATTAATTATTATTTGATGAGGCACATCAATGATATATCCTTCTTTAATTCCTTGAGAAAAAATTATTGATATGTTTTTGTTCAAAAGTTTTTGTCTGAATGAATCAATTTCTTTCCATAATGCAGGCATATAAAGTCTTATGTCATTAAGCCATCGTTCACTCATTCTGCTTATGCCAATGTCTTTCAATATATTGATAATTGAAACAATTTTTTCAACGGAATGCAGATTGCTTTTTACTACTGCTTCAATTTCTTTTTTGATTTTCTGCATGAAAGAATATGCAGTTGACTTAACAAGTTCTTCTTTTGAGGCAAAATGTTTATAGATAGTCTTTTTGCTCATTCTTAAAGAGGAAGCAAACTCGTCCATGCTGATTTTATAAAATCCTTCACGGAAAAATATTTCTTGTGCATGTGTTAATATTTTCTCTTTATCATTCATTGGGAAGCAGAAAAATTCTTTTGGCAAAATATATGCAATAGGAAACTAAAGAATCAAATATTAGTTTCTGTGGTTTTCAGTTATTATGGATGATTATCTGGGAATAAGGGCTTTACACCAACAAATCTGATTACAGCGGCTTCTCCTTTGTGTGCCATTCCTTCGTTCAGATGTATTTTTTCTTTTGCAAAAATTTCAAAATCAAGCTCAATAAAATCTTCTGTAATTTCTTCGAGTGAGTAAAGAAGTGATTCTTCTTTTGGACCCCCCGAATTGTATTTCAATTGCTCTTTTTCAAATACTTCAATTATTATTTTGCCGGATGGTTTGAGTGCATCAATAATTTTTCTATGAACTAATTTCCTGAGATTTTCATCAAGATGTAAATAAAAAATTCCAGCAGCATCATAGTGATTTGAATTTGGGATGAATTCTGCAATATCATTAATTATGTAATTTATTTTAACATTATTTTCATCAGCAAGATTTAAAGCTTTTTTTCTTGCTTCTTCACTGAAATCAACTGCATCAACTTGCCAACCGAGCTTTGCAGCATAAACTGCATTTCTTCCTTCACCTTCCCCAAGAAATAAAATTTTTCCCGGAGATATTTTTTGAAGTTCTTGTTTTAAAAATTCGTTTGGTTCTTTGCCGTAAATGTATTCATTAATAGAATATCGTTTATTCCATAGTTCTTTCATTTTGCATTTACCTTGGTTGATGCTCTGAACTAACTTTTTTATTTTTGCATGTGAAATATAATAGAAGTTTACTTTGATTAACACAGATAAAATAATTATAGTTGGCGACCGTGTTTTAATTAAGCCCGAAGAAAATCTTGAAAGAACAAACAGCGGGCTTTATTTGCCTCCCGGCGTTCATGAAAAAGAAAAAGTTCAGGGAGGTTATGTTATTAAAGTTGGTCCTGGATATCCAATCGGAATTCCTGTTGATGATGATGAGCCATGGAAAGAACGAAAATCAATTAAATATTTTCCTCTTCAGGCAAAAGAAGGAGATTTTGCTTTATTCCTCCGCAAAGATGCAATTGAAGTCGAAATTGAAAAACAAAAATTTGTGATTGTAAATCAATCTGCAATTCTTCTGCTTTACAGAGATGAAGAGCTATTGAGTTAATTTTATTTCATAAATTTTCTGAAATCCAATCAAATTCTCATTTTCAATTCCAGCCATCTTTTTATAATTTTATTATAAAGAAAAACAACCTCGGGGTAATGATGAAAGTTTTATTTAGAATTCCGCTGATTCTAATTTTATTGATATGTCTTTTTGCGGGTGAATTTAATGCTCAACAAAAAAGAGCAATGACATCAGAAGACCTCTGGGCAATGAAAAGAATCGGAAGCTTTGATGTTTCGCCAGATGGAAAAACAATCGCATTTACAGTTACTTCTTATGACATCGAAAAAAATAAAGGCAACTCAGATATTTGGCTTATTGATTCTGACGGCAAAAATTTAAGACCTCTTAAAAATTCTGAAGAGAATGAAAGTAATCCAAAATTTTCTCCTGATGGGAAATTAATTTCATATGAATATAAAAATAATATCTGGTTGTGCGACTTAAATGGTAAAAATGATGTTCAACTTACAAATCTTTATACTGGTGCATCTGGTATAGTTTGGTCAAAGGATGGTAAGAAAATTTTGTTTGTTTCAGAAGTATATCCTGAATGCAATGACCAGAATTGCAATGAACAAAAAGATAAAGAAAAAGAAGAAAGCAAAGTCAAAGCAAAATTAATTACAGAACTAATGTTTCGTGCATGGAACAGATGGCGTGATGAAAAAAGAAGTCATTTATTTTTATACGATATCGAGAAGAAAGAATATTATGATTTAATATTAAATACAAAATATGATGTTCCACCGATTGATTTAGGAAGCAGTCAGGATTATACATTTTCTCCCGATGGAAAAGAAATTGCATTTGTGATGAATACAGATAAAGTAGTTGCAACAAGTACGAATAATGATATTTTCATTGTGAATGTTTCAGATATCAAGAGCGGCAAAGCAGCACCTTACAAAAAAATTTCAAAAAGTTTAGGAAATGATAATCAACCTGTCTATTCTCCTGACGGTAAATATATTGCATTTCGTTCAATGGCTCGTGCTGGATTTGAAGCTGATAAACAGGATATAATTCTGTATAACAGAACAACAGGCACTTTAAGAAATTTAACGGAAAAAATTGATTTATCGGTTGGACAAATTTTGTGGTCCCCTGATGGTAAGTACATTTATTTCGATGCAGCAAATCAAATTTATAATTCTATTTATAGAATAAATGTTGAGACCGGAGATTTGTTAACATTCGTTAAAGATGGCGTAAATGAAGAGATGATTATTTCACAAAATGGCGAAGTAATATTTTTTAAGAGACAAAAAACAACAATGCCTTCAGAAATATTTGCACTTAAAACTAATGGAGGAGGGATTGAGCAGATAACAAAATTAAATAATGACTTGCTTTCACAAATAAAATTTAATGATATAGAAACATTCTGGAGTGAAGGTGCTGGTGGTGCAAAAGTTCAATCAATTTTAATAAAACCCCCGTTCTTTGATTCAAAGAAAAAATATCCGATGATATTTTTAATTCATGGTGGTCCTCAGGGACATTGGTCAGACGATTTTCATTACCGATGGAATTTACAAATGTTTGCTGCAAAGGGTTATGTAGTTGTTGCACCAAATCCAAGAGGCAGCACAGGTTATGGACAAAAATTTGTTGATGATATTTCCGGCGACTGGGGCGGCAAAGTTTATATTGATTTAATGAATGCATGCGATTATGCAATAGACAATTTCAAATTTATTGATGCCAAAAATACATTTGCTGCTGGTGCATCTTACGGTGGTTATATGATTAACTGGATTTTAGGTCATACAGATAGATTCAATGCTTTAGTTTCACATGCTGGAGTTTATAATCTTGAAAGCATGTATGGAACAACAGAAGAACTCTGGTTCCCTGAATGGGAATTTAATGGCACTCCATGGACAAACAGAAAATTATATGAATTATGGTCGCCGCATCGTTATGCAGATAATTTTAAAACTCCAACATTAGTAATCCATGGAGCAAATGATTTTAGAGTACCTGAAGGACAGGCATTTGAACTTTTCACTACTTTGCAACGAAAAGGTATACCAAGCAAGTTATTATATTTCCCTGATGAATATCATTTCGTCACCAAACCTCAAAATTCATTATTATGGTGGAAAACAATTTTTGACTGGTTCGAAAATTATAAGGAGAAATAAATATGTCGTACGAATTTTATGACAGAGACCTTAAAGAACTAAGCACAGTAAGTTCAGAAAAAGAATTTGAAGAAAAATCAAATTATATCGAAGAAAATTTGTGGACAAAATTAGAAAAAGTCGGCAACAAAATACGCTTTGCAAAAGATATTAAAGCACTTTACAGATATATGAAAGATAAGAGCGTATCATGGTATCGCAAGTCGATTGTTATTGGTGCATTAATTTATTTCATAACACCAATTGATGCTATACCAGATTTAGCACCACTTATTGGTTATCTTGATGATTTAGGAGTTATAACAGCAGTAATTAAATTTCTCGGACATGAATTAATGCAGTATTATGATTAGTATAGTTAATTTTAAGAAAAAATGATTTATCATAAACAAAATTATTGATTTTAAATTCACTTTAATATTTGGTTAAATGACTTTCTAAAAAATTCTTTTATAAATTTCACTCTCAAACTGTACTATTGATTATTTTTTATTGAGGGTAGAATGAAGAACATTAAAAATATATACTACATTATTTTCTACTCTTTTTTGTTTTCAACGGTTTGCTACCCTCAAAATCATTCTCTCGGATTCAAAATCGAACCATTTTTATTCTTCAGTAAAACCGAAGGAACAGGTATTTTTGCATACAAGCAAAAAGATGAAACTGGAATTTATCTTACCAGTTTTTATTTATCCTACACTTATCGTTTGTCAGAAATCTTTTCGTTAAACACCGCTGCTGGATATTTATGGACAAATGAAGATAGATATAATGGTTTTGAAATAAATGAATTGGTTCATATAAATATTAACAATAAAACTTATTTCATAACCGGGGTTGGTATTCATTTTAATAAAGAGAATTATATAAGAGAATTCCATATTAAAAATGTAATTATTCCTTTTATTACCTTAGGGACAGGGTTAAAATTTTCTGAAATATTAAATGCAGAATTTCAATATCAAATTCCAATTAATCGTGAATATAAAACAAGCTACTTTAATGGGCCTACATCCTATAGACTTTCTAAGCTGGTTAAGTTTAGTCTCGGTTTTGAATTGCCATTGTAATTTAAGGGATAATGATATTAGATTTTAATCTAACCCCTCTAATGGTTATATCGACGATATCAATGTAATCACAGCCATACTTAAATTTTTGGGACACGAATTGATGAGTTGTTATGAATAAAAATTTATTAATGAAAGTGAATAACATAATAATCATCTAACATTCTAGCAGAAGTTTGTGTGATGTTCGGAACTTGTTGTACAACCGAGCATAGGATCCTTCCCGCGAAAGCTGGAATATGAAATATTTAATAAGTGTAAAAAAGAATTCCTGAGAATGACTAAAAAAATAATCGTAAAAAAATTTTTTTAATATAATATAGAATTTTTTTCTTGACAATTACCCCCCCCATATTATATTTAAGCAGCAAAAAATGTTATTTTACAAGAGGGTAATGTGATTAGATTTTTTGAGGGTATAAAATTCAAAAAGTATCAAATAATTAAACAATATAACCAAATCGATTATAAAATCTGTATAACTTTTTATAATTCTAAAATATTTTATAGAATTTTATATAGATATTTTTCTAATTATAAGAAGAGCAAAGATATTTTGGATATTATAAGAAAAATTCTTGCTAAAACTATTCTCATTTATAGATATTAATAATAAAAGCATGCTTTGTTCTATTAAAGATCATTGATAATAAATAATCTCAGAATATTAAATACAATTAAAAGTTAATAATAAGTTTGTAAAAAAATGAAGAATTTACTTTTTTGGGTTGTTTATTATTTAATTTCTGGATTACTTCTTTTCTCAGGGACAAGTAAAATATTAGAACCTCAGCCAATGCTTGATTCAATAAAAGTAATAATTAATACGAATGAAGAATTACAAATTGCAGTAGCTACACTTTTACCAGTTATCGAAATAGTTCTTGGGATAATGCTATTACTCAAAAAAACATAAAAGAATCGATTACAGTTATTACAATTTTGTTTGGGTTCTTTTTTCTCATTAGCGTTTATGGTAGTGTTATTGGATTAGATAATGACTGCGGATGTTTTGGAAAAGCCATTGAGAATAAATTCGGGATAGGTATGATAATCAGAAATGTTTTTATTCTATTTATTTCTTTAGTTTAAGAATTTATATAAATGAATACCAGCTTAATGCTGTAAAATAGTAAAACAAATAAAAGGAGGAAGTATGAAGAAGTTAATTCTCATTGTTCTTTTTATTTATAGGGGTGCTTTTTATTTTAGAAAGCAAAGTAACAATTGCTAAAACTGAGCTATGTAAATATTATCTTGATTTAGATAACGAAGAGTGTTGTAGAACGGGGGATAACTGTTGCGGTCCACTTTGTTAAGAAAGTTAATTTTAATGTTTATGCCTTTGGGGTTTTTCTTAAAAGTAATGAATGGCTGCAGTATAGTAATAACTGCAGATGTTTATAATAAATAAATAACAGGATTAATATGAGAAGATTTTTAATAGCATTACTCATAATATTAATTACAGCTAAATGTTCAACAAAGAAAGATGATATATACATATCAAACTATGAAGATAAATATGAACTCCAGGTTATTGATACTCTTACATATTATTACAAAGATTCGCTTTTTATAGGCCGCATCCATGATATTCAACTTATAGGCGATAAAATTTTAATATCAGATTTTTTTCTAAAAAAAATCTGGGTATTCTCGAATAAATTAGATTTATTAAAAGTTATAGGCCGCGAAGGTAAAGGTCCTGGTGAATATAGTTATGCACCGAATATTATTTATGATAGTAACTATATTTGGCTTTCTTCAGGAAGAATTATTGATAAATATAATAGGAATTTAGAATTTATAAAAAGAATGCAGCTTC
>JBBFLD010000010.1:0-97426 GCA_037481715.1 Melioribacteraceae bacterium
TTCTGAGCGTAGCGAAGAACCTTATAAAAAATTTAGTAATCAGATTCTTCGGTCGTCCTGCCTTTTTGGCGGGACTCCCTCAGAATGACGGAAAAGTATTAATACTTTTAGGGTAAAAAAGAAAACGTTGTGTCATTCTTGAGTCCGCCAAAAGGCGGATGAAGAATCTCTAAAAGCTCTATGCAAACTTTGCGTCTCCTGCAGTTTCAAAAAATTTAACTGCTAAGAAACCAAGTATTTTCATCGCATGATTCGATGTTTTGTATGAAATATAATTTCTATAATTCTAATTCAATAAAAATTTATTGAAAGCCTTTCATCCTTCTGAAAAAACACAATAGTTGACTTAGACAGATTATTAATCCATATATCAGCGATTAATTTAATATTTTAATTGCACCAGTGCTGCATTTATCAAAAGGAATTTTGGATATATCTAATTTATCATAATTGATTACAGCAAGATTATTTAACATTTCAATTCCGCCATCAGATTTGCGGGCACATATTCCGCATCCAATGCATGCGGCTTTGCATACTTCTTTTGCTCGTTTTGGTTCATCTTGGTTTTTACAAAAAACAAATACATTTCTTTCAACAGGATGCATTTCAATTAGATTGCGTGGACATGCTTTTGTACATAAGCCGCAGCCTGTACACAACTCTTCAATCACTTCAGGCATTTCATTACTATCATTCATTATTATAGCACCAAATGGGCATGCATTTACGCAATCTCCACCTCCCAAACATCCATAGTAACAAAGTTTATCGCCGCCAGCAACAATTGACATAACAGCACAGCTTTTAGGTCCAAAATAATTAACAGGTTTCTTTGCAGCATTATATTTATTTCCGTTGCATAAAATTCTTGGAATCATTTTAACAGTCTCTCCTGCTTTAACTCCAAGAATCTCTGCAATTAAATTTGTTGTTTCTTCGCCGCCTACGGGGCAACCATTCGGCTGAATTTTCCCTTCTACAACTTTTACAGCAAAATCATAACAGCCTGCATTACCACAGGCACCACAATTTGCTCCTGGCAATATTTCATTAATTTTGCCTATTAAAGGATTTTCTTCTACTCTTAATTTTTTATCTGCAAATGCCAATCCACTTGAAAATAAAAATCCTAATCCTCCCATTGTTGCAACAGCAATTATCAATGTCATTTCCATAGTTACCTCGATAGATATTTTTTAAAATTAGAAGATTGATAAATTGTACCAGAAGAATCAACAATCATTACTTCTACATTTTTGAGAGATTCAGCTAATTTAATTCCCTTTCGTGGACCAAGAACAAAAATTCCTGTTGAAAGTGCGTCTGCAGTCATTGCATCATCAGCAATAACTGTAACAGATTGACATTCATTTGCTGGATATCCAGTAATAGGATTGAAAATATGTGTAAATGTTTTCTTCCCTTTTCTAAAAAATTGTTCATAATCTCCAGAAGTTGAAACACCTTTTCCATCAACATTTAGTGAAGCAAGTAATTCAAATTCTTTGCGTGGATGCTGAATTCCAATTTTCCAATCTTTTCCTCTTGCAAAAATTTCTCCGCCAACATTAATCAAATAATTTTTAATCCCATAATTTGAAAGAATATTTGCAATTCTATCAGCCGCATAACCTGGAATGCATGCATTAAAATTAAGTTTAATATTTGCCGGCTTAATTAAAATATTTGGTTCTTTTAAGATGATATGTTTCCATCCAATTTTTTTGAGTGCTTCTTGAATTTTATTTGGCGGCGGAATATCCGGTGAGTTTTTATCAAAGCCAATTAACTCAATTAAATTACCGAGAGCAACATCAAAAGCTCCATCTGTTTCTTTCCAAAATTCATCACATCTTTTCAATACATTAAAAAATTCTTTATCAACAATTATTTCATCTGCATCTGTGTTGTTTAGTTTCCACATTGGATTTCCAATCATATAAGTTGAAAAGAGAGTATCAATTCTTCTTGCTTCTTCGAAGCCTGCATTTATTGCTTTATTGGCAAGAACCTCATTGACATCACGAACCTGAATTTCAACGGTGCTTCCCATTGCAATTGTAGTTCGCTTTATTGTTTTTTGATTGCTGCAAGAAGCAATTAAAATGAAAATTAATATGTATGAAATACTTTTTTTCATGTTAAATCATTCCAGCAAAACCCATGAATGCAAGAGCTAAAAGTCCAGCTGTAATTAATGTAATTGGTGCACCGCGAAAAACTTTCGGGACATCTGCCAGTTCAAGTTCTTCTCTTATTCCAGCCATGATTAATAGTGCGAGTGTAAAACCTGTTCCAGCTCCTAATCCAAAAAATATACTTTGAAGAAATGAATAATTTCTCATTGATAAAATTAAAGCCAATCCAAGAATTGCACAATTTGTTGTAATTAATGGAAGAAAAATTCCCAGTGCACGATAAAGCGGCGGACTAATTTTTTTAATAACCATTTCAACAAATTGAACTAAAGAAGCAATTACAAGAATGAAAGAAGGTATTTGAAGAAAATCAAGATTGAATGGAATCAGAATTTTGAAATATAAAATCCAGCTTACAACAGCAGTTAAAGTCATAACAAAAGTTGTTGCCATTCCCATTGAAAGAGCAGAAGAAATTTTATTTGATACACCGATAAAAGGGCAAATTCCCAAGAACATTGAAAGCACAAAATTATTTACAACAGCAGCTGATATAAAAATAATTAGTAAGTCCATTTACTCCTCCGCTAATTCAGCATTATGAGATAAATTTATTTGAGTTGAATCTCTCTCTCTGAATTTATTGATTAAAATTTCGTGCTCAATTTTTTTCTTTCTTTCAATGTATGCATTTGCAATTCCCATAAGTAAACCTAAAGTAATAAATGCACCTGCAGGTAAAATCATTACAAGCAAAGGCTCAAATGAATTTGGGAGAATTTGATAACCAAAGATTGTTCTTGAGCCAAGCAATTCTCTAATACTTCCCATAATTGTTAGAGCAATTAAAAATCCAATTCCATTTCCAAGTGCATCCATTACAGATCTTATAGGAGAATTTTTTGATGCAAATGCTTCGGCTCTGCCAAGTATAATGCAATTTACAACTATCAATGGAACAAAAGGACCAAGTGCTTTGCTTAATTCTGGGAATTTTGCTTTCATAACTAAATCTGCAATTGTAACAAAAGTTGCAATGATTACAATGTAAGAAGCAATTCTAACCTGATTAGGAATAAGTTTTCGTACACATGAAATTAAAAAGCTTGAAAATACAAGAACAAATGTAGTTGCAAGTGCCATTGCAATTCCATTTATGGCAGAAACAGTAACTGCAAGTGTTGGACACATTCCGAGAATTTGTTTGAATGTAGGATTTATTTCCCATAAACCTTTTGTAAATTCCTTCCATACAGAAACTTGTTTTTTCATAAAGCGCCTCTTTCTTTTAAGCTTCTTGCTTTTTGAATCCCATAGTTCACAATTGCAACCACAGATTTTGAAGAGATTGTAGCTCCTGTAATTGTTTGAATCTCATTTGGATTTTCAGGTTTTTTCCCTTTCACCCAATTAATTTGCGGCAAGGTTTGAAGTCCTTTGAATTGATTTTTGAAATTTTCTTCTGTGATTTTTGAACCTAAACCTGGAGTTTCAACTTGTTCCAAGATTTCAATAGAAGTAATTTTATTCAAATCAGTCGAAACTCCTGCCATCAATCTAATTTTTCCTTGAAAACCATTTCCTTCTAAAGCCAGGGAATAGCCAATTAAATTTTTATTGCTGTCAAATACTTTGTAGATTTCAATATCACTTGTATGAATTTTTTCATAAGATTTGCCATCAGGTTGAACGAGAAAAATTCCTTTTTCAGTTTCTGCTTTTTTATTAGCTGCAATTAATGGACTTGCCCAGTGATTTACTTTTGTAAGCAATGCTCCTGATATTATTCCAATAATTGTTAAAACAGCAACAATCTGAATAGTCTTTTTCATTACTGCTTACTCCGGCTTTGTTCTCCAAAAATTTTTGGAACTGTCAAACGATTAATTAAAGGTACAAATGCATTCATAATTAATATTGCATACATTACTCCTTCCGGCAAGCCGCCAAAAATTCTTATTACTACAATTATAAGTGAAATACAAAATCCAAAAATCCACATGCCTTTAGAAGTAACTGGAGAAGTAACCCAGTCGGTAGCCATATAAAAGGCTCCAAGCAGAAAACCTCCGGCAAAAATATGAAATAATGGATTTGGATATTTTATTGGGTCAATTATCCAGAATATTCCGCTGAATAGAATCATTCCTGTTATCATTGAAAGTGGAATTCTCCAGTTTACTATTCCAACAGCAATTAGAAAAATTCCACCGGCTAAAATTGCAATTGCAGATGTTTCCCCAATTGAACCGCTTATGTTACCAATAATCATTGGTTCGAGTTTAGTTAGAACTCTGTCAAATTTGTAAGCAGCAAGAGGAGTAGCGGATGATATTGTATCAACAGAAAAATTTGGTTTAGACCATGTGGTCATTGCAACTGGAAATGCAGCTTGTAAAAAAGCTCTTCCTATTAATGCTGGATTAAAAATGTTATAGCCTAATCCCCCAAATAATTCTTTCCCAATTGCTATTGAAAATATTGACCCTAATGCTGCGGCTGATAATGAAAAATTTGGAGGAAGAATTAATCCAAGCAGTAATCCAGTTATTACTGCACTTCCATCATCAATTGTAATTTTCTTTCTTCTAATTTTTTTTATAATTGCTTCTGTTCCTGCAGCAAATAAAACGCAAACCAAAACAATTAGTAATTGATAGATACCAAAAAAAATTACACCTGAGATTAAAGGAGGAATTAATGAAAGAACAACAAACCACATTACTTTTTTTGTAGACCATTTAGAATGAACATGAGGTGAGCTGCTTAATTCTAATTTGTTTAATGTTTCCATAATGAAATTCTTTTATCTGCAAAAAATTTATGTTAAGCTAACAACTTTTTGTTTTCCCAATCTAATCCATTGAACAAGAGGAATATTTGCAGGACAGTTAAAAGTGCATGTTCCGCATTCCATACAAACAGTAATTCCAAGTTTTTTTGCATCATCATATCTCTCAAATTGAGTTAAACGAGCCAATCGAGTAGGAATTAAATTTAGAGGACAAACTTCAACACATTTTCCACATCTTAAGCAATTTGTTTCATCAAAATTAAATGCTTCTTCTTTTGTTAGAACAAGTATTCCAGATGTTGCTTTTGTAATTGGGACAGACAAATCATATTGAGCAAATCCCATCATTGGTCCGCCAACAATAATTTTCACTGCATCTTCTTTAATTCCGCCGCAAAAGTTTAGAACATCCATTAATGGAGTTCCAACTTTTACAATTAAATTTTTAGGCTGGTAAATGCCTTTTCCTGAAACTGTTAATGCAGCAGTTATCTGCGGTTCACCATTTGTTACTGCATCATAAATTGAAACAGCAGTTCCAATATTTTGAATTATGCAGCCAACATCAAAAGGAAGCTTGCCTGGGGGAACTTCTCTTTTAGTTGCTGCTTTAATTAACATTTTTTCTGCACCTTGAGGATATTTTGTTTTTAGAGCAATAACAGAAATTTCAGGAAAATTTGATACGGCTTTTTCAAGTTTTTGAATTGCTTCTATTTTGTTATCCTCAATTCCTATAATCCCTTTGTTTACATTTACAGCTTTCATTATAAGTCTTAGTCCTGAAATTACATCATCAGTTCTTTCCAGCATTAATCTATAATCTCTTGTCAAATAAGGTTCACATTCACAGCCGTTCAGAATTACATAGTCAATTTTTTTATCTGGCGGAGGTGAAAGTTTTACATGGGTTGGAAATGCTGCACCGCCCAATCCAACAATTCCAGCCTCTTTAACTCTTAGGATAATTTCTTCGGACGAAACTTTTTCAATGTTAAGCGGGGGAAGTTTAATAAATTCTTCAGTTTCATAAGTTTCAATAAATATTGACTCTCTCAATAATCCAGTTGAATTAACAGCTTGTCCTATCTTTATAACTTTTCCAGTAACTGAGCTGTGAATGTTTGAAGAGATAAATCCATTCTGTTCTGCAATTAATTCTCCAGTTTTAACTTCGTTCCCCTTTTTGATTAAAGGTCTTGCAGGCTTTCCTGTATGTTGTGAAAGAGGAATGATAACTTGTTTTGGTGCAGGCATTATTTCAAAGGGAAGATTTTCTGTTAATTCCTTATAAGCTTTAGGATGAACTCCGCCTTTAAAGGTTTTTTTATTGTTCAGTAAAAGCATACTAATCTCATTTAATAGAATACTCAAAGAGGCATAATTTATGCCATTAATTCTTTTTGATTCTGTAATATCATAAATGGTTATTATTTGAATAGGCATGTTTAATAAATAATAAACAAGCTAATCGGAGCTGAAATTGATTTTACTTTTCAGATTTGAAAAAGTGATTTGTTAATTTGAGAAATTAGGAAGTGTAAGCAACTAAAATTTCTTCATTGTAAAATTTTTCTTTTTGATTTTTTGCTTTTTCCTCTTTTACAAATTTCAAACTGGTTTTAATATTTTCATTATCAATTTCAATGATAAATAAGCCTGGTTCTGATATTTCATCATTTTCTACAGAACCTCCTGCATTTATGAATTTTATCTCTTTTCTGTTGTATTCTTTTAATTCATGACTGTGTCCATGGAGTACGAGTTTGACATTATTTTTTCTGAACAATTTAATTAATTTTTTCTTTCCTCTTAATTTCATTGTATAACTTTCAATTCTGTTCCAGAGAGCATTGAATGAACTCTTAGCTTCTGCATTATTTTTATAGAAGTGATGATGTATCATTATGATTTTCAATTTGCATTTAATCAAAGGCAAATCAAATAATTTTTTTAATGCTTTTCTTTGCTCTTTCGATATTTTCCCGTTTGATGCAAAAGGATTTTTGAGTTTAGAATATTTATCAATAGAATTGAGACCTATTAATGCAATGTTCCCAATAATTTTTGCATATGGAAAAATATTTTTTGAAACTGTAATTGTGTTTTCAAAAAGTTCCTTGAAATAATTTTTAAATAAAAGAACTTTTTTATGATAATTAGTCTTCATGCATTTTAACGGGAAATTGGAGATATCATTAATCACCTGAATGCCTCCAAATATATCATGATTGCCAATTACCAATGATGTTTTGCTGGAATCATAGAGTTTGTTTGTTTCGAGAATCTTTCTTAGTATTAAGTAGTCATTTTCATTTGAGTTATCTGAAATGTCACCAGTGATAATTAAATGGTCGATATTTTCTTCGACAGCAAGTTTGATTAATTGATTGAAGCGATGAATATTTTGCTTTTTGTAATCTTTACAGAGATGTAAATCGGAAATGTGTGCTAATTTTATTTTTTTCATGATAGAAACTTATGATTCAGTTGTTAAGAGAATATTAAGGGAATATTAATTTATCATTAACAAGTTAAAATTTGTTTTTTGAAAAATGCTGACTTAACAATTTGTTAATCATATGTTAATATTAAAGTAACAGTAGATTAACAAAATTTTTTTAATATTGTTTTTTAAAAACAGATTATTATGAAAAAGAAAATTCTATTCATCTGCGGCTCATTAAATCAAACTACAATGATGCATCAAATTTCAATGCATCTTCAGGATTATGATTGCTACTTCACTCCATATTACAGTGATGGATTTTTAGGATGGCTTGCAAAAAAAGGAATTCTTGATTTTACAATTCTTGGAGGCAATTTTAAGAAGCAAACCGAAGATTATCTTAAAAAAAATCAGTTGAAAGTTGATTACAAAGGATTAAGAAATGATTATGATTTGGTCTATACATGTGCAGATTTAATTGTTCCCAAAAATATTCGAAACAAAAAAATAATTCTCGTTCAAGAAGGAATGACCGACCCTGAGAATTTTGCATTTTATCTTGTTAAGTATTTCAATTTTCCGAGATGGACTGCAAGCACTGCTGCAATGGGAATGTCGAACTTATACGATGTATTTTGTGTGGCTTCGGAAGGATATAAAAAATTATTTATACGAAAAGGAGCAAAGCCGGAAAAAATTATTGTAACAGGAATTCCTAATTTCGATAATGCAAGACAATATTTAAATAATGATTTCCCTTATAAAAATTATGTTCTTGTTGCAACTTCGGACATGAGAGAAACTTTTAAGTATGAAAACAGAAAGAAGTTTATAAAGGAATGTTTAAAAATTGCAAATGGCCGTCAATTAATTTTTAAACTCCATCCAAATGAAAAATATGATAGAGCAGTTCGTGAAATAAATAAATATGCACCTGGTGCAATTGTATTTCAAAATGGAAATACAAATCACATGATTGCTAATTGTGATGTTTTAATTACAAAATATTCATCTGTTGTTTACATTGGACTTGCATTGGGCAAAGAAGTTTATTCTTCGTTCAATATTGATGAATTGAAAGAATTAATGCCGATTCAAAATAATGGAACTTCTGCGGAAAGAATAGCAAGAATTGGAATTCATCTTATCGAATCACAAGATTATTCGCTTGAAGAAATTCATGAACATTATGAACTTAAGACTGTTTGATTTTTATTCTTCGTTTTGTGAAGACATCAAATAAAAAAATATAAAATGAAAATTGTAACTATAATTCAAGCAAGGATGTCTTCAACGCGACTTCCGGGTAAAGTGATGCTGCCAGTACTCGGAAAGCCATTGTTGATTCGAATGATTGAAAGAGTAAAACAATCCAAATTTATTGGCGAACTTGTTGTCGCAACATCAAAAAATTCAGAAGATGACCAGATTGAGTTGCTGTGTCTGGAAAATAATCTCAATTGCTTTAGAGGACATTTAACAGACTTACTTGACAGACATTATCAAGCGGGAAAATTTTACAATGCAGATGCAGTTGTAAAAATTCCTTCAGATTGTCCATTGATTGACCCGCATGTGATTGATGCAGTAATTAAATATTTCATTGATAATTCTGATAAATATGATTATGTGAGTAATCTTCATCCTGCAACATATCCAGATGGAAATGATGTTGAAGTAATTTCTTTTTCTGCTCTCGAAAAAGCATGGAAAGAAGCAAAAAAAGATTTTGAACGGGAACATACAACTCCATACATCTGGGAAAATCCAGACAAATTTAAAATTGGAAATGTTGCATGGGAAACAGGATTGGATTATTCAACAGTTCACAGATGGACAATTGACTTTGAAGAAGATTATCAATTCATAAAAAGAGTTTATGAAGAGCTTTACGAACCAAATTATCCATTCGGGCTTTATGATATTATTAATTTGTTAAAACAAAAACCAGATATTTATGAGATTAATAAAAAGTATATTGGGAAATATTGGTATGAAAATCATCTTGATGAATTAAAGAATATAGATGATTACAAAAAAAAGAGAAAATTAGAATTCAATAGTGAAAATAATCATTAACAAAAAATAAACGAGCAATGGCAAATAAAATAAGTTTATCAAATGATTATCCTGTAATTACAAAATCAAATGAATATTACAATCGTGCACTTCAATTAATTCCATCAGTTACTCAAACACTTGCAAAAGGTCCATCTCAGTGGATTAATGGTGTAGCCCCAAAATATCTTGTTAAAGGGAAAGGCTCGCATGTGTGGGATGTAGATGGCAATGAATATATTGATTTTATGATGGCTGTTGGCCCGCTTTCTCTTGGTTATGCATATCCAAAAGTTGACGAAGCAATTAAAAAGCAGCTTGAAGATGGAATTACTTTTTCGATGATGCATCCTCTCGAAGTTGAAGTTGCAGAAATTATTCACTCAATTATTCCAAATGCAGAAGCTGTAAGATACAGCAAAACCGGAGCAGATGTTACAAGTGCAGCAGTTCGCTTGGCAAGAGCTTTCACAGGCAAAAACAAAATTTTATGCTGTGGATATCATGGCTGGCACGATTGGTATATCTCTGTTACTGCAAGAAATCAAGGAATTCCAGAAGCTGTTCAATCATTAACTTACACTTTTAATTATAATGATATTGATTCTGTAAAAAAATCAATTGATGATGATACTGCAGCTGTAATTTTAGAACCTGTTGTATTTCAGGAACCTAAAGATAATTTTTTGCACAAACTTGCAGATTTGTGCAAAGAGAAAAATGTTGTTTTGATTTTTGATGAAATGTGGACTGGTTTTAGAATGGCACTTGGCGGGGCACAAGAATATTTTGGAATTACTCCAGACCTTGCAACTTATTCAAAAGCAGTTGCTAATGGAATGCCGATTGCAATTTTAACAGGCAAAAAAGAAATAATGGATTTGCTTGATGAAAATGTTTTCTTTTACACAACTTTTGGCGGCGAAGCTCTTTCTCTTGCAGCAGCAAAAGCAACCATCGAAGAACTTAAAGAAAAAAATGTTCCTCAATATCTTGATCGAATTGGGAAAAAATTAAAAGATGGTTACAATGAAATTGCTCAAAAATTAAAAATGGATTATACAAGAGCTATTGGTTACAATTGGCGCTCAATGGCAACTTTTGATGAAAAAGCAGGCGACCCGCTTCTTCAAAAATCTTTAATGCAACAGGAAATGATTAAACGCGGAGTTCTTTGGCAAGGATTTCATAATATGTCTTTTTCTCATACAGAAGAAGATATTGATTATACACTCACTGCACTTGAAGAATCTATGTCAATATTAAAACAAGCAGTTGAAAAAAATAATTTAAGACAAATGCTAAAAGGCGAACCAGTTCAACCTGTCTTTAGAAAAGTAGATAATTTTAATATGAAACCAAAAAAGTAATTCTATGGAATTATTCTCATTAAAAAATAAAGTTGCAATTGTTACGGGTGCAATTGGTTTAATTGGAAAAGAACATTGTAAAGCATTGAGCGAAGCAGGTGCAAATGTAGTGGTTGCCGATTTAAATGAAGACAAGTGCAAAGAATTTGCTGCAACACTTCCAACTGAATCATTAGGAATTTATCTTGATGTTACAAATCCAGATTCAATCAAAAATTTACGAGATAAAGTTCTTAATAAATTTGGTCATATCGATATTCTTGTGAATAACGCTGCAATCAACGACATGTTTGAAAATCCAAAAGCTGCATTAGAGCAATCAAAATTTGAAAATTATCCATTAGAACTCTGGCAAAAATCTGTTGATGTTAATTTGACAGGTGTGTTTCTTTGTTCTCAAATTATTGGTTCTGTTATGGCAAAGCAGAAATATGGAAGTATAATTAATATCGCATCAACATATGGAATTACTGCACCAGACCAATCTTTATATAAAAATAAAGACGGCAAGCAAACTTTTTATAAACCTCCTGCATATTCTGCTACAAAAGGAGCAGTAATTATGTTTACTAAATATCTTGCTGCATACTGGGGGAAAGATGGTGTAAGAGTCAATACTTTAACTCCAGGCGGTGTGGAAAATTCTCAAGATGAATTTTTTATTGAGAAATATTCAAGCAGAACTATGCTTGGAAGAATGGCTCAACCTGATGATTACAAAGGCGCACTTATTTTTCTTGCAAGCGATGCTTCATCATATATGACAGGGGCTAATTTAATTGTAGATGGCGGCTGGACTGCTTGGTGATGAATCTTTCCAAATAAATATTTTCAAATAATTCTAAAAATCTTATGGCAAAAAGAGAACTTTCAAAAAAACAACTTCTTAAACGAGCTTCCAAAATTAAATTACTTCTCACTGATGTTGATGGTGTTCTTACAGATACAGGAGTTTATTACTCTGCAAAAGGAGAAGAAATGAAAAGATTTTCTATTAGAGATGGAATGGGTGTAGAAAGATTACGAAGCCTTGTGAATGTTGAAACGGGAATTATTACCAGAGAAGATACTGAAATTGTTAAAAGCAGAGCAAAAAAACTCAAAATAACTGAACTTCATCTTGGAGTTTTAGAAAAAGATAAAATTCTTAATGAAATACTTGAGAGAAAAAATCTTTCTATCGAAGAAGTTGCATACATCGGAGATGATACAAATGATATTGAAATTATGAAAAGAGTTGGATTAAGTGCCTGCCCAAAGGACGCAACAGATTTTGCAAAAAATGCAGCAGATTATATAACTAAGAATAAAGGTGGCAATGGTGCATTCAGGGATTTTGCTGAACTTATTATTCAAGCTAAACTCAAATTAAAAAGTGAGAAAAAATGAAACCAAATAAAATTAAAGTTGGAAAACATTACATCGGCGAAGGAGAACCAGTTTACATTATTGCTGAAATTGGAATTAATCATAATGGTTCTGTAGAACTTGCAAAGAAATTAATCGATGGAGCTATCTTTGCAGGCTGCAATGCAGTAAAATTTCAGAAAAGAACACCAGAACTTTGCGTCCCAAAAGACCAATGGAACATCGAAAGAGATACACCATGGGGAAGAATAACATACATTGAATATCGTCGTAAAATTGAATTTGGATATGATGAATACAAAGAAATTGATTCTTACTGCAAACAAAGAGGAATTGATTGGTTTGCTTCTGCATGGGATGTTGAAGCAGTTGATTTCCTTGAAAAATTTAATCCCATTATGTACAAAGTTGCATCTGCTTCTTTAACAGATGAAAATCTTCTGAGAAAAATTAAATCAACAAATAGACCTGTAATGCTTTCTACTGGAATGTCAACTCTTGAACAAGTTGAAGAGGCAGTAGAATTGCTTGGGACAGAAAATCTTTTGATTGCTCAGTCAACATCAACATATCCTTGCAGTGTTGATGAACTTAATCTAAAAGTTATTCAGACATATAAAGAAAAATTTCCTGGCGTACCAATTGGTTATTCAGGTCATGAAACAGGATTGGCACCAACGCTTGCAGCCGTTGCACTCGGTGCCACATTTGTTGAAAGACACATAACATTGGACCGTGCAATGTGGGGAACAGATCAGGCAGCTTCTGTTGAAATTGGCGGTATGTTTCGATTGGTTAAAGATATTCGTGATATTGAGAAAGCTCTTGGAGATGGAATTAAAAAAGTTTATGACAGCGAGCTAAGCAGCATGAAAAAGTTAAGAAGATTTTATAAAGAAATTGTAAACTCTGGAGGTTAAAATGAAAAAGTTTATTTTAATGTTGCTGATTTTTGCTAGTCAATTCTTTGCAAAAGAATTTGTTGTTCAATCTCCAAATAAAAGCTTAAAAGTAACCATTAACATCTCTGATATTATCACTTATTCTATTTTCAAAAACGGCAGGCAAATTATAACCCCATCACAAATTTCACTTAAGTTATCAGATGATTTAATTCTTGGCAGCAATCCAGTTTTAATTAGTTCTAAAACAAAAACTGTAAATGAAATATTAAAGCCAGTGGTTAAACAAAAGTTTGATGCAATTAAGGATAATTACAATGAACTCAATCTTAATTTCAAAAATAATTATTCACTAATTTTCAGAGTATATGATGATGGAGCAGCTTATAGATTTAAAACAGATTTTAAAAATGAAATAACAGTTTATTCAGAACAGTTCGAAGCAAATTTTACTGAAGATTATAAAATTTATTTTCCTGAAGAAGAAAGTTTCATGTCCCATTCAGAAAGATTGTATAAGTATATCAATATAAGTGAAATTAATTCAAAAAGATTTTGTTCTTTACCTGCATTGATTGAGATAGACGAAAATGTCAAATGTGCAATTACAGAAGCCGACCTTGAAGATTATCCCGGAATGTATTTGCAAGGAAATGATGAATCAAAATATAAACTTGTTGGACTTTTCCCAAATTATCCATCAAAAGTGGAAGCAAGAAATGACAGAGATATTTATGTGGTTGAACGAGAAAATTATCTTGTGAAAACAAATGGCAGCAGAACTTTTCCATGGCGTGTTTTCGTAATTACAGATTATGATGGTCAGCTTATTGAAAGTACAATTATTTATCGACTTGCAAAACCTCATCCAAGTGACATCGATTTTTCCTGGGTTAAACCAGGAAAAGTAGCATGGGATTGGTGGAATGCAAATAATATTTATGGAGTAGATTTTCGTGCTGGAATTAATACACAAACTTATAAATATTACATTGACTTTGCTTCAAAATATGGAATTGAGTATGTCATACTTGATGAAGGCTGGTATAAATTGGGGAACTTGTTGGAATTGAATCCTGAAATCGATGTGAAAGAAATTGTTGAATATGGAAAACAAAAAAATGTAGGGATTATTTTGTGGGCAATCTGGAAAACTTTAGATGACCAATTTGATGAAGCAATGAATCAATTTGAAAAGTGGGGTATCAAAGGAATCAAAGTTGATTTCATGCAAAGAGATGATGCTTGGATGGTAAATTATTATTATAAAGTTGCTAAAGAAGCTGCAAAAAGAAAATTCCTTGTCGACTTTCATGGTGCATATAAACCAACAGGATTGTTCAGAACTTTTACAAATGTAATTACAAGTGAAGGCGTGCTTGGTCTTGAACATAATAAGTGGAGTGAAAATGTAACTCCAAAACATACTGTTACAATACCATTTATAAGAATGCTTGCAGGACCAATGGATTTTACGCCAGGTGCTATGCGTAACGGTACAAAAGAAAATTTCAGAATTATTTTTACTGAGCCAATGAGCCAAGGAACAAGATGCCATCAACTTGCAATGTATGTTGTATATGAAAGTCCATTGCAAATGCTTGCCGATTCTCCAACAAACTACTTGAAAGAAAAAGAATGCATGGAATTTTTATCTAAAGTTCCCACTGTATGGGATTACACCAAAGTTCTTGATGCAAAAGTTTCTGAATATGTATTGATAGCAAGAAAGAATGGAAATAAATGGTTTCTGGGAGCAATGACAAACTGGACTCCAAGAAAATTAAATGTGGATTTCTCTTTTATTAACGATGATAATGATCATGCAATTACAATTTATCAGGATGGAATAAATGCCGATAGAAATGCAAATGATTATAAAGTGATTAAAAGAACCATTACAAAAAATGATAAACTCGAAATTCAACTTGCGCCTGGTGGCGGCTGGGTTGCAGTTATTGAATGATTTACAATGTAAACTTATTTTACAATCAGCTTGTTCTTAATAAAAAATTAAAAACTAAATATGCATTTAGAAAATTATGAAATAATTTCCTATCTGATTATTATTTCAGCTGCTCTGCTGTTTGTAATACTGGAAAGAATTTTTCCGTATAACAAAGGTCAGGAAATTTTTAGAGAAGGATTTTTTGATGACCTCGCATTATATACAATAGCACAAAGTTACATACTTGGAATTTTCATATTCACTTTTATCATAAATTCAATTGATAGCATAACTGGCTTATCTCGCCTAAGATTATTTGCTAATGTTCCAATCTGGCTTCAATTAATTTTTTATCTGGTAACACACGATTTTTATATTTACTGGATGCACAGGTGGCAGCATAAAAATAAATTTTTGTGGCGGCTGCATGAAGCACATCATTCACCCAAAAAAGTTGATTGGCTCTCAGGCTCCCGTTCTCATGCATTTGAAATATTGATTAATCAAACAATCGAATTTCTTCCTATTGTTCTTCTTGGTTCTCCTCCAGAAGTTGCTGCATACAAAGGTGTAATTAGTGCAGTTTGGGGTATGTATATTCATTCAAACATCAATGTGAATACAGGAAAGCTGCAAATGATTTTTAATGGTCCTGAAATGCATAGATGGCATCATACAACTGGAAAAGGACGTAATAAAAATTTTGCTACAAAACTTGCTATCTGGGATTGGATTTTTAATACAGCATATCTTCCACCAGAGAAAGCAGAAGAATACGGTTTGAAAACTTATTTCCCCGATAATTATTTCAAACAATTTATTTATGCTTTCAGACCTTTTCAGAAAAAGAACAAAAGTATTTTATCTAAGATTTTTTCATTTGAAAAATCTGAAATTACAAATTAGGAATTATCTTGTCTTTAGGATATCGAACAGAATAAATCAATTTTTTTGTTGCAGATTCTGAACCATTTAAATCAATCGTCCATCTTATTCTTCCTTCATTTTCAAAGAATAAACCCTTATCAGAATCAATTAATTTTATCTTTATTTGGTCATTCTTGGATATTGGGATTTGGTCTTCAACAATTAATTTGATAGGTATAGTTTTATTGTTTTTTATTTTTATTTCATAAGCAAATATCCTTTCAACATCACTGCTCAAGAATTTACTTTCTGTAAAATCTTTGATTGTTTGTTTTGAACAGGATATATTCTGGTCTCTTCCAAGCGAAATAGTTAACGTATCTTTTGATGTAAATGGATTAATATATGTTTTCCCTACAAAAGAATTTTCAAAATAAATATTTACTTCACCCGGCAAAAGATTGAATTCATTCCAGCTGCTTAAATAAGCAATAAGAAAAGCATTGTTGTCCAGTTTTGGAACTGCATAGTATTCGTACTTTGCAGGTATTGTGAAATTTTGTAATTCGATTATGTGATTTTTATTATCAGATGGAATAGAATATTTAATTGACGGAATAAATTCCGCTGAAAGTTGAGATTGTGCAACTTCAAAATAATCTGCAAGTGTTTCTGATTCAGCTGAACTTTCAACTACATTGGACATTGGCGAAAAAACTTTTTGTGATAATCCAACTTCTTTTCTTAGCATGGGTTTTTCAAAATCTACAAACCAAGGATAAAGTTCTGGTTTATTATTATTTTGAATTGTATTTCTTGTTGAAAGAACAATATCAACATTTTCCCAGTCTAAACCGCTGTTTTGTTTTATGCTTGCTTTGTAATTCAGAATTGCAGGCGAGTCAATTTTATTTACGCGAATATCATAAACGGGCTGCCATGATGCATCGTTAACTAAGTAAGAAATAACAAATTCTGCATCACATTTTGATTTTACAGAAACGGATACAACTAATTCATTTACAGGTTTGTTAATGTTGTTGTTTAGTTCATTTAGCTGTTTGGTAATTCTTTCAATATTTTTTTGAATGTTCTTGATATCGAGTGAAATTTCTGTTGTTTTATTTTTTATTTCAGTCAATCTTTTTCTAAAGTATTCACCAAATTTTTGTAGTTCATTAACAGTAACACCTTTTTCTTTGCTTCCTATTTCTTTGTTAGCATATAATAAATCAATTTCTGCTTTGAGAACATCAATTTCGTTTTGTTTTGAAGATAGAATTTTATTTAAAATTTCCAGAGAATCTTCGAGCATTTTAATTTGTTTGCTCTTTTCCGGGGTTTTTAAATAATCTACTTTCTGGTTTACGGATAGAATTACAAGTTCTCCTTTTGCTGAAATATTAATGCTGTTAGGGTCAATATTTTGTGCAACATCGGTAAAAATTAATTCTGATTTTCCTTTTTCAAGTTTAACTTTTGCTGAGTGAGTAATTTCTGCCCCTCTTAAGAAAACTTTTACGCTTGTAATATTTGCTTTAATGAACTGTTCATTTGAAGCGTTAATTTGATTAATCAAACCCCAAATTAATAGAAATAAAATTGATGGTTTCATAAAGTCCTCTTTCTTAAAAAAGTTGTGTTTTATACTTATAATAAATGAATCAGTTCCACCTAAAAACTCTAACTTGATAGATTTCAACCTTTCAATTGAGAAAGGCTTTCTTTAATTTTGTCTTAAAGTAATTATAATCTTCAGAAATTTATTATTTATTCTGCCATTAACCAATCATTTAATGAATGAAAAAGTTATTAATTGAATTTCTTAGAAAACATTTTAACCAGGTTGCCGAAAACTGGACTGATAAGCTTATCCAGCTTTTTAAAGATAAATTGTTAAATGCACAAATTAAAACTTTTGTAGAAAGCAGCATCACTACATTTATTGATGTCTTGGAACAAGGTGATTATAAAATAGCCGACCAGTATTTGATTGACATATATACTTTATTTTCAAGAACGAATTTAAATTTGCTTGAAGTAAGTCAGATGTTTAGTCAGGGGAGGTATGCAGTATTGAACATTATTGAAAAAGAAATTGCAAGTCCAACCGACCCGATAATTTTACTTGGATTCATAGATGAAATAATTGAACAGGTTCTTGTTCGATATGCAATGCTGCATCAAGAAGCTAAGATGAAAGAATTAAGATATGAAAGAGATAGATTAGCTTTCAAACTTGAACTTAATCAACAATATTTGAAAAATATTTTGCATACTTCAGATTCTGCAATTATGATGGTAGATGAAAATGAAAGATTCATTGCTTGGAATAAAGGTGCAGAGAGAATTTTTGGATATACGGAACAAGAAATTATTGGAAAACCATCTTCATTTCTTTTACCCGAAGGAGAAAAATATCAAGAAGAATTAAGACAAATTCAGGAAGAAGTAAAAAAGGGTGTAACAAAAATTTTAGAAACAGAAAGAAAAACAAAAGATGGAAGAATACTAAGTGTAAAATTGAGTGTATCGAGATTGCCAGGAAGCAAAGGCGATTATTCAGGAAGGTCGATTATAATTAAAGATTTTACCGAGTTCAAAAAACTTCAGGCACAAATTGACCAATCGGAAAAATTAGCAGTAATTGGTCAACTTGCTGCTGGTGTTGCTCACGAAATTGGAAATCCACTTGCATCAATTTCTTCTCTTGTTCAAATACTTCAGAGAAAAAGTCAGGACCCTTTTATCACAGAACAATTATCTTACATCAAAGAAAATATTGATAGAATTTCAAAAATAGTCAGAGAGCTTGTTGATTTTTCAAGACCTCCAAGTTATGAAAGAGCAATGCATGATGTAACTGATATAATTAAAACAGCACTAGGTATTGTTAAGTATGACAAACGTGTTCGCAATGTAAAGTTTGACACAGATTTGAAAAAAAGTTTGCCTCAAATTAATGTAGCAGCAGACCAGCTACTCCAAGTATTTGTAAATATCCTTATCAATGCACTTGATGCTATCGAAGGAAACGGAATCATCACAGTAAAATCAAATTATGATGAAGAATATATTTATGTTGATATTACTGATAATGGCTGCGGCATGGATGAAAAAACAATGGAAAAGATTTTTGACCCTTTCTTTACAACAAAAGAAGTTGGAAAAGGAACGGGTCTTGGATTATCCGTAAGTTATGGAATTATCAAACAATATAATGGAGAAATTCTGGTTAAAAGTAAATTAAATGAAGGGAGCACATTCACAGTTAAAATTCCTATTAAACAAAATAGTTGAGGGGAAAATATGTCAGCAAAAATTTTAATTGCCGATGATGAAAAGCCAATTCGTGATTCTTTGAAAATGGTACTCGAAGAAGAAGGCTTTACAATTGAAACAGTAGGTGATGGCGAAGAAGCTTTGCAGAAAATTCAAAATGCAAAAGGAGAAGAAAACTTTGATATTGTTATTACAGATATAAAAATGCCAAAACTTGACGGTATGCAGCTTCTTGAACAAGCTTCAAGAATTTCACCAGAAACTTTTTTTATTATTATGACTGCTTATGCATCAGTAAACACTGCAATTGAGGCATTGCGGCACGGTGCTTATGATTATTTGATTAAACCAATAGAATTTGATGACTTAATTATTCGAGTTAAAAGACTGCTTGATTACAAAAAACTTGCTCTTGAAAATAAAGCTCTGCGTCAGAGAATATCAGCAGATTACGACTTTACAAATTTAATTGGCAAAAGCGATGCAATGAAAAAAGTTTTTTCAATTATTGCACAGGTTGCACCTACAAACAGCAATGTATTAATCACAGGAAAAAGTGGAACAGGGAAAGAACTTGTTGCTAAGGCAATTCATTACAACAGCAAAAGAAAAGACAAAATTTTTCTTCCTGTTAACTGCGGTGCAATAGCAGAAAACTTAATCGAAAGCGAACTTTTTGGACATAAAAAGGGTGCTTTTACAGGTGCAACCGAAGATAAAGTTGGTTTATTCAAAGTAGCTGATGGTGGAACTTTATTCCTTGATGAAATTGGCGAACTTCCATTAAATCTTCAAGTTAAGCTGCTTAGAGCTATTGAAGATAAAGAATTTATTCCTGTAGGCGGTGTTAAACCAGTAAGCACAGATGTAAGAATTATTGCAGCAACAAATCAAAATCTTTATGAAAAAACAAAAACAGGAGAATTTAGAGAAGACCTTTATTATCGTCTCAATGTTGTTGAAATTAATCTTCCTACATTGAATGAAAGAAAAGAAGATATTCCTCTTCTTGTTAATCACTTTATTGAAAAATATTCTAAAGAGATGGGCAAAAAAATTATAGGCGTTGATAATGATACGATGAAAATTTTAATGGGACATGAATGGCGGGGTGGAGTAAGAGAACTTGAAAATATAATTGAACGCGCCGTGATATTTTGCAAGAAAGATATTATTACTGTTGATGACCTTGCAGAGTATATTAGAGGTAATACTGCGGTATATGAATATCCTGAATCACTCAAAGAAGCGCTTCATAATTTTGAAAGAGAGCATATTATTAAAACAATGAAAAAATATAATTACAATAAAGAAGAAGCAGCAAAAGCTCTTGAAATTGGTTTATCTTCTTTATACAGAAAAATGGATGAACTGCATATTCCAACCAGACCTCCAATTGATGATATTAATTAAAAATTGTGCCAAGGTCTGTGTGTTACATTGATTAGTTTTTTTTATATTTGACATACAGACACATTCTATTTAACGATGGATAACTTTATTGATACTAATACACTTTCTTATTTCACACGCGAACAAAATGATATTTTTTTTATTGTTGAATTTTTAGATGAGGGTCATAAAAATTATTATTCTCAGAACATTGAACAGATAATAGGTTATACACAAGATGAATTGGACAGCTTTCCTGAAAAACTTCATTCTCTAATAGATGAAGATTATTACAGCAAAATTAGAAATGTACTGTTTGAACTTGAGTCTGATGAAACAAAAAACTCGGTAACACTTGAATACAGAATTAATTCAAAAGATGGAAAAAAAATCTATCTAAAAGAATTTTTAAAAGTAATTCGTAACAATGAAGGTTTAATTTCTCAAAGGCATAGCATGATTATTAATTTAACATCGTTAAAAGAGAAAGAACAGGAGTTAGAAGAACAAAATGAAAAACTGAAAGAACTGAATGCAGCCAAAGATAAATTTATTTCGATTGTTTCGCACGATTTAAGAGCACCATTTACAACATTGCTCGGATTTTCTGAAATTCTATTGAATGAAAAAGAACTAACTGAAGAAGAAAGAAATGAATATTTAAAATATATTTATGAAGCATCAAAGACAGAACTTAATTTAATTAATTGCTTGCTTGATTGGTCAAGACTGCAGACAGGAAGAATAAAAGTAGAACCAACAAGGCTAAATGTTAAATCGACAGTTGCAAATTCAATAATATCGCTTACACCCATTTCCGTAAGAAAAAATATTGAAATAAAAATTGAAATTCCTTCTAATTTGTATATGTGTGCTGATGAAAGACTGATAAGTCAGGCAATATTAAATCTTGTGAGCAATGCTGTGAGATTTACTCCACCTGGAAAAGAAGTTCAAATTTATTCACAAAAATTTAAAGAAGGATTTATTGAAATTGTTGTGGCTGATCAAGGAACCGGGATTCCAGAAGAAGGGCAGAGTAAACTTTTTAAGATAGACCAAAAATTTATTATGGCTGGAACAGAAGGAGAAAAAGGAAGTGGGCTTGGATTAACACTTGTTAAAGAAATTATTGATAAACACGGTGGCGAGGTCTGGTTCTATTCCAAAGTTGGTGAAGGCAGTGAATTTCATATCACTGTTCCAGAAGCAAAAAATATTCTTTTAATTGTGGAAGATGACGAGGCAGTAGTTTCACTTTATAAAAGAATAATTGAACACCATCTTCCATATTTTGAAATTAAAACTGCTGTTAATGGTTACGATGCAATTACAATGTTGAAAAATATTATGCCAACAATAATCATAACAGACCATGATATGCCTTTGATGAATGGGACTCAATTTGTTGATGCTGTTTACAAAAAAGAAACAAATAAATCTATTCCAATAATTGTGATTTCAGCTAAACTTGATGCTGAAATAATAAAATCTTATTCAAAACTGGGAGTAGATAAAATTATTCCCAAACCAATCGATTCTGAAAAACTAGTAAATGCAATCAAAGAATCATTAATACTTCAGTAAAGAAGGCTTGTATGAATGAATTAAATCTAACAATAAAACATTGGTATGCCTTTTACACAAAACCTCATCATGAATTTAAAGCTCAACAGCAATTTGAATCCGCTGGAATTGATTATTATTTACCTGTTATAGAAACAGTAAGGCAGTGGAGAGACCGTAAAAAAAGAGTAATCGAACCGCTCTTTAGGTCATACATATTTGTTCATGCTAATGAAAAAGAAAGATTGTGTGCATTGCAGCAGTCTTCAATTGTAAGAACTATATGTTTCAACGGCAAGCCTTCAATTATTCCAGATTATCAAATAGAAAATTTGAAAATAATGTTGAATGGTAAACCCGAAGTTTTTGTTGTAAACAAAATTGAAGCAGGAGAATCTGTTAGAATTATTGATGGACCTTTTAAAGGCATTATTGGAAAAATTAAAATAATAAGCAAAGAAAAATGGCTTGCTGTTTCTGTAGATTTACTTCAGCGCTCGGTTCTTGTTCGTCTTCCAATTGAAAGTGTTGTTAAATTAATCTAATCAAGCAAAATTATGTTAAATCAAAAATCATTAAGTGAAATAAATAAAGAAGAAGAATTCACTCTTTTTTTATTGATAAATAAATATGAAACAAAAACAACTAAAAATGGAAATTCTTATTTAAGTCTTGAGCTGCGTGATAAATCAACGATAATTTCAGCAAATCTATGGGAAAACATAAATGATATTTTGCAGGGAATTTCTGAAAATAAAATTGTCAAAGTAAACGGCGTGCTTCAAGAGTTTAATGGTTCGCCTCAGATAAAAATCAAAAGAATTCGTTTTGCAAATGAAAATGACAATGTAAGTATTGAAGATTTTATTCCAGTTTCACCTCGCAGCCTCGATGATATGAAGCGAGAATTCAACGATGTTATTGGTTCTATTAATAATGGATTCTTAAAAACATTACTTGAAAAAATTTTTTACGGAGAAAATCTCAATAATTTTTACAATGTTCCTGCTGGTTCAAGCTGGCATCATGCTTATTTGCACGGTTTACTCGAACATACACTTGAGCTTGTAAAAATATGTGAATTGATGTGTACTATTCATCCAGAAATTAATAGAGATTTATTGATTGCAGGTGCTTTGCTTCATGATTTTGGAAAAACAGAAGAATTAACACTTACTCCTTCATTCGAATACACAGATAAAGGAAGATTAATTGGACATATCATGATTGGTGCAATGGCAGTAGAAAAAGCAATTGATGAAATAGAAAATTTTCCGGAAGAATTAAAACATCAACTCATACATTTAATACTCAGTCATCAAGGCAAACTTGAGTATGCTTCACCTGTGATTCCAAAAACACTTGAGGCAATTGTGCTTTATCATGCAGATGAATTAAGTGCAAAAACAAATGCATATAAAAATGCAATTCAAGCAGAAAAAAATAAAAGTGCAGGATTTAATTCCTTTGGGAAAAGATGGACTAAATTCATAAAACTTGCCGATACTGCTCTTTATATTCCAGAATTAGAATTTTTTGAATCTAACAATAAAGAAAGTTCAGATTCAGGTCTAACCGAATCTGAAGAGGAGGAAAATTCATGAAAAGAATTTTTATCATTCTTTTTATTGCTGTAGCTTTTTATGCAAATCAAAATTTAGCTCAGTCTGTAGAACAATTAATTAAAGAGGGCGATAATTATTATGAAAAATTTGATAATGAAAAGGCTCTTGAATTTTATAAAAAAGCAGAAAAGCTTGACCCAAACAATTATGAAATTTTATGGAAGATAAGTCGAGCTTATGTTGACATTGGTGAACACATGCCAGCAAATACAAGCGAACAAAAAGATGCACAACTCTCTGTATATCAAAAAGCACTTGAATATGCTGAAAAATCAATTAAAGCTGCACCTGATAAATCAGTAACTTATTTACGTCGTGCAATTGCAAATGGAAGAATTGCTCTTTTCAAAGGTGTATTTTCGGTTGCTGGTGTTGTTAATTCGGTAAAAGCAGATTTAGAAAAAGCAATTCAGCTTAACAATGGAGGAAATGATATTCAGGCTGTAGCACATTATGTGCTTGCAAGAACTCATGCAAAGACAAGTGAAAAATGGAAACCTGCTCGTTCTGTTCTTGGCTTGGGGTGGGCTGATAATGAAATTGCATTGAAAGAATACAAAAAAGCAATTGAATTGAAACCAAACTATGTTATGTTCTATGTAGATTATGCAATTTCATTAATTCGAGAGAAAGATTATAAAACTGCAAGATTAATGCTACAGAAAGCAATTGACAGTCCGATTGAAGATGAAGATGATAATGTTCGAAAAGAAGAAGCAAAAAAATTATTAAAAGAAATTGAAGGAAAATGAAATTAGAATTCGAGAAAAAATTTATTGAAAGGTTAAGCACAGCAAAGAAAGTTGTCTTTTTCACTGGTGCAGGAATATCTGCTGAGAGCGGTATTCCAACTTTTAGGGGCAGTGATGGAATCTGGAATAAAATGAAGCCAGAAGAACTTGCAAGCTTTGATGCATTCATGCGAAATCCTGATTTAGTATGGGAATGGTATCAACATAGAAGAAATATCATTAATAATACAAAACCTAATGCGGGACATATTGCAATTGCAGAATTAGAAAAATATTATGATGTTACAGTTGTTACACAAAATATTGATAATCTGCATCGCCGTGCAGGTTCAACAAAAATTTTTGAACTGCATGGTAACATCGAAAGAAATTATTGTATAGATTGCAAGACATTTTACAATTCACCTGAACTTGAAATAAGCAACAATGTGCCAAAGTGCAAAAAATGTGGGGGATTAATTCGTCCAGATGTTGTATGGTTTGGCGAGATGCTTCCACATGACCAATACAGCGGCGGAGAACAAGCAGCAGAAAAAAGTGATATTTGTTTTGTTGTAGGAACTTCTGCAGTAGTTTATCCTGCAGCTTATATCCCAATGACAGCAAAACAGGCTGGTTCTTTTATTGTAGAAATTAATATTGAACCAACAGATTTAACTCGATATGCCGATTATTCAATATTTGGCAAAGCAGGTGAAATACTTCCGGAAATTGTTAATGTAGTAAAACAAATTAAAGGTGAATAATTTTTATAGAAAATTGATTTTGAAAGTACTTAACAAAAAAAACTTGCTGCATTTAAATTATTGAGTTTTTGGCTTATTAATTTGATTAAGAAGAAACCGCCGTGCACTCCAAGACCACAAAGATTATTTAGAAATTCTTCGTCCGCCTTTGGCGGACTCAAAATGACTTTTGATTTACATTGTAATTCTGAGGAGCCCCGATAAATCGGGACGAAGAAGAATCTAATTACTAAATTTTCTATTAGGTTCTTTGCTTCGTTCAGAACGACATGAATTTTTTTTGTCTTTCTGAAGGAACCCCGCCTGATGTAGTGTAAGTGAAGAATCTAACCACGATGCAAAGAATAAGAAACGCAAAGAAAAACTTTGCTGCATTGTGAGAAAATAAAATTATAGAGATTGACTCGCTCTTACAAACTTCGTGAGGAATTCTTTACAATTTTATCTCTTCTTCTGCATAAGAATTTTCTGTTTCAAGAACTCTAACTTTTAACGAAGTGATATTTTCAGGTAAAGATGACTTGATTTTATCAATTAAATAAAGGCAAATATTTTCTGCTGTCGTTTCAAAATTTACAATTACTTTTCTTGAATTCAACATTTCGAGAGCGGCAATTAATTCTTTATCTTCATTATAAACCATAATTGAATGGTCTAATTCTTCGATTACAGGATTGACAATTTTAGCTAAATCGTAATAATCAAGCACCATTCCATTTGAATCCTGTGTCCCATTTATTTCAATCATGCATTTATATGAATGACCATGCAAATTTTTACATTTTCCTTTATGAAATGTTAAACGATGACCCATTTCCCATGAAAATTCTTTTGCTATTCTCATTATACACCTTTAGTTTCTGGATGCCAAATATATTTATGCATTTGTAGTTGAAATCTTACGTTTAATCTATCTTCTAAAATCCAGTTTACAAGTGTTATTGGCTCGAGCTGACCAAACACAACTGAAAATAAAACCGTGCATTTTTTATCCAAATTATATTTAGAGATTATTTCTTTGCTCCATTCATAATCTTCTCTTGTTCCAATAACAAATTTTATTTCATCATTTGGTTTGAGATAATTAATATTCTCATAAAGATTTTTTTTCATCATATTGCTTGATGGACATTTTAAATCCATTATAATCATAACTCGTTTATCGACATTTTCAATGGGAAGACTTCCCCCTGTTTCAAGCATAACTTCAAAGCCTTCATCGCAAAGGCGTTTCATCAATTCAAGAGATTCTTTTTGAAAAAGTGGTTCGCCTCCAGTAATTTCAACTAAATTACAATTGTATTGCTTAACTTTATCAATAATTTCTTCGATTGTTAAATCTGTTCCATCGTAGAAAGCATAAGCTGTATCGCAATAAGAGCATCTCAAATTACAATAAGTTAATCGCACAAAAACACAGGGTAATCCTGCCCTTGAACTTTCTCCTTGAATCGAATAAAATATTTCATTTACTCTAAGCATAAATTCTCTTTTTTATTTGAAAAAATAAGAATAATGGACATGAGATTAAAGTTTTATAAAAATTTATAAAAAAGTTTGATTTCAAACTAAGTTCAAAGTATATTTACGCACGTTTTTAAATAAATTTAGGAAATTTAATGGCGTATCATAAGTCAGCACAGAAAAGAATCAGACAAACAATTAAAAGAACGCTAAGAAATAAAGCAGCATTATCTAAGATTAAAACATTGGTTAAAAAAGTCTATAGTACACAGGATAAAGAACTTGCAGAAAAATATTTAAGAGAAGCTGTTGCAACACTGGATAAGCAAGCAGCTAAAGGAAGAATTCATAAAAATACAGCTGCAAGAAAAAAATCTGCCATTACAAAATATGTAAACAGTTTATCTGCAGAAAAATAATTACATCATTTTCAAAATCTAAGGGTTGCCAAAAAAATTTTAGCAGCCCTTTTTAATTTTGTATCAAATCCTTAATTGCTTCTCTTCCTTCAGTTTCTGGCAAATAAAATCTTACCTTAAATTTATCTCCCGTAAAATCTGATGGCTTTTGAATAAGTTTTTTAATTAATACAGAATGTTCAATAAAAATATTTTCATCTATTATAGAACCGAATATATAAGTAACTCCTTTTATTGTTACATTATTATTTATTCTTACAGGAAATTCATCACTTCCAGTAATTCTAACACCAGATTCAATAGAACAGTTATCCCCAATTGTTACATTTCCTTTGATAACATCTCCCCAGAATATTTCAACATTATTTCCAATTATAAGTGTTTGATTTGTGAAGCAGGATAAATGTGCATTTTCTCTAATAGTAACATTTCTGCCAAAATTTACATTGCCTGAGATGTAAACATTTTTCATCAAGTGAAGATTGTAGTTAAGTTTTGCACCCTTGCCAATGTAAACTCCTTTGCCAATTTTGATGTCAAGAGGTTCGCCAAGTTTGTCCATTCTTAAAATATCTTCTATTACATTATCATCAATAAAAAAATCATCAGGGTCATCAATTAGAATTATATCTTTTAATTTTTCATAAGCAATCTTTCTTGCAATAGCATCCATTTCTTTTAGAACAGATTTATTATTAAATCCCATCAAAACATATTGCTGCTTTGGACTTATTGCTGCAACAGAATAATTATGTTTATTGAACAATCCAATTAAATCAGTCAAATAAATTTCATTCTGAACATTGTTGCTTTCTAATTGATTTATTAACTCAGCAAGGGGCTTAAATTTAAAAGCATAAACACCGCTGTTGAATTCTCTGTTTTCGAGCAATTCTTTTTTTGTGTAAGCAAATTCTTTTCCTCTGTATTTAATTTTATATTTCTTTTTGTCATCCAAGTTGAGAATATCCTTGTATTCAAGAATTTCAATTACATTTCCTTTTAATTTGAGAACTCTAATTCCCCTTGCATCTTTTTCTTTAACTCTGATTATTCTTCCATAGTAATTATTTTGAATATCTCCTTCATAAATTCCGGTAAGAACTATCATATCAGAATTTGATTTTTCAAATTCTTCTTTGAAGAACTGAACTGTTTCTGCATCAATTAATCCCATATCTCCAGGAAAAACATACACTGTTCCATCATATTTTGAAGTATCAATTTTTCTAAGTGCAGTTTGAACTGCATGTCCAGTTCCATTCTGAACTTCTTGATATGCATAAATTAAAGAATCTTTTTTTCCAACAGTTTTGATTACATCTTCTGCTTTAATTCCAACAACAATTATAATATTTGATTCCGGCAAGCCTTTTGCACATGCATTGTATACGCGTTCTACGGTTGGAATTTCCCAAATTTTATGAAGCATTTTTGATGTCTGCGATTTAATTCTTTTGCCATGACCTGCAGCCAGAATAATTACAGTTTCTTTTTTGTTATAATCAAATTTATCCGAGTATTCTTTAATTAATTCTTCTATAGATGAAGTGCTGTTCATTTGTTCCTCTTTTTTAATTTATGTGCTGAAATTTAACAATAATTGATTAATTATTTTTATTGAAGGCAGAGCAAAATAGTTCTTCCATTTTATGATAATTTTTATTAATTCTTGCATCAAAAAAAATGGATTTTATGGAAATATGAAGAAAATATTTTTTCTTGTTTCTGTTCTATTTGTATTAAATAATTCTTTTGCACAAGATAAAGGTTTTGGATTAGGAATAATGATAGGCGAGCCAACAGGTTTTAGCGCAAAATACTGGTTAAATAATAACAATGCTTTTGATGGTGGATTAGCTTATTCTTTTGTAAAAAAACACAATGCCGTTTCTTTGCATGCAGATTATTTATATCATAATTATAATTTGATAAAATCAAATTATAAAATTCCGATTTATTATGGATTTGGTGTTAGAATGCGTTTCATTGAAAATGAAGATAATTCACTCGGTGCTCGAGGTGTGATTGGTGCTGTTTGGCTGAGTGATAATTTACCTATTGATGTTTTTGTAGAGTTTGTTCCTGTCTTTAATCTTTTCCCAGCTACAGAATTAAATTTAGATTTGGCAATTGGAGCAAGGTATTATTTTAAGAGATGATGGAAAACCAGGAAATTAAAACTTACTTTGATACCCCTGAACGCTCAAGTGCAGATGATATAATCAAAGACTATTTGATATTTCATCTTAATCCACTTATAAGCCAGATTCTTGAAGGTTTTCCTGAATTAGCTGTTATAATAAATAAGAATCGCCAGATTGTTGCTTTTAATAAAAAAGCTGTTGAGACATTTAAAATTTCTGATGCAAACAAACTTTTAGGAATGAGAATCGGCGAGGCATTAAATTGCATTCATAGTTATGTGATGCCGGCGGGCTGCGGTACTTCTCAATTTTGCAGAGAATGCGGAGCAGCAAAAGCAATTAAATTTACAAATGAAAATAAAATTCCATCCGAAGAGGAATGTAAAATTACAGCTATCTTAAATGGAAAAGAATTTTCTTACGAATTTCTTGTTAATACTCAACCAATAAAATTTAAGGACTCTGAATTTACTTTGTTTGCAGTGAAAGATATTTCAAGTCTCAAACGAAAAGAAGCACTTGAAAGAATTTTCTTCCATGATATTTTAAATACTGCAAGTGCAATTGACGGCATTGTAAAACTTTTGACTGATGAAGAAGATGATGAAGGAAAAAAAGAATTAATTAAAGCACTTAACGAAGCAGCTCAGCAGCTTCTTAATGAAATAATTTCTCAAAGAGACTTGAGAAATGCAGAGGATGGAAAATTAGGAGTTGATATAAAAGAAATTTCTACAATCGATTTTCTTAAAGCAGTGCACGAAGTTTATAAAAATCATGAACTCGCAATAAATAAAAATATTGTTGTTGAATATCCTGCAGAATGCAATGTTTTTGAAAGTGACAGAACATTGTTGTTAAGGTCTATTGGCAACTTAATTAAAAATGCTCTCGAAGCTTCAAATGAAGGAGATACAGTAAAAATATTTTCTTACTGCAATCATGAATTTGTTTACTTCAATGTTCATAACAATCAAGTAATACCTGAAAATGTACAGCTGCAATTGTTTCAGCGTTCATTCAGTACAAAGGGAGCTAAGGGAAGGGGTTTGGGTCTTTACAGCGTCAAATTAATCATAGAACAATACTTGAAAGGAAAAGTTACTTTTGTTTCAAACGATATGCTTGGAACAATTTTTACAATTCAATTGCCAATTAAATTTAACTCAAAATAATTATAGAGGGTAAAATGAATAAAAAAATTTTTTTGTTAATCTTAATTTTCAGCATTGAAAATTTTATAACTGCACAGAATAATTTTGAAAAAGACACAATAAAAACATCAAAAGGAGATTTAATAATTACTTTCATAGGTCACGGCACATTGATGTTTAATTTTAATGGCTCAGTTATTCATGTAGACCCAGTTGAACGATATGCTGATTATTCAAAACTCCCTAAAGCTGATATTATTTTAATTACACATCATCATGGCGATCATCTTGATAAAAAAGCAATTGATACAATAAGAAAAAAGGATACAGAGCTGTTTTGCACTGAATTATGTTATAAACAATTAAATTTTGGAAATATTATCAGAAATGGCGAAGTAAAATTTATTAAGGGAATTAAAATTGAAGCGGTTCCTGCTTACAATATCGTTAATAAAAATAATGATGGAAATCCATTCCATGTAAAAGGAGAATGCAATGGTTATGTAATTACATTTGGTAATAAACGAGTATATGTTGCAGGTGATACTGAAAACATTCCTGAAATGAAGGAATTAAAAAATATTGACATTGCATTTCTTCCCATGAATTTGCCTTATACAATGACTCCACAAATGACAGCAGATGCAGTTAGAATGATTAATCCCAAAATATTTTATCCATATCATTACGGCAACAGCAATTTGAATGAATTGCTGGAATTACTGAAAGACAAAAAAGATTGTGAGATAAGAATCAGAAATATGAAATGATTTTAGTATTCAATAAATAAAGCTAATAAACCAACAACGAAAAGAACTAATCCTGTAATTAATTTATCATGATGTTCGAGAAAATTCCATTTTAATTTACTTATTCCTTTCGAAGCTAAATACACAAGAAGTAACATGCCAGCAACAGTTACAATAAAATAAACTGCTGAAACTACGAATATTCCAGTCCATCCTAATTGGCTGGCTGTTAGATAATAAATTTCAATTTCGAGACATGGAGAAAAAAACATTGCAACTACCAGGGACAGAATTATTGATTTCTTATTTTTCTTTCTCTGAATAATCATTTCAATATCAATGTGATGATGCTGATGATGAGATGTTCTTATTTTATTGTGTCTGTATTCTAAATAAAAGTAAATTAAGCTTAGTGCAATTAAGATTGCAGGTGCTATAATTTTTGTAATGAAAATGTATGACTCGGATAATTTATAGCCTGCAAATCCAATTACAATTCCAATTATAATTGTGCTTGAAATATGGGAAATGCTTGTTATGGTTGTAATTGTTAGTAATTCCTTCTCACTCCATTTTTCTGTTCTGCCAATTGCAATTAGCGGCAACCAGTGACTTGGAATTAAAGCATGTGCAATACTTAATAATAAACTGCCAATAAAAACATGTATGATAGGATGCATAAAGAATATTCATAATTGAATACTCAATTATAATGAAAATGATTGAATAAATGACAGATCTTTTTGAATTAGTTTTTTCTTTTGTTCTCTGGTTTTAATATTACAGATAAATTTAGCAGAATGAAAATTACAGTATCTGTTTTTGCAAGTGCGAGTATATATTCATCTTGATTGTCTTTTCCAAAATCGGGCGGTTCTTCAATTTCAGAAGCTTTAACATCATAGACTGCTTCAACTTCGTCTACAATTAAACCTACTCTTACCTGTAATCCATCAATTTTATCTTCCACAATTACAATTCTTGTTTTGGGGTCGTATTCTTTTTCGGGCATATTAAGTTTTAGTCGTAAATCAACAACAGGTACAATGTTTCCTCTTAAATTAATTACACCTTTTACATATTTGGGAGTATTTGGAACAGGTGTAATATTTATCATTCTAATTATTTCAATAATTTTTAGGATTTCTATGCCGTAATGTTCTGTTCCTAAAGAAAACTTTAGATATTTTCCTTCCATATTTAACAGAGCTTTTGTTTTGCCTTCTGTTAAAGTTGTTTCTTCTTTATTTATAATTTTTCTTGCATTGTTTGCAAGGTCAATTTCACTAATATAACTTCTTGCTTCAGCTTTATCTTTATCAGAACAAGCAGCATCTGCAAAACGTTTATCTACAAATTTATTTAAGTCGATTATTGCACCAATTCCCATTTTATCATGCATATAATGCTGAATGAAATCAAGATCTTTAATTACTGGATAAAGATTATTTGTTTTAATTCCTTTTGGTTCGGTTAAAACATTTTTGAGAATTGGAACTGTAAGCCCAAGTTCTTTTTTAGGATCTAAAAATTCAACTGCAATTTCTGCTGCAAGGGCAGGTTTTTGAGAAATAAATTTTCCAGAATAAACAAGCATTTCTGTAAATTCTTTAACAGCTTCAGGAAAGCGTTCGATGAAATCAGCCTGCATTGCCAAAACGCAGCAAGGATGATTTTCCCATAGTTCACTTGATAAAAATTCCAATTCAGCAATTCCAGCGGCAATTGCTTTTGTGCCTATTGGTTCTGCAACAAGATATCCGCATGCATCAGGATTACCAGATAAAAATTCAGGCATTTTGATTGGTGCTACAACTTCAAATTCTACATCAACATTTTTTTGTCCAGTAACTCCAGGATTTAATCCAACATTCTTGAAAAATGCATGTGCAAGCATGTTATGAATTGACATAGTATGAGGAATATAAAATGATTTTCCTTTGAAGAATTCTATTCCTTTTTCGTCATCACCAGTTTTGTTTCTTACACAAATACTTCCATTTTTATGTGCAAATAAAATTAATCTCAAAGGAACACCATAATTGTATAAGTCCATAGCCAGCGGAGCAAGAATAAAGGCAGCATCGGCAGAACCATTTTCAAGTGATTTTGCTACAGCGTTCCAACTGGGCAAACATTCTGTTTCCAATTCAAAATGTTTTGGATTTAATTCCCCTTTTTTAATTAAATATTTTAGAACACCAAGTGTTAAGTGGTCTGTAATCTGAATATGAATAGCTTTTATTAATGCTTTCCCTGTTTTGGTAATTCTTGAATCTAAAGAACGAGTTTTTATTTCTTCCTGAACTTTGATGCCAAAGGCTTCATTAATTTTTTCAAGAAGTTCATCTTTATTAAAAGGTTTTGAAATAAAACTGCTTACACCAGCCTCGTTTGCTTTTTCTACTTCTTTTTTTTCTCCTCTTCCTGTTGCCATTAAGAAAGGAATATTTTTAGTATTTTCATTACTTCTTACCCATTTAAGAAGCTCAAATCCATCCATTTCAGGCATATTCCAGTCACTTATGATAAGTTCAACCGAAGGGTCATTCTGCAAAATTTTTATTGCACCATTTCCATTTTCAGCTTCAATAATGTTATTAAAACCAAGTGCATTGAGTGTTTTGATTTCCATCTGGCGCATTACACCAGCATCTTCTACAAGGAGAATTTTAATATTTTTTTGAACTTCCATGTATTTCCTGAATACTATTTAGATTTGTTCAAATTATTATCGAATAAAAAATCAAAAATTTTATTTGTTATAGCGGAATAAAATTTTTATTTCCAAATAAAATTTAAAGTTTGGGGAAATTTTGGGAACTATGGAATATGTTAAATTTTAAAAACGCTGCCCAATATTTTTTTCATGCCTAATTTATCTTTTCGAATTTGTTAAACTAAAAGAGGAGTTGATTTATGGCTGAATTACAGAAACTCAAGAAAATTGCGTTTGTAGGAAATTATCTGCCCCGTAAATGTGGAATTGCTACTTTTACATTTGATTTAAGAAATGCAGTTAATAATCAATATCCTCAAACAGATTGTATAGTTCTGGCTCTGAACGATAGAGATCAGGACTTTGAATACCCATCCGAAGTTAGATTTGTAATTAATAAACAGGATATTAATACTTATCAGAAAGCAGCTGACTTTCTTAACTTCAATAACATTGATGTTGTTTGTCTTCAGCATGAGTATGGAATTTTTGGCGGTGTGGAAGGAAGTCATATTTTAGCTTTTCTGCGTAATTTAAGAATGCCTGTTGTAACAACACTTCATACAATCTTGAATGAACCTAATCCAGACCAGAGAAGAGTAATGAAAGAATTAATTTCTTATTCAACTCGTTTAATAACGATGACAGAAAAAGGGAAAACATTTCTTAAAGAAATTTATAATGCTCCTGAAGATATTATTGATGTAATACCGCATGGTATTCCTGATATGCCTTTTGTCGATCCAAATTTTTATAAAGACAGATTTAATGTTGAGGGCAAATATGTAATTTTAACTTTTGGTTTGCTATCACCTAATAAAGGAATTGAATATGTTCTAAAAGCTTTGCCAAAAGTATTATCTGTTTTTCCTAATCTTGTTTACATTGTTCTTGGTGCAACTCATCCAAATATTGTTAAAGAATACGGCGAATCTTATAGAATGAGTCTTGAAAGATTAGCTCATGATTTAGGTATCAAGAAAAATGTAATATTCTATAACCGATTTGTAGATTCAGAAGAATTAAAAGAATTTATTGGTGCTGCAGATATTTATATAACTCCATACTTAAATAAAGCTCAAATAACTTCTGGTACATTGTCATATTCTTTCGGATGTGGTAAAGCAGTTATTTCTACACCATACTGGCATGCAGAAGAATTGCTTACTGATAATCGTGGTGTAATTGTTCCCTTTGCAGATTCGAATGCAATTGCAGATGAGATTATAAAATTACTTCAGGATGAACCGAGACGCCATGCAATGAGAAAAAAAGCTTATATGCTTGGAAGAGAAATGGTATGGAATAACATTGCTCACTTATATGTCGAATCATTTCAGAAAGCAAGAAGTCAAAGACTTGAAAAGCTTCAAAATATTTCTTCAGTAAAAACTTTGAATGAACAGAGCATGGAGCTTCCAGAATTCAAATTCAATCATTTATTTAATATAACAGATTCAACTGGAATAATTCAACATGCAAAATTTACAATTCCATTATACACTGAAGGTTACTGTCTTGATGATAATGCTCGAGCTTTTCTTTTAACAATTTTGCTTGAAGAAATTGGTTTAATGGATGAACAAATAGAATCACTGGCTAAAAAGTACGCTGCATTTATTCTTTATTCATTCAATGAAAAGAAAAATAGATTTAGAAACTTTATGGATTTTAACAGAAAGTGGAAAGAAGATGCTGGTTCTGATGATTCACAAGGAAGAGCGCTTTGGGCACTTGGAACATGTGTAAATAGGTCAAGAAAACGAGATTTGCAAATGTGGGCAACTCAATTATTTAATAAAGCATTATCAATTTTAACTGAACTTACATCTCCTCGTGCTTGGGCATTTGGCTTAATTGGAATTTATGAATATCTGCAAAAGATGAGTGGCGATAGAGTTGCAATTCAAATTCAAGAAAATTTAACTCATAGACTTATTGAACTTTATGAAAGAAATTCAAATGAAGAATGGAAATGGTTTGAAGATTATCTGGTTTATGATAATGCCAGACTTTCACAAGCTCTAATTTTAACAGGAAATTATTCTCATAATCAAAAGGCATTTGATATTGGTATTGAATCTTTGAAGTGGCTGGTTGAACTTCAAACAACAGAAGCAGGTTATTTCAGACCAATTGGTTCAGATGGCTGGTATAATCGCAATGGATCAAAAGCAGATTTTGACCAGCAGCCAATAGCAGCTTATGAAACTGTTTCAGCTTGTATGGATGCATTTCAAATTACAGAAGATTATTATTGGTACAATAAAGCAAGAATTGCATTCGAATGGTTCTTAGGCAGAAATGATTTAGGTTTGGCTTTGTATGACCCTGTAAGCGGCGGTTGTTACGATGCTCTTCATGTTGACAGAGTAAATATGAATGAAGGTGCTGAATCTACTTTATCATTCTTGCTTTCTCTTGCTGAAGTTTATAGAGTTGAAAACTTGATTAAATCTTATGAACATGTAAAAAATTATGAATAATATTTCGAATATTATAAAAAAATGGAGTGGTGTTATGAGTAATTCTTCTCATGAATTATTTCATAGATACGAAGGAAATCCAATAATAACAATTTATGACATACCATATCCTGCTAATTCTGTATTTAATTGCGGTGCAGTATCAGTAAATGGAGAGACAATTTTACTTATTCGTGTAGAAGATTTAAGAGGAATATCACACCTTACTGTGGCTCGAAGCAGAGATGGAAAAACAAATTGGGATATTGATTCAAAACCAACTTTGCCTCCAGACCCGATTAATTATCCAGAAGAAATTTGGGGAATTGAAGATCCACGTATAACTTATCTTGATGAATTGAAAAAATATGCAATTACATACACAGCATATTCTCATGGCGGACCTTTGGTTTCTCTTGCAATGACAGAAGACTTTAAAACATTCGAAAGAATTGGAGCTGTTCTGCCTCCAGAAGATAAAGATGCTGCATTGTTCCCTATAAAATTTGGTAATCGATGGGCAATGCTGCATCGCCCCATAATTTCTACTCCTTATTCTGCAGCTCATATATGGATTTCGTTTTCACCTGATTTAATTCATTGGGGGGAACATAGAATTTTGATTAGAGCAAGAGAAGGTGCGTGGTGGGATGCAAATAAAATTGGTTTGTCGCCTCCTCCAATTCAAATTCCTGAAGGATGGCTGGTTTTATATCACGGCGTAAAGAAAACGGCAAGCGGAGTAATTTATCGGCTCGGTCTTGTATTGTTAGATTTAGAAGACCCAACCAAAGTACTGCGCAGAAGTGATGAATGGATTTTTGGTCCAAGAGAACATTATGAGAAAGAAGGTGATGTTGATGATGTCGTATTCCCTTGCGGCTGGATTGTAGATGGTGATGATGTTAGATTATATTATGGAGCTGCAGATTCATGTATTGCACTTGCTACAGCAAAGTTAAGTGATTTGAGAAAATATATTTTATCATGCCCTGTAGCAGAAAAATCATTAAGATGGGGATAATTATTTCCAAAGAAGTTAGACAAATTTTTACTGCACATCATGTGATTAATATACATAGATGTGCAGACTTTTTTATTTATTTGTGTAAATAAAAAGTTTGAGATTATTAATTGACCAGATTGGAATACTTAAAAAATATATGGCAGCCAAAACTTTTGGATAAAAATTTTAGAACGAAATTTTTCATTTCATCTTTTTTGCTTTTAATAATTTTATTATCACTTGCCAAATTTCTTGAATATAACGAAACCCGCACCGGTTTTTCTTTCAACGACCCAATTTTAATTTTATTTAAGCCTATTGATATTACCTGGTTAACTTTTGTTCTGATTTATTCTGGTGTAGTAGTTATTTTGGTTCATCTTACTTTTCATCCAGATAATTTTCTTATTGCAATTCAAGCTTATAGTTTAACAGCTCTTTTAAGATTAATAACTATTTTTCTTTTGCCGTTGAATGCTCCTGTTACAATTATTCCTCTTAAAGACCCTATTGTTGAATTCTTTGGCGGGGGAAATACTTTATTAAGGGACCTTTTCTTTTCTGGTCATACAGCCACTATGTTTGTCTTTTTTCTTGCTGCAAAAAACAGAAAACTAAAAATTATTTTTCTGATTTCAACAGTTTTAGTTGGATTATTTGTTTTGATTCAGCACGTTCATTACACAATTGATGTAATTGCTGCGCCATTTTTTGCTTATACATCTTATCGAATAATTATTATTCTGAATCGGAAACTTGATAAGCAAAATTATCGAATCAAATAAATTTCATTTTGTCTGTTGGATAAAAATTCGCATCCATCTTTTGTTACATAAACCATTTCTTCAATTGTTGCAATTCCATAATTCTCGATTGTCAATCTTGGTTCAATTGTAAAAACATTTCCTTCTTCAATTTCAAGCATAGGAAGATTTCCATATCTTTCCCACTTTGGTCCTAAAAGTGCACCTCCATCATGAACAGAACGACCTACTTGATGTCCAAGCCCATGAGGAAATTCACTGTAGCCGTTTATCTGAATATAATTTCTTGCAACTTCATCAATCTCCCAGCCTTGTTTGCCTGCTTTCAATTCATTAGCTGCTCTTGTAATTGATTCTTTTATAACATCAAATCCTTTTTGAACTTCATCAGGTGGATTATTTTCGTTTGGCTTTAATACATACCAGGTTCTTTGCAAATCAGAACAATATCCATTTATTTTTAATCCGAAGTCCATGTTAACAACATGTCCATGCTGAATAATTCTGTCAGTAGGACCAGAGTGAGCTCCTGCAGTATCTGGTCCTGAAAAAACAGAAGGACAATATTCTTTATCCCACGCAAGTTCAAATCCTCTTTCTTTTACAAGGTCATGAACAAATGATGCAATTTGTTTTTCTGTCATTCCTGGTTTCATGTAGCTGCTGACTTCATCAAAAATTTTTAATGTTTCTTTGATTGCTTCTTTAATTAGTTCTAATTCTTTTGCAGTTTTTCTTCCGCGAAGAGCTGCTACAAGATCTTCTGAAGAAACGAGCTTGTTTATATAATCAGTTTCTTTAAGATTATCTAATAAATCGAGATATAATCCATAAGTTAATCCATCTGCAAGACTTGAATTTTTTGAATAATTAATTGCAATTTTATTTGGTTTAATCTGGTCTAAAACCTCCAGCAATTTTTCTTTAATTGATTTCAAATAAGGATGAATGTTTTTATAAGTTCCAACTGCTTTCATGTTTTCATATTCAAGTGAACCAATAATTGCATGTGTGTTTCCATCTTTTGTAATTATAAATGCCGATTGCCATGTTGCATTAGTTCCAACCAGAATATCCATCATCGGATCTTTAATGTTTCCTGTTTCTCGAACATAAATTAACCACATATCAATTTCTTTTTCGGAAAGTAGTTTTGATGCCTGTTCTATTTTTTCGAGTATCAATTCTTTTTGCATTTGAAACCTCAATTTTATGATTCAAAGAAGATTAAAATTATTGTTGTAATTTTATTTAGTATGATTCATGAAATTATGATTGGTCGACTTTGTTTTTTGGAAGTGAAAATGTAAATGTAGTTCCTTCGCCCGATTTACTTTTTACCCAAATTTTGCCACCGTTTTTTTCTACCATTTCTTTGCAAAGAATTAATCCCAAGCCGCTTCCTTTTTCGTTTTTGGTTCCGCTTTTGGTAAATGGTATGTCAATTCTAAATAATTTTTCTATGTCACTTTCCTCCATGCCTATTCCAGTATCGCTGATTGATATTTCAATCATCCCATCTTTTTCTTCTGAATTAAAAATTATCTTTCCTTTTTCATCAGTAAACTTGATTGCATTGGAAAGCAAATTTTGAAGTACAGAAAAAATCATATCTTCATCTGCATAAACAATATGTTCTTTGTTAATCTTATTTGTTATCTCTATATTTTTAATTGCTGCATTGTGTAAAAGAAGATTGATAGCTTTACTTGCTGTATTGTGAATAGGGAAATTTTTCGGGTTGAAGGATATAGTTCCAATTTGAATTCGTGACCACTGCAATAAATTTTCAAGCAGTGAAAATACAGTTTTTGCTGCTTCATTAATATTTTCTGCAAAAGATTTTATTTCATCTTTGCTTAATTCTTCAATATCCTGATATAAAAATTCAGAAAAACTTAAAAGCGAACTGAATGGACTTCTTAAATCATGGGCAATTATGGAGAAAAATTTGTCTTTGGCTGCATTTGAGTTCTTTAATTCTTGATTGAGTGCTTCTAATTTTTGAATTAATTCTTTAAGCTGAGCTTCTTGTTTTTTTCTTTCGGTAACATCTCTTAAAACTCCGCGGTAACCAATAATTTCACCATCTTTATTTTTTACGGCTACAGAAGTTTCTCTTACAACAGCAATTTCACCATTTAATTTTTTTATCTCAATTTCAAAATCTTTTACAAAACCATTTTTGATTAACTCATTTTTGAATCTTTCTCTGTCTTCGGGATTAACATAAAGGTCAGAAATTATATTAATGTTGTTAAGTTCTTCTAAAGATTTTATACCAAGAAACTCCATACCCGAAGGATTAAGTTCAACAAATTTTCCATCAATTGTGCTTTCATATACTACATCTTTAATTTCCATAAAAAGTTCTTTATACTTTTTTTCTGCTTCGCGTAATTTTTCTTCTGTTTCAACAAGTTCTGTTATGTCTTTGCTCAAACCGACATAGGCAATTGGTTCGCCATTTTCATTTCTTACTACGGATGTGCTGAGTTCAATAATAAATTCACTTCCATCTTTTCTTTTGTTTATAAGTCTTCCATGCCAGCCGCCTTTTTGTGTGGCTTTGTTTATTTCTTTAAGAACTTTTGGGTCATTTTTTTCTGAGCGAAGAATTTCAGTATTCTTTCCAAGAATTTCTTCAAGCGTATAGCCGTAAGTATCGAGAAAAGTTTGATTAACAAAAATTGTATTATGATTTAAATCTGTTACACTTATGCATTCATGAACTGAATTGATGGCGTGAATTAGAAGTTTAATGTTTTCTTTGGATTCAAAAAAATTAGTTTTGTGGGGATTTTTATTTTGTAGATTACTATGATTTCGGCTGGTATTCATATTTTATTAATGCACCCTAAAAGAAATATAAGTTTCAGTTTAAATATACAATATTTTTAAATCTTATCTGAATATTTTTTTACTGCCTTCTTGAGTCTATCCATTATAGCCAATCCCAATCCTTCTTCTTTAATTGGTTCAACTAAAATTACATCAATTTCCTCTTTTTCAAATTCATGCAGAGATTTAAATAAATTAGCTGCAGCTTCTCTTAAATCTTTTGATGGTGATAAAATTTTAACAGATGCAAAGTTGTATTGAAATTTTTCTTCATTAAAATATAGAACCCCAATTTTTTTGTTTGAATATTTCTTCAGATTTTCCTCATTTAAAAATAATATTGGTTTAACAGGCGAGTAATGAAATGGAAGTTGTCCGGGTGCTGTAGGTTTAGTAGATTCTAAATTTAAGTACAGTTTGCATTTAACTGTATCTTCAATTTCTTCTTTCGATAAACCGCCAGGACGCAGCAAATAAAAATTTCCTCCATCAAACTGAATGATTGTTGATTCTAAACCGATGTTACATTTTCCTCCGTCGAGAATTAAATCAACTTTGTCTCCAAGACTTTTTTTAACATGCTCAGCTTGAGTGGGGCTTAAATGACCAAATTTGTTTGCACTAGGTGCTGCAATTGGAGTATTACTTTTTTCAATTAATTCTAATGCAACTTTATGATTGGGCATTCGTATTGCAACGGTTGGATTTCCTGATGTTACAATGTCAGGAACAACATCAGTTTTGGGAAGAACAAGAGTAAGCGGACCAGGCCAGAATTTTTCGATTAATTTATCGATTCTCTCATCATCATAAATTGCAAATTTTTTTATCCATTCTTTTTGCGATATATGTAGGATGAGAGGGTTAAAAGCAGGTCGTTTCTTTACCTCAAAAATTTTTGCAACTGCAATTGGATTTAATCCATCTGCACCTAAACCATAAACTGTTTCTGTAGGAAAAGCAACCAGACCGCCATTACGAATTATCTCGGCTGCTTTTGCTATTGTTTCGCTGTTTGCTTGTACGATATTCATATTTTTAATTTTTTGTGCTGCTAAAATAAAGAGTTTTGGATAAGAAAAATAATTCTATAATTTTGAACTGTAATTTGATTAATTAGAAAAATAAAGAGTTGCAGAATGAATGAACTATCATACTTAAAAAAATTTGTAAAGCTTTTAGCAGATGAAAGCAAAAAAGTTATTAAAGAATATTACCGCAAAGAAATAATTATTGAAACAAAAGATGATTTATCACCAGTTACAATTGCAGATAAAAAATCAGAAGAAATTATGCGTCAATTAATCATGCGTGAATTTCCTGAACATGGTATAATTGGAGAAGAATTTGGCAATTATAATCCAGATGCAGAATATAAGTGGATACTCGACCCGATTGATGGAACAAAAAGTTTTATCTGTGGAACACCATTATTCGGAACTTTGATTGCATTGCTTAAAAATGATGAACCAATTTTAGGTGCAATTAATTTGCCTGTTCTTGATGAATTTTTAATTGGAGATAATACATCAGCAGAATTAAATGGGAATAAAGTTAATGTAAGAAAATGTGAAGATGTTTCTGCTGCAGTGCTTCTTATTACTGACTATAACAATTTTGAGAAATATCGTAGTCTAACTGGCTTGAATAATTTAATTAGAAGAGTAAAACTTTTTAGAAGCTGGGGTGATTGTTATGGTTATTATCTTGTTGCAACAGGTTATGCTGATATAATGATTGACCCAATTATGAGTCAATGGGATTTGACTGCATTAATACCTGTAATAAATGGAGCCGGCGGCACAATAACAGATTATTATGGAAATAATCCTTTGAAAGGGAACAGCATTGTTGCTACAGGCGGCACAATTCATAATGAGGTTATAAAAATTCTAAATCAAAATTAATTTTAAAATAAAATTACAACATACTTTTTTTATTGCAATAAAATTTCAAATAAGAGTTGATTTTTTTTTACATTAATTATTATAGTAAAAAAAAAGTTTTTATAAGTAGTAAACAAAAGAGCGCTGAGGGCAAGTCAAATGAAAAAAATCATCCTTGTAGTTTCAGTAATAGTTATAGTAATAATAAATTCCTGCGGAGAAGGAATAACCGAACCACAGCCGGGAAGAAGGGATTATGTGTGGACTAAAGATACATTAAGAGCAGAGGATTTTGGATTTCAGTTTCTAAGCAGTATATGGGGTTCATCACCAAAAGACATTTGGGTTGTTGGTGATGCAGCTGCCCAGGCTAATAAGGTATGGCATTATGACGGAGTTCAATGGAAAAATTATAGATTGAACCAATTTGCAACTCCTATAAGTATCCATGGTATTTTTAGTTATGAGGTCTGGATGGTAACAACCAGAAGTGATATATGGAGATGGGATGGGTTAAATTGGAATAAAGATACAACAATAATACCAGAAGGATACTATAGGATATTATTTGAAGACATATATGGTTATAAGGATAATTTATATGCTGTAGGAATTGCAGAAAAATTGGATGGTGATTATACAGGGATTATAGTTCATTATGATGGTAAGAAATGGGAAATATTAAATACACCAAAAATCAAAGAATATTTTGTAAGGGTTCTATTTTTAGAAAAGGGAGATATACTGATAACTGCATTAAGTCTTAATGACCCACTTGAACCAGCACGGTTATATAAATATGCAAATGGTGAATTAAGTTTATTAGGTAAAAGCTGGATTGATTACATATTAGGGATATTGAATAATAAGTTATACGTAAACACCGATAGAAAAGTATATGAGTATAAAGACGGCAAATTAATTTTAAAGATAGATTTATCAAATACAAATTATGCAGGCGGATTAATAGGTCGTTCTATTAATGATTTTTTTGCAGGCAATTATGGATGGAATTTAGGTCATTATAATGGTGAAAGTATAGTTGATTTGTATTATATGAATGGCAATTTAATAGATGGTATAGTCTTCGAAAAGGATGTTTTTTTTATTTGTCATGATAACAATGGGCCATACTATATTTTACATGGGAAACTAAAATAGGAGGGAAGATCAATAAAATTAAAACATGAGGGAAAGATGCGGGCACATCTTTCCCTTTTGCAAATAAAAAGTAAGGCCGAGCACCTTATGTTAAGCATAATGCTTAGCCTTTTTATTTGCAGCACAAACATGCCTAAAATATAAAAATTAATCAAGGAGGTTAATTATGGTTAAGTCAAAATTTTATGTTCTCTTCATGATTATATTTTTAAATTAGTTTTTGAGCAATCATTCACATATTCTGGTCCAACCAGTGCAACAATATATTATGGGAATACCACAGCGCAAGCAACTTATTATTTTTCATATTCGGGTTTGCAGAATTTATTTTATCCATCATTACATATAATTGTAGATGGTGAATTAATTTTAGGGCCGGAATATTGTACTGGTGTAACATATTTACCCAGTAGTTATACAATTCAATTTACAAGTCCTGGAAACCATACAATAAAATTCATGTTGACGACATTAGTAGATAATGGTACACCGTGTGGAGAAAGAGTAAAGGTAGAAAGTTATGAACTTTCAGTGAATGTAAAATTTCAGATCAGTATAGAAAATATTTTTGGTGGAGGTTCAATTTACGCAGATGGTTACAGAACCTCTCCTTTCAGAAGAATTTCTGCAGCTGGAGATAATGTAGTAATTGGTGCAATTGAACAGGATTATAATAATTATCATTGGATTTGGAATAATAATGGTGTTAATAATAGTGAGTGGATAAGGAAACCTAGTGGCTCAGAGGGGATTATCTTTAGCAATGTTCAATATACTTCATATTCAGTTCAGGGTAATGATATAAATACAAGAGTTATAGCTGGATTGCGTAAACTCTGCAACGTCACCTTCCAGAATAATTTTGTTAGTGTAGGCAACGGCGGAACAATAAAAGTAAACGGGCAGAAATACTCATCACCCACAACACAATTTCAAGTAGTAGATGGCAATACAATAACAGCCGAAGCACAGTATTATTATTTTTTGAATGGAATTGAGTATACATTTACAAACTGGAGCGATGGTTCAACAACAAGAACAAAAACATTTACAATAAATGCACATAATCAAATTACTGCAAATTACAGAGGTAAACCAACAAATAGCGGGGAATATGTTCATTTTGGGACTCAAGTAGGACAACCTATAGAGGTTTTATGGAATGATAATCCAAATCCAAATGTAACACAATATCAGATATGGAGAAAAGTAAAACATAACGGTGTAGTAGGACCGGAACAATTAATAGGGACAGTAGGAAGAGGAGTTGGGAGATTTGTAGATTATGATTATGTGCTTACATCAAGTTACACAAATGATTTATTGATGTATGATGTAAGGGCATATTATTCAGTAGAGGGTACATATTCCGACCCGAATTATGTATCAATATATGGAGCAGAGTCATTACGTAAGAAAGGGGGGGAAATTAAACCGGTAGAATATTCAATGGAGGTTTATCCAAATCCATTCAATCCAAGTACAACAATAAATTATCAACTGCCGGAGAAAAGTTTAGTTACAATAAAAATATATGATATGCTTGGCAGAGAAGTAAAAGAGCTGATAAATGACTTGAAAGAAGCTGGATATTACAAATTAGAATTTGATGGTAATGAACTATCAAGTGGAATCTACATCTGCACGATAAATGCAAATAAGTTTAGTAAAAGTATAAAATTAATGTTGGTTAAGTAAAAATTTATAATTTATTTCACAATCAGTAATTCAATTAAGTGTAAAATTTTTTCCAGTTTATTTTTTAGCATTTTTGCGGTTAATAAATTCATAATCTGCCATATTCATTTTGAATCCTTTATATTTATTGCTGCATCATATCAGCAGCAAAAATTAAAGGAGTTTATAGATGAATAATAATATTATTGAAGGAACAGATTTTAATTTCCAAAAAGAAGTTTTAGAATCAGAACTTCCAGTGCTTGTTGATTTCTGGGCACCTTGGTGTGGTCCTTGTCGAATGGTAGCACCAATTGTTGAAGAAATTGCTAAGGAAAATGCAGGTAAATTAAAAGTTGTAAAAGTTAATACAGATGAAAATTATGGAGTTGCAGCTCAATACGGTATTATGAGCATTCCTACACTTGGAATCTTCAAAAATGGAAGAATGGTTGATGCGGTAATTGGGGCTGTTCCAAAATATCATTTAATGTCGAAAATCAAACCATATTTAGAACAAGCAAATTAAATCTAATCTGATAAATAAAAAACCCGATTCATTAATTTGAATCGGGTTTTTTTGTAGATGAGGCAATATATTTTTATTGTTCTACAATTGCATCAACAGCACATACTTCTACACATGACTTACAATTATTGCATAATTCAGGTGCAATAAATGTATGTTCTTCAGAAATTGGCGGGCGTGTTTCACCATTTACCGTATATTCTTCTCCTGCATTGTAAATAGCATTGTTTTCACATTCATCAACACAGGCAGAGCAGCTTATGCAATCATCAGTAATTACCATTTTTTTACTCCATAATTTTTTATTAATACTGTCGCAATGTTATTTCAAGAATTTTGCCAAAATAAAATTTCATTTTTAATGTAAAATAATTTTTTGTTTATCATTTATGATAAATATTATTATTTATTTTTAGAAAATGGGAAAATTTTAATCATTGCGGCGATGAATCATTGTAATTTTTCTCTTCTTCCTGAATAATGCTGTCAAGATTATCGATACTAGAAATTCTTTTTGCTATTGACATTCCATCCAAGCCATGATATTGCAATACTTCTTGAGGTGTGCCGCATTCAGGATAATCATCAAGTCCAATGATGTCAAATCTTTTCCCCTGAAAATGATGAACATCTGCAAGTGCTTCTAAAATTCTATCTCCTAAACCGCCAATGATTGAATGGTCTTCCAATACAAAAATATTTTTATAACTTTTTGTAATGCTTTCAATCCAGTCCAAATCAATTTTATTTAACCATGGCATATTTACAACTTTTAATCCATAGTTAACTTTTTTCAAAATTCTATGAGCAGTTAAAGCTTCGTGCAGCATTACAGGTCCATAAGCAAAAATGATTGCATCTTTTCCATCAGTTAGTTCGGTTCCAATTCCTGGAATAAATTCATAATCATCAGGCAGTTGAATTATCTCGGGTGATGGACCTATTGCTAAACGTATTACACAATTTTCTTTTGCTTCATTAACACAATATTGAAGAGTTTTCTTTGTTTCATAAGAATTACAAGGTTGAATTATTGTAACATTGGGTAAAGCACCAAATAATGATATATCACGAACACTTTGATGCGATTTTCCAGGTCCAGCAGGAATTAATCCAGCAAAATGACAAACATAAATTATTTTTGTTTTCTCACATGCATTGTTATAAATTTGTTCGTTAGCTCTTGCAGCAAGAAAACTTGCAAATGAATTTACAACAGGTAGTAATCCCATTCTTGCTAATCCTCCAGCCATTGAAACCATATCTTGTTCTGCAATTCCATTTTCAATAAATCTATCGGGGAAAGTATATTCAAACTTTCTAAGTTTACAATCTGCAGAAAGGTCGCCGTCAAGTACAATTATTTTTTCATTTGTTTTTGCAAGTTCAACAAGTGTATCGCCAAAAGCATCTGTCACAAATTCTTTATCTGCCTTTGTTGAAATTTTTCCTTCAACTTCATTTTCTGGAATTTCAATAGCTTCAATGCCAAGTTCTTTTGCAAGATTATTTATTGATGTTGTTAATTCTTCAATTCCTTTTGTGAAACTTTCATCATCAGGAGCACCACTATGCCATCTGTAATAAGTTTTCCCAGAGATTGTTTCGGTAAAAGGTTTTTCCATAAAAGAAATTCCTTTGCCTTTAATTGTATCGGCAATAATCATTTTGGGCTTGTCTGTTACATATTTAAGATTTGAGAAAGTATTTTTGAGTTCCTCGAAATCATGGCCATTAATTCTTACTACATGCCAACCAAATGAACTTACTTTCATTACAACATCTTCTATGTTGTTGACATCTTCTACGAGCATATCAGTTTGATATTTGTTATGGTCCATTATTACAGTTAAATTAGAAATTTTTTGATGTGCAGCTGATTGAATTGATTCCCATATTTGTCCTTCTTGAAATTCTCCATCACCTGTCATAACATAAACATGCCCGCTTTTATTTTTGTATTTCTTTGCCCATGCCATTCCTTTCCCTTTTGAAATTCCCATTCCAAGTGAACCTGTACACGCTTCAATTCCAGGAATGCGAACATCAGGATGTCCATCAAGTCCATTTAATCTTCTGAGCATTAATAATTTTTCTTCGGGTAGTATTCCTAATGCATAGAAGAGTGAATAAAGTCCAGGAACATCATGTCCTTTTGATGAAAAATAAATATCTCTTTCTTCGCTGTTAATGCCTACTTCGAGGATATTTAATTCATTTAGATAGAGGTATGTGATAATATCCATAGCACTGAAGGATGAGCCAAGATGTCCTGAGCCGGCTTTTTTAACTGCAACAAAAGTGTTAAAACGACACATATCAGCAAACAGTTTTAATTTTAAATCCCACTTTCCATTGAAATTTCTTACTCTGTCAAATTCCGATTTTTTAATTAATTGATAAGCCATCTATATTTTCTCCCAATATTTTTTCCAAAAGTTCATACACCCAAAACTAAAATTACTTCATTTTTATGATAGTTGTTAATAATATTTTGTTAAATAATTGTAAAGAAACCTTTTATTTATTGGTTATAAAACAGATTCTCTTTAATTTTATTTAAAAAATTAATGTACTTCCTCCCAAAAGTTCTTTTCTTGCTTATTCACAATTGAATTTAGAGGGTCAAAATGAGTAAAGAAAAAATTTCATTTTATGTTTCTTTAATGCTCTCCTCAATGTTTTTTATTACCGCTTGTGCATCAATCCCGAAGGAATCAATTGAACTTTCAGTTACTGTTGGAAGAGATATTTCTGCAATGCAAAAAGCTCATCTTGAATTATTAGATGTGTTTTATAATCGATTAATTTCTGATGTTAACAGATTTATTGATGAAGTTTATGTGCCATATCAAACCGATAGAATTATGGATGAATTTGGAAATGAATTGTTAAAAGAAAATTCAACAGGTGAAAAAGAAATTGACTTAGAAAAAACGAAAATCATTCTTGAAGAACTGCATTATGAAATTGAGGATTACAGAAATTCAAAATTGAAACCTCTTTTGCATCAAAGGGATTCGATAAAACAAAATTTAATTGATGCATACAATAGAATAATATATGCAAATTCGATTGTCACGGCTCATCTTGCATCTGTCTTAAAAGTAAAAGATGTTCAAAATGAAATATTGTTGAAAATGAACTTGGGAAATCTTCAACAAAATATAAGCACAAAACTCTCAACATTTTCGGAAGCTGTTTCTAAACTGACTGAAAAAATAAAATCAAAAAAAGAAAACACTGAAAAAATAATTGAACTGTTTGATAAACTGTTTGGTGAGATAATTAAATAATCTGGAGGCATCAATGAGTAAAAATCTTGATGATTTTCGAAAAAGAGTTAAACAAAAGCTCAAAGAAAACAGAGAAGCCTTTGAAGGAAAATACAAGGAAGAGTTAAAGCAATTACTTGGTTTATCCAAAGAAGAAATTGATAAAATAACTCCAGATGCAACCGACCTCGAAACATACGAGAATTTAATCACGATTGTTAAAGAAGCTTCACGGGTTAATTTATCTCAAGCAGAATTAAAAAAGCGTATTCAGGATTTAGGTGATGTAGCAATTGAAATCAGCAAATTAATTCCACCGCTTTCAAAATTATTTGTTTAATAAAAAAGGAGGTGAAATATGACAGATGTAGCAAGTGAAATTGTTACAATGGACGCAGAGCAGCGTCGCAAAGCAAATGAATTTATTGTCCGTCATCTTCAGGGTTCAATGATTGATGGTAAAATAGACTTGAAAAGTTTACGAAGAAAACTTGCTGTTACTTATTGGGTGATTGTGGTATTGTCTATAGTAATGTTTGCAATTGGCATTATTTTATTGAGTGTTCCATTTTATGCTGCTTATAATGAAAACATCAAAGAACTCGAGGCTTTAATTGCAGGTGGTTTTGGCATAGCAGATTTAGTTTCACTGTTTCTATTTAGACCAATAGAAAGAATTCATAAAATTATGGGAGATATGAGTCAAATTGTTATAGCATTGAACAGCTTTCAGACTCAATTAGGATTAAGATTAATGCAGATGGATGCAACAAATCGTCAGTCTATGGGAGAAACAGCAGAATACATAAATGCAGCAGCAAAAGAAAGTATCAGATTAATTCAAGACTATTTTGAAACTGTGCAGACACAGAAATAATGCATTTTTTCAGATTATAAATTTGATTTGGGATGATAATTAATGAATTATCATCCCATCTTTATTTTGTTTTAGCTCATCAGGAATAACTTTCAAAATTTCTTCTTTGAGAGCATTCAAAAGATGTTTTTTAATAAAAGTATTTGAATAAATAAATCCAACTTCTCTTTTAGGCACAGGCTGATTAAACTCTTTAATTTGATTAAGCTTTCTTTTATCCTTGATATATTGAATTGCAAGATAAGGTAGAAGTGTCATCCCAAAACGTTGTTCAACTAATTTAATCAAAGTATCGAGATTGCCGCTTTCAAAAACAACTTTATTGCTTTTTTCAATCCAAGAACTCTCGCTAGTTCTGCAAATCGAAAGTGTTTGTTCACGCAAACAATGTCCTTCTTTTAAGAGAAGTATATCGTTTACATCTAAATCTGTTTGGTCCAACTTCTTTTTTTTCATAAGTCTGTGGTTGGGAGGAAGAAAAGCTACGAATGGTTCATAATACAAAGTTTCTGTTAATAAATTTTCATTGCTTGAACGAAGAGCAATTATTCCAATATCGAAATAAGATTTTTCTAAACCTGCAATAACTTCATCTGTTGTTACTTCATCAATTATCAATTCAACATCTGGATATTTTTTTATAAAATTTTTTAAGAACATTGGAAGTAAGTAAGAAGAAATTGTAGGGATAATTGCAACACGCAATGAACCAATAAATTCTCCTCGTTCGATTTGGAGAATTATATGAAGCTTTTCTTTTTCTTTAAGAATATGTTTTGCCTGCTCAATAATTTTTTTTCCGATTTCGGTTGGAACGATTGGATGTTTATCTCTTTTGAAAATTATTGCACCAAGTTCTTCTTCAAGTTTTTGGATTTGCATACTCAAAGTAGGCTGAGTAACAAAACAGCTTTGAGCTGCTTCTGAAAAGTTACCGAATTTTTCTACTGCTACTATGTATTCAAGCTGAGTAAGTGTCATATTTCTTATAAAAATTATTTATATGCGTATAAAGATAATCAATTTGATTTATAATATAATTTATGTGATAATTGTAATAAAGTTAATTAAAAATAGAGGGATAAAAAATTTATTAATCGAATCATTAAAGAGGTAAAATATGAGCAACTACGGAAACAAATGTCCAGTCCATATACCAAAACCGGGTACAATGGGAACAAAAAATGAAGACTGGTGGCCCAATCGCCTAAAGTTAAATATACTCAGGCAAAATTCTTCCTTATCCAATCCAATGGATAAAGATTTTAATTACAGAGAGGCATTTAAGAGCCTTGATTATTATGCTCTTAAAAAAGATTTACAAGAATTAATGACACAATCTCAGGATTGGTGGCCTGCCGATTTTGGTCATTACGGACCTTTATTTATTCGTATGGCTTGGCACAGTGCAGGTACATACCGAATGGCTGATGGCAGAGGCGGTGCAAATGGTGGACTGCAAAGATTTGCACCATTAAACAGCTGGCCTGATAATGCAAATCTTGATAAAGCTCGAAGATTACTTTTGCCCATTAAACTAAAGTATGGAAATAAAATTTCTTGGGCAGATTTAATGATTCTTGCTGGAAATGTCGCAATGGAATCGATGGGTTTTAAAACATTTGGATTTGGCGGTGGACGCGAAGATGCATGGGAACCAGATGAAAGTATTTATTGGGGTTCAGAAACTAAATGGCTCAGTGATGAGAAACGTTATTCAGAAAATAGAGAACTTGAAAATCCACTTGCTGCTGTTCAAATGGGATTAATTTACGTTAACCCAGAAGGACCTGGTGGAAATCCAGACCCTGTGGCTGCGGCTAAAGATATTCGTGATATTTTTGCAAAGATGGGAATGAACGATGAAGAAACAGTTGCACTTATTGCCGGCGGCCATACTTTTGGAAAAGCTCATGGTCAAGGAGACCCCAAATTAATGGGTCCTGAACCCGAAGCCGCCGATGTTGAAGAACAAGGTTTAGGATGGAAATACAAATATAAATCCGGTAAAGGTCCAGATACTTTAACCGGAGGCCCTGAATTGACTTGGACTACAACTCCAACAAAATGGGGTCATGATTTCTTCAAACACCTTTTTGAATATGATTGGGAATTAACTAAAAGTCCCGCAGGTGCTTATCAATGGGTTGCAAAAAATGCTGAACCTATAGTTCCAGATCCATATGACCCAAATAAAAAACATTTACCAGGAATGTTGACTACCGATCTTGCTTTAAGATTTGATCCTGAGTATGAAAAAATTTCCAGAAAGTTTTATGAAAATCCTGATTTGTTTGCAGATGCATTTGCAAGAGCATGGTTTAAATTAACTCATAGAGATATGGGACCAAAATCTCGTTATCTTGGTCCTGAAGTTCCAGAAGAAGATTTAATCTGGCAGGACCCAATTCCTAAATTAGACCATAAATTAGTTGATGAAAATGATATAGAGGAATTAAAGAAAAAAATTCTTGAATCAGGACTTTCAATTTCTGAACTGGTTGTAACAGCATGGGCATCTGCATCAACATATCGCAATTCTGATAAACGCGGTGGTGCCAATGGTGCACGCATTAGATTAGAACCACAAAAAAATTGGGAAGTAAATAATCCTCCACAGCTATCTAAAGTCTTAAAAGTATATGAAAATATTCAAAAGGAATTTAATTCTAATCAAAAAGATGGCAAGAAAATTTCAATTGCAGATTTAATTGTACTTGGTGGTTGTGCTGCCGTTGAAAAAGCAGCTAAAGATGCTGGTTATAATATTTCTGTTCCATTTACACCTGGCAGAATGGATGCAACGCAAGAACAAACAGATGTAAATTCATTCTGTTATCTCGAACCTTTTGCTGATGGATTCCGTAATTACTTGAAAGCAAAAACATCAATTCATTCAGAACATTTTCTGATTGATAAAGCACAACTGCTTAATCTTTCAATTCCTGAAATGACAGTTTTAATTGGCGGAATGCGTGTCTTGAAAGCAAATTATGATAACTCGGACTATGGCGTATTTACAAATCGTCCGGGAGTTTTAACAAATGATTTCTTTGTTAATCTGCTTGACATGAGTACAGAATGGAAAGCAACTGATGATACAAAAGAAACCTTTGAAGGTTATGATCGAAAAACTGGCAAATTAAAATGGAAAGCTACACGTGTTGATTTGATATTTGGGCATAACTCTGAATTAAGAGCTGTGGCAGAATTTTATGCATGTGTAGATAACAAAGAAAAATTTGTTAAGGATTTTATTGCAGCATGGAATAAAGTAATGATGCTCGATAGATTTGATTTGATTCAGTAAAATAATAATTTCATTTACTGCGCCGTGATAGCAATATCACGGCTTTTTTTATATTTGTTGTCAATTTTTTAATACAACTCTAATTTATCATGGAAAAAGAAATTATTAAGAGATTTACTTCAAAAGGTGTTTTCCCTCATCAGATGGCTTTTACTTTATTAATTCCATTTAGAAATATTTTCTTATCACCAAAAAAATTAGTAAAAAGACTTGAATTGGAAAATAACTTTAATGTTTTAGAAGTAGGCTCGGGTCCAGGATATTATAGTGTTTATGTAGCAAAGAATTTAACTGATGGTAATTTAGTTATAGCAGATATACAACCTGAAATGCTTAATTATGCTAAAAAGAGAATTGACAAAAAAAGAATTCATAATGTAGAATATTATTTGTGCAATGGAATAAGTTTTGACTTTAAGGATAATTATTTTGATAGAATATTTTTAGTAGCAGTTGTTGGCGAGGTGGAAAATAAGTCAGAATACTTTAATGAATTTTTTAGAATGTTGAAAAAAGGTGGAATATTGTCAATTTCAGAATTGGGCGGAGATCCAGATAAACTTACAGCTGAAGAAATTAAAAGACTTGCAGAGACTGCAGGTTTTGAATTTTATAAACTCTATGGTAATAAATTTAATTTTACAATAAACTTCAAAAAGAATGTTCATGGTTAAATTTTGAATGTCATTTTTAGGCTGGAAATTTATACTACTTATCATGATAAACTTGAAGCATTTTATTTTGTGTTAACATTGAATCAACATTTGATATTTAATATACACGAAAAACTTTTTGATTATAAAGAATTTTTGATTCGTTAGCTGTTTTTTGAATACATTTAATTATATAACCATCATAAGGCAAAGATTCAAATTCACCATGAATAATATAATTACAAATACATCTGCAAAGATTTGCTGCAGTGTCTGTTAATGTAATAGTTATTGTATCCTTGTAAATTTTATAATTAATCAAAAATCGATTTTCATCTGGACAACAATTTCCACTTACACAAAAATCGATTTTAAGCTTATCAAAAAAAGTGTAATTAAAACATGAATCGATTAATGAATTAGAAAATTTACTTATTGCAGGTTGACATCCGGGAATCTGATAAATTTTTATTTTTGAATCGGATATTACACTGCTTTCCTCACAGCTTACAAAAATTATAAATAAAAGTGTGATAATTAATTTTTCGTTTCTCATCTTTTAATAACCTCGATTGCGTAATTCAGTAGCAATTTTCAGTCCCAAGTCACTTATCGAAGTTACATTTTCAAACATGCCCCAGTATTCAATCATATTTATTCTTTCAAAAAATATGATTGATTTTTTTCTTGTGTCATAAATTTTTACGAGTATGGGTTTATAAACTATTCTGTTGCGGCTTAGACCTGTTTCTCTTGTATTTATTACTTCATCTATTTTGCCATAAACAATCAAATCTGTGTTGACATATTTTGAAATTGAATCTGCTATTTCGGAGGAAATGTTCCATAAGTTATAATCCAAATTAATTAGCTCATTCCAGATTGTGTCATTTTCGATTACATTATAACCTTTCTGAAGAAAACCAGTAACTAAGGAAAATCTAACCTCATCTGATGCATATGGATATTTTTCATTTTCAATGAAAGGTAGAATTAGAACACTATTTGCTCTAATAATTTTTTGTTGATTATCGGATTGAGAAATTATCAGAATTGGATTGAACAAAAGCAGAACAAAAAATGATATTTTATATAATCGAGACATAATTCTAAATCGTCTCTTTAGTTCGTTGTGATAATAAATAAATATTAATCTACATTCAAGCACTTAATTTAGTTGTGTTTGATTGCTAATTGTCCGCATGCTGCTGCAATATCGTCGCCGCGTGTATCTCTTATGAAGACCGTTATATTATTATTTCTTAATTGTTCAACAAATTGCAGAATTTTATCGTATGGAGTTGATTCAAGTTCGGCTGATATTCCATCAGGACTCATATGTTTTATGCTGTTGAAAGGTATCACATTTATCTTGGAAGGAAGCTGACTGCAAAGTTTTGTTAGAGCTTTTATATCCTCTTTTCTGTCATTTATATCTTTTAACATGATATACTCAAATGTGATTCTTGTTTTTGTTTTGTTTGCATAATATTTAAGTGCTTCAAGATTTTCTTTCAAGGAATATTTTTTATTTATCGGCATTATTTTGCTCCGAACATCTTCAAATGTTGAATGAAGTGAAAATGCAAGTTTTACTCTAAGATTTAAGTCTGCAAGTTCAATAATTTTATGAGGAATTCCAGCAGTTGAAATTGTAATCCTTTTTCTGCTTAAACCTTTTGTTAATTCATGTGTGAAAATTTCAACGGCTTTAATTGTGTTTTGAAAATTCAAGAGTGGTTCCCCCATCCCCATGAAAACTATGTTTGTGATTTTTTCTTTTCCATATTCTTTTGCAGAATGTAGATATTGGTCTACAATTTCACCTGCAGTCAAATTTCTTTTGAAACCCATTAATCCTGTTGCACAAAACTTACAATCGAGTGGACAGCCTACTTGAGTGGAAATGCAAAGTGTGTTTCTTTCTTTATCTGGAATTATAACTGATTCTATTTTTTTATTGTCATAAGTTGCAAAAAGATATTTTTGTGTTCCTGTTGAAATTGAATATTGTTTGTCGACAAGTGTTAGAGTTTTTAACTCACAACTTTCATCTATTTTTTTTCTTAATTCTTTTGAAAAATTTTTCAATTCAGAAGTATCGAATACTAAATGATTATACATCCAGTTGAATAACTGTTCACCTCTAAATTTCTTTTCTCCAATAGAAATAAAATAATTTTGAAGTTCTTCGAGAGTTAATCCTTTGAGTTGAATTTTTTGATTCTCTTTCATAATTAATCAATCACATAATTTTTAGCGTTATGTTTTGCAATAAGAAATTCTAAATTTCTTCTTAAATCTTATTAAAAGATAAAGATTATTTATAAAATTTTATCATTGTATTTGAAAAATATGATTAACTGGTTAGAATTTTTTTGTTATTTTAATTTATGATTTTATTGATAATTACACTATGAAAAAATTAATAACACTTATTTTAATTCTCTCAACATTTGCGAAGGCTCAAACAGATTGGGTTAAGTGGGAAAAGAAGGAAGTACCTTATTCAATAATTTTAGAAAAAGGTTACGATGTTAAAAAAAATATTTCTTCAAGTAATTTAATTGGCTATCTAAAGAATTTTTATAGCTTTTTAATATCAGATTATGATGGCGATAATTGTCCATTTCATCCTACGTGTTCTGAATTTTTTGTCCAGGCAGTCAACGAGACAAATTTTATTAAAGGCTCTTTAATGTTTGTAGATAGATTTACTCGAGATATAAATTTTTTCAAAGGTGCTTTGCATTATCCTCGATACACACACGGTAAATTTTATGACCCTGTTTATAATTATACTTTAATTCCACAAAAAATAGTTTATATTCCGCCAACATCTTTTGTAAAATAGCATGCTCAAATTTTTTTTGAATAAAAGATTCGTTTTTATTGTTACAATTTTTTCTTTTTGCAATTCATTTGCACAATCTTTTGAAAACACTAACATCTTCTCTCCTATTAATCGATTGAAATTTGGCAATTATCTTTATGCAGAAAAAGATTATTTAAGAGCACTTGAAGAATTTCGTGAATATTTGAAAGCAGAAAACAATGATACAGTTCGTTTCAAATTTGCTGATTGTTTCCTTAGAATTGGAAGATATGAGGAAGCAGCGGAAAACTTTAAGAGTATGTTTTTTAATTCATCACTTGAAGAAGAAGCAAAACTTCAATTTTTCAGAGCAAATTTTTTAATGAGCTTAAACAGTTCATCAGATTTTTATTCATTTCGAGAATTGACCGAAAAAGAAATTTATTTCAGCGATAAATATTCACAGCATCTAAAAAGATTAAAATTTATTTCCCACTTATTTGATAATTCAATATTGCCCGATACAAATGAATTTTTTTCTGCGTTCGATGATTCAAATTATACTATGATTAAAAAATTTTATCTAATGAAAAAATATCCTCATTATAAAAGTCAAACTACTGCTGGTTTGTTGTCTGCGTTTTTGCCTGGACTGGGTAAAATTTACACTGGAGAAATTACTGATGGCATTACAGCTTTTGCAGCAACAGGAATTCTTGCTTTCTTAGCTGTTAATAATTTCAATCATCATCACAATTTTAGAGGATGGCTCTTTACAGGAATTTCTGTTTTAACTTATGCAGGAAATATTTATGGTTCAATAGCATCAGCACAAATTTATAATGCTAAGATTAAATTCAATTTCAGAAACGAGATTAAACTTTACTTTGAACAGCGTGACTTTCTTTTACCCCAAATTAACTTTTTGGAGAAATAACCGTAGATGAAAAAATATTTTTTCTTTTTTCTGTTGCTTAGTTTTCCTGTTAATGCACAAAATTTGTTGGAACAACTGAATTATGCGAATAAACTTTATAAGTCTGAAAAATATTATGATGCGATTACCGAATACAAAAGATTAATATTTTTTGATACATCAAAAACATTTTCATACATCTGCAATTTCAATATTGGCAAATGCTATAAAGCAGGCGGAAAATTAGATGATGCTATTAAATATTTTTCCTTAGCAGAAGTTTCTTCAAACAATTCAGCAGAAAAATATCGAGCTAAAATTGAAATTGTTAAAACAAACTTGTTAAGAGGAACACCCGAAAGAGCATTACAAATCTTAAATGATATCGAAAATTCTACTGAATTCAGTCAAAATCTGGATTCATTAAATTATTGGAGAGGATGGACATTTATTTTTAGTGATGACTGGGAAAAAGCAAAATTTTATTTCAATAAATTTCAGCCCTACCATGAACTGGCTATTATATCGCAAAATATAATTAAAGAAAAATATTCGGTTACATTTGCTAAGGTAATTTCTTATATTTTGCCTGGTGCAGGACAAATTTATACAGGACATATATTTTCTGGTTTAATCTCATTTGGATATAATTTGTTATTTGGCTATTTAACTGCAAAATCTTTTTCGGAAGATAGAATTTTTGATGGTGTTGTGATAGGAAGCTTGTTATGGTTGAGATTTTACAGAGGCAATATTCAAAATGCAGAAAAATTTGTAGTTGAAAAAAATATTTCTATTTCAAATAGAGTTCTTAATTATTTACAAAATGAATATAGAGGCGATAAGCCATGAAACTTACAGAAGAAGAAATAAGAAAAATTACTTTTGAAACAGTCAATGAATTAGGAAAAGATGCAACCCCAGCTGAAATTAAAGAAGCTGTTCGAAAAAAAATTGAATCGATGGCAGATTATGATTTGAAATTAAAAAGTGGGGAAGTAACATCCGGCAGAGTAATTTTAACATCATTTGGATTGAATAAACCAGGAATAGTTGCAGCGGTTACAAAAGCACTGGCAGAATCGAATTGTGACATTCAAGATTTGAGTCAAAGAATAATGGGCGACTTTTTTACAATGATTATGATAATCGATATCTCAACATCAAATAAGGATTTAAAAGAAATTCAAAGTGAAATGGCAAAAGTAGCAGATGAACTCAAAATAAAAATTTATCTCCAGCATGAAGATGTATTCAGATATATGCATAGAATATGAAATAAAGTTTCTAAAATGCTTGATAAAATAAATGTCTAATTAATAGAAAATATCAGGAAGTTATATGCAATATGAATTTGAAGAAATCCTTGAAACTATTCGAATGACAGAAATTGAGCATTTCGACATTCGAACTGTTACAATGGGAATTAGTTTGCGTGATTGTTATGACAGAAATATTGAAGTGACCAAACAAAAGATTTATGATAAAATTGTTCGTTTTGCAAAAAATCATGTAAGAAACGCAAAAGAAATAGAATCACAATTTGGAATTTCAATTGCTAACAAAAGAATATCATTAACCCCCATTTCAATCCCTTTTGATTCATATAAATCGGAAGAGTTTATTGAAATTGCAAAAGTGCTTGATGCAGTAGCTGAAGAAATTGGAATTGATTACATTGCAGGATATTCTGCATTGGTCCAGAAAGGAATGACAAATGGCGAAAAAGAATTAATTAAATCAATTCCTTATGCACTTTCTCAAACAAAACGAGTTTGTTCAAGTGTAAATGTTGCATCCACCAAGGCCGGAATTAATATGGATGCAGTAATTATGATGTCGGAAGTAATCAAACTGACTGCTGAACTCACAAAAGATAAAGATTCAATAGGCTGTGCAAAATTGGTAGTGTTTGCGAATGCTGTAGAAGATAATCCATTTGTAGCTGGGGCATTCCATGGTGTCTCTGAACCTGAAGTTGTTATTAATGTTGGAATTAGTGGTCCCGGAGTTGTACTTGATGCAGTTCGTGAAGCAGGAAGAGTAGATTTGCAGCAGCTTTCTGAAGTAATTAAAAAAACAGTTTTTAAAATTACTCGTGCAGGTGAATTAATCGGCAGAAAAGTAGCAGAAAAAAATGGGGTACCATTTGGAATAGTTGATATTTCACTTGCACCTACTCCCGCAGAAGGAGACAGTATTGCAGATATAATTAAAGCAATGGGTCTTGAAGATGTTGGTGCACCAGGAACAACAGCTGCTTTGGCTATGTTGAATGATGCAGTTAAAAAAGCAGGACTAATGGCAAGTTCTTCTGTCGGCGGCTTAAGCGGTGCTTTTATTCCAGTAAGCGAAGATATGGGAATGATTCGAGCAGTTCAATCGGGAAATTTATCTCTCGAAAAATTGGAAGCAATGACTTCTGTTTGCTCTGTTGGTCTTGATATGATTGCAATTCCAGGTGATACACCAACCGAAACTATTGCAGGTATTATTGCCGACGAAGCTGCAATTGGTATTATAAATGATAAAACCACTGCTGTTAGAATTATTCCTGCCTTTGGAAAGAAAGAAGGAGATTTTGTTGATTATGGTGGCTTATTGGGAAAAGCTCCTGTAATGAGTGTAAGAACATTAAGCAGCGCTAAATTTATAAACCGTGGTGGAAGAATTCCTGCACCAGCAAGAAGTTTAACAAATTGAATAAATCCTAATCATAAATAGGAGGTAAAATGAAAAAAGGTCTATTAATTGCGCTTGGAATTGCTGCAGTAATAATAATTTTTATTTTATTAACAGTAAGCTGGGGTGTAAGTGTTTATAATAGATTGGTTTCTTTGAATGAAAGTGTTAATCAAGCATGGAGCCAGGTAGAAAATCAATATCAAAGAAGATATGACTTAATTCCAAATCTTGTAGAAACTGTTAAAGGTGTTGCTAATTTTGAAAAAGAAACATATACAGCAGTTACAGAAGCCCGAGCAAAAGTTGGACAAATTAGAATTACAGCAGATCAGCTCAGTGACGCAGAAGCTTTTCAAAAATTTCAACAGGCACAGGATGGTTTAAGCAGTGCACTGTCGCGTCTGCTTGTAGTTTCAGAAAATTATCCTCAATTGAAAGCAAATGAAAACTTTCTTCAGCTTCAAGCTCAACTCGAAGGAACAGAGAATAGAATTTCTGTAGAAAGAATGAAATTTAATCAGGTGGTTCAGGAATATAATACACAAATCAAAAGATTCCCTGCTTCTATAATTGCTAATATGACTGGTTTTAAAGAAAAACAATATTTCAAAGCAGTATCAAATGCTGAACAGGCTCCTAAAGTTCAGTTTTGACATTAGAGATTAACATGAAAAAAAACATTTTATTTTTATTAATTCCGTTTTTAGTTTTAAATGCTCAGATTGAATTCCCGATATTAAAAAATTATGCAAATGATTTTACTTCTACTCTTTCTAATTCAGAACTTAGTTATCTAAACAATAAATTAAAAAAATTTGATGACTCTACTTCAAATCAAATAGTGTTTTTAATGATATCAACTTTGAACGGTTATCCAATTGAATTATATACTTATGAAGTTGCAACAAGAAATAAAATTGGAACAGCTAAGAATAATAATGGAGTTCTTTTTTTTGTTGCTAAAGAAGACAGAAAAATGAGAATTGAAGTAGGTTATGGCTTGGAAGGAGCACTTCCAGATGCACTTGCCAGTTCAATACTTAGAAATGAAGTTAGACCCCATTTTAAAAAAGGTGATTACTTTGAAGGAATTAAAGCAGGAATAGATGCTATTATATCTGCTACTAAAGGAGAATATAAAAGTGACAAAAAAGAGAAAGAGGATGATATTAAATTTCCATTTATTTATATAATCATATTAATAATCTTTCTATTATTAGCTCGAGGTGGCAGAGGAGGTGGAAGCATTATTCCATGGTTGATAATTGGTTCTATGGGTGAAGGCAGAAGCAGAAGTTGGGGAGGAGGAAGTGGTTTTGGAGGTGGATTTGGTGGATTTGGAGGTTTTAGCGGCGGCGGAGGTTCCTTTGGTGGTGGGGGAGCAAGTGGCAGCTGGTAATAAGTTTAAGAATTCTATATTTTTCACAAAGTCATTAATCACTTTTATAATATTTTCCTTTTGTATGAGTCGTTTTTGTTCTTTAACTTTCTTTTGAGATTTTTTGCTAACAGTATTACAAGTTAAATTGATTGTTTATTATAGAAAGAAATTTATAGTAAAGTGAAAAATTTTTATTACTTCTACAAATTAGAATTTTATATTTCAACAAGAATTATTAAGTAGTTTTCAAATAAAGATTTCTAAATTAGAATTAACATTGTTGATTTTGTTGAAATAAAATCAAACAACAAACTTTTCATAAATTAAGGAGAAATTATTATGGCTATAATGATAACTGATGAGTGCATCAATTGTGGTGCATGTGAACCCGAATGCCCAAATACTGCAATTTATGAAGGCGGTGCTGAATGGAAATTAGGGGATAAAACTTATGGAGAAAATGATCCAGCTCCTTCTGGGGCTACTGGATTTTTCTCTGCCGACAGATTTTATATTGTGCCTGATAAATGTACAGAATGTGTGGGATTTCATGATGAACCTCAATGTGCAGCTGTTTGTCCTGTTGACTGCTGTGTTCCTGATCCAAATCATGTAGAGGATAAGGAAACGCTCTTAAAGAAGAAAGAATATCTTGATAGTATTGGGAGATAATTTTTATACAAAAAGAAAACAAAAGGCTCGCTGCGACGAGCCTTTTTATTTTTAAAGCAGCTGCGAATATTTTTCTCTCTTGAGTACTTATTTTCATATACAGTTTATTAAAAGTTCAAAAATCATTTAATATTACTAACTTTTCGGGGGCATTCTATTTGCTGTATTAAAGTTATAATTCTATCGAGGGTAAAACATGAAAACAAAATTTACTTTTTATCTCTTTATACTTTTCTTTTTAATTTGTTCAGCAGTCTCATCACAATCAACTCTTCAGATAATCAATCCTCAGAGCTGGGGACGCTATAGCCCTGCAATTGATGAAGCACAAATTGTAGTTAAGCCCGAAGGCATATTTAGCAAAATTGATTTGACTTTAAGTGTTTATACAACTAATTCCGTAACCCCAAATACACAACTTGAAATAGTATTGAACTTTTCTTTACCTCAAGGTAGTATTGTAACAGATTTATGGCTTTGGTGTGGTGAGGAAATTAGCAAGGGAATATTACTCGATACATGGACTGCATCAACAATTTATGAGAGTATAGTTAACAGACGAAGAGACCCTGCAATTCTTTACAAAAGAAATGATTTGATGTATGAATTAAGAGTTTATCCATTAATTCCTCCTCAAAGCAGAAAATTCAAAATTCAATATTTGGTTCCCAATAATTGGTTTGAAAATTCTGTGGAGATTCCTCTGCCGATTCACATATTAAGCACTTCTATAAAACCAATTAACAAAATTGATATTGCTGTTTATTCAGGAGAGGAGTTTAATTCACCTGAACTAAAATCATTAAATCAAAAGTTTATTGAAGCTGCTGATAGCAGTGAATATCCATCAAGTTATAAATATGTTCGATTGATTAAACCAATCCAGTTACCATCATCTTTATCAATTTCATTTCCAAATCCTATGGTTGATGGACTTTATCTGAAAAAATATAATTTACCCAATGAAGGCTTTTATCAGATGGCAATTTTCCCTGGTAAATCTTTAATTAAATTAGAAAGTAAAAAAGTTTTGTTCCTTGTTGATTATGATTCAAGAAAAAGCACTTTAAGCAAATCTGATATCGTAAATCTGTTGAAATCATTAATAAACTCTAATTTTAGTGACAGCGATAGATTTAATATTTTTTATTCAGGATTATCAACAAAAAAATTATCCGATAACTGGATTTATGCAGATTCATCAACTTTAAGTGATGTATTGAATAAACTTGAAGGTTCAAATTTATCATCGTATAGCAATTTACCAACTTTGTTGAAAGATGGTTATGATTTTATAAAAATGAATAATGATGGGATTGTTTATTTAATTTCTAATTCTGACCAGCTGGGTAATTATCAAACAGCAAATCAATTATTAAATGACCTTCAAAGTTATTTTAAAAGATTACCAAGAACATATATATTCGATTTTAATAATGCTGAAATTTATTACTATTATTTTAATAATAATTCCTATCAGGGGAATGAATATTTTTATCAAAATCTTACAAGAATAACGGGAGGAGATTATAAAAAAATTTCATCAGAAGAGCCAATAAAAACAATGAGTTCTTTGTTGAGTTTAATTAATGGAAAAATAAATTCATTTGATTTATATACTACACTTGAAGCAGGATTTTGCTACAGCAGATATAGTTATATGAATACAAGTTCCAGTATAAATATCAGCGAACCAATTCTGCAGATTGGTAAATATACCGGTTCATTTCCATTTATAATTAAATCCTCAGGTATTTATAATTCAAAACCTTTTACCAATACTCTCATTATTGATGATGGAAATATAAAAGAAGCTGATAGTCTTACACAAAAAATGTGGATTGGATGGTATTTGGCAAATAGTGAAAAAGGGAATCTAACGAATGCAGATATTAATGAAATTATTTATCAGAGTTTGAAATATAATGTGCTGACAAAATATACTTCATTTTTATGTCTTGAACCTGGTGATACGACAATATGTATTGAATGCATTCAGCAGCAAAGAGGTCAAAATGATGGGGTGTTAATATCAGTAGAAGAAGAGAAAGTATTGCCAAAAGAATTTAAGATTGAAGCTTATCCAAACCCATTTAATTCACAGGTTAATATAAGAGTAACATTACCAGCAGGAAAAAATGCAAATAATTTTTCAATGAAGATATATAATATACTGGGAGAAATTGTTAAGACATTTGAATTAAGGGATAACAATAAAAATATTATTGAGTTATTCTGGGATGGGAAAAATGATAATAACGAAGAACTTGCTTCTGGAATTTACATATTCACATTAAGAGGAGAAGGGTTCAGTAAGTCAATAAAATTAGTTTACATGAAATAAAAGTAATTTTTTCCCTGAGAAGATGAGAAATAAAAAAGATTTATTTAGCTTTAGGAAAGCTCCAACACCAAAAAGATGAAGTTAATATTGTAACAGAAAAAATTGATTAAAAAAATTTAACTGGGGAGTTGATTTTTTTTTACATTAATTATTATATTAACAAAAGATTTTAGACTTAGTGGTATAAAAGTTCTGAGGGCAAATACCATGAAAAACCTCATAAGAGCAATTCTGATAGGAATAATAGTAATAATTAATTCCTGCGGAGAAGGAATAACTGAACCACAGCCAGGAAGAAGGGATTATGTGTGGAGTGTAGATACAATTAATCCAGGAAATGAATCGTTATACTTAGGAAGAATTTGGGGGAGTTCACCTAATGATGTATGGGCTGTTGGTACGAGCAGCTGGTCTGCAACAAGTATATGGCACTTCGATGGAGTTAAATGGAAAACAGATTCAATCCCTAGGAAAGTAAATCCTTTTGCAATATTTGGTCTATCAAAAGATGAAGTATGGTTAGGTAATTTAAATAATACAATATGGAAATATAATGGGAATACTTGGGTTCAGTTTGGCGAGTATATTATAGAGTCTACTTATGATAATATGGTAATTAATTATTTTGATGGGATCTCTAAAAATAATATTTATGCAGTTGGAGGATTTATGAGGAATAACTCTTATCATGGTAAAGCTATTATTATGAACTTTAATGGCATTTATTGGAAATTTATAAATATTCCTGAAACAGATGTATCATTAACAGTAGTAGCAATAGAACCTAATACGGGTATATTAGTTATGGGTGGAATGGTATTTGATCCAAATGGATTTATTGCAAAAGTATATTGCTGGGATGGAAAAGAACTAAAAGAGTTATTATCAGACTATGGCTGGTCATTTGTAATAAGACTTGGTGATGAAATATTTGTTACTAATGCCTCAAGAATATATAAATATTCTAATAAAAATCTTACTCTTTGGAAGGATAACAATGGTACGGGAATAAATGGAAATATAATTTGTGGTAGAAGCCGGAATGATTTTTTTATAGGTGGAATTAATGGTATTTACCACTATAATGGAAAAGAGTTCAAAACTATATATGAAACTAATTTAACAGTAGAAAGAGGGATAACATTTGATAAAGATGTTTTTTTTATCGGAACTGACTATATCAATGGTAAAAATTATATAATTCATGGACAACTAAGGTAGGAGGGTTGAGCAAAAAAATAACGAGAGGGTGATTGCGGCACCCTCTCATAAATGCAAATAAAAAATTAGGTTGCTCACCTAAGCCTTAATAGGGTTAAGGCATTTTTATTTGCATAACAAAGGTATATAATTTTTATAACTTTTTAAACCTGGAGGTAATATGAAAAAAATTATCTTTGTTGTATTTGCTGCAACATTTATGCTTGTTGGTTTTAACAATTTATACTCGCAATACATCGGTTTTGAACCTAATAATGGGGATATTTATATATGCCCTGGTACCAGTTCAACAGCAAGAATAAACTTATATTGGACTTGGTTATTAACTACATATCCTCCTAATTATACATATGCTGCTTATGCTAAACTTATTACAGGTACGAAAGATTATTATTCTAATATAAAAGGCACTAATAAAGAATCTTTCCCCGAATATTTTGATTTACCCTCTGGAACATATACTTGGACAATGGAATTATATGAGTTTTTTAATGAATCAGAAGGATTTGTAAAAACAGCAACTGTTACTAATACTTTTTATGTTAAATATAAGTTATATGCAGCAAACAATTTTTCAGGAGGTATCATTAACCTTGAAGGTTCTACAGTGCAATCAGGTTCAAGTGTTCTTAAGATTGTAAATCAAAATGTATCTGTAGGAGCGATTGACCAGAATGATAATGAGGGTTACTATAGAATATGGAACTCTAACGGAATTAATAATAGTAATTGGTTAATACATAATATTCCTATATATGGGGCTACTTCACGTAATTATTCATATACAGTTACAATTAATGATAATGGTGCAACCTTAGTAGCAGATCTTAAGAAACTATGCAACGTTACCTTCCAAAACAATTTTATTGGAGTAGGCAATGGAGGAATAATAAAAGTAAACGGGCAGACATACTCATCACCCACAACACAATTTCAAGTAGTAGAAGGCAATACAATAACAGCCGAAGCACAGTATTATTATTTTATGAATGGAATTGAGTATACATTTACAAATTGGAGTGATGGTTCGACAACATTGTCTAAAACATTTACAATAAATGCCCATAATCAAATTACAGCAAATTATAGAGGAAAACCAACAAATAATGGAGAATATGTTCATTTCGGGACTCAATTTGGACAGCCTATAGAAATATACTGGACAGATAACCCAAATACAAATGTTACACAATATCAAATCTGGAGGAAAGTAAAACATAATGGGGTAGAGGGTCCAGAACAATTATTAGCAACAGTTGGCAGAGGAGTAGGAAGATATGTGGATAATGATTATGTACTTACTCAAAGTTATACAAATGATTTATTGAAATATGATGTGCGTGCATATTATTCAGTTGAAGGGACATATTCTGATCCAAATTATGCAACAGTATATGGGATGGAACTTTATAAGAAGGGACCCGAAACAAAACCAGTTGAATATTCAATATCGGCTTATCCCAATCCATTCAATCCAAGTACAACAATAAATTATGAGTTGCCAGAAAGAAGTTTAGTTACAATAAAGATATATGATGTGCTTGGCAGAGAAATAAAAGAGCTAATAAATGAAATGAAAGAAGCAGGATATTACAAATTAGAGTTTGATGGTAATGAACTATCAAGCGGAATCTACATCTGCACTATAAATGCAAATAAATTTAATAAAAGCATAAAATTAATGCTAGTTAAGTAACAAATCTCTATAAAACCGCCAAGTTTACTGAAGGAATACAAAAAATTTCCTTTTATCTTGGCGGTTTAATATATCAATCACCATATTTTATCACTGATGTTACTGGGAAATGGTCTGAAGGATATTTGCCGTTCTTACTTGTTTTGATAATTCTGGAATCAATTGTATTAAAATCTTTTGACACAAAAATAAAATCTATTTTATCACCCGAATCATCACCTTTGAAGTTATTAAATGTTCCTTCGTTATTACTTTTTGCATGAAGATTTCTATAAGTGTCAACCAAACCAGAATTAATTATAGTTTTGATTGTTTCATCGTTTTCACCGCAATTAAAATCACCTGTAATTATAATTGGTTGAGTAATTTTTAATTTTTGAATTTTATTAACCAAAGCATGTGCACTCTTTATTCTTGATACTGCAGATTGATGGTCAAGATGAAGATTAAAAACATAAATATTTTTACGAGAAAATTTATCGAACAATTTTGCCCATGTGCATATTCTTGTGATATTATTCCCCCAGCTTTTTGAGCCTGGAATTTTTGGGGTGTCCGAAAACCAGAATGTTTCAGTTGTATCAAGTATAAATCTTTCCTTCGAATACAGAATTGGTGAATATTCACCTTCAGTTTTGCCATCATCTCTGCCTACACCAGTATAATTATAATTTTGAAGTTCTATTAATAATTCATCTAACTGAAATTTTAGAACTTCCTGCATACCAATAATATCTGGGTTACAATCTTTTACAACATCAAATAAAATTTCTTTTCTGTTATCCCATTTGTTTTCTCCATCATCTGCAGTTCCATAACGAATATTAAATGTCATAACTTTTATTTCTGTTGAGTTATTTAAAGTTGATTTTTTAACTAATGAACAACTAATTAATGAGAATGAAATAAAAGCTATGATTACAAACCTTATAACTAAATCTGTTTTAGATTTTTTGTTTTTCATATCATTTCCTGATAATTTTATTAAATTTATATAGTCATTAATTAATCATAATTAAACATATAAATAAAATATGAAAATTGGCAAATATGAATTACATGCAATAGAAACAAGTAAATTTGCTCTCGACGGCGGAGCTATGTTTGGAATAATTCCAAAACCACTCTGGCAAAATACAAATCCTCCAGATGAATTAAATCGCGTTGAACTCAATGCTCGATGTTTACTTTTGAAAAGTGATAATAAAAAAATTTTGATTGATACAGGAATCGGTTATAATTGGGACGAAAAATTTACACGCATCTATAATCTGGACTATTCAAACTATGATTTATTAAAATCACTTAAAAAAATTGGAATTGAACCGGACGAAATAACAGATGTAATCTTTACTCATCTTCATTTTGATCATGCTGGCGGTTCAACAAAATTAGAAAATGGTGAATGGATTCCATCATTTCCAAATGCAAAATATTTTGTTCAGAAAAAACATTTTGAGTGGGCAGTTAATCCATCTGAACGCGATAGAGCAAGTTTTGTATCGAATAGATTTATGCCATTGCATGAATCAGGTATGCTGCACTTAATTGATGGTGAAAGATTTCTTGATGATGAAATTGAACTGATAATTTCAAATGGACATACATTTTCTCAGCAGCTAATAAAAATATCAGATTCAAATACAACTCTCCTTTTTGTTGGAGATTTATTCCCATTTACCTCGCATATTCCACTACCTTACATAACAGGATATGATTTGCAGCCTTTAATTACACTTAAAGAGAAAAAAGAAATTTTAAATCAAGCTTTTGAACAAAACTGGATTTTATTTTTTGAACATGACCCTTTCACACTTGCAGCAACAATTACGAAAAATGAAAAAGGTTTTGTGATTAAGGATAAATTCACGGAACTAAAATGATGAATGATGAATTTGTAAAAATTTGTAAGTATAATGAATTGAAAGAAAACGAAGGCAAACAATTTTTTGTTGATGATGTTGAAATAGCAGTATTTAAAGTAGATGGCAAAGTTTATGCATTAAGTAACATTTGTCCGCATCAAAAAACTCATTTGATTTATGAAGGCGAAATAGAAAATGATAAAGTTTTATGTCCAATTCACGGCTGGGCATTTGAGTTAACGACAGGAAATCTTGCAAATGGAAGAAAAGGATTGGATTCTTATGAAGTCAAAATTGTTAATGATGATGTTTATGTAAAAGTTTATAGGAAAATTTTTAATTGGTAAAAAATTCTTTGGAAAGCTGAAGCAAATATGAAATTGACAAATCAAATAGTAATTGCAAAAGCAAAAGAACTTGGATTTGATTTAATAGGATTTGCACGCGCTGAATTGTTGAACCAAGAAATAGAACATCTTCAAGAATGGTTAAAAAAAGGCTATCATGCTTCAATGGAATATATGAATCGCAATCTTGAAAAAAGGCTTGATGTTCGGAAAATTCTGCCGGATGCTAAAAGTATAATTTCACTTGCAATTAATTATTATAAAGATGGAAATTTCAGTAATGATAATGGTTATGGAAAAGTATCAAGATATGCTTGGGGAAAAGATTATCATCTAATTATCTGGGAAAAATTGGAGTTGCTTGAAGATGAACTGAAGGAAATTGATTCATCCTTTGAATCAAAATTTTATGTTGATACTGGACCTGTGATGGATAAAGTGTGGGCAGTAAAATCCGGAATTGGCTGGATGGGAAAACATTCAAATGTTATAACAAGAGAATTGGGAAGCTGGATTTTTCTTGCCGAGATGATAACTAATTATGAATTTGAATACAACGAACCAATTTCAGATTTTTGCGGCACCTGTACAGCTTGCATTGATGCTTGTCCAACTAAAGCAATTGTTGATGATTATGTGGTTGATGCGAATAAATGTATTTCATTTTTAACAATAGAAAATAAAGGAGAAATTTCAGAAGAATTTAAAAATAAATTTGACAACTGGATTTTTGGATGTGACATTTGTCAGGATGTTTGCCCATGGAATAAAAAATTTTCAAAACCAAATAAGAATCATGAATTTAATTCAATCGAAAATAAAGAACTTCAAATTGAAGAAGTTATTAAAATGAATGAAGAAGAATTTCAAAAGAGGTTTGAATCGAGTCCAATTAAAAGAACTAAGTTGAATGGATTGAAAAGAAATGCAAAATTCTTAATTTCGTAAATGAATCGAATTAAAAAAATATTCATCTAACTTGCAGAAATTTAATTTTGTTTGAACATAATTCTGGAGTTTTTTATGAGTGATAATCATCATAAAGTAATTATAATTGGTTCTGGACCGGCAGGATTAACAGCTGCACTTTACACTGCACGTGCAAATCTTAATCCAATAGTATTTGAAGGAATGCAGCCTGGAGGTCAATTAACAATAACAACAGAAGTTGAAAATTATCCGGGCTTTGAAAATGGAATTCAGGGACCGGAACTTATGGATATAATGAGAAAGCAGGCTTGCAAGTTTGGTGCTAAATGTTTTTTCAAAAGTGTAACCGAAGTCGATTTTTCAAAAAGACCTTTTGTTATTAAAGCAGAAAATGAAATTCATACTGCCGATGCAGTAATAATTGCTACAGGTGCATCTGCAAAATTGCTTGGACTTGAAAGTGAAAAAAAATATATGGGTTATGGTGTCTCAGCATGTGCAACATGTGATGGATTTTTCTTTAAGGACTTAAAAGTTCTTGTTGTTGGCGGCGGCGATACTGCAATGGAAGAAGCAATTTATCTTACAAAATTTGCTTCCGAAGTTACAATAGTTCACAGAAGAGATGAATTCAGAGCCTCGAAAATTATGCTCGAAAGAGCTAAAAAAAATCCAAAGATTAAATTCATTACAAGTGCGGTTATAAAAGAGATTCTTGGAAAAGAAGAAAACGGAAGAAAATTTGTTACTGGTGCAATATTACAGAGTACAAAAGACAATTCAACATGGGAAGTTCAAGCAGATGGAATTTTTATGGCTATTGGGCATCAGCCAAATACATCATTATTCAAAGGCCAACTTGAACTTGATGAAACAGGTTATATAATTGTTCAACCAGGAACAACAAAGACAAGCGTTGAAGGTGTTTTTGCTGCAGGTGATGTTGCAGATAAAAAATACAGACAGGCAATTACAGCTGCAGGCACTGGCTGTATGGCAGCACTTGATGCACAACACTGGCTCGAAGAACATGAATTAGCATAATTAAGAGGTCGGGCTCAGCTCGACCTTTTTTTATCTCTCTCTGATAATTTGCGTGCAACAAAATATGCTGCAATAAATCCCAAGCCCAGCATTACGAAAATAAACAGAGGAGCCCATTCTTCAATTCCAGTAAATCTTTGAATTAGAATTCCTGCTCCCAAGCCGATTCCAAAGAAAAGAATAATTATTCCTGCTTTCAACAATCCATATTCATCTTTTCGTGATTTCAACATCTCTATCATTTGTTCGTAAGAAAGTCCTTTTTCAATCATTAATTGCTTCTCTTTAGAACGAAAGTAAAAAAATGTTACCAATACAATTCCAGTTACAACCACTGCAACTATTGGTATAAATAAAGCTATAATTCCTTCGCCCATTTTAATTCTCCTTTTTTATTGATAAAATTTTTCTGTTATTTAATATCATAATTTATTTCTATAGCTTATGACTATAAGTTTATTTGAGAGGTTACAGTAATATTTGATTGTTGTTTTAGATTAAATTAGGTTTATGCATGAATAAATATTTTCAACAAAATGTAACCATTTGAGGGAAATGTTAGTCACAAATAGTGATGAAAAATTTAACTGACATAGAAATAATAGAGTCTGTCAAAAAAGGAAATACTGCTGATTTTTCCTTAATAATAAAACGTTATAAAGACAGAGCTTTTAATTTGCTTAAGAGATTATTAAAAAATGAAATGGATGCCGAGGAAGCACTGCAGGATAGCTTTTTGAAAGCATTTAATTCTCTTAATTCATTTAGATACGACTCGCAATTTTCAACATGGTTTTATAAAATTGTTTACAACACTGGTTTGACAAAACTAAGTTCAAAGAAAAGAAAAATAGAACAGGAAATGACCTCAATCGATGAACATTTTGACCTCGCAGATTATGATAATGAAATTTATTCATCAACGGAAAATCCAAAAGAATATATTCTTAAGATGATAGATAAATTACCAGTTCGCAATGCACTTGTTTTGATTTTATTTTATGTGGATGGACTTTCAATTAATGAAATTAGCAATGTTTTAGGAACTTCGCTTGTAAACACAAAAGTAATGCTGCACAGGTCGAGAAATGCATTGAGAGATTTACTTCTTAAGCACAATTTTCAGGAGGAATTATTATGAATGATTACATTGATGAATTGATGAATGATTATATAGATAATTCTTTGAGCACAGAAAAAATTAATGAGCTCAATAAAATTTTAGAAAAAAATGAAAATGAATTAAAAAAATTAAAAGCTCTTCGTTTTGTTGACGAGGTTTTAAAAAACCTTGAAGTATATTCTGCTCCTGAAGATATAACAGAAAAAGTAATGAAATTAATTTCGGAAAAATCCAATGCAATTAAACGAAGCGTAAATAAATTTATGGTATCTGTTTTTTCATTCTTAACTTTCGTTTTATTCGCAATATGTTTAGTGGTTTTATGGATAGTAGTTAAAGAATCATCATCAATAAATTTGTCAAATGAATTGAATGATTTTCTTAAGAAAGGAATCTCTTTTGTCAATAATCATATGAATAATAATTTATTCTTAATAATTACATCATCAATGACATTAATAATTATTTCTGCCCTTTATTTTATAATTGAATCTCATAAAGAATTCAAAAATAAACTGAAAGATATTTCTTAATTGCTGCCTGCATTTAATGCCAATCTTAGCAGTTTCTTCATTCCACATTTGAACTAATTTAACCCCGATGAGGTTTTTACAAAAAACATCGGAGGTATTATGAAAAACTTAATAAAATATTTTGTTCTTTTTAGTGCGATAATTTTCATAAATCAAATTTATGCAGATGGAGGGAAGAATATGAAAAATTCAATTTATGATATAACGGTAAAAGATATAAATGGCAAAGAAGTAAAACTTTCTGATTACAAAGGCAAAGTGTTAATGATTGTCAATGTAGCAAGCAAATGCGGATTTACACCTCAATACGAAGGCTTACAAAAAATTTATGAAAAGTATAAAGACAAAGGATTTGAAATCTTAGCATTTCCTTGTAATGATTTTGGCGGACAAGAGCCTGGCACAAACGAAGAAATAAAAGAATTTTGTTCAACAAATTATAATGTTACATTTAAATTGTTTGATAAAATAAAAATTCTTGGAAACGAAAGAGCACCATTGTATGAAAGATTAATTAACAGCGATAATGTAGAGAAGGGCGATGTAAAATGGAATTTTGAAAAATTTTTAATAGATAAAAATGGAAACATCAGAGCAAGATTTAGAAGCAAAGTTAAACCAGAAAGCGAAGAGATAATTACAGTGATAGAAAAATTGCTGCAGGAAAAGTAAGATTTTAACGTAAGTAAAAGTTGTCCTCAAATATTATCAAGCATTTGTTAAAAATATCAATTTATAATTTTCCATTATTTTGTATATTTAACCATCCATTATAATTTGTCGTAATTACAATCGGCTCGCTCAGACTTTGTAGAATCTATATAGATTATTATAGTAAATATTACCATAGATGAAGCAAAATATTATCTGCATCTGGTTAATTTTTATTAGCTGCAATCCTACTGATAATCAAAAAGTGAGTAATAAAGTAGATAAAATTTGGTTTCAGCAGGAATATGTCGATTTGGGGGCAAAGATTGACATGCTAAATGAAAATCTGGGGGTTGCAATTTCAAGAGGCAAAGGAAATGATGTTTCAGGCAGAGTTTATTTGTATAAAAATGGAATCTGGAAAGTAATTTCCGAGCACAGTTATTCAGACTTCCCACTTATTCATATCGAAAAACCTAATTTAATTTATTGGATAACTCATAATTCACATCATGAAAATTATAAACCACATTTGAAATTTTACGATTTGAATTCAATAAAGGAATTAAAATTACCTCCAATTATGTGGGATGAAAGAGATTTTGTAATGTGGCGCGGAATTTCTTTTTTACAAAATGGCAAGATTTATCTTGCGGGACAACAAGGAAATATAATTTACTATAATAATAAAAAATGGTTAGTGAGTAATAATCCTTATAAAAGAAAACAGAACGAAAATTTGAACGCAAATGATTTACACGATATACAAATGATAAATGATAATCTTGGCTGGGCTGTTGGTAAAAATGGTTTGATACTTTGTTATAAAAATGGCATCTGGGAAAAATATCCTGCTCTAACTCAAAATGACTTAATGAAAATATCTTTTGTTGACGAAAACTTTGGGTATGCAGTAGGCAACAATGGAGCTATCTTGAAATATGATAATGGACATTGGATAAAAGTTAGTACAAATGTAAATTTTAAATTGAATTCAGTAAAAGTAATTTCTAAAAACAAAGCTTATATAGTGGGGGATAAATCCACTCTGTTAGAATTAGTAGATGGAAAGTGGATGCAAGATGAATCTATTAAAATTTATAATGACAATTTTGAAGATTTAGATGTAATTAAGAAAGATGACAAAGTATGGATTTGGATTATTGGTAATAATGGTATTTATACTAATTATCACGATTTGAAATTTTCTTATTCTGATGTAACTTCTTTATTATCTATTAGAAATGAAGGACTTGCAGGAAATTTTATAGATTATAATAATGACGGATATGTTGATTTATTAACACATTTGGAAGAAACCCCATCTATTTTATACAAAAACAATGGTGGAAAATTATTTTTAGAAGCAGAATCATTCAAAGAAATTAGTTCAAATGTTTCTTCACAAAACATAGTTTCAGCAGATTTTGATAATGATGGATATGTAGATTTATTAGATGTTGTAAATAATAAATTATACTTTGGAAATGGAAACTTTGGGTTCAGAAAAATCGAAGATGAAAGTTTTATTAAAAACTATAATTTGACTGAAAACACTAATGTTATTTCAGCACAAGCTGCAGATTTTGATAATGACGGCAATATTGATGTTTATGTTTCGTTTGAAAATTATAATTTGCTTCTTCAAAATAATGGTTCAGGGAAATTTGAAAATGTATTTCAAAATTCTGGAATAAAAAAATTTATTAATAATAATTCCCTTAGTTTTACATTATCAGATTTTAATAACGATAATCTAATCGATATTCTTATTACATATAAAATTCCAGTGAATAACAAGCATATTTTTCTTTACCTAAATCAAGGCAACTTTAAGTTTACTGAGAAAGACGACCCAAATTTTTACTCTCTATTTTCTCCAAGTACTTATTCTTCTATAGCTAACGATTTTAATAATGATGGTTATACAGATTTACTAATATTCAATAATGAATCTGAACTTAAGTTGCTAATTAATGATGGTAAAGCAAATTTCATTGAGATGAAAGGAAAAGCTGGCTTGACAGGGAGATTTTTTCATCCATATCCTACAGGTGGAATATTAGCTGCTGCAGATGTTAATAATGATGGGTTACTTGACTTATTTATTGGCTCTAAGCTGTATTTAAATTCTTCCGAATTAAGATTTTATGAAATAGGAAAAAATATTGGATTAAATTTCACAGGAACACCTACATTTGCTGATTATGATAACGATGGTGATATGGACCTTTTCATAGGAAGTTCGAAATTAGCTTTAGGAGAAGGGAATAGAGCAATTTTTTATCGAAACAATTCCCTAATAAATAATTTTGTCAAAGTAAAATTGTACGGTGATATCAGTAATCGATTTGCTTTGGGTGCAAAAGTATATTTATTGGGATATAATAAAAGAGATTCGTTAATTTATATTACATTAAGACAAAATGGCTTAGGAGGAAATTCTTTATCGCAGCAAAATTTTTCCGAATTACATTTTGGCATCAATCCAGATTATAATTATAAAGTAAAAGTAGTTTTCCCATCCGGAATTGAAAGAACTATTGAAGCAAAAGTAAATTCTATTAATGAAATTTACGAATCTAGAGGGCTTGAGAGACAAGCAATACTTTTATCGAAATATTTTATTAGAATAACAAATTTAATGAACTGGCAGCAAGAGTTAATAAAATTTATTATTGCAATTGCAGGACTGTATTTAATTCTTAATTATAACAACAAAATAAAAAATTCAAAAAAACTAAAACAATATGCAACATTAACATTATTAATAATTTACTTTGTGTTATTGTTCTATACAATTACTTTTAATTTGTATGCAAGATTACTTTTCCCACCCCTTTGTACTGGAGGTTTAGCATTCATATTTGTTTTTGTTTCAGCCAAAGTGATTGAGAGAAAAGAAAGTAAGTATATATCACATTATAAAATTTTAGAAGTTATTGGTGTAGGTGGAACAGGAAAAGTATTGAAAGTAAAGGATATTTATTCATCAGAAATATTTGCCTTAAAAATAATTAATCCAATTTTATTTAATGATGATGATAATCGAAAATTAATTGCAAATGAAGCAAAAATTCTTGCAAACATAAATAACGAAAATATTGTAAAGGTTTTTGAATTCGGAGAGACTCAAAAATATAGTTATATGGTAATGGAATATCTGTGTGGTGGAACTCTTGATGATTACATAAAAAATAATTTTCCCATAGAAAATGAAAAAATAATATTAATTGCAAAACAAATTTGTAATGGATTGAAAGCAATTCACGAAAAAGATATTGTTCACAGAGACTTAAAAACTACTAATATTATGTTTGATAGGGGAAACAAAATAAAAATAATGGACTTTGGTTTATCTAAATCACCTCTTGTTACTACAATGACTACTTTAGGTACAATAATGGGTACATTAGGTTATGTTGCACCAGAGCAGATTACAAATATACAGGTTGATAAAAGAGCGGACATTTTTTCATTGGGTGTAATTTTATATCAAATGGCAACTAACAAATTGCCATTCATGGGCATTAATGAAATTGCGGTTATTCATTCAATATTTAATACAGAACCTGTTAAGCCTACGGAAATCAATCCTGCAATTGATAACAGAATTGAACGCATTATAATGAAGTGTTTGAAAAAAAATCCAGTAGAAAGATATCAATCTGTTGAAGAAATATTATTGGAAATAGAAACATTAAAATAATTTAACGAGGGGGCAACTTGGAAAAACATGAATTATTAGAATCAATATCCAATCTTGTTAATACACAAGCTTCAGAATTTTCTGAAACAATTGCAAAAATTGATTCTGCAATTGAAAAATCTGATTATGAATTATCTAAAAATTTATTAAAAGCCATAAGCAAAAAAAATTTATTGTTTTTTAATGAGCTTGGAAGATATATAAATACATTTATCAATGATATGGACCAAATGGTATTGGAGTGTGAAAAAATAAAACTGGAAAAATTAAGATATGAGAAACTCTATGTAACTGGATTGATTTTTCAGTCAGAAAGAGAAATGATTTCATTAATGGAAAGAGCTATTGAAATTCTTATCAAGGAACTCGATGCAGACAAAGGTTTTATTGTGCTTGTTGATGATAAACAAAATATTACAAAATTAGTAACAAAAAATATGGATGAGACAAATGAAAGTTATGCTAAAGATTTGAGCTTATCTATAATTCAAAAAACATTGCAGGATTTAATGCCACTTAAAGTAAATGATATTAAAAATGAAGATGAGTTTTCTAAAAGTCATAGTATCGTTCGATTAGGTTTAACATCTGTTATGTGTGTACCTTTAATTTCTGGTAGAAATATTTACGGGGCAGTTTATGTAGACAGAAGGAAAGAAAAAAATCCATTTAGTGAAGCTGACTTAACTTTTTTAATTTCTTTTGCCAAACAAGTAGTTAAAGGGATACAGGTCTCAAGCGAAATTTTAGAACTCGAAGAAAAATTAGAAGATAAACCAAGAATAGAGTTTGAAAAACTTAAACAAGAATTCAAATGCGATGAAATTATAGGTAAAAATCTAAAACTAATTAATGTTTTAAAATTAGCAGCAAAGGTTTCAAATTCTGATGCTTCAATTTTGATATTGGGAGAAAATGGAACAGGCAAAGAAATACTTGCAAGAGCAATACACAACAATAGTCCAAGAAGAAATAAACCCTTTATTGCAATAAATTGTGGTGCAATACCTGCTGAGCTATTGGAATCAGAATTATTTGGATACGAATCGGGGGCGTTCACGGGTGCTACTAAAACTAAACCAGGAAAATTAGAATTAGCTGACGGCGGTACAATATTTTTAGATGAAATTGCAGAAATGAGTGTAAACCTTCAAGCTAAGTTATTAAGAGTTATTCAAACAAAAGAAATAGAAAGATTAGGTGGAATCGAATCCAAGAAGATTGATGTTAGATTTATTTCAGCGACAAATAAGGACTTAAAGAAATTAATAGCAGAGGCGCTCTTTCGAGAAGATTTGTATTATCGATTAAAAGTAGTAGAAATAAAATTACCATCTCTAAGAGATAGAAAAGAAGATATAGAAGAACTTGTGAAATATTTTATTGAAAAATATAAAGGCAATAAAAGTAACATTTTAATTACAGATGAAGCTATAAGCATTTTAGAAAATTATAACTGGCCTGGAAATATTAGAGAATTAGAAAATGTGGTTCAAAGAGCAATTATTTTGTCTGATTCAAATGTTATTCAAAAAAAAGATTTACCGCAAGAAATAGTCGATGAATATTGTGATTCTAATTGCGAAAAATCACTAGCAGAAGCTGAGGATGAATTCCGAAGATATTATATAACAAAAATTTTGAGAAGAACTGGTTCTAAATCAGAAGCAGCAAAAATTCTTAATGTAAGCAGAAGTCATCTTCATAAATTAATATCGAATCTGGGAATCATTGATTAACATAAGCTTCTAACAATTATGTAATAAATATCTCACATTCCTCTTAGCAGATTAGTTGCATAAATGCAACAATAAATAATTCACACCTCTTTTATACTCTATTTTCCAAATTTTTTTGTGGCATAAACCTTGCCTTAAAATTGTGCCATCAAAAAAAAAAGGAGTTAAACATGAAAGCATTCTTTAAAGTAACTTTTTTAGTTTTATTTCTTTTTACTACTATCAATTTTGCACAAGGCTATAACAAAGAAGCTAAAACAATTAATATTGGCGCGGGCATTGGTCTTGCAGGTATATCGGGAGATGCTACAATTCCACCATTAAGTGTAGGAATTCAATATGGGTTGACAGATAAAATATCAATTGGTGGTATTGTTGGTTATGCAGGATCATCTTATAAGTTTGGATTAATTACCTCATCATACGAGTGGAAGTATAATTATATTATAGTTGGTGCAAGAGGTGAATATCATTTTATGAAACCTGAAGACAAATTAGATTTATATTCAGGTGTTACATTGGGTTACAATATTGTTAATGTTTCTGAACCAAACAATCTTCCTGCTTATGGATTAGGATATTCTGCAACATCCAGTTATTTATTATATGGTGGACATGCTGGGGTTCGATATGCTTTTAGTAATGGATTTGGTTTATTTGCAGAAGCTGGTTATGGTATTGGTTATATAACAGGAGGGATTTTCCTAAGAATGTAATTTGCGTATAAGGTGCCTTTTTACAGGGCACCTTTTTTTGTATTAATATCAACAAAACTTCGGATTAAATAATGAATAAGAGTATTCTCGTTGTAGAACCAAATACTCTATTGCTGAAAAAATTAAGAGAGGTTCTTTCAAGAGAAGGTTTTGATGTAATCACTGTTACAAATATTGAAATGGCTGTTAATATATGTAATAAAATTAAAATAGAATACATATTAGCAAAACCCGAGGTATTAAGTATTAATAATATATCATATAAGGAGGAGAAAGATGTTAACAAAAATAACTAGACTTTTATTACTCATAGTTTTGGTTTTGAATTTTTCATCATGCAAAAATGAAGATAATCCAACTGAACCAAATCAGCAGTCAAATACAACTAATCCGACTGGACAACCCATACCTAATTTTGCTAATCAGAAAGATGTTAATGGTGTTATGGCTGCAATAAGATATTCACAAATATCTATAGTTGGATTTCCGGCAGTTGAAACAGATATTGCTTTTGCAATGTTAGGAAATGGAGTTGATGCAGGAAGTGTAAGTCTTAATGGAACTTCTTTGGGAAAGATTAATCAGGGCGGAAAAATTTTATACATGGTACCAGATCCGTCAAATCCAATGCAATTTTTGAGTTTAAGCTGGAATGGTTCAAATCATAGCTGGAATGTTTCGGGAGGTAATGGAATTCCATCTTTAACTGGCAGCGTAAAGAGTCCAAATGATTTTAGTATTATACAACCATCAGCAAATTCAGCCATAAGTAAAGCAAATGGTATTCAAATTAAATGGTCGAATACATCTTCAACTTCAAAAATTTTAGTGCAGATTACTGGTGTCAATAGCAGTCAATCAAAATTTTATGAAGAATTAGCAGATAATGGCAGCTATACAATACCAACCTTAGATTTATCTTCATTCAATGGTGATTGTATGCTCTTTGTAGTAAGATATACATACAACAATACAACTTCAGGAGGTAAAAAATATTATTTTGTTTCTGAAATTGTTAAAAGTGTTAATATAAAGGTTAATTAAATTATATTGTAATTAGGATATTTATATTATCAGAAGGAGGGGAATTTTATGCCTCTCCTTTTTTAAGTTTTAGAATTTTATCTTCACATAAAATTATTTTTTCTCTCAGAGGTCAAAAAGTTTATCAAACAAAAGAGAGAAAATATTTGAATCAATAAAATCAATTTGAACCAGAAATAATTTAATATATCGGTATTAATGGACCTTGCTATTATCCTAATCCATTTTATAAAAGTATAGAATTAGATCACAACTGTCATATCGTGTAGGATTAAATATGGAAGTATTATTTACTTCTGAATTTAGTTATAATTATACTGAATGATAATAATGGGCAGTATGATATAAAATTGAATAAAGTGGGAAAGATCTTTCATGCTGAATTACACAAGGATAAAATTTTTTAAACACAGAGGAAGAGACTTTGTATAGAAAAAGTGCAATAGTCAAAAAATGCAATTACAAAAATTTATTTAGAAAAATTTTTATTAATAATAACGGGAAGATTTACTTGTAATGCAAGCAATAAAAGAAAAGAGATATAATAGGAGTCATTAAAATAACTATGAATCCCTAGCAGCAAATTTTGCTGCAATCATATCACGATGACTAAGCTTTAGGTTATTTGAAATTATTCTGATTAAATGTTCTTCATATTTATTCAAGACATTATCAGCATAAATCAATTTCCATAAGTTTTTTACAAGTTCGAATTTTTCATCATCATTAAAATGATTATTAATTACATCTGTGAATTCATATAAACTTACACTCTTGATAATTCTTTCTTCAGAAATATCAACAAGTTCTTCAATCTGTACTTCATTTAAATTAAACATCTTTTTTAATGTGTTTTTGAAAAGTATTAATTCTTCTTTCAAAAAATGATTATCAGATTTTGCTACTTCCAGAAAGAGTGCAGCTGTAGCAATTTGAATTTTCTTTTGCTTATTCTCTACATCGTTTGTCTCTTTATCATTGAAAATTTTTTTGATAAATGATACCATTTACTATCCTAAAAATTTTTTTAGTTCATTAAAAATATAATTTTAAAAATCAATCTTTTCTTTAAAAATGATTTTTTTATTTTGCAATTAAGTTTACAATAAAACAATTGAATAATTTTTCTGCTTTTTACAAAAGTTATTGCTTGATATAAATTTATTTATTATGTTGTAACAACTCTTCCTTATTGAAAATTCACAAATAATATTAGCCAAATTAAACGGGCGTATTTTATTAATAGATTAAAAAGATTGGAGTTGTAAATGAAAATTAATCGTCTCTTTACAACAGCAGGCAAAGACCCATTAGAGTCCATCGAGTTTGTTAAAAGAACATCGGAAATCAAAAATCCTGATGGCTCAATAGTATTTAGAATGGACGAAGTTATAGTCCCAAAAGATTGGTCTCAGGTTGCTACAGATATAATCGCACAAAAATATTTTCGCAAAGCTGGAGTTCCTAAACTTCTTAAAAAAGTAAAAGAAGATGGTGTGCCAAAATGGCTTCAACCATCAAATGCAGATAGCAAACTTGAAGAACTACCAGAAAAAGATAGATATACTTCGGAAATAGATGCCCGACAAGTTTTCCATCGAATGGCTGGAACATGGACATATTGGGGCTGGAAGGCAAATTATTTTGATACAGAAGAAGATGCAAAAGCATTTTATGATGAATTAATGTTTATGCTTGCTAAACAATATGCAGCACCAAATTCACCTCAATGGTTTAATACTGGTTTGAACTGGGCTTATGGAATTAATGGTCCTGCACAAGGTCATTATTATGTTGATTTTAAGACTGGTGAATTAAAAAAATCTGAAGATGCATATACACATCCGCAACCTCACGCATGTTTTATTCAGTCAATCAAAGATGACCTTGTAAATGAAGGCGGCATAATGGATTTGTGGGTTAGAGAAGCTCGTCTGTTTAAGTATGGGTCGGGCACTGGAACAAACTTTTCTGATATTCGTGGTGCAAATGAACCTTTAAGTGGTGGTGGTAAATCTTCAGGATTAATGTCATTTTTGAAAATTGGTGATAGGTCTGCAGGTGCAATTAAATCTGGCGGAACAACACGCCGCGCAGCAAAAATGGTTACACTTGATATCGACCATCCAGATATTGAAGAATATATTAACTGGAAAGTTGTTGAAGAACAAAAAGTAGCAGCATTGGTGGCTGGTTCAAAAATTTGTAATTATCATCTTAACAACATCATGAAAGCTTGCTATGATGAACATCCAGAGAATGATAGATTTAATAAGAAAACAAATCTAAAACTTCGTAAAGCTGTAATTGAAGCTCGCAAAGCACATGTTCCAGAAAATTACATTGATAGAGTTATAAAACTTGCCAAAATGGGATTTAAGTCAATTCATTTCCCTGTTTATGATACTGATTGGAATTCCGAAGCTTATGCAACTGTTTCTGGACAAAATTCGAATAACTCTGTTCGTGTTTCTAATGAGTTCATGCAGGCAGTTTTGAATGATGGAGATTGGAAATTATACTGGAGAACAGAAAAGAAGAAAGCTGAACAGGAAGGAAGAGAACCAAAGCCATTCAAAATTTTAAAAGCAAGAGATTTGTGGGACCAAATTGCATATGCCGCTTGGTCGTGTGCAGACCCTGGCTTGCAATTCGATACTACAATCAATGAGTGGCATACATGTCCAAACAGCGGCAGAATCAGAGCTTCAAATCCATGCAGCGAATACATGTTTCTTGATGATACTGCTTGCAATCTGGCATCACTTAATCTTGTCAAATTTTATGATGATGAAAAAGGAGTTTTTGATATAAAAGCTTATCGTCATGCTGTAAGATTGTGGACAATTGTTCTTGAAATAAGCGTGCTTATGGCTCAATATCCAAGCAAAGAAATTGCACAGAGAAGTTATGAATTTAGAACACTTGGGCTTGGTTATGCAAATCTTGGTTCGTTATTGATGCGTCAAGGAATTCCATATGACAGCAAAGAAGCTTTTGCAATTTGTGGAGCTCTTACAGCAATAATGCACATGCATGCTTATGCTACTTCTGCAGAAATGGCAAAAGAACTTGGTCCTTTCCCAAAATATGAAGAAAATAAAGATGCAATGCTTCGTGTAATTAGAAATCATAGAAGAGCTGCTTATAATGTTCCGAACAAAGAATATGAAGGCTTATCAATTTATCCAATGGGAATAAATCCAGAATTTTGTCCTTCTGATTTACTTGAAGCTGCGCGCGAAGATGCTGATTTGGCTTTAGAACTCGGTGAAAAGTATGGATATCGTAATGCACAAGTTACTGTGATTGCTCCTACTGGTACTATTGGACTCGTAATGGATTGCGACACAACGGGAATTGAACCAGATTATGCGCTTGTAAAATTCAAAAAATTGGCAGGCGGTGGTTATTTCAAAATAATTAATCAATCAATACCACCAGCATTGAAAAAATTAGGTTACAATGAAGACCAGATTCGTGAAATAGTAAAATATGCTAAAGGTTCAGGAACACTTGTCGGCTGTCCTTATATCAATCATGAATCTTTAAAAGCAAAAGGATTTACAGATGAAATAATTAATAAAATAGAATCAGTTCTTCCTACAGTATTTGATTTGAGTTTTGCATTTAATAAATACACTATTGGAGAAAAATTCTTAAAGAATAATCTTGGCTTTACTGATGAACAAATCAACGATTTTAGTTTTGACCTTTTGACAGAACTTGGATTTACAAAAGAAGAAATTGCTGTTGCCAATGATTATGTTTGCGGCACTATGACAGTTGAAGGAGCTCCTTTCCTCAAACATGAACATTATCCAGTTTTTGATTGTGCAAACAAATGCGGCAAGAAGGGAACAAGATTTATAAGTTACGAAGCACATATCTACATGATGGCAGCTGCTCAGCCTTTTATTTCAGGCGCAATTTCAAAGACTATAAATCTTCCAAGTTCGGCTGAAATTGATGATATTAAAAATGCATACATGCTTTCATGGAAATTAGGTTGTAAAGCAAATGCTCTCTACCGTGATGGTTCTAAACTTTCTCAACCATTAAATACAATTACTGAAGAAGAAGCAGAAGAAATTCTTGAGAAGAAAGAAGAAAACGACATAGTAAAAATTGCTGAAAAAATTATTCATCGATACATTGCAAAGAGAAGAAGATTACCTGATAGAAGAACTGGCTACACTCAAAAGGTAAAAATAAATGGTCAATCAGTTTATTTAAGAACAGGCGAATATGAAAACGGGCAATTAGGTGAAATATTTATTGATATGCATAAAGAAGGTGCTGCTTTTAGAAGTCTGCTTAACTGTTTTGCTATTGCCATTTCTCTTGGCTTGCAGCATGGTGTTCCTCTCGAAGAATTTGTAGATGCATTTGTATTTACAAGATTCGAACCAAGTGGAATTGTAACTGGACATAAGAGAATCAAAATGGCAACATCTGTTATTGATTATATCTTCAGAGAACTTGCTGTAACTTATCTTGGTAGGAACGACCTTGCACATGTTGACGAAGAGGAAGTTACAAGCAAAAGCAATTCAAGCAGTGGTGAGTATCGTTCATTAGTTGAAGGAGAAATTATTGGAGAAGAAGTTGTAAGTGAAAGAATGATTGAACTTGATAATAAAGCTCACGATAATAAAAATGGAAACAGCATCAGAGAAAAAGTTAAATTAATAACAGCAAACGATCCGGTATTGAAAGCAAGAGAAAGAGGCTACACGGGCGATATTTGTCCCGAATGCCAAAGCATGACAATGGTAAGAAATGGAACCTGCCTAAAGTGTATGACCTGCGGTGCTACCACAGGCTGCAGTTAAAAATAATTTTACACTTACAAAAAAATTGAGGGGCTTGTATGCCCCTTTTTTATTATTATATAAAATCTAAAAAAGAAAATGAAGGTAAATTTGAGAACAAAAATTTAACCAAATGAATGAAAAAAATTGAACAAAAAACAAGAAGAAAATGAAAGCATTAAAACCCATAAAAATAACTCGCAGTAGAGAAAAATTATCCAAGAGAATTGGATTGCCACTGGTAGAAGAAATTGTAGAGCAACTAAAATAAGACAAGCAATAAATAAGAAATTTACAAACTAGGAAGTAATCGAGGAATAAAGGTAAGCGATTATATTAACACACTAACATGTTCATAGAAGGAGCAATACCACTTGATGACGCGGGTTTGTAAATAATTTGGACTATTTTTTTAAGAAAAATATTTTTTCCTTGCCCTTCTTCCAGATTCATGCTTCTATTCTACCCATCGAAGACAGAATAAGTTGTTCCAATATGTTTGTATCAGTTAATCCCGACATTCTTTCTTGCGTTTTCTTCTAGTGGTATCCCACCGTTTGAGCTGATAGTGACTATCGGAATATTTCTTAAAATATCTTTAACAATTCTGCCTGTCTGTGTATTTGAATTATCCACTTTTATACTAATTTGTCAAGATGGTGTTCTATTATTTGTTTTTGATCTGTAACTTGAATTTCATTTAAAAAATAATTAGATAATTTAATCAATCCCATCTCGATTACATGATTTGACTCGGATAATTCAATATTGTTAACATATTCTGTGTTATACCCAACAATCAATACCTTAATTTTATAAAGTCCTAATGGAAGATTGCCGAAAATTAAATCACCATTTACATCTGTGATAGTGCCTTCATTAAATTTTTCATCAGCATTATTTAATAAAGAAACCATTGCATATTCAATCAGTGAATTTAATATTGAATCTAATACAGTACCTGAAATTTGTGCACTTATATACTCACAGTGTATAAGCACAAAAATTTTCGTCATTAATAAAATCAAAAATAGAAAGAACGCTTACATTTTAAGCCCTGTGGAAATCTCATAAGTTTATTTCGGAAGTTAAGGGATATTCTACAATTCATTTTTAGTTATTATTTCTAGTAGTAGAAATATTAATCAGAGCTTTGCTCTACTTATAAACATTGGTTTGTAATTAGTTGTTTCGATTTTAACACGAACTAATTAATTGTAATATTCTTTTTTCAATATCTTCCGGATAAGAGTAATTCAAATGTTTTGCTACTTCTCGTGCTAAATTGCGGAATAAATCATTACTAGCAAATAGAGCTTTCCAGCTATCTTCTAAATCATAATGTCCAAACAAAGAATTTAATTTTTTTAGAACAAAAGTATCAGCCCATTCATCTATAAATTTTCCCATATGCCATACATCTTTTGACCAATTAGACTTAACACCGGCATGCCATTGTATCATGGTTAATAAACTTTCTTTTAAATATGCATCACGAACTTTAGCATGCCATAGCTCATTACGAAATAATTGCTTTGCTATATAATATGCTTGGTACCAATACATATTAACAGTCCATAGGTATATCTCATTACCGGGAGGGAAAAGATATTGCGACTTTTTTTGAAAATAGTAGAGTTGTGTAGCTAACCCATCTTTATCAAGAATTACCCGAAATCCACGCTGAAATACAAATGGTAAGGCTTGTGTATTAACCATATTCTCCAACTCGTGTACTGTTTGGAAAAAGAAATCTATATTTTTTCCTTCTTCAAAAAGCGTTGAAATACCAGGTTGATTAAGAAAAGATAAATTGACAAGTGAAATTAATATATTCCCAATATTACTAAGCCACTCATTTTTTTGAATATATTGTTTGATATTCATAGCATATATCATAAAATCAATATCAGACCATTCATCAGCAGGAAAAATATCTCTTGCTTGAGAGCCAAAAATAATAACTGCTCTAATATCATTTTGCGATTCAGCCCATTGTAAGAAATTATTTCCCAACTTGGATAAAATATTTGCAGAGGTCTCCATTTTAACATCTCCAATAAAATTTCCAATTTAATATTGATAGCATTAATTCATGAATATAATCTTTGTTCAATATATTTTGCTAAAGTTGATATGTTTTGGAATAAAGCCAAACTAAAATCCTCATCCTTAATTACAATATTAAAATTTTCTTCTAAGGCAGCAGCCAATGTTATTGTACCAACAGAATCTAATCCCAAAAAATATAATGAATCATTTTCATTAATGTCTTCTAACGCAATTTTAAGACCTACCTTTTGAACAATAATTTTTTTTATTTCACAAACAATTTCATCATAATTCATATATTCATGAAAAATAATTAATTACAGTATTAAGTAACTTTTTTTTCCCCTTTTCACTAATTACTTCAGTGGCTGGTATGGAAAACTTAGATTCGAGATGCTCTATTTTCCTACATATTTCTGATGCTGTCAGTTTTCTATAGGAAAAACCCTTATATCCAGAGAACTTAGTTTCATTAGTATGATCACTAAAAACAAGTAATATTGTATTTGCCTTTCCCAAGATTTCCAAAGCGCTGATACAATCTGAAATAAAGGAATCACTGTCATAATAATTTATACATAAAATATACGCATCTGGATAAGTACTAAATAACATTGCAATTGAAGATAATGTATAAGTCGGGGAATAAGTCTCAATTTCGTAAGGAATTATACCAGATTGACCAGCTAAAATAATGATATCGTATTTTTGAGTATCCAATAGAGATAGTACACCTCTGAATACTGCTGAATATGAGTCGATAGGTAAATTCACACTATTTCCATAGCCCATTGGGAAGGTAAAATTTACACCGAACAATTCAGATTGATGTTCTGTAGAAATTGTAGCTACTTTATATCCGGCTTTTGTCATCTCTTCATATAAGGTTAATTGTGTAGTAAATTTCCCTTGATTGGAGCTAGTACCAAATATCCCTATTTTAGGCGTATTATGAGGTTTATTAAATATACTTTTTAATAAACCAATGTTTTTTAGCAAATCTGGATCAATAGACGGATACCAGAGAACTAAGTTCTTTTTCACTGATAATTCATATAATTCCTTGTAAGGTTCCTTATGTATCTGAGAAAGACTATAGATATTTTTTCCCATATTTAATGACTTGAGCGCAACTTCTTTCAATACATCTTTTTTTCTTATACGACTCACTTCATCCAAATATCCAAATATGAAAGTGTCAAATTGATTAGAATATAAGTCCATTTTATTAATAGATTCTATAATAATCCCAGTAGGTTCGATGCCGATAGCATCACCTGAATCTCTCCCAATAAGTAATTTTGCAGGTTCATCAAAAACACCAACAATATCAAATGGAAGAAGTCTTCTAAATCTTATTAATGAATGCATTTCTTTATTAAACGGATATATTATTGCTTTTTTTATCCAACTAAAATTTTGTTGTTTTATTATATCACCCAATTCTACACTAATTTCATCACTTGAATTATTTTTATAAGTTTCAACTAGCTCGGGAGCGTCTATTTCAGAGTTTGAAGCTAAAATTTCCTTTATTTGTTCTATTCTTATACTTGGAAATGCCTGTATAATGAGAGCAATAATGCCTGAAATATGTGGCGCTGCAAAACTGCTGCCAGAAACTAACATATTCTGATTATTCAACCACTCAACTCTTTGATAATCTCCTCGGGCTATTATTTTATTTGAACCATCATTTTTAAAAAAATAGCCATATTTCTTATGAATTTTTCCAGCTTTTACACTGAAAACATTATCAAAACACGATGGATATGAGATTAAACCATCTGGATTTTCAGCAGCAACTATTACAATATTTCTTTCATATGCTTTGTTACATAATTTTTGAAGCTCACTATAATCACGTTGTTGGGTCATACCCAAACTTAAATTGATGATATTCACCTTTTCTTCTATTACAAAATCTATTGCTTTTAGTAAAAGCTCATAAGATGAATTAAGTTCTTTATCAAAAATTTTAATAATTAACAGTTCTATTTCAGGAGCACTTTTTGTTATGATTCCCGCACAAGCTGTACCATGACCAATAAAATCCTTACAAATATTATCATCGTTCATACTGTATGCTGAACTAATGGTATAGTCTTTCATTTTATAAATATTTTTATTTAGCACTGGGTTATTTTTATCAATTCCAGAATCAATTACTGCCACTTTGATATTAGCACCTGTAAGTTTTTCAAAAGATAGTTTAAAATTATTAATTTGATTCATACTTCTTCTTCCACCAATCATTCCATTCTTTTGTCGTTGAATAATTTAAGCCAGTTGCTTGCTGCAAATATTTAATAATATTTTCGTTCTCTTCTTTTGTATTCACCCACATTGAAGATACTGCATAATATATTTTCAATTCATTAATTCTATTTTTTATTTGATCAATTTCGAATTGACTTAAAAATTCCGGGTGATTAAAGGAGTCAAAATTAGAGTAGAACGTTTCTTCAGGTATCTCTCTTGGCAAATTATATATTATTGTTTTGAGCATCTCTAAATAGAGCAATTTATCACTGAACTTATCTATCATCATAATCCATTTATCCATCGCCTCAATGTTCTTAACTATATCAAATTTATTTATAAGTTCCTTGCTTATTCTTCTTGTAGTCTTATAAATAAATTTTATATCATTCCTCGTGAATTGTTTGGGATAGGTAGCTAATGAGTCGATTTTTTCTTTACCAGAATCTTCGAAATATAAATATGATCTTTTTACATGGTTAAAAAACATTCTTGAAAAGTTAACGAAGAGTAGATAGTCTTCTTCTTTGCCTCCTTCAATATACTTATCTGTAAGATATATTAAAGAATTTAAAATCATTTTATTATTCATAATGTAAAGTGTAAACGGAAAATCCGGCAGTACATTACATTTTACATAATAATCTTCATATTCATTGTTCTTTTCAAATTTCTGGATAATATCGGTACCTTCTCCATGAACTTTTACAGTGTAATATACATCAACTTGATCTCTTCCAAAATATTCATCAAGATAATGGGCTAAACAATATTCGTATATTGGTTCTTGAATAGTTGAATAAGGCAATCGTGACTTATCAATATACTTTCTTATTAAATGACCCGTACCATAGAAAACAATGGCTTTATAATCTTTATTATTATCAAGATTTCGAATTATGTTTTTACTAACAAGTTTGTCCCTTTCTTTCGCAAACCATAAGAATAATTCTTTTCGATATTTTTCGACACCCATCTTGTACATGGTGGAAAAATTAATAAATGACGGGGGGTCTTCAACCCCTTTAATAGTTAAACAAATATCTTTATTTGTCTTTTTATTTAATTCATCAATCCTTTTTTTAATGTCTCTTAATTCAAATAAGAATTCAAAATTATCTACAGAATATTTGCCCCAGCCGCCAAATTTTGTCACTTCATCTATTTGTTCAGTTAAATAATTATCAAAGTTACCATTATCTATTACTTGATTAGCCAGCATAAGTAAAAGCGAATCTTTCTCTAAAAAAAGAAATAATTTGTTAGGAATAGCTTGAGTATTAGGATTTTTCTCTAAGCTATCAATCCAGGAATTTAAAATATCGCTTACGATGCTTTTGAAATAACCATGTCCGTGCATCCCATCACCAAGCATTATAATTCTTTTAGACTTTAGAGACTCAAAAACAAAATTATTTAATGAATCGATGTCAGTGTTTTTAATAACTCGTGGCTGCTGTATTTGAGCATTACATGAGTTTATACTCAAATAAAGTAGTAGTAATAATAATTTCAATAGGGGTTTCATAATCTTTTTTCCTTATTATATGTATTGAATAATTCTGGTTTTTCATCCATCAACTTACTATACAAATATGCAGATGCTTCAAATACTCTTTTAGAAAAGTCACATATTTTTGTTGTTTTTTTTGATTCAAGCCCATCAATAATAATGCCTTGAGCGACACAAGCTACAGAACAGGAATATCTAACCCAACATTCAGAACACTTATTTAGATATTGTACCCATTTTTCTCCAAACTCTTCTAATTTGTCATAATTAATGCCGGTATAAATTGTACCTATTTTGTATTGTTCGAACCCAACAAATCCCTGGCATACATAAATGCTACCATCTGGAGTAATACTTATTGAGTGACCAGCTCCGCATAATCCATAATAGGTTTTAAGACTACGCATATGAATATTTCTAATTATTCCTTCGGTAGGAGTAATCCATCTTGAATGACCTTGATTAATAAGATTATTACAAATTTCTTCATTTATTTTATCAAGTTCCTCCATATATTTTTCAAAGTCTTTTTCGTTCATATCATAATCAGAACAATCAAGGAATGCACTAGGTCCTGTAAAATTTGCTATTACTCTAAATGCACCTAAGCCCCATAAATGATATATTGCATCTTTTAATTGCTTTCCTTTATTAATTGAAGCCTGAATAGTAATTTGATTAGGATTATATTTTAAAAAGGTTTTTAATCCTTTGATTGTATCATCGTAACTACCTTTCCCGTTCAAATAAATTCGTGATGCATCATGCATTTCTTGTGTCCCATCAACACTGAAACGTACTGAAATATCTTTATTATTAGCGAACCATTTTGCTTTTTCATCATTCATTAGAATCCCATTTGTATTCATTACAAAATTTATAGGTCGCTTGTATCTATTTCTACAAAATTCTACCGATTCTCTTAAGACATCAAAATTTAAAAGAGGTTCACCTCCGATAAATACAATTGTAAGTTGCTCCAAGTCATCTTGTATATTATCAAAAAAATAATTTAATGCTTCCTCAGCAACTTTTTTACTCATTAATTTGATTTTTACATCCTTACCAAATCTACCAAAATCTGCCGAACAATATTTACATCTTAGATTACAATCTTGGCTGATTACGAGATATAAACCGTTAAATTTAAGATTATTTATTATTTCATCTTTCTTAAAGAAATTTCTATTAGGGGGAGACATTTCTTTATTAGCTTTTTTTCTTGAAATGATTTCGTTTTTTATAAGCTCGGTAAATGTTTCGTTAATTTCTCTCCTAGAATACTGATTTAAATATTTCCTTGTTAGAATAGCTCTATCATTTGGCATCTGCTGAACTAATGAATATGTCAGTGGAGATACTTCAGCTAATATTTTTGTGCGTATTCCGTAAACAAAGAATTTATCTTTATATTTAAAAAAGTGGTAGTTCTTATTAACAGAATACATATCTCCCCCCTGATTTACAATAAATTTTTTTGATATTAGATAATATTATACATAAGGCTTTATTATGCCCGGAGCACCACCAATCCCCTCCGCTGCATCACAAGAGTATCCCTCTGTTTGCACCTTTGAGACACATAAAGCTCCAAAACAACCTCCCGGTGATACCCCATAATTAATATCACACCCACTACCGATAGTACCAACATTATTATAACAAGAATCACCTCCGCAATTTGTAGGGTCTGTACCAGTCAAGGCATTACATTGCGATCCACATGCTGGATTTGAGGAGGCGTTTGCAACGACGCATCCACTGCCTGACCAATAGCCCCCGGGAGCACCTGAAGTATTAAAGCACGATAAGAAACATGAGCTTTCATACAAGTAGACCTTATCGTTTGCTTCATAATTTAGTGGTTTGATAGGTTTTTTTAGAGGTTTCATAAATCCTCCTTGATTAAGGTTAATAATTGATTGATTTATTTCTCAGCAAATAGAGGAATACAATTATCACCGTATTAATTAATTTTTATATGCTGGATTTATCCAGAAACTTTTCAATTGCATACTCGATAAGTTTTTTAGTCTCCTTGATTATCTTACAATTAGCAACCATACCTTTTTTTAAGTTGAAAGATGCATTTCCCTTTTTAATTTAATTTATATCTATTAAATCAACATATACCGTATATTTAATTTCTTGGCTCTCAGGAGAAGATATTACTTTCTCTACACAACCACTGAAAATCTTATATTTCATATAAGGAAAGGCATTAAAGTATACTTTTACTTTTTGACCCTCCTTCACATAAGGTATATCTTTATCAGAAATTATTAGCTTTAATCTCCAACCCTTCCTAATATCTACCAATTCAAATAATATTTGTCCTTCTGAAAAAAAGCTGCCCAATATTTTTCTACGATCAGATAAAAAAACCACACCTGCAGAGGGCGCTAACACAACGCTTCTTTTTATATTTTCTTCCAACAACTTTTTATTTGCTAATAATTTTTCTATTTCATTTTCAAGGACACTAAGATCATATTTATTGAGCTCAATTCTTGACTTTTGCTCATCAATTTGTTTTAAATATAATTCTGCTTTTTTTACTGATAAGAGCTTAAACTGGGTTTCAAAAGGAATTATACCATTAGAGATCAATCCATCTATTTTTTTGAGTAAGGTATCTTCGTGAACCTCAAGTTTTTTACTTTCGAGTTCTAACTTTCCCAATTCCTGTTTTGTTTGAAGTTCTCTGTGAGATAATAATAAATCATACTTTACTTTTTCAGCAAGCTCTTTTTTTATAAATAAATCTCTTTCTACTTTTTTTAGTTCTATTAAATCAACAGCATCGTTAAAAATTACCAATGTATCATTCTCTTCAACGTAAGAACCGTCTTCAACAAAGATATTACTAACAATTCCGTTAACCTGGGATTTAATTATAAATTCAGATTTTGGCAAAACAATACCAGAACTTTCTATAGTATCGTCCACAACTATTATAAATGAGAAAATTATTAGTACTATTACAAATGTCCCAAAAATTAGAATGAAAATTCGAATAAAATTGCGAATAAACTTAAAATACAAACTGGAGATAATTATACTTTCTTCTTTTTCATAGTGCATATTCAATTTTACTTTCCATTTTAATATTTGCATCATTATTAATTGATTTTTCTATAATATTTCCGTTCTCTAAAAAAAGTAGCCTGTCAGCTTTACGCAGCAATGAACTACGGTGTGTAACAAAAATAAAAGTTTTGTCTTTCACAATTTTATCAAGTGCATCAAATATGATATCTTCTGATTGTTCATCAATAGCATTTGTTGCCTCATCCATAATTATTATGGGGGCATTCCTCATAATTATTCTTGCTAAAACAATTCTTTGTTTCTGTCCTTGTGATAATAGTGCCCCTCTTTCTCCTATCAAGGTATCATAACCATGGGGTAGTGTTTTTACAAATTCATCAACATAAGCAATTTTTACTGCTCTCTGAAACAATCCTTCGTCATTATATTCATCAAAACATGTTATGTTATCTTTGATAGTTCCATAAAAAATAAAAGGATCTTGAAGAAAGAAACTAATATTTTTTCTAAGCGATTTTAATTCAATATCCTTAATATTATTCTGATCAAGATAAACAGTTCCCTCTGTCGGGTCATAAAATCTGCCAATTATATAAAGTAGTGTACTCTTTCCTGTACCACTAGGCCCGGTAATTCCTAATTTAATACCCGGTTCAATAGATAGATTAACTTTATTGAGAATCACTTGGTCGTTATTGGGATATTTAAATACCACATCGTTAAGTATAATTTCACCTTTAACTTTGTTTAATATAATCGGCTTCTCTCGTTCTTTAATAAAAGATTGATTCTCATAAACCTCAAAAAATCTATTTATATGAACAAGAGTGACTTGTATCCCTTGAGACATTACAATAATGTCTTTAAGGGGAGTGTAGAAAAATCCTACATAACTTGAAAATGCCATAAAGGTGCCAATACTCATTGTTCCATTTATAACATTTGTCCACCCCACATAAGAATAAACTAATGTAAAAATTGCTTTGATAATCCCTAGTACAAAACTTGAGGATTGCTGAACTATACTCAATTTTAATCTAAGTTTTATAGACTCTTGAATAAGGTTTTTGAGTTTTTGAAAAATTTTATCTTCAATACCTAATGACTGAACCGCTTTTATTCCATAAATAGATTCATAGTTTTTGCATTAATATCAGCATCTTTTTCAGCTAATTTTTTCGATAGTGCTTTTACTTTCTTATTCACAAAATAAAACCCAAGGATATCGAATGGTAAAACTAATATACTTAGTAGTGTCAGTTGCCAATTAATTAATAGAAGAATAAGAGGAAATATCAACAATTGACAAATATTCATAAACAAACCGCTTATTAAACCAATAACACCACCAAGAGATGCTTGAGTGTCAGATTGTCTCGATAAAATTTCCCCAGTTTCATGACTATTATAAAAATCAAAAGAAAGTGACTGCAAATGGCGATAAAATTTTAGCCTAAAATCCACTCCCATTTCAATACCAATTCCCATACTAAAATACTCTTTGACAATCCCTATAATTGAATTAATTATTGTGAATATTAAAGATAAAATTAGTATAAGTTCTAACAACGAAATATTTTGATTGGGAATAATTTCATCAAAAATAATTTTTCCCAATAAAGGTATTGGCAATGATAGAAGTGTGATAAAAAGACTAGAAAATAAATTTTCAACAATATATTTTTTATATGGTATAAAAAATCTTAAAAATTTGATATACTGTTGCATTATATTAACTTATGAAAAAAAATAAAAATAATTTGTCCTTCTGGTTAAAAATACAGTTTGTGCCAGATGATCATGAACTTTAAAAAATGTTAATTATTTTGATGAAAATATAATATTTACATAATGGCTTGTCATTAGGACAGGTAAAAAGTCAAATTTAGTTGAAATTATTTTTAGAGAGACTCTCATAATTTATGCTACTTTTGTTTGTGTTAATTT
>JBBFLD010000011.1:0-92320 GCA_037481715.1 Melioribacteraceae bacterium
ACCAAAAGCATAAATATAATCTCCACCTGTATAAACTAAAGCTCCACCAAAGTATACATTTGCAGGTGTATTAGCCATAGATACCCATTGGTTTGATGAAATGCTATATCGCCAGAAGTTTGTAGAACCTCCACCAAAAGCATAAATATAATCTCCACCTGTATAAACTAAAGCTCCACCATAGCTTACATTTGCAGGTGCATTAGCCATAGATACCCATTGGTTTGACGAAATGCTGTACCGCCAGAAGTTTTTAGTATTATTTCCACCAAAAGCATAAATATAATCTCCACCTGTATAAACTAAAGCTCCACCAAAGTATACATTTGCAGGTGTATTAGCCAAAGAACTCCATACCCTATTTCTCCCAATTAAATCAATGTGTGCCAGAACTTTGTTAATATTAATCTTTACCCATCCTGTTGAGTCTTTATATAATATATCTCCTTCTTGAGCACCAGTTAAAATATCAATGAATTTTGATTTTATTAGTCCCATAATATTTATGCTTGTTTGTTATAAGTAATTCTTAAAACATCACCTGCTTCTAATATTCCATCTAACCCCAAACCGCTCCAGGATAATTCACGTGTTGTCGTATTTACAGTAAAATCAGCTCCATTATCTTGTGCTCCGCCACCTATTACATCAAGCCTTACATAATTCATGTTTACTGGAGTATAAGTTAAAGTAACTTTTTTGTTAGTAATATCGGTTGAAGTTAATGTAAACTCTTCGACAACATCTACCTCTTGCTGAGCAATTCCACCAAGTTCAATCCAAGCCGATGTATCACCATCATAGGTATATGCTCTATCATTACTCTTCCTAAGTAAAGTCCAGTTATCAAGTGGTGTGGTATAATCCCAGCTCGTTCCATTATACTCCGCAATTTTATTCGCATTAATTCCATCAGTTACAATATATCTATCGCCTGTTTGTGGTGATAATCCGTTCAAATATGTTTGAGTAACAAAATCAATGACAGGCGATTTCCATTTCAGTCCAGCAATTGCATTGTCAACATAGCTTATGCTTGCTTTGTTTGATAATTCATTTGCGATTTTGCTTGAACTCCATAAATTATCTGTTGCGGTAATAGTATCATTAACTTTTACTTCAAGTCCATCTACAGTTTTTTGTAAGACACCGCCAGATTTTATTTTTACTTCCAATTCTTTAGAAGTATTCGACTTGAGAGTATCGGCATTTTTCTTAATAAATCTTGCATCAATTATTGCCATTGTAGTTCCTCCTTATTTTAATAATAAACTTTTATCTTATCACCAACTTGAAGTTTGTCTTCAAGTCCTAAACCATTCCAGCTAATTTTTCCTTCATTATCTATTATGTAATCAACCAAATATTCACAAATAAAACTTGCATTATCTATAGTTATTAGAATATTCTTCTTATCAGAAACAGTTGACAAATCACTTATAATTATAAATTTATTATCTATGTCAACCTGCGATAGTTGATAAATATAGCAGCTCCCAAATCCTTCATAGATATTAACATTGTCAACGGATTTTATTTCTATTTTTTCATCGTCAATAAATTCTAAATCAATAACTTCGTTCGTATTCGATAGATCAATATAAGTTGTGTCAAGTTCAGCCATTGTAAGCCCTCCATTTTACTCTTAATTTTGCATCCCACCACAGTCTAACTTTGCCGCCAGTAAAAATTATTACTACTTCAAAACAATCATAATCGCCTGGTTCTATATTTGTTTTAGTCGCAGTTAAATGCCAGGTCATATATCCTGTGCTAATTTCTATATCACCTGAACTTTTTTTCAATTCTAACACATTCGTAATTGATTTTTTATCCTTCCTTGCAAGCACAATTATATCTTCTACGCCATCCCAGTTATAATCAATGCCGTTCTTTGTAACATGAAATGTCTTATCGTAATGATTCCCTTTGTAGAAACTTACGGGAGTTTTGATTACATTATCGAAGTCTAAATAATTCATTTTTTTACCCCTCAAAATTCTTTCATAAATCGCTTATAAGCCATTATTTTTGAGAAACCTATGTTTACCATGCCCAAATTTTTTTAAAAACGTATAAACGATTTTAAATGGGTTTTAAAAAGGGTTTAGAGTTATATCTAAGCCACTTTTTTTGTAGCCCAGTAAAAAACACTCTATTTTTCAATAGAGATTCTTCGCTTCGCTCAGAATGACAGTAGAGAGTTATCATGTCATTCTGATGGAGTCCCGCAAGGCGGGACGACCGAAGAATCTCAAATAGGGGAGATTCTTCGCTTTGCTCAGAATTATATTTGCATATATTTTGCGATTCAGCGAATCGCTTTACAGTTTCCAAATGCATTATAATCCTAACAATTCTTTTTGAACAAATTCAATAGTCTCTTTTGATATTTGTTTTTTATCTGGTTCGCCATCTTCGGCTACTTGTATCCCTTGCATAAGTTTTAATGCACTTAAGGCTTTCACTACTGCATATATATTATGTGGAGTAGGATTTGCTTTTGCTTCTTTTATTGCCATTCTTGCAATTTCTTTTATCTCACGCTGCAAGTCTTCATTCTCTTTTATATAATTCTCTCTTTGTTTATCCCAATTATTTTTCACTTTCCAATTATAAAGTGTTTTTCTGCTCACTTTATTTTGCAGCAGTTCAACAATTGCATCTAAAGAAAATCCTTCTATAACATATAATCTTTTTGCTTCTTCATATAGGGCTGCAGTTTTCATAAATTATATGTCTCTTTTATTTTTATAATCTGATTAGAAATTTCACGAGCTTTGAGTTGAAGATCTCTAAATTCTTTTACCATCAGTAAAATTTTGTCGAGTTCTAAATCTAAAAATTCACTAAATGGATTTAACAATTCTCTTAATTGTATCAGCATCGATTCTGCTTTCATTTCCATTTGTTCATATTGCTGCTGTAAGTCGGATAATTTCCCTTTTGCAATTAATAACTCATTATTCATTTTTCCTCCGTTCATTTAAGTCAATTTTTGTCTCCAACCTTGTTAAAATGCCAATAAGCAATTCTTTGTATTTTAAGTCTTGCTCGATTTGTTTAAATAGACGTTCAACGAGATCGGTATATTGCTTATTTGAGGTTTTATAAGTTACATACCATATAATGAACACAATTAATGATAACCCGCCATTAGCGAGAATTTTAAGTGTATCAGGACTTAAATCCATTTACAACTCTCTATTGTTTGCTGCTTAAAAATACAGAATATGATTTGCAGATAATTATGAACGGTTCAGTTTTATGAGGGGAATATTGAAGGTAATTTTCTGCAGCAAAATTAAAATGATATTCATTAATAAACAAGAGGCAAAAATGAAATGGTTCGCAATATTTAAAACTGGCAAGCACACAGATAGCTCTGGTAACACAAAAGAATGGACAGAAGCGGATCTTGATAAAATTGTTAGTAATTATGATCCATTAAAGCATGAAGCTCCAATAGTAATTGGGCATCCAAAAACAAATGCCCCAGCATTTGGTTGGGTAGAAAAACTAAAAAGAGTTGGCGACACACTGTATGCATTACCAAAGCAGCTTGCACAAGAATTTGTTGAAATGGTCAATAAAGGATTATTCAAAAAGCGTTCAATAAGTCTTTATCCGGATGGTACTTTAAGACATGTAGGATTTCTTGGAGCACAGCCGCCAGCAGTTAAAGGTTTGCCCGATGTTGAATTTAATGATGCTGATATTCAAACATACGACTTTGATGGCAGCAATGATATTGATGAGGAGAATAAAAATGAAAATATAGAAAAACTTGAAAAGCAAATTGCAGAATATAAAGAGCAAATTGAAAAATTAAAGATATATGAACAAAAAGCATCTGAAATAGATAAACTAAAAGAACAGTTAGCAGCAGCACAACTTGAAAAAGAAAAGCTTCTCAATGAAATACAAAAAACAAAAAGAGAGATGCAGCTTAAAGAATTTAATGAATTTATAGAGAAAAAAATTGCGGAAGGTAAACTATTGCCAAAACAAGTTCCAACAATTAAAAAATTATATGAGAAAATTCACATATATGAATATTCAGAAAAATCAGAAAACCCGGCAGAAATAATTAAAGAATTTATTGAAAGTATGCCTAAAATTATTGATATGAGCGACAAACCAAAACAAGAAAATAAAATAGATAATACTCCTGTATCAAAAATACTTGCAGAAGAAATTAGAAAACAAATGAACCAATAAAGAGAGGTAAAAATGAAACTCCAACAAATATCAAACAATGATACAATTACACAGCAAGTAGTTGCACAAATGATAAGCAGAGCTACAGTGCTGGAGTTCGCAGAATTTTACTCTATTACCGGCAATGCTGATTATGCTCGAAAAGCTGCATCAGCTACAGGCGGACAATTTAGAGCTTTAGATAGTGATTATCCTGACAATACAATTACTCCCGCATTTGCAAATCCACAATTAAAAATTCTTGGCGATAAAGTACAGGTTGATAGAGCACATGAAAGACGAGGATTAGATATAGCAAGTGTCCGGGCAAGAGAATTAATGAACTTTGCTAAAAATTTAGGTAAGCAATTCCAATATTATTTCTTTAATGGAGACAGTTCAGGCAATCCATTGCAATTCAATGGCTTGAAAAAAATAATTCCTGCATCGCAGAAAATTACAGCTGCAACAAATGGATTAAGTGTACCGCTTGGCAACGATAATACAGCAAAAACAGCACAGCAAAAATTCCTTGAATTGCTTAATCAATTAATACAAAAAGTAGATGCAGGTGCTCAAGTTTTGTTCATGAATGCATTTACATTAAGCAGACTTACAACTATTGCAAGAGAATTCATCCAGTGGCAAACAAATAGTTTTGGACAGTTAATACCATATTATAATGGTATCCCATTAAGAGATGCTGGTTACGACAAAACAGGTGCTTTAATAATACCAATGGACGAAACAGTTGGGACAAGTAATGACTGCACAAGTATCTATGCAGTAAGATTTGGCGAAGCAAGTGATTTAAGCATTGCAACTAATATTGGTGTTGAAGTAAAAGATTTAGGCTTGGTTGGTGTTCATTATACACATTCAGTAGAATTTGACGCTGACTTAGTATTGCTTAATGATCTATCAGTCGCAAGACTTGAAGGAATAAGATTACCATAAGGACCGTTATAAATGCAGCCAGTGAAATTAAGTAGCTGGCTGCATTAAGGGGTTAAAATGGCATATATAGATTATAATAAATTAACACAATACATAGACGAAAAAGAATTAATAAATCTTACTGATGATGAAAATATTGGAATGGTTGAACAAAGTAAAATTGATGAAGCAATTAATAGTGCAACAAATGAAATTAACAGCTATCTGCAGGATAAATATACAATACCATTAAGTCCTCCGCCGCAGTTAATAATTGATATTTGTGCTGATATTACAATTTATAATTTATATAAAAGACGAATGAGATTAAATATGCCGGAGTCAATCATAAACATCTACAATGATGCGATCGATAAACTTGAGAAAATAAGGAAAGGAATGATAGTTCTAAATATTTCACAAACTGAATCTTCAGGATTTATTAAAATCAATAAAACAGAAAATGATAGAATATTTAACAAAGATTTATTGGACAGCTTATGATAAGAGACTGGCAAAATTTATTGAAAAATAAACTTGAAGAAGCAATTGAAAATAATTTGCCGCAAAATTTGAAAATTCCAGTAGAAATCCCGGTAACAATAGAAAATTACAATTTACGGCATGCGTTGGGTGCTTATTTAATTGTATATAAAGGAAGCACTTTTACTCATAAAGATTTAAAAACAATAATTGCACAAAACAGAGATTTAGAATTCGGAATTATAATAGCTGCAAGATATAGAACTGATTTTACACCGGAAGATTATCTCGATTTTGCAATTAAATCATTAAGCGGAATAGAAACAGATTCAAAGAGAACAGATAGAAAAATTTACTGCAGCAATGATGAATGGATTAAAGAAGAAAATGGTATATGGTGGTATGCAGCAACTATGATTGTCCCTGCAGAATTTTTTGAAGGTGTAGGATGAAAACAAGTGAAAATGGAATAGCTATAATAAAAAAATATGAAGGATTAAGACTTCAGGCATACAGATGTCCAGCAGGATTGCTGACTATTGGATATGGGCATACAAAAACAACTAAACCTGGAATGGTAATTAATAAAGAAATGGCAGAATTACTATTAAAGCAGGATTTAATCGAATATGAAAAAGCTGTTAATGAACTTGTAAAAGTGCCTTTAACACAAAATCAATTCGATGCGCTAATAAGTTTTATATTCAATGTCGGCATTGGAAATTTTAAGAAAAGTACTTTGCTAAAAAAATTGAATGAATGGGATTATAATGGAGCTGCTGAAGAATTTATGAAATGGACAAAAGCTAAAGTTGAAGGCGGATATAAAGAATTGCCTGGACTTGTAAAGAGAAGAAATGAAGAAAAACAATTATTCCTGAAAGCATGAGAATAATTAAAATAATATTGTTAATGATTTTAATAGCATGTAATCCTGAAATAAGGACAATTGAAAAAGTCCGCATAGACACAATACGAATTGCAAGCCCAATAATTGAAGACAGCTTAAAAGCAAGTTTAATTACTGATAGCGTTATATCATCAGAAAAAATTAAAGGCAATGATACAATAATAATTGCGAAATATTATCCGGTAGAAAAAAAATTTTACATAAAAGCTAAGCCAGATACTATTACATTATATAAAATTGATACTCTTACAACTACGCAAGTAATTGAAAAAGAAAAATCACCGATTGCATTAATAGTAATTCTATTAGTAATACCATTGATATTGATTGCAATTTTAATAAGGAGGTAACATGAAAAAAATATTTTGGATAGTAATGTTTATGTTATTATTAGCGACAAGTCTATTGGCAATGCAGGAAAATCCAAACCCCGTTGAAGCAATTCCAGATGTATTTACATCACTTACTGGTCTTGCAGCGGGTGTTTTAGTGTTAACATCATTCATAAAAAAGCAATTAAAAACAGAAGGAACAATTACAATAATTATAAGCATAGCAGCAGGATTATCAATAAGCACAATTGGATGGCTGCTTAAATTAGGAATATTCAATTTGGTTGAATGGTATTATATAATTATCTATGGATTAATTGCAGCAATTATGGCTAATGGTTTATCTACATGGGAAATTATAAAAAATATATTAACGGCACTAAAATTAAAAGTTCCAAAAGAAAAAGAGGTATAAAATGCCATACGCAGCAGCAGGATTAAAACAAATAGTAATGTGCGATAAAGGGACATTATCAACAACACCAGCAGATCCAATCGCACTTGGAATACGCAAAGATGCAGTATTAACGATAAATCATTTTAAGCAGGTTGAAGATTATAGGAAGCGAAAACATCGTAATATGCTGAATTTCAAACTCGAAGGTGAAACTTTACAGCCAACGATTTTTATGTTTAAGAAATTGCTTGATTGGATAAATGGTAACCTTGATGTACAGGTAATAACTCAAAAACAATCATCGAGCAATCAGGATGTATTTAAATTTAACAGCGGTAAAGAATTAGGAATCGATTTTGAATGGACATACAATCAAGATGGACGCAGCTGCAAAATAACACTTGAAAGAGCCTTGCCATATAATGATGCAGTTGTACTCATTGATGCCGCAGATAATACAACACCTGTAAGTTTCCCTGGGATAACAGATGACGGAACAGATTTAACATTATATCGTGGTGCAAGTCCAGATAAATTTGAAAAACCAGCTTCTGTATCTTTAGGAAGTAATTCTCTTATTACTGTAAGATCATTAAACATAAAAACCGAAAGCAAGAAATCTATTGACAATTTAAGTCTTGTAGATAATTTAATAATTACACTCGAAATGACAGGAAGAGAAGCATCCATTGCTGATTTTGTTACGAGATTAAATAAAGGTGCACTTGATGGGGTTGTATTTCAAGAGAAAAATTCTGCAACGACTTATGATAAATTTGATTTTAATGCAAATGTCCTATCACAAACAGATGAGTTTGTTATTAACGATGAAGAAAGAACATTAAAAATTGTGCTTGAAGGAAGAATTCCAATTTACTCTGTGCAATTCCTGTATGGAAGTTCTAATGGAGGCGATGCAGCAGATACCAAAGGAACTACAGGCGGTACAATTAAATTTGGTTATTAGGAGGAATTATGGAATTGAAAATAAAAATAGCTAAAGGCAATTATGCATTAAGGACATTTGATAAAGATGGCAATGAAATATTTTATACAAGCACAAGAATAGGCGGGATTCAATTTGATAAAGACTCATTAAGCTGCAGCATACCTGATTTATCTGTAACATACGAATTAAAAAATCTTGATAATGGAAATACTAAAAAAGGCAATGTAAAAGGAGAAAAAAATGTATCTGATTAATGGCACTGAATATAAATTGAAAGAACGATATACATTAAAAGAGTGGGGCAAAATTTTACAGATTATAAATTTAACACCTGGAAGGAATGAGAATGAAATTATAATTAATATGCTCGCTGATGATAAATTGATTGATATTTTGAATATAATTCTCGACAAGCCGGTAATAAGTGTTTATGAAGAAGACTTTGAAACAATAAATAAAATCATCAAGGATTTTTTTTCAAGAAAGAACAGCTTGATGAAAAATATAAACAACTCTTCAAGCGGTTAAATGAAGAATATGACAACACAGTAAAAGAACTTGAAAGATTAACTGAATTAAGAGTAGAGTATTTTGAGCCAGAGGAAGTAAATATTGATTTAGTATTATATAAACTTGCTGAGTATGATATTTCAAAAGTAGGGACAATAGAAAATTTGCCTATAGAATTTTGTTATGATTGGTATTATTTAAACAAAGTTAGAGAATTAAATGAACTTAAAATTAGATTGGCAGAATGGAAAAAAATTAAGAGCTAATCATTATCATAATTACGAAATGGGTCAGAAGAAATTGGTTTAATAATTTTAGAAACTATAATATATACAACAATAATTAATAAAATTAAACCAATCAGATACATAATTAATTCCCTTTTGCATAATGCAAAATAAAAAATAGAAAAGATAAATGCCAGATAATGAAATTCGATTAAAAATTACGATAGATGGCAAAGAATCACTTGCTACAATTTCATTAACACAGCAAGAGATAAACAAATTAGCATCTAATATACGTCAGGCAGGTGATGAAAGCAGAAATGCAGGTGATAAATTAGTTCATTCATTTGCACAAGCAAGAAATTTAATCCAGGGACTTAAAGAAACATTTTCAATATTTCAGACTGCATTTTCATCGCATATAACAGCATATCAAGAACAGGAAGCTGCATTAATTAAATTAAATACTGCCCTGCAGCAAACAGGCCAATTTACCAACGATAATGTAAAAGCATTAACAGATTATGCAGCCAAATTGCAGCAAACAACAATTTATGGTGACGAAGTAACAGAAACCGTAATGGCTCAATTGCTTGCAATGGGATTATCAATTGAGCAGACAAAAAAGGCAACATTGCAGGCAGCTAATCTTGCTACAGTGATGGGAACAGATTTGAATACTGCAGCTCGTGCTATGGCAGATTTATTTAATGGGAATATAGGATTAATAGGAAGATATGTTAAAGGATTAGACGAAGCTGTAATTAAATCTGGGGATTTAGATAAAATAATGGCAATGCTTAATGAAAGAATTGGCGGACAGGCAGAAGCTATGGGCAGAACAAGTGTTGGGGCTATAGCAAGAATGAATAATGCAATTGGTGATTTAAAAGAAAATGCAGGAGAATTATTAAGTAAAGCATTAGCCCCACTTGTAGAAACAATTTCGAAATTAGTTAGTCATATTAATAATTTATCTCCCGCATTTAGTGGATTAATAGGGGTTATTGTTTCACTTACAGGGGCAATAATAATTTTAAATTCTACTGGTATAACTGCATTAGTGAAAAATATCATTACAGGAATAATTCCTGCAATTACATCTTTAAAAACAAGTTTAATGTCTCTTCAATTAATATTGGGACCTGGAGGATGGCTAACTTTAGGATTAACAGCAATTGCTGGATTATGGGTTAGCATAGCTGAAGGACAACAAAAAGCAGCAGAATATTTAAAAATCTACAATGAACAAGCTAATAAATTAAGATTAAGTGAAATAAATAAAGAATTATCTAACCCAAAAGTTGAATCAACAAGAAAGTTCTTGTTAGAAAAAGAGCGAGAAAGAATATTAAATGAATTTATAATGAAACCTCATGAGATTAATTTATCACATGTTGATAAAATAAATAAAGAAGAACTTGAAAAAGAATTTAAGAAAAATCTACAGAAATTAGAATTATACCAGGCGCATCAAAAGAATATGCTCAAAATAGAAACCGATAATGAATTAGTATTATTAGAACTAACAAAACAACATCTTGAAGAGAAAAAGAAACTTTATTTAAAGTATGGTCAGGATATAACTGAAATTAATTATCATTTGGCAGAAACCGAAAAAGAACTTCAGAAAGAAATTATAGATGAAAGAAAGAAAAACTTGGAAGAGTTAACTAATTTTTCGCCTGAAGATATAACATTAGAAAATGTAGAAATTGGTGACCCATTAGAATATGCAAGATTAAATGCACAGCAGGAACTTGATATTTGGTATGAAAAAGAGATTGAGAAGGTAAGCATGTATGAAAACAGTACTGAAATGCTGCTTGCATTAAGCGAAGAATATAATAGGAGGAAAACAGAACTCGATGAAGAAATTGCGAATAAATCTCTTGAAGTATATAGCAATATGTTTGGTGCTTTAAGCGAATTATTTGGTAAACATACAGCAGCATATAAAGTACTTGCAATAGCACAAACATTAATTGATACTTACCAAGCAGCACAAGCAGCATACAAAGCTATGGCTGGAATTCCTATTGTAGGTCCTACATTAGCAGGGATAGCTGCTGCTACAGCAATAATACAAGGTATGGCAAGAGTAAAAGCAATACAGAGCGTTAAAACAACAGGCTATCAATATGGTGGAAGATTGCCAAAAGGTCAAGCTGGATTTATTGAAGGTTATGAAAATGAAATTATAGCCCCTGAAAAAACATTTATAGAGGTATTTAGACAGGAATTAAGACCGCAGATATATAATACAAATATTGGTTTAAATACCAAATTTGATGAGTTTATAGAAAGAATAGATTCCTGGCAAAAAGAATTTACATTAAAATTTGATGGATATGATTTAGTTACTGCTTACGATAAAATAAAAGAACGAAAAAACCAGATGAAATATTAGAATGAATGTTTATAAATTAAATATTGAAGATAATATAGCCGCAGGTTTTCTAAAAATTGTTATATATCTCTCCCCAATTCCAGTTGGGATTGAATTATCTCCTAAATTAAAAAATTTGGGAGATTTCGTAATAGGGAATGATGATGATAGTGATTTAATCTTAATGCCCGGTGAAGTAAATTGTGAAATTTATTTTCAAGAACATATAAAAGATTTAATTGATTTATTTAATTATATAAACTATCGCATATCTGTAGCATGGAATGAAGTATATATTTATCTAAATAATAATTTAATCTGGCAAGGATTTATTGATAAAGATATTAACAAATTAAAACTTGATAGACAAAATAAGACAATAAAATTATCTTTTGTTGAACAATTCGCATTTGTAAAAAATTATGACCCAAAAACAAATCCATTATTTTATCAAAATCTTAATGATTTTAGAAAAATAACAGATATAATTAAAGACATTTTTACTGTCCCATTTGTAAATGCTTATGTAAATTCAATAATTAATGGTTCAACAATCGAAGGGAGAATTTTAGTTAACTATACCGATTATATTACATTCCAATTTTCTGAATTTATGGCATCATTAAGTTTTTATTATGGGAATAATTCTAATTATTCTACATTAGCTGATGTACTAAAGTCAATACTATTTAATTATAATCTTATTTGTTACATGGGATTTGAAAGAAAATTATTCTTAATCCCCCGATTTGTTGAATTTAATAATATAATCCAAATAAACACTAATGAACTTTTAAGCTCTCCTAATTATCAAGCTATATCTCCAATTAAAGGTGTAAAAGTTAAAGTATGGAAAGGCAGCTATCCTAAGGATGATACAAATTATTATATATATACACTTGGGAATTATGTTCAAGGAGATGAAAATTGTGAGGAATTAATTATAGACCAACCAGCAGGAAGTTTCCCAGGAGGGGGATACAGTGGGATAGCAGTAATTTATAATTCACAAATTTATTGGATTGAATTTGACAATATTAGATATAAAAAATTAGATGGGACATTCTCGGATTATAAAGCTTTGTATAAAATTATTGCTGACGACAATTGGAGCCAAATTCGTTATCCACGATTGAAATGTGATATAGAAGTTAATGGTTTGTTCGATAAATGGATGCCAGGATATTATAAATTGCCTGATAGTGATATTGTATTTAGAGCAGTTAAATTCAATTATAATTTTTTACAAAATTCTACTAAAATATCTTTACGCCAAGCTGGAATTATGCCTTCAAATTATAGATTGCTTGAAGATAATTCATATAAAATAAATGAAGATTTTTCAAAAAGATTACTTGAAAAAATAATTGGAGGGACTTATCAATTAATTAATTATTATAGATTAACTGAAGATGGTCAATATAGATTAACTGAAGATTATAACAAAAGATTAATATAAAGGAGATTAAAATGGCAGATAAAAGAATTACAGAAATGACAACATTGACTGAAGTTGATGCCCAAAATGATTATTTAGAAATTGTTGATGCAAGTGAAATTGATGCTTCTAATAAAAATAAAAAAATAACACCTGCAACATTAATATCAGGAGTTCCGATTGACACATTAGGCCAGCCTACAGATAATACAAATCTTGATGTAAATACATCAAGGCATGGCTTAATGAAAAAATTATCTGGAATAGCATCTCAATTTTTTAATGGCTTAGGGAATTGGGTAAATGTTAAAGATACAGATCTTGATTTGCAGGACGAAACAACTCAAAATGCTACAACTACAAGACATGGATTTCTTAAAAAATTATCAGGAGATGCAACAGCATTTTTAAATGGAGTTGGGAATTTTACTCAAGTTAAAGATACTGATTTGATATTACAAGATGAAACAAGTACTAATGCAACAACAACAAGACATGGCTTTTTACCAAAATTAAGTGGAAATGCATCTCAATTTTTAAATGGTAATGGCCAATGGGCTACCCCGAGTGGAGGTGGTGGAGGTAGTTCTACGCCACAATTTATATTCCCTTTAAAAAGTACTATAAATTCAGATATTATTAGCCTTTCAAATTTATCAGGATATAATCATTTTGGAGTATTATGTGTTAATCCAATAAATGGTGTAATGTTATTTATTTATAGAAAAGGAACCGCGCATATTAATTATCCTGCACGTATTTATATGATAAAAAGTACAAATGGGGGGAAAACTTGGATTTCAGAAACTCAAATTTTTTATGATTCCAATTATGATCTAAGAAATGTAGCGGGGGGGTATACACGAAATGGTAGATTAATAATATTTTATGGCAAGTATTATCAAGCATCTACATGGCAGGCAATAGCCTATAGATATAGCGATGATGATGGACTCACCTGGAGTTCCGAATATACTATTAATACCCAAAGTACTAATGCATATAGTGCATATGGCCAATTAATAGAAGATGAAAATGGTTATTTATATCAAACATGGCATGGAATTGTTACAAGCACATCAACATATAATGTATATGTCGCTAAGTCTACTGATAATGGATTAACATGGACATCATATAATGTTTATAGTGGTTCAATTAAATGTACTGAATCATCTTTAGTATATATAGGAGGTGGTCAATTTATAATTATTAGTAGAATAGATGGGGGTTCTTCATTCAGACAATTTAAAAGTAGTAATTATTGCCAAACTTGGACTGATATGGGGGATACAACATTTGAAACATGGACACCTGCAACTAATGGAAATGTACCAATGCCAAATCTAAAATATATTGATTATAATGGAATCGGTATATTAGCATTATATTATACTTTAAGACCAACTACCCCTCAAAAACTAAAAGTTATTTATGGTCTTGCAACATCAGTGTTTAATAATGTATCTAGTTGGGTAGCATCAACTATTAAGGAAGTATATACATATTCTACAACAAGTGCAAGGAACCCAGGGTACCAAACGTTCTTCCACCCTGAAAATAAATTCAAAGGTATTGGGATAACAATTGAAGAACTTTCTGATTCTGGCCCGGCTTACCCTGTTATAGTTTTTACCCCAATTACAGGATTGCAAACTTTATTAAATAACTTAGGATTATAAAATAATTATTGATTATATAAATACTTTTCACCAATTTAAATTATCATTAATTCAGGGCATAATATGATTAAAAAATTAATTCACTTATTAAAAATTAAAGATTTATCGATAAATCTAAATTATTGGAAAAATCCTGATAAAAATAATGAACCAATAAAATATTTAGATAATGATTTAACAATACAAAGAACTAATTATTTATTAGATATTTTTAATAAATATTTTGTGAATAAAAATATTAATATTTTAGAATTAGGCTGTAATGTTGGGAGAAATCTTAATGCATTATATAATCAAGGTTATAATATGCTTACTGGCATAGAAATTAACTCAAATGCTATTGAAATAATGAAAAAACATTATTATGAATGTTACAAAAATTCAATTATTATTAATGAACCAATAGAAAATTATATAAAAAATTTTAAGAATAATGAATTCGATGTTGTTTTCACTATGGCAGTTTTAGAGCATATTCATAAAAGAAGTGAATGGATTTTTGATGAAATTATGAGAATAACAAAATATATAATTACAATAGAGGATGAAAAATCATTATCTTGGAAGCATTTTCCCCGGAGATATGATAAAATCTTTAATAAATTTACACAAATTTATAGCGAAGATTGTTCTTTTATCATTGGATTTAATGATGGATTTATGTTGAGGGTGTTTAAAAAATGATAAATAAGCTATTATTAAATAATTTCTATATTGAATTTAATATTTTAATGTTAAGTAGAACATTATATAGTAACAATAAGTTTCGAAGATTATTATTGTTTTACTGTATATATATGTGTTAATAATGGATTAATTACAGGCTGGGCAAGAAAATAATATTCTCAAATAAATAGAAATAATGTTCTCAAATAGCGAGATATATTACAATATTGATACAAATAATAAGGTTTATATTTGGAATGGGTCTACTTGGATTTCACTTAATTAAGGAGGATAAAAATGAAACTTTACCTAACAAATGAAGAGAAATATCATCTCGGATTAATTATTGCAAAAAGGAACAATTTAATATTACAAGATCAATCGCTCCAAAAGGAAATAGATAATATTATTGCCAATTTTTGAAATAAAAATTCTATGGATTTAAATAAGGCAAGGAATCTTAATATTGAGGAAGGATATATAGAATTTGAAGAAGAAGATAAAAAAAATAAACCCAAAAAATAGGCGTTTTATGTCATAATGATATATTTAACATTATTGAAATTACCAATAAATGTATCTTATTGAGAATCGCTATTAAAAATAATTTAAGACTGGGTTAAATATTGTTTTATCTTTATTTTAGTTCTGCCAATTTGTCATATGAAACATTATTAAAATTATAAACACCATAAAAAATTTATTTAAAATACTTTTGCCAAAGTCGATGCAAATCTTTGCCAATTTAGGTGAAAAGTTATAATAATAATAGCCCCCTAAATAATTTTTAATGGTTAAAGTAGCTTTTAATCCAGATAACTTTTCTTTTGGCTGTTTTGTCAAAGTTTCTCTATGTTGAGCTTTCTTTGCTAAAGCTCTTGAGAAATTCATAAAGTTTTCTTTATCGTTTATTAATTGATTAATTCTAAAATGTGCAGTTGAAAATGAATGTAATTTGACATCTAATTTGTCTGAAATTTTTTTATAGCAATCAAGGGCTTTATTACTTAATTCTGCAATTTTATTTAGCTGCTGGATATTCCAATGTAAAGCATCAGATTGGTAAGATAGGATATTATTAATTTCTTCATTAATATGAAGAATATCAAATTTTTGATTGGTTATTTTATTTTGGTATCTAAAATTTTTGGTAGCAGAATTATAGTAACTAATTATAACATAAATTCCTAAAAGACTCATTAAAGAAACAGAATCCCATTGTAAAAAATCACGATCTCCATCCAATCCCTCATCTTTTATGGCCGGAATGATTGTAATCTTTTTACCATGAAAATTCAACGAGTCATAAACTCTTGCATAAGGATACGATCTTGTTCTTTTTGGGGATGCCCACCAACTTACAGCGATTTTTATATCTTGTTTAATATTTAATATAAAAGTTGCATCTTTATTGAGGGCAAGATCCAAGTTTGAAATATCATACTCATTTAATTTTTTACAAAGAAATGGAGTGTATTTTATTCCGGTAATTTTAGCCAACACATCCATATTTTAAATCTTCTCTTATAATTAATTCGAAAGTATCGTTTTGGTCATCAATTGATAATTGCCCATCAAAGCCAATTTTTTTCTTGATTATGGGTATTAAAGATTTTTTAATTTCAATACCAATACTATTTCTTTCGAGTTTTCTTGCTACTTTCATTGTAGTACCACTACCAACAAATGGGTCTAAGACTGTCTCGCCTTTATAAGAGAATAATTTAATAATTCTATAAGGCAGTTCATCAGGGAAAGCAGCAATTTCTTTTTCTAATTGAGAATTAGGCAGCACATTAACTATTTCCCAAAGTGTCATATACCACTTATTATCAGAGAATTCTTTTACGTCTATTTTTGATGATTCTTTTAATTCTTTTGAAATTGTTGAGTAATCAAATTTCCCCTTTTGAAATATCAAGATGCTTTCTAATAAATTGTCAGGATAGAAGTACATAGGATAAGGATTTTGTAAAAGTACACCGCTTCTTCTGCTAATTCTTAAATAACCATCTGGCTTTTTCCAGATTATTCTATCACGATATCTAAAGCCAGCAGATTGAAATATTTTAGTAGCATCTGCAACTATAGGAAATTTTTCTCCATTAACTAACATATCATCTATATTTAATACAGCAACTCTTCCGTTTTTTAATACTCTAAAGATTTCTCGAGAAACTTTTTCTAATAGTAATAAATATTCATCATAAGTCTTAAATAACCCTTTGTAATCAAAAGGGGCGTTGAAATATGGTGGAGAGGTAACCATTAAATGAACACTTTCATCGGGAATCTCAACCATACTCATGCAATTTCCAATTATTAATTTATGATTTGTCATAATTTGATATCCATAATTTTTTTATTTAACATTTTCACGCTAACCCTGTGTCTATAATTTCGCTTATCTCTTTTATTTTTGTTTTGTAATACTCAGATTTTTCTGGATGAAGCTTTATAAGTTCTTTATAAATTGATATTGCTTCTTTAAAGTTTTTTTGTGATTCATATATCTTTGCTAAAGTTTCTGATACAATTTTTTTGCCTTTGTATTCTGGTACTTCCAATTCTGTTTGAGTATTGTTATCTGGAATATAACTAATTCTTGCTTTGCTAAGCTGTTCTGCAAGAATATCAAGTTGTTCTTCTATTGAATTATTAATATTAACTTTGCTTTCCTGCCAAATAGCTTTTTTCTTTACATCTTTAAGAGAATTTCTTTCTTCAATTATTTTTTTGATTTTTTTAATGTAGAAATCTTTTGTCTCTTCAGAATTAATAAATAAAGTTCCGCGATTTATTAATTCTATTGCTTCTGTTTCATTTCCATTGTAAGCTTTAGCAATTGCTAATATGAAGTATGCAGAAGGATATTCAGGAAATTTTTCAATCCCCTTTTCTAAAATTTTTAGTGCATCTGCAATGTTTCCCTCTTCTATAATTGAAGCAGCTACTCTTGCAAACAGAGGTGATTCTGGATTGAATTCATAAATTAATTTTATTTTGTCAATCGAATAATTTTTTTGATTCACTCAATTTAGCTGTTGTTTTTTTAATAATGCCTGTCTAAGTGATAATATTGAAACACTTGCAAAACCAATAAAGAACATTAACTGAAATGGAAGAGCAGCAATTTCCATAAAATAAATTGAAGCAATAACACCAATAAGACAATAAACTGCAAGCAATAATTCTACATAAGTTGATGCTTGTATTTTTATGCTTTTGAGATATTTATTTTTTAGAACATTATCATGTTTGCTTTCAACTTTGAATTTAGGGGTTCTTACAAATTCACTTTTTCTGTTTAATAATCCTTCAATTACAGCTCTTGTATTGTTTAATGCAAAACCCATGCTGCCAGCCATAAACAGTGGGAAAAGAGCAATTCTTTTTCTCCAGTCGGGATGTACATCTTTTTGCGCAAACATATAAAACAAAAATGAACCTATGAATGCTATAACAAAGATTGCCATTATGTTGAAGAAGTTCCAGTAAGGTCCAGCATTCTTTATAAAAATTAAAGGAACATTTAAAATTCCTGCAAGAAGTATAAATGGAAATACAATATTATTTGTTAAGTGGAATGTTGAATGAATTTTTAATTTAAGCGGAATGTTTGATTTCCAAACAAGAGGCAGAATTTTTTTTGCAGTTTCAATTGCACCTTTTGTCCATCTGAACTGCTGAGCTTTAAGTGCATTCATTTCTGCAGGAAGTTCTGCTGGAGTAGTAAAATCGCGCAGGAAAACAAATTTCCATCCTTTTAGTTGTGCACGATAACTTAAATCCAAGTCTTCAGTTAATGTGTCGCCTTCCCAGTTGCCTGCATCTTCGATGCAATCTTTACGCCATACCCCGCCGGTTCCATTAAAATTAATGAAGAACCCTGCTTTATTTCTTACAGTTTGTTCGATTACAAAATGGCCATCAAGTGCAAGTGCTTGAATTTTTGTAAGTAGTGAATAATCTTCATTCAAATGTTCCCATCTTGTTTGAACCATTCCAACTTTGTCGTCGTAAAAATATCTAAGTGTGTTTTTCAAAAAATCTCTTTTAGGAATAAAGTCTGCATCGAAAATTGCTATGTATTTTCCTTTTGCAGTTTTGAGTCCTTCTTTAAGTGCGCCCGCTTTAAAACCTTCACGACTCGAACGACGAATATGTTTGATATCAAATCCTTCTGCCTGCTTTTCTTTTACTAATCTTGCAACAACATCAACTGTTTCATCTGTTGAATCATCCAGCACTTGAATTTCCAGTTTATCTTTTGGATAATCAATTTGACAAACAGCATTAATTAATCTTTCTACAACATAAACTTCATTATAAAGCGGTAATTGAATTGTTACCATTTCCTCTGGAATTTCTTCTTTTGCCTGATGACTTTTTCTTCTATACTTTTGATGATAATAAATCATGATGAAGCCGTGACTTCCAAAGAAAAGCAATACAGTTAAAGAAAAGATGTATACAAATAAAACTATTTCATCAATTGCCATATTAATCACCTCTTTAATTTTTTACCAGTTAGATACAACTCCAATGAGTATATCTTCTGTTATTTTGTCTATTGTTTCGTCTATTGCTGCTTTGCGTGCATTTGTAATATTAGCAGCATCAATTTTATAATCTGTATAGTTTGTAAAATCTCTTTCAAAAATTACCTGGCGTTTAATTAAATCTCGATAAACAACATGAACATTCATTGTAATTCGTTGTGCAGTAATTGTTTCGTTTCCCGAAATAACAGCCGGTGCTTCTGAAAGTGATGTTACTGTTCCTTCAATAATACAATCTGAATTCATTTTATCAGTAACCTGAAGTGTATTATCGTTAATAAATTTTTGGATTAATTGATTCGTTAGTTTGTTGCTTAAATCCGGCTCGCCTGAACCGCTTCTATCATTAAATAAAGGAATAGCAATAGTTCTTAAATGTGGAGGAACTGATGCTCCAGTAAATGAATATCTGCAGCTTGTTATTCCAATAAGCAGAATTAATATTATTTTTTTATTGAATACCATATTCTTTCAGTTTTCTATAAAGAGTTCGTTCGCTTATGTTTAACAATTTTGCTGCTTCTCGTTTATTATTTCTGGTATATTTCATTGTGTTGATAATTGCTCTTTTTTCAATTTCTTCTAATGGCAAAATTTCATCATTCTGAAAATTAACGGGTCGATAATTTACATCTTGATTATGATTCAATGCAATTTGTTTTAAATCCATTAAATCTTTTTTTATTTCAATCAAAGCACGGTAAATCATCTCTCTATCGAGTGCTTCCGGCGAACGATTTAAATGCACAGGGAGATATCGTATCTCGCCTTCTTTTTTAATTTCAAGTAAAGGATAAAATGCATCTGCATCAAGAATACCGTTTTTGTTTAATGCAACTGCTGTTTCAACAACATTTTTAAGTTCTCTAATATTTCCAGGCCAATGATAGTTTATTAAAAGTTCTTCTGCATCTTTTGTAAGCTTTGGAATTGGTATGTTATTCTTGTCAGAAAAATTTTTTAAGAAATGATATGCTAACTCAATAATATCAATTTTTCTATTTCTTAGTGGAGGAATATTTAATGTTACAGCCTTGAGTCTAAAATATAAATCACTTCTAAATTTTTTTGAATCGACTTCAACTTGAAGGTCTTTGTTTGTTGCAGCAATTATTCTGACATCTACTTTAGTTACAGTTTCGCTTCCAATTCTCATAAATTCTTTTGTTTCAAGAACACGCAAAAGTTTAACCTGAGTTGTCAAAGGCATTTCAGCAATTTCATCAAGGAATAAGGTTCCGCCGTCTGCAATTTCAAAGTAACCTTTTCTATCTTCGATTGCGCCGGTGAAAGCTCCTTTTTTATGGCCAAATAATTCGCTTTCAAGAATACCTTCTGGTATTGCACCACAGTTAACACTTATTAGTTCTTTATTTGCTCGTTTACTGCATCCATGAATTGCTCTTGCAAAAACTTCTTTCCCTACACCGCTTTCTCCGGTTATAAGAACAGTAATATCAGATTGAGCAACCTGCATTGTTATGTCGATTAAATCCCGTATCTCTTTAGATTTTCCAATAATTCCAAATTTTTTTTGAAACTCTTCAATGCTCATATCACAAAATCTTAAAATGGTTTATGTAAAGATAAGCTTTTATGCAATAATAATTGCAGAATCAATTTGTCAACTTTACGGCAATTTATAGAATCATTCCATCATAACACAGAAGAATTTTTCTTTTCTCTTTCTCAGGCAATTTTTTGTACCATCTATTTAATTCTTTTTCTTGAATATCATCAATATGTGTCAGCAATAATTTTTTTGGTTTAATTTTGATAAATGCTTCATAGATTTCTTCTGGTGTAATATGCATTGATTCTATTATCATTAAATATATTTTTTCATTTTCAAAAAGATATAAATCGTTTTTATTCCCAACATCGGAGCTGTAAAAAATGTTTTTGTTTCCTGCGTTAAAAAGAAAACTTGAGGAAACAAATAATTCCGAAGGATAATGATTCAAAAAATCTTTTTGAAAAATATGTGAGTTCTGTCTTGCAACGAATTTAATTTCTTCATTTATCTGAACAGGCTCATCAAAATTAAATCCATTTATATCAATCTCGAAATCAAGATTTTCTTTAAACATGTAAACAGAATTGATTAATGATACAAGCGGATTAATTAAGTTTTTATGTGTATAAATTTTTAATGGTCCGCCTTGTTTTGCCATATTTGTTCTGTTAGCCAATTTCATTTGAGTTATTAAAGCTCCAATTCCAGTAAAATGGTCTGCATGATAATGAGTAAATAAAATGGAATTGATTGAATTAAAACTTATATTTTGTTTTAACAATGCTTTTGAAATTCCATCTCCAGCATCAACAAGCAAATTGTGTTTTTTTGTTTTTAATAAGAAAGAAGAATGGAACCGTTTTACACTTGTTCTGCCTGAGCCTGTTCCAACAAAAATTATTTTCATATTGAACCTTAATTTTTATTTAAATTTAAGCATAAAATTTAATTACTGAAATATGGTTATCTCTAAATTTATTACACAAAAAGGCTTTATAGTGAAACCATACTTTTTTATATTAAGAATGAAATAAAATATTTAATCGAGTGAACGAAATAGAAATTAAAATATCAAGCGATTATGAAGAAGTAGTTAAGGTTAATGATGCGGTTAATGACTTTTTAATCAAACAAGGAATAGAAGAATTAATCCGAAATGCCTTCGATATTTGTCTAACCGAAGCCCTGAATAATGTTATTAAACATGCTTACAAGGAAGAAAAAGGAAAAACGATTCAGGTAAAAGTAATCAAGGATGAAAATTTAGTTGAAGTGAACATTATTGATGAAGGTTTGCCGAGAACTAATCTGGAAATTAAAAAACTTGATTACAATCCGAATGATTTGGACAGTCTTCCAGAAAGCGGAATGGGACTTTTTATTATTCAACAATTGATGGATGAACTTGATTATTTTTCAATTAATGGAAAAAATTATTTCGTGCTTAAAAAGTGGCTTTATTAAAATTAGAATGAAAAGCTCACTCCATTTTTTTCTGCTGATTATTTTTTTATCATCTGAATATATCAATGCACAATATTACAATCAGAACGATACATTAAGAAGTCAGGCGTTTAAATCCAATCAATCTCGAAAAACATATTTTAAAGCAAAATATCCATCTTACTCTTTGCTTGCAGGATATTTGCTTGTTAAAGAAGCTAATAAAGGCGACCCATTTGCTCAACACGAATTGGGAATAAGATATTTACTTGGACAAGGTTTTCCACCTGATACTGTCAAAGCTATTTATTGGATTAGAAAAGCTGTAGACCAGAATTTACCAAGTGCAAAACATAATTATGGAATTTTGCTTTACAACGGAATTGGTGTTCCATGGAATCCTTTTGAAGCTTATCTGAATTTTAAAAGCGCAGCTAATGCTGGTTTACCCGAAGCTCAATTTGCTTATGCATTGATGCTGATGGATAATCTTGTAGTAAACAGAAATTATACAGAAGCTTATAAACTATTTCAGAGTTCAGCAAAAGCAGGTTTCCAGCCAGCAAAAGAAGCTTTGGAACAATTTAAAAAGAGTGGATTTATTCCTCCTGCGGATACAACTGAAAACAATGTTACCACTGTTAAAGCAGAGGATGTTTCATTAATTAATTCTGATTGGAATCTTGAATTCCTTGATTTAGAAAATCAAAATAAAAAAGAAGATAATTACGAACTGAATCTGTTGACAAAGAAGAGCAGTAAAGAATTAAAAAAATATTTTGGCATTGATGAAAATGAAAATATAAATTTTCCCGATACAAGCGGAAAAGGCATTTTACTATTTGCAGCCGAAAATGGAAGCCCAGAAGCAATTTTAATTGAGGGACTTGCATACGAAAAAGGAATTCTGTTTGAAAAAAATTTGATAAAGGCTGCATCGAAATATCTGCATGCTTATCGTCTTGGTTCTTATAAAGCTGGAGAAATTTTTTATAAAATGATTAGAGATGAAAATTTTATTAATGTTCTGAAGGAAAGGGCAAATAAAAATGATGCAGATGCAATGTATGTAATTGCAGGAGCCACAGCACTTGGATTTGTAAATCTTATTACAAATCAGCAGGCTCTCGAGCTTTTAAAAAATGCTGCTGCAAAAAATCATGTGCCTTCAATTATTGAACTTGGATTATGTTATAGCTCGGGTTCCCTTGTAAAGAAAGACCTTCAAAAAGCAATTGAATACTGGACAATAGCAAAAAACTCAGGAAGTAAAGAAGCTCTGGTTAGAATTGCATTTGCACAAATTGCTGATTCTTCATCAAGGAATAATTTAACTAACCAAATTCAAATTCTTCAAAATGCTGCAAACGAAGGTTCGGTTCTTGCTGAAACTTATCTTGGATATTGTTATGAAAAAGGAATTGGAGTAAAAGAACAAAAGGGGATTGCAGTTAAATTTTATCGAAGAGCTGCTCAAAGAGGAAATCAAACTGCTTTTAATGCATTAAAAAGAATGTATGATGAAATCAGACCAGCCGATGAAGAATTTCATGTGCTTGAGACAGATTGATTCCTTTTTAATACTACAAAAGTTAAATCATCATTCTGCAAAGCATTCCCTCGAAATGAAGTAATTGATTTTAATAAAGCTTCTTTTATTTCTTCAGCTGACTTTTCCGCATTTTTCTCAATCACTTTTTTAATGTTTTCCAGTCCAAACATATTTTTGAAAATGTTCATTGTTTCAGTTACACCATCGGAATAAATTAAAATAATATCGTTGATCCCCGGATTTACTTGAACTTCTTCTAAAGTTTTTTCAAATAAACCTTTATCATTCATTCCAATAGCAATACCAGCTGGATTTATTTCAACGAATTCTTTTTGATTATATTTGTAGTGAATTGCCGGCGGATGACCTGCTCTTACAAAATTTATTTTTCCATCTTTATCAATTGACGCAATAGTGATTGTAAGAAAAAATTCCTTTCTCAAATTTTTTGAAAAATATTTTTTCAGGTTTGTGATTATATCTTTAATATCAGAATAGTAATCAAGCAAGAAATAAATAATTGATTGAACGCGAACCATGTAAAGTGCAGCTGCCATACCTTTCCCGGAAATATCACCAACTATTATGTAACTTTTTTCTTGGGTTTCAATAATATCAAAATAATCTCCGCCTACATCTCTTGCAGGTTCATAATACGTTGCCGTTTGATAATCTTTTAATTGAAGTGAATGTTTTGGTATTAAATCGAATTGTATTTTTCTTGCAACTTCAAGTTCACTTTTGGCGGTTAATTTATCAGCAAGTTCAAATGCAAGAAGCAAATTTAATATTATGAATGAACACAAAAGATAAAGTGAGTTTGGTTCAGAATAACTTATAAAAAAGAAAAAGAGAGCGATTAAATAAAAAATTCTTCTTGCTGGAGAAAGTCTTAAAATAAATGCATTGAATAAACTTCTGATGAAAATCAAACCGCGAATGAATTTATTTTTTGATGTGTCTGGTTTAGGAATATCACTTTTGAAAAATTCATATACTTCACTGGCTTCCTGTTTAATTAATTTTTCAATTTCCTGATAACTCAAATCACTTGTGTAAAGGTCGAATATTCTTTTTATTGGATTTCTAGTAGCCAAATTTTCCTCATTAATTATTATTCTGTATTGTTAGACGAATTTATGTTAATATTGTATCGAAAAAAATTTAATTCATTTAAAAAACATCAAAAATATTTTAAGACTAATATTGTTAAAAATTCTGACTCTGCTTGTACAATAAACATAAATAAAAGCCAAGTCTTTGGAAATCATAATCTACTTTTATATTTTTCGTGCAACTATGACTTAAATGCTGTCTAAATATCCATATTTGTAATTAAACAAGAAAGATAAATTATGGCATGGAAAATAATATTATTCATATTGATGACATTTGTAATTATTGCTGGAATTACATTTCCAATAGTTCCACAGCCTCAGCACTGGTATGAATTTCCTAACATACCTGGTCTTGAAGAAAAAGCAAAAATAATTTTCTTTCATGTTCCAACAGCTTGGATTTCTGTTATTGCATTTTTGATGGCAATGATTTATGGAATAAAGTATTTAAGAAATAAAAATCTTGATGATGATGCAAAATCAGCTTCTGCTTTGCAGCTTGGAATGGTTTTTTGCATTCTTGCAACTGTAACAGGTTCAATCTGGGCAAAATTTACATGGGGTGCATTCTGGCATTGGGACCCTCGTGAGACAAGTATCTTTATTTTGCTCTTAATTTATGGTTCTCTTCTTGCTCTTCGTTCCGCAATAGAAAACGAAGATAAAAGAGCTCGACTTTCTGCTGTTTACTCAATCATTGCGTTCCTAACAGTTCCTTTCTTTATTTTTATTATGCCAAGAATAATGACAGGTTTGCATCCAGGTTCTGCAAATGATGATACAGCCGGTCCAGTTGTAGATTTTAAAATGAATTTAAATATGATGCTGGTATTTTATATTTCACTTATTGCATTCACAATTTTATACTGGTGGATTTGGAAAATTCGTTATAAAGTAATAATCATAAACGAAAATATTTCTAAAAAATTATAAGAGGTTAAAATTGGAAAACGGATTAATAAATTTTCTTGAGCAGAACTCAATTTATATTGTAATGTTCATTGTTCTTGTTGTTTGGATAGGAATTTTTCTTTTCTTATTGAATACTGATAAAAGACTTAAAGAAATTGAGAAAGAAATTAAGGAGAAATAATACTATGAAAAATAAATATCTCTTCGGCGGTATAATCATTGTGGTTTTTCTTGGAATTATGATTTACTTGTTTACACAAACCAATGTTCAATATGAAAGCAGCTTTGTGAAAGTAATGCAGTCTGGTAAAACTGTTAAAGCAACAGGCACATGGCTAAAAGAAAGAAGTTATGAATTCGACAAAGAGAATAAAGTTCTTTCTTTTTATATTCAAGATGAAAACGGTAATGTGATGAAAGTTGTTTATCATGGAGGAATGCCAAATAATTTTGAATCTTCAACAAGTGTAGTTGTTACTGGAAAATATTCTAATGGAGTTTTTCATGCAACAGATATATTAACTAAATGTCCTTCTAAGTATCAGGGACAAACAGTTCAAAAAGCCCAATCTTAAATTAAGCAAAAGGAGAAATAATGATTGGAAATATATTTCTAACTCTTGCATTAATTGCAGGAGCCTTTACTGTTTTGATGTATTATCTAAATTACAGAGGATATCAAAACACGCTGGGAATAGCTCGAATAAGTTTTCATTTTACTGCAGTTATGATTATGGCTGCAAGCGCATTGCTTCTTCATGCAATTTTAACTCATCAATATCAATACAAATATGTTTATGATTACAGCAGCAGCGGTTTGCCTACGGGTTTACTTATCTCAACATTTTATGCAGGGCAGGAAGGCAGTTTTTTGCTCTGGGCATTATTTTCTGCAATTATTGGATTAATTCTTTTGGATTATACTTCAAAACGAGGTGACTTAGAACCAAGAGTAATGATGGTTTATTCACTTTCAATTACATTTCTTTTGATAATGTTAAATCCTCTTCTTAAATCACCTTTTAATTATATCTGGTCTCAACGTGATTTTGTAGATTTAAAACACATTAATACTGCTTACCTTACTTTACCAGCATTACAAAATTTTATTTTCAGCGACCCGCAATCAAATAAACATTTTATTCAAGTTAGTAAAGAACTTTATAGCATTCTTGCTGCAAACAATATTCCTATAGAAAATTTTATTATTCAAGGGAAAGGATTAAATCCATTATTACAAAACTTCTGGATGCAAATTCATCCTCCAATGTTATTCGTAGGATTTGCGATGTCAGCTGTTCCTTTTGCATTTGCAATTGGGGCATTACTTAAAAATGATTATAAAGAATGGATTAAACAGGCATTACCATGGGTTCTTACTGGGTCAATGATTCTTGGATTGGCAATTATGCTTGGAGGTTACTGGGCTTATGGTGTTTTAGGCTGGGGCGGCTATTGGGGCTGGGACCCAGTTGAAAATTCTTCTCTTGTTCCTTGGTTGATTGGTGTTGCTGCAATTCATACAATGCTAGTTCAAAAGAAAAGTCAAGATAGAGATGGAACCAGCCGATTTGTTAAAACAAATTTGATATTGTGTATTATGACTTATATCCTCGTTCTTTACAGCACTTTTCTTACAAGAAGCGGAATACTTGGTGATGCATCGGTTCATTCATTTGTTGACCCGGGTATGACAGTTTATCTTTTCTTGATTTTATTTTTAGTTCTTTTTGCTTTACTCGGAATTGGAATGATTATTTACAGATGGAAATATCTTACAGAGCATTTTACTTTTGAAGAAAATATTTTATCAAGAGAATTAGCTTTATTTACCGGCTCTGTTGCATTAATTGCATCAGCAATTATTATTCTGGCTGGAACAAGCGCACCAATATTTGGACAAACAGTTGATACAACTTTTTACAATGAACTTAATCTTCCAATTGCAATAATTATTGGATTGCTTAATGGATTAAGTATTATATTAAAATGGAAATATACTGAGAGCAAACAATTATGGAAAGAATCAAGATTTGCTGTTATTGCTGCATTAATTCTTACTTTATTAATTTTTGTTTTAAGCGGCATAAGTAACTTTATGCTTGTGCTCTTAACATTCTCGTCAGCATTTGCACTTTTTGTAAATGGAGAAATTGCTTATTCAATTCTTAAAGGAAGGAAAAGTTTTATTGGTGCTTATGTTGCACATATTGGAATTGCACTTTTTCTTGTTGGGGTTGTTGCAACCGGCGGTTATTCAAAACATCAACAAATAGATTTGGTCAAAGGAGAAAAAGCAAATCTTTTTGGTTATGAACTTACATTTACAGGTTATCAGCCAATTGAAGGCGGCAAAAAGTATGCATTTAATGTAATGGTCAAAAAAGGAAATTCAGTTCGTCAAGCCTCGCCAGTAATGTATATCGCAGAATTTAATAACAGTTTGATGAGAGAACCTGATATTCTTGTTGGTCTTACAAAAGATTTTTATGTAGCCCCAATTGCTTATGATGAAACAAATTCATCATCCACTTCTTCTGTTCAGATGAAAAAAGGGGAAACATATAACTACAAAAACATTCAAATTACTTTTACGAATTTTGTTCTGCCAAAAGACATGAGTGCAATGATGAGCGGAGGAAACTTTAAAATTGGTGTAAGCTTGAAACTTAATTATGATGGTAAATCAGAAATAATTGAACCATATATGGAAAATACAGGCGAGGGACCACAATTTTATCCAGCAGAATCTCAAGCAGCAGATTTGAAAGTTTACATCAACAATATGAATGCATCTCAAGGAATGGTAGAACTTACTTTTGATTCACTCTCAAATAAATCAGAAGAAAAATCTGCTCCAAAAGAAATTCTTACTATTGAAGCAAGTGTTAAACCTTTTATCAGTTTAATCTGGCTTGGTGTTGCTGTAATGGTTATTGGTTTCGTGATTTCTGCATATAGAAGGTCAAAAGAATCTTTGCAGGAATGAAAAAATTTTTATTGATATTTCTTTTTATTAATGTTACTGCATACTCTCAGAATATTGATATAACCGAAGCATTAAATGAAATTGACAACGGAAATATTCAAAAAGCTGAGAGTATGCTTTTAAAATTCAAATCAGAAAATCCTTCCGACCCTTCTGTTTTATATCTTGATGCACTTCTAACTAAAAACGGCGAAGACGCATTAAAAAAATATTTATACCTATATGAAAAATTTCCCAACTACAAATTTAATGATGCGGTTTTGTTTAAGATTTTTTCTTATTACTATTCTATTGGACTTTATAAAACAGCTGCCAAATATTTAAATGAATTGAAAAATAAATTTCCTGAATCTTCATTTATAAGTTATGCAAATAGAAACCAGCCCGATTCTATTCCGATTGAAAATAAAAAATTTACTATTCAAGCCGGTGCTTTTTTGATAGCGGATAATGCAAAAAGATTAAGTGAGATCTTGAAAAAAGATGGTTATTACACTGAAATAACTTCAAAAGAAGTTGGAGGAAGTATTTTAACTGTTGTTAATTGCGGTCAATTTTCAAACGAAGAAGAAGCAAATAAAGCACTGCTTGAACTTGAAGAGAAATATAAAATAAAGGGAAGGATAATTGTTCTAAATAATTGAAATTATTCTTTCAGTTTTTCAATTATATAATCAGCACAATCATCAATTTCATCAAAACACTTTACCAATCCTGTTTTTCTATGTTCTCTTTTAATTTGTTCTTCCATTAAATGAACAATTTCTTTCCACATTGTGCCATGACATGCAACAGGTTTTTCGATAAGCATATTTTTATTTATTAATTCCCATACAACTGCAAGTTCAACAAGAGTGCCTGTCCCTCCGTTTAAAATTACAAATGCATCACCGTACTCAATTAATTTTTTTAGGCGTTCGAAAAGAGTATCGCATTTTATTTCTTTTGTAAGATATTTACTTGGAACGGCGTTGTAAATACTCAATGTAATGCCTAATGCTTCTGCACCTTCTTCGGTTGCTCCTTTTGAAACTGCATCCATAATTCCTTGAAAGCCACCTGTGCAAACATTAAATCCATTGGCAGCCAATATTTTGCCCAGCCGATAAGCAATTTCATATTCATAATCTCCTGGACGCGGAATTGAACTGCCGAATACTGTTACAAATTTTTTCTTCATCAGTAATTTACTTTTGGTTTGTTTGCTTCAATCCATGCAGAATAAATTAGAGAAGCAAGAGAAAATGCAGCCTGCTCAAATTTGTCTATAGTCAAATTTTTTGTTCGAAACCATAAGATTCGGTAATAATCATCATCATATTTTCCATTGCTGATTTTTGATGCATGTTTATCTGCAGAAAGCAAAATGTCAACTTCAAAGTTTGATTCGTAGATATAATTGAATACAAAATCTGTAATATCAGCAACATAAACAGGTGAAATGATTTTCAAATTTTTTTCAATGTCATTTAAATGTCGGTCAACCATTTCAATTTCGTATCTAAAATGAACACCTTTTTGAGAAGAAAGTTGACCATTATAATTCATAGTAGAATGAAGTGGTTGATGTCCATCGGCAACATAATGAGCAAGGTCAGATGTGTATAATAAAATTTTATCTTTGTTATTTTCTTTAAATGCTTCAACAAGATGTGAGTAAGTTGAAACTGTTGCCCATGGTAAAATTCCTTGAGCAGTAACAGTGCTGTCGCCGTAAATTTTTTTAAGTGAGTCAATGGATATAATCATATTTCCATTTAGAAATTCTTTATAGTAATCTATGTCAATAAAATGTTTTGTCGGTTCTGAAGGGTCATCTTTCTTTCGATAATCCGGGTCAACGGAATGCTGAATTATTGCAGATTTAAAATCGTCTGAAAAATTTATTTCTTTCTGTAAAATTAAAAGAGCTTGTTTTGTAATTAATTTATGACCATTGTCTCCCCAGGCAAAATTGAAAATTGTTGGGAGAAAAACGAAAAAAAGCAGAAATGATTTTTTCATGATTATTGTCCTATAAATTGTGCAATGATGTTTCTTCTTCTTGGTCTGTTGTCAAAATCAATTAAGACAATTTGCTGCCAAGTGCCAAGCAACAGTTTTGAATCAATAAAAGGAATTTGAAGAGAACCGCCTTGAAGTGATGCTCGCACATGAGCATGTCCATTGTTATCATGCCATGTTTCGTTATGATGGTAATGATGATTAGATGGTGCAATCTTTTCAAAAAACTCAGGATAATCTTTAAGAAGTCCTGGTTCATATTCAATTGTTGTAATTCCGGAGGTTGAACCTGGAGCAAAAATTAGAACATTGCCTTCTTTCATTCCAGTTTCGTTTAATCTGGATTGAACTTCAGAAGTAATATCAATAATATCATTAAATCCGTTTGTGTTTACAGTAAACATAAATGTTTTGATATACATATTTCTAAACCTGTTTAATAATTCTATCCATAAATTTACAAAAATAATACAGGTTAAAACAGAAAGAGCATGTAAAATTCTTTCTTACATGAATAAAAAATTTCATGAAAATATTGTGGGGTTTATTGTAAATAATAAATTACTTTTTCTTTCTTGACAAAGCAAAACCTCCAAATCCACCCACAATTGCAATATAAAAACCGAAATCGTACCACCAGCCAGTATTGTTAACTTCATAGACTCTGATATTGTTATTAAATAATCCCCAAACAAGTGTAACAGGTGCAATCCAGCCATGCCAGATGCCATCAAGAAATCCAGCTTTTCTTGATTGATTATACTTTCCGCCGCCAGGCGCACATGAAGATAGAATAAATGCAATAAAAAGTATTCCTAATATTTTTTTCATAGTTTATTCCAGAATTATTTGATAATCACTTCAGATTATAAAATAATTTTTCGTCACAAACAATTTTTAAATACAATAAAAATAGTTGATGGTTATTTATGGAAAGCATTAATAATTATAAAGTTAGGAAGGCAACATTGAAAAAATTTTTTTGAACAGAATATTTTACTCCGGCAAATTTATTCTGAACCAATCTACATCTACGAATCCACCAGTATTTTTTGTAGCATAATTGAATATACAAAATTTATTTCCTGTAAAAATAGAAAGATTAAACTGCATCAATAAATTATTCCCAAGTTGTTTGAATGTTTGATTATCGATGCTGTAAGCAAAGGAAGCTTTGCTGGTTCCATATTCTGCCATTGCTCTCAAATAAATTATTGAAGAATTAATTTCTGTAGAATCAATTAAAGAACCATTATTAATCATTATGACATATTTTTTCCCGTTATTATTTTTAATACCAATGAATGCATAAGGGTCCTGAAATACCGCCAGTCCAGCGATATCACCATCTTTCATACTGTCAATATGCATTTTAATTGTTGCAGTAGTTACAAAAGTTTTTGAGTAATATGCAAAAATTCTTTGTGTAAGTGTGTTTCGTGCTTCTCTTAAATTAGAAACAACTTTGACAGTTCTGAGTCTTAAAAAACCAGGATTTTCTGTCAACGACCATTTTGATGGTTCGGGGTTATGATTCCACCCCCATTGTAATCCTAATTTTGTGCTGTCAAATTCATCTGATGTTGGCAAAATTTTTATTGGATAATTTTTGCCAACATTAGGTTTTCTGTATGTAATTACACCTTTTCCATTAATTCCAGCTAAGGGCCAATCATCAATCCATGTTATAGGCTGTAAAGATGGGAAGCGGCCAAAGGCGCCCCCATCTTGAAAAATTATTGTCCACCATTCTCCGGTTTGAGTTTGAATAAGAGCTCCCTGATGTAAACCAGTACCTAAATAGGAAGTATCTCTTATTACAATTTTTTGTTCATACGGTCCATAAATATTTTTAGAGCGAAGTGCAACCTGAAATCCATCTCTTCCACCATAAGTGCAATATAAATAGTAATAACCGTTTATTTTGTAAACATGTGTGCCTTCAAGACCAGGGCGAATGTTTCCAGTAAAAACCAAAACATCATCTCCCTTTGGATGAAAATTTGTATCGAGTTCAGTTACGTAAATTTTATTATATCCATGAGCAACATAAATTTTCCCATCGTCATCAAAAAATAATCCGGGGTCATAAAATCCTTTTGGGAGCTTTCTTATTTGCCATGGTCCTTCGGGTTTATCAGCTGTGCATAAAAAACCGCCTTCATCAAGTGTAATGAATAATAAATAAAATTTTCCATTATGATATTTGAAGCTAGTTGCCCACTGCCCATGAGAATATCTATTACAGCCTTCAAGATTATAACACGGACTGAAATCAAATCTTTCTACAGCATTAGCACAATATTCCCAGTTAACAAGGTCATAGGACTTTAATATTGTAACACCTGGAAAAATAAACATTGTTGTTGTAACCATGTAATAAACAGAATCAACACGAATTACATCAGGGTCAGGAAAGTCTGAATAAATTATTGGATTAGTGTATGTTCCATCTCCGTTATCACTGCATAAATTTTGTGCTTCTAAATTTCCAAGCAGAGCAATTAAGATTATTATTTTATATAAAAGTAATCTCATTGAGCTTCCAGCATTATTTTATTAACATTAGTTTCTTTGTGGCTGAAAATTTATCAGCAGTTAATCTGTAGAGATATATTCCAGAACTGAGATTGCTTCCATCAAATTGAACTTTATAATGACCTGGTTGACGAATTCCTTCAAACAAAGTTTTTACTTCCTGTCCCAATAAATTGTATACTTTCAAACTGATATAACTTGTGTAAGGCACATCATAGCTTATTGTGGTTGATGGATTAAAAGGATTTGGATAATTATTGTACAAATTAAATGCTTGAGGAATTTCAGACTTCTCTTCAACAGAAACTACAACCTTCACAGTATCAAGATAATTTCTTAACCAAACTAATGCTGGTCTTTCAGTTCCATCAGTATTAATTAAATAAGCGCGTTGTTCATTTCTCCATAAGCCAGGTCTCCATCCCCAAAGAGTTATTCCTTTAACACCTGGATGTTCATATAATACAGGGAAAACTCGTTTGTATTCATTTAATTGAACATCATCAGTTGGACCATCAATATCTAACTCTGTTACATAAATTGGCAGACCGGTAGATGCTAAAGAATCGAGATTTCGTTTCATTAGTAAAGCAGTAGCATTTGCTGTTGTGAATGCATGTCCTTGTACACCAATAGCATCAATTAAATTTTCTGATTGAAGTAATCTTATGAGTTTAAGATATTGTGAAGTGCTTGAAGTACTGTTGATAATGTTGTAATCATTTATCATTAATTTAGTTTTCTTTGGAAAGATTTCACGTGCCATTCTGAATGCATTAATTACCCAGTCCCAGCCGGTTGCACCATTACCACCGAGAGCATCTTTGTAATTTGCTCGTCCACTATTTCCATCAGGTGGATTATGACCCGGCAAAGGTTCATTTACAACTTGTAAGAAATCAATATCGGGATATCTATTTGCAACAGCTTGATACCATTCACGAATTTCTTTTAGCTGTTCATCTTTGGGAAGTGAATTAATCCATGATGGTTGCTGAGCACCCCAGATAAGAACATGAAACATGAATGGAAAACCATTATCCTTTGCTAATTTATATGCTGCATCTAATGCAGTCCAGTTCATACTGTTTCTTACTCCTTCAACGCTGCCCCATTTACCGGAATTTTCCGGAATAACCTGATTCCAGTAGTATACAAAATTTTCTATTTGAGAAGGACTATGAATATTTCCAACAAATTTAGGTTGCTTATGAGCTAATGGTGGACCGCTCCATGGAATAACAGGTTCAACAGGAATAGATGTACCTTCCTGAATACTGTCAAGATTTGCTACGGTGAATAATAAATTTGCTTTGCCAAATGCAATTTTGTCTATGTCCAATCCATCTTCACGGCTTGCAATTTGAAAAGTTTTGGTAAGACTATCCAGACTAACATAGAAGACATGTCCTTGAGCACCTGAGTAAGTATTTTTGGAAACATTCACCCATTTCCATACACCTGAGCCAACTGCACCTACATTATCAACAATATCAGTAGGATTGGAAAAACCAGCACCACCAAGTCCATTTACAAATACCCAATCAGCTCTTGCTGTATCGTTTTTAATACCAAAACCTCTTCCATAGAAAAAGCTGTCGTCGTTATATCCACCAGAACCAACACGAACACGCAAGAATAAATTGTAATGCCCAGAATCAGGAAATGTAACTTGGTATGTTGCTATTCTGTTGCTGTCAGCTGGTGCTGTTAGTCCTGTATAATTAACTGTTGTTGTGATGTATGATATGTTTCCGTCCTGTTTAATTATAAAATAGCTGCCAAGTTTTCCTGATTCAGCTTCGACCACGACTGGTTTATTTACAGCAGTAAGATTTGATGTGTTATACAAATAAGTAATTTCATCTGATGTTAATGCTTTATTGTAAATGTTGAATTCATAAATTTCTCCTTTCCATGTAGGGTCATTATCATAAACACTCTTAGCAAGATAGGCAAAGTTATTGCTAATGTTTGCAATTTTATTATTATCTGATAACGGTGTTATTGACTGAAGTTGTCCATCGATATACAATGTAATATTTTCTGAATCAATTGTACTTACCATTTGATGAACATTGCCGTCATCCAGTTCTGGACCATCTACACCTGACTCGTTTGCCCATGGAGTTGATTCATCAAGACAGGAAATCGCTGCACGACTTTTATCGTCGGCTCTTGCAGGGGTAATGAAAAAATAATTAACACCAATTGTATTTCTTGTATTACCAAAAGAAACAATCATATGAAAACCAGTGTTGCCTTTAGGAACAGACTTAAACCATATTTCAAATGTAAGAGCCTGATATTGATTAATAGAAATTGAATTTGCTGGCAACACAAGCCATGAATTTGATGCTGTGGTATTGAGGGCACCATTAGAAATTTTGGCATTTCCTGCTAATGTTCCTGCAATACCTTTTATTTTATCTACAGCAGTTCCATCATCAAAAGTCCATGAGTGAATTAAGTTACTTGCAACAGGATTGACCTGTGCAGATAAATCTAAATGAACTATTAATAATAAATAACTAATTAGAGTAAAAATTTTTTTAATCATTTTGATTCCCCATTATTAATTAAAACTTTTCTGAGATTATTTTAATAAAATAAGCTTCTTTGTGTTAATAAAATTATTAGCTGTTAATTGATAGAAATATACACCCCCTGAACAATTATTTGCATCCCACTTAAGTGAATAACTTCCAGAAGTTAATTTTCCTGATAAGAGAGTTGTTACTTCTCTTCCTAGTAAATCAAAAATTTTTAATGACACATTTGAATCATAAGGAATATAAAAACTTATTTTTGTACTGTTATTAAATGGATTGGGATAATTTTGATACAGCTGGAAATTTTTGAATTTACTTTCACCATATTCTTTCATAGAAGTTAGAGTGTCGTAGGCATTTACAAATCTAAACCAATTTATTCTAAAAAGCTGCTCTGTGCCTGAACCCACGAATTTAAAATATAAATCGTGATTGCCGCTTACCGTCGAATCAACTTTAGAAGAAAATATTTGATAATTGCTCCAGCTACCAGTGTTTTCGATTTTGCATTCAGCAATTTTTGAACCTGTATCAATCGAATCAAGCCATACTTCAACTATTCCACCAGATGTGTAACTCGAGGCAGAAATTTCTATTGAGACTGGTTTTTTATTATAATCTTTATTCCCAAATTCAACGCCTGCATACATAGCCCAATCGTTATTGTGAATATTGTATAAATAACTACTTGCTGCAGAAACCCCAAGTCTATTTGCAGCATTTTGAGCTGTAATTTTTGTGTATGCATCTCGATAAATATAAAGGTCAAAATATGCTTCTTTTCCTTTTACATAAAGACCCTGTCGATTGCCGGTAAAATTATTAAATTGTGTTTGTTCTCGATCAATAGGTGTTGCGTCAATTTCCTTTCCAATTTGTTTCCAGTTACTACCATCAGCACTGTAATAACCTGACATGATGTGTTCGTCGCGAACTAATTTCAGCCATACAATATTTCCAATGTTATTTTCAACTTCGTAATATGTTTTATCAAAGCTAAAAGCAAAAACTTTTTGTCCATTTGAATTTACTGTGCTGTATACTTTAACAGTAAGAGTTTGTGGGCCATTAATTATCCACAAACCTGCTTCGTGAGATGTTGATGATGGATTAAAATCTAATTTTGTTATCAAAGAATAATTATGCTCTCCATCATTTTTAATAATTGTGTTTGGTTTAGTACTGCTTTTGGGGGAGAGTCTTAGCCAACCTGGTCTTTCAGTAAGTGAATAAGTATTCGAAGCTGTATAACCTAAGAATGACCATTCAGGATTAAGTTTGTCTGAATCAAAAAAGTCAGAATGCGGCACAGTCCAGGGAATTCCGCTACTTGGAAGCTTAGGAGCTGCAACACCATCATCAACAGGAAATTGAATTGTTGGAAATCCTTGTTCGTTGTATTTTACTTGGCACAACAAACCCTGCCTTCCTTGTGCATACCAAAGACTGTTTCCATGATAACTATGTGCAATAACCCAGCTCGTGCTGTCATCAAGTATTACAGCAGGAGAGATATGATTAGGAGTGTTGTAAAAATATCTTGGACCGGTAAAAATGTTAGTTCCAACAATAGTCCATTTAGATTTATCGTCTGTTAATGTATCACTTCTCATTACATATTGAGCACCAACAAGATGCTGTGCAAAGCTGTAGTAATAATAACCTTTGTATTTCCACATAACTGGACCTTCAGCCCAGCTGAATGGATATGAAGGGCCTGGATTTAACCAAGTTAAATCAAGAACTTTGCCCGTTGGTTGACCATCATCACCTAATTCAACTATGTGATTATTAGGCTGTCCCGCTTTTGTAAGTAAATACCATTTACCAGTGTCTTCATCAATAAAAATTGAATTATCTACTCCCAAACCTGCAGGCATACTTGAAGGAACTCTCATTCGTGTTGGATTACTCCATGGTCCCTCAGGTTTATCTGCTGTAACAAAATACATACTTCCACCGCCTCTTCCGAAGAAATGCCAGTATTTGCCTTTGTAATAAACCATATGACCGCCCCATATACCGCCACCTGGATTATCACCATATTCAGACCATGAAGCTGAAACCGGCTGTGCAATTACTTCCCAATGTACTAAATCTGTTGAACGATAAATTTTAGGTGTTGGATTAAATGAAGAACCAGATGTGTAAAAATATTTTCCAATTTTTGTTAATGTTGGGTCAGGATGGTCACCTGGTATTACAGGATTCAGATAAGTCTTAAATGAGATTGATTGAGAAATTAATGAAGTAATCAAAATAAAATTTAGAAATAACATCAGTAATAATTTTTTCATGTAACACCTTATTTTGTTGTAGGGGAGCGAGTCTTGAAATATTTATGTGCTTTATTCAATAATTAATATAGCCAAAGAAATAAAACAAGCACAACCAAATTTTGCCAAAAACTAACCAGATAACGTCATTACTAACGAGGCTGGTGAAGTTTACGAAATTCTCTCAAACCAATTCCTTTTTCTCTTTTGAAGTATCTTGAGATATGTTCAGCATCAGTAAAATTGAAAAGGGAAGTAATCTGTGAGATTGATAAATCTGTTTCAATTAGTAATCTGGCAATCAGTTCTATTCTGATGTGCTGTATTTGATTGTAAATTGATTTATGAAAAATTTTTTTAAATCTTCGTTCAAGAGTTCTTCTGCTTAAACATGTAGCTTTAACAACATCTTCAACGAGGATTTTATTTTTTGCATTTTCTTTTATGAACTTAATTGCCTTTGCAACTTCCGAGTCATTAACTGCAACAATGTCTGAAGATTGTCTTTGCACAATATGAGTAGGAGAAACCAGAATGTTTTCACCAGTTAATTTGTTTTTCTCAATCATGTGATCCATTAACTTTGCAGCATTGAAACCAGCAGCTTCCACATTCAATGCAATGCTTGAAAGAGGAGGGTCACCCAGTTCACAAACCATAGGGTCATTATCAACTCCAATTACTGCCACATCATCAGGAATTTTTATATTCATTAATTTGCAAACCTCGAGAATGTGCTGACCACGGTCGTCATTGCATGCAAAAATACCAATAGGTTTAGGAAGTGATTTTATCCAGTTGATTAAATGCTTTTGTTCATTTTTCCAGTAAATTTTTTTCCCTTTTGGAGAGACATAGTTATAAGTTTTATAGCCAGCTTCGTTAATAAATTTATTGAAATAAAATTTTCTTCCTTCGGACCAATCATATTCATCGAATCCACAGAAAGCAAAATTTTTCAAACCTTTTTCGAGGAAATGTTCAGATGCCATTTTTGCTATTGCATAAGAATCAGTTTTAATAACAGGAACATCTTTTGGATATTTTGAGTCATGAATTGCAAGGATGGTTGGCTTTTTTAATTTGAGAAGTTCTTTAGAGATTAATGTATCTCTCATTATTATTCCATCAGGATTCCAATTTGTAAGATGGGGAATAGAAGATTTTAAATCTATCGGCTCTTTGTAAAATGACCATGGTCCATGCAATTTTGCATATTGAGTTATGCCAATAATCAAATGTCTTCCAAATGCGCGAGATGTTTCAAGCAATAATACAATTTTTTTCATCTTCTAATCAGAGTATTTTACTTTCTTACATTTAATTTCAAGTACACTGCTTTTTAAAAATTCAGACTCAGCTTTAATTCTGATAATTCCTTCTTTGTCTTTCATACTTCTTACAATAACTAATGCTAAACCATTAAATGCACGGCGCTGATGAGAAGGGAAAGGAGTTAAGTCTGCAGGATTTCCGTTATCAGTTGCAATTATTTCACCAGGTCCTTCGATACTGAATTTTATAAGATTATCTGCAAGCGGGCAAACATTTTCTTTATCATCTTCAATTTTAACAGTGATGAAAGCTAAATCTTTTCCATCTGCTTTAATAATTTTATCATCCGTTTCCAATTTCAATTGAACAGGTGCACCAGCAGTTCGAACAATATCTTCTGCCCAGAGTTTTCCATTTTTATAAGCAACTACTTTTAGTTCACCAGGTTCATATACTACATCATCCCATCTTAAACGGTATTCATATCGAGCTTTGCTCTTTCTTCCTAACGACTTTCCATTTAAAAATAATTCTGCTTCATCTCCGGAAGTGAATACATGAACGGGGATAATTTTTCCAGTACTTTCTTTCCAATTCCAATGAGGTAGGATATGAGCCATTGGAATTTCCGGGCGCCAATATGATTGATATAAATAAAATCTGTCTTTCTTAAATCCTGCTAAATCTATAATTCCAAAATATGAGCTGCGTGCAGAGTAATAGGGAGTAGGCTCGCCAAGATAATCCCAGCCGCTCCATACAAATCCACCGGCAACAAATGGATGTTTATCGAGTGTTGCAAATACTTTATCAGCAGAAGAACCAAATGGAGCAGTATACAATTCATAAGCACTCACATACAAATTTTTTGGGTCACCACCCAAACCATCTTTTACTGGAGCACTGATACTTTTTGTGACAGGGAAGATATATGTGCCACGACTGCTTACTGCTGCAGCATTTTCGCTGCTTAGAATCAATTTATCTGGAAAAGCTTTATGAAATGCTGAATATAGTGGCGGTGTTTTAATTCCTTGAAGGTCTTTGTATTCCTCTGCATCACGAATGCCTTCTCCCTGATAATTAAGGCTGATGACATCAAACACTTTTGGAAAAGGCATATCTGGTTTTGCATAATTCATCGATGCTGTTGTTGGTCTTGTTGGGTCCTCTTCTTTTGCAATATCATTTAATCTTTTTCCAATTGCAGCTCCATCTTCACCTGTGTATTGTTCTCCAACTTCATTACCAAGCGACCACATTATAACTGATGGATGATTTCTATCACGACGAATGAATGCTCTTAAATCCTGTTCATGCCATTCTGGGAATATGAGATGAAAATCAAGTGGTGTTTTTTTTCTTTCCCAAACATCAAATATTTCATCAACAACAAGAAATCCAAGGCTATCGGTTAATTCAAGAAATTCTGGAGCTGGAGGATTATGTGCAGTTCTAATTGCATTACAACCCATTTCTCTTAATAATTTTAATTGACGTAATGCTGCTTTTAAGTTAAAAGCTGCGCCTAATGCACCTAAATCATGATGCAGATTTACACCTTTGATTTCAATACGTTCTCCATTTACAAAAATTCCACTATCAGGATTAAATTTGATTGAACGAATTCCAAATTTTGTTTCGTATGTATCAACAAGTTTATTTTCAACAAATAATTTTGTAATTGCAACATAAAGATTTGGAAATTGAGTTGGCGGCGGTCCCCATAGTTTTGGATTTTTAATTGTAATGGAAGATTCAATTTTTGTTTTTTTCTGATTTATGATTGTTGTTTCAACAGGTTTAAGTTCAGCAATCTTTTTCTTCTTTTTACCTTCGAGTGAAAAAATTTCTGTTATTACTTTTACTTTTTCATTCTTTTTGGAATGATTATTTATAATAATCTCAATATTAATATCTGCAGAATTATTTATTACGTTTTTTGTTGTGATGAATGTTCCCCAATTAGCTACATGAATTGAATTAGTTTTTATTAACCATACGTTTCGATAAATACCACCGCCCGGATACCATCTTGATGAAGCTGGAGGATTATCAAGTCTAATTGCCAATTGATTATCTTCACCAAATTTGATGTAAGGTGTAAGATTAAGATACCATGAAGCATAACCATAGGGCCAACCTCCAACAAGATGACCATTTAACCAAACCATTGCATAAGACATCGCTCCTTCAATTTCAAGATAGATACATTTGTTAGAATCTTCTTTGGGGATAAAAATTTTTTTTCTATACCATGCTACGCCGGGACTCGGAAGTCTTCCCATTCCACCGCCAACTTCTTTATCATTATTTTTCAGAAATGGTCCCTTTATTGCCCAATCGTGTGGTAAATTAATTAACTCCCACTTGCTGTCATCATAATTAAGTTTTACAAAAGGGAAATTTTCACCTGGATTACCTTTTGGACGTATATAATGTTTGGAAGAATCTTTTATAAATTCATTGCCAGTGGGAAGTATCCATGGTTTCAATACAAATTTGGTTATTAATATTTTTTCTGCTTCTGTTGGTTCAGCATCAGCAGGCTTGCCATCTTGATTTTCTTTTAACTCAGGACGAACATCATAGATTAAACTATCTGCTTCTTCAATTGAATTATATTTATAAAAGCGCCATCCTTCGTTAATTAAAATTTTTTCTCTCGAATTTCTTGATCCTTTATTGATTTTATTAATAGCAAGAATACTCACATTAAAAATTGATGCAATTAGAAATATTAATATTCCTATTCTCAATAATCTTATTATTTCATATATATTCATTGTTTTTTCGATATATTTTACCCTATGTTCAAAAATAATTTCTTTTTAAGTTGTTTCTAAGCTATGCACGCTAATAATAAATTATTTTGTTTAGTAATTCAACAACTATTCTAAAATTATTTTGTATTACTGCATATTATTTTAAAATGAAGATTAGTGATTTTGAAAATGAAATTACAATTTATATCACTTTTTGATAATCTCTGCTTTAATTTGAGTAAATGAGTGAGCAGGGAATGTAAATGAAATTTTATTGCCACTAATTTTCATTTCTTTTGTTGCTGGAATGTATTCTTCTTTCTTTTCGAATGTAAAAATTTCATCGAGTGAATTGGAATTAATTATTTTAGCTTCAGCTTTTCCAGCGAATGAATATGCAGTGTTAATTATATCTGCAGTTATTGAATTATCTTTGTGACGATTAACGACATTAATATAAACTGTTTTTGTTTCTTCAGAATAAACAGTTGTAACATCAAGGAAAGGAATACCTTTGTATTTTTCTGTATTAAATGTATCACATTCAATATAGGTATCAACAGATTTTCCACGACAATTATTTGAAAATAATTTAAAAACATAAAACAGAGGAGTTTTGAATGTGCCCTTTTCTTTGTCTTCTTGAAGCAGAGAAGTAAGAAGAGTAAAATTTGCCATTTTAACTATATCTGCATTACGAATAAAAGAATTGAAACATTGTGCTATAGGTAATACGGAAAGGAAATTTCTTCCCAGTATACCCCATTCATCAACTGCAATATAGATGGGTTTTTTGAAATCTTTCATTACACTGGCAGAATAAATTAGTGAGGATGTAACTTTTATTTTTTCTTCAAAATCGAGTGCACTTTGACCCATAAAAGTATAATAATCATCAGACCTTTCCCAATATCTATGGATCGAAATATAATCGACAATATCTCCCAAACCTGTTAGAATTTTCCAGTTCCAATCAACCCATTTTCCTGTTGATTCATAATACGATGAACCTGATGCAACAAGCTTAATTGATTTATCAACTGAGCGCATTGCCTTTGCTGCTTCGCGTGCTATTTTAACATAATCATCTGCATTTTTATAACCCAGTTCCCAGGGTTCTCCATCAACTTCATTTCCTAAATCCCATATTTTTACATTGTAAGGTTGAGGATGACCATTTTTTGCTCGTAAATCTGAATAATATGTTCCACTTTTATAATTGCAATATTCTACCCAATGGACTGCGTCCATAATATTACCTAGACCCAAATTAACACATATTACATTTTCACTTCCGATTGATTTGTTAAGAGCAATCCATTCATCAGTTCCTACCTGATTTGTTTCTAATCCTCCCCACGCTAAGTTAATTCGTGTGGGTCGCTGATTTTTTGGACCTATACCATCTTTCCAATCGTATCCCATCAAAAAGTTTCCGCCAGGCCAACGCATATTGGTAATCTTTAATTCCCGCATGGCTTCAATGTAGTCTTTTCGAAAACCGTTTTCATCTGCAAGGGGTGACTTGGGATCATATAAATTACCATATAGGGTGCTGAAGAATGCTGTATCGGGCAATCCCATGCGTCTGCCACTGAAATTGATGGGTTCCATAAAAACGCCATAGATTTTGGGATCAATTTCGCTGATCACACGATCTAAATTGACTTTAATGGTCGCTTGTTGAGAAAATAATAAAACAGGAAAAGCCAAAAGGGTAAAAAGATACTGTTTTTTCATTTTTTTTTCTCCTTGATTAACAAAGAATTATTTCAATACACAGCATTTCCGGCTCAACACAGTGCCAGTACTAGTCCTTAGTGTGTAAAAATATATTCCACTGGAGAGAAGGGAAGCATCAAACTGGACTTCATGTTTCCCCGCCGATTTGTATTCATTAACTAGTGTTGTAACATCATTTCCAATGAGATCATAAATCTTCAAAGTCACATGGCAAGGCTTGGGCAACTGGTAAGAAATAGTCGTCACTGGATTAAAAGGATTGGGATAATTTTGGGCTAAAGCATAAGTAGTTGTAGGGTCTCCGTTTTCAAGTACCGAGGTTGTTTTTTTGAAAATCAACTGTGAAAAGTAATAAAGCCCATGTTTCCATACAGTCCAATCATGTCCTGCTCCTGGTACAATATGATAAATGTGTGGCACGCCATACCGTTCCAAATATTCGTGGGTCTGTTTGCTGATATACAGTAATCCATCGTTGCTTCCGCAAGAAATCCAGAGCTGGAGAATGTGATCTGCTACAAAAGAAGGATTGGGGACAAGCTGATTGGGGAGTTTGGTATTCGGTGCAGGAGAAAATGCACCTACCCAGGCAAATGTATCGAGATGTGCCAAGCCAAAATTAAGTGCCTGTCCACCTCCCATGGAAAGGCCTGCAATGGCTCTGTTTTCCCGTGAGGTAAGAACTGGATAATGCGAATCGATAAACGGAATTAAGTCATGGAGAAGATCCCATTCGAATGTCTCAAATGCCTTGACTTTGTCTGGTGCAAAAATATCTCCTGTGGCATCGTCATTGACCATTGCACGGCCATTGGGAAGCACCACTATCATCGGCTCGAGTTTTTGTTCTGCATACAAATTGTCTAGGATAATATGCGGATTACCATTATTATACCATTCTCTTTCATCTCCACCAATGCCATGCAGCAAATAGAGGACATTGTATTTCTTGTCTTCTGAATAACTGGGTGGTGTGTAAATCAATGCCTGCCGATTCACTCCAACTGTGGTGGAATAGTAGGTGATTGTAGCAATCTTTCCGTGAGGAATATTAGATCGATAGAGATCATACCCCGAAGGCGGTTGTGGAAAGGGATTATCCTGGGAAAAACCGTTTGAAAAAATATTACTGATAATAAGAAAAGAAAGCCCCAAAAAACACTCCTTTCTCATAGCAGTCCTCCTTGTAAATTGGAATTTTCTGGATATGAAAAAAGTATTACTTCAATTTTCCAACCGATGTTGGAATGCGAATCACATTCAATAAATTTGCTGGAAATATTTGGGTTACTAATATAATTCTTGATTTTTATCATTGCTTTATTCAGTAAAATCTTTGTCAGCTCTTTCAGAGTATTCTCACCCATAAGACTCTTTGAGGAAGGCACTATGACTTTTACTTTACCCAAAAGTTTTGAGACAGTGTAAAAACTTGCTAATAAAAATAAATATAATACTATGAAACTAGCCATTTTTTTTTAAATATTTTTACATCAGTTTTCTTAATAATTATAATTTATAATTTAACAGCACTTATCCTGTATATTTTACTTTTAAGTTCATTTATTAATCCACTAACTTCAATGATTGTAAATGCTCTCCTCATATTATAAGCTAGTGTCATTAGCGATATTTGAGCAGCTAAATTTTCTATTTCTCTAAATAAAAGTGTTGAATATCCCCAAACCTTCTTGATAGTTCCAAATGGATGTTCAACATTAATTTTCTTTTTCTTTATTATCTGTGACTTAGTAAGCAACCTTTTTTAAGAATTATATAATTTTAATCTTCCCATCATTAGATATATCTCCATTTTGACGAGTGTGTGCATCGTTGCTTAACAGGGCACTCTTTACTTTTATTTGTTCAGTATATTTTGAATTTTCTTTCGTGCTTTTTGCTGTATAATAAAACTGAAGTTTATTCTCTTCATGGCAAAAATAACTATCCGTTTTTTATCGTAAGTAAATTTTTTGGTTATAATATTACAGTAAGTGAACATTCTTTTTTTTTGATATTTTTTGTGCAAGTATTGGAGCATAGGAAATTATTTCATTGTCTTGACTTCTTTTTATATCAAGACTGTCATAATAACCTGCATTTGCAAAAACTTTTTTTTCTGTTTTTAATGTTTCCTTTGCTATTATTGTTATCTTTGAGAGATGATCAATATCTACTACATCCCAGCTTACTTCGTAATTAACTATCAGTGAATGTTTGCTATCAACGTCCGTCTGTAAATTATACTGGGCTCTATCTTTCTCGGGTTCTTTACTAATCTGCAATCAGTATTTGTAAGTGATACGTATTTATATCCTCTTTCTTTCACTTGTCTTATTGCTCCCTTCAGCTTTCTTTTTAATTTTTTAGATATGATAATTTCTTCTGAAGTTCTTCTTTTATAAGATAATGGTTTTCTCAATTATTATCTCTTTGGTCATTTTCTTCTAATTTTTTAAATTCTGTAATTGAAGCCTCTACATGTGAAATTGATTTTCCAGTTGTCCTCTAACTTTAATCTTATGTAGTATTCGATGCTCAAAATTTTGTGTTATCTATTCCTATAAGTTCTGCACTAAATAATTCCAGCTTTTCTACATAGCTGTATTTACTCCTTAAATACTCTCCGAATTTTCTGTATATTCTCTTTGCTAAAATTACTAATGGTTTTATGAACGAAGAGCAATCTTTTTATCAACTATATTTCCTCCATGTTACGTAAGGTTTCTTTCTCTCCGGTTCTGCTCGAACGAATTCTATTTAGATAACTATATATTAGCATCTTTAATGGATCTTTGAGATTATATAGTGAACGTTCTATTTCTTTTATTTCACTGTGCTTAAATCCCATCTTTTTAAGATCTAACTGTTCTACAAATGCATGTATTATTTACAGGATTCTCGTAACTGATATACTCATCAATCGTTTTTGGTAAAAGTGTGCTCTGCTGTCAATAAATTCCAAGGATATATTCCATTTTTTAGCTCTACTTTTATGTAGAATATTTTACCCTCTACTTTATTCAATTCTGCTCCCTTACTTTTTACACAGTCTCCGGTGGCTCACCGTATATTTCTTTATAATGTTTATTTTCTAAAGACCCATTTATATACATATTGCGCAAATACCACTCATTTCCAAATAATGGTATGAGGTAAACTCCCCAGTGAAAATAAATTCCGAATTTTGCATCTTTGAACCATTCAGGAACAGGATTTTCTTTTTCCAGCGATTCGAAGTCGGCTGGAAATGCTGTACGGTAGTTGTTAACTGACTAGTTGATTGAGAAACACATTGGGAAATAAAAAATGCATTAGAGAGAAGCAATATAAGCCACAGCTTAAATCTTCTTTGAATCATAGCTAAGCTATAAGTTTTAATGAGTTAATTATCAAAAACCTTATCACATACTTTTCTTCTTCCATTCTAATCAACTATGTTAAAATATTCCAATACATCAAAAATACGTTTAGAGCTCATTTTACTTCAAATTCATTCAAAAAATAACCAATCTATTTCTACTTCTTCATTTTTCCTCGATACAACAATAATATTATGTATACCTTGTTCGATCCCAGTTACTCTGGATTTCACGATCTGCCATCCTTTACTTGGTGGAATAGTTACTTTTGCTATGGGATTGTTTTTCATATTATCTAATTTGATTTCTAGAAGTCCACCTTTTTCTGAATACACATTGGCAACAACAGTGGAGAAACCTCCTTTTCCAAAGTCAACACTATTGTACTGCAACCATGCACCTTTCTTTGTAAAAACTGCTTTCCAACCTTTGAAAGTATTTGATGTATCTAAATAGACAACTTCAACACCTTCTTCACTAATTTCGCTGTATCGATCAATCTCTATTTTCTTTGAAGCATTTGTGATACCAACACCTCTATATGTTGGTCTTACTTTGCGGATTGTTCCATCTTCGTTGAAAAAGAGGCTATCAATGCAAGCAGATCTATTTTTATCGAAGTGAGGGGACAAATAGTTAAGGTGATAGAATAAATACCATTGACCTTTGTATTCAATAATAGAATGATGATTTGTCCAGCATGTAGGTGACTCGTCCATAATAACTCCAGCCATTTTAAATGGTCCCATTGGATGAGGTCCCATTGCATACTCAAGTCGTTCTCTTTCATTTTCCACATGAGGGAAGGTTAAGTAATAAATTCCATTTCTCTTAAATACCCATGGTCCTTCTTTCAAACCCTTTTCCGGCAAGTTCGATATAATTTGAGGTTCTGAATCCAGCTCTATCATGTTGTCCTTCAATTTTGCAACATAGATGTGCCTCAACGACCAATATAGATATGCTTGGCCATCTTTATCTATGAAAACATTTGGATCAATGCCCCTTACTCCTTTGATTGGTTCTGGCAAAGGTGTATAGGGTCCCTCAGGTTTATCTGCTATTGCTACGCCAATCGAAAAGAGCTTTCTACCTGCTGAATCTGGTTTAGAAATAGCTGGAAAATAAAAATAGTACTTACCGTTTCTTTCGATGCAATCTGGTGCCCACATACTATAAGCGTTACTATCGGCCCATGGGACATTATACTGAGATACAATTACTCCGTGGTCAACCCAATCCACAAGATTGTCAGAAGAGAACACATGATAATCTTCCATGCAAAACCAATCTTTGCGAAGATTTTTACCTTCAGGGGCAGGAATATCATGAGAAGGGAATACATATACTTTTCCATTAAAAACCCTTGCAGATGGATCCGCAGTAAATTGATTTCGAATGATCGGATTTTGAGAATAGATGTTGTAATTAATCAATAATAATGAACTCACAAGAAATAAGTATTTTCTCATTTTTACACCTTCATTTGCTATTTAAGTTAGATTTTTTTATGACAATATTCAGTTGAAATAAACAATAAATTCATTTGCTTCATAATTCATACCTATTATATTATTTTTTTTGCCAAAGATTAGGAAGAAACCGATAATATATGAGGTGACGCCATGTTGTCCAATCATGTCCACCGTGACCACCAACGTAATATTCATGTTTAATATTATGTTTTTTCAATGCTTCATGCAAAGCAACGCAACGTTGTCCAATAAAAGCATTCGCTTCTTTAGTTCCTTGCCCAACGAACAGGTAATCAATTTTTTCATTTACGTTTGGTTCATTTAAAAAGTGAGCCAAGGAGCTTTCTGCATTTACATCTCCCGCACTAAGAATGCCAAAGTTAGCAAACAAATCAAGCGAACGAAAACCAACATACATACTGTGACGACCACCCATTGACAACCCTGATATAGCACGCCCTTTTGGACTTTGGATGGTACTATAGTTTTGATCGACTAATGGAATTACATAATTTCGAAGTTCTTTTTCGAAAATATCGAATGTTAATTCTGCATGTTTTGGATGATTACGATGTATTACTTGATTATTGGGAATTACTATAATCATTGGCACAGCTTTTCCTTCTGCCAACAAATTATCCATCATAAAATTCACTCTACCTTGATATATCCAATTTGCAGGTAATTCACCACTTCCACCAAGGAGATACAGCACTGGATATTTTTTCTTTGGCGTATATCCTGGTGGTGTATAAACATAGAGCTCTCTTTCACCACCAGTAATATCTGAATGGTAAACATGCCTTGTAACTATTCCATGCGGGACATTTTTTGCATCGTAATACGCTGGACCAGAACCGTGAACAATCAGTTCGCTGTATGCGGGCATTGCCGCACATGCAGTATACGTATTGGATGGATCAACTATCTGAACCCCATCAACAATAAAGTGGTAGGCATATATATCTGGTCTTAATGGACCTACAGTTAACGTCCAGATACCATCATCATCTTTCGTAAATGGTATTTGTTCATTGCCTTTTCCTAGTGCTGTAAGAATAGCTACTCCAGCTAACTTTACTTCCTGAGCTTTGGGGGCCTTTAAACGAAACGTAACAGTGTTATCATCATGTACTTCAGGAGAATTCAATGGGGCACTAAATGGAATGAGTCCCTCAGTGTTTTTCTGTGGATTGTAATCAAGATTGACATTAGCTTGTTGCCCTCGTAATAACGTGCACACCATAAAAAGCATTGCACCTAAGAAATTACAGAGCTTCATAATGTATTCCCACTATATTATTAATTGATTGTTTATTTACTAGAGTTTAATAGTCCTATTTTATTTAAAAACTCCCAATGCAAAATCATGCAATGATTTTCTTCAACTTGCCATTCATGAGCACACGGGAAAGAATTGAATTGAACATTCAAACCATGTTCTTTCATAATAGACACAGCTTTCTTTGTATAATCAAATCTAGGATCTCCTTCTCCACAGGAGATATAAAACAAATCGAGTTTTTTGTTAAATTCGCCCGCCCGAGATAACAATCCAGGAATTTCCTTTCAGCATCGAAGACATTGCCGGTAACGTTTTGGATACCTTCAAAAATACTTGAGCTAAACACACCCACAGAACCAAAGTATTCAAGGCTTTTCAATCCAAAATAAAATGATTGTCTACCTCCCATTGACAGTCCACAGGTAGCACGGTTTCTTGCATTAGCAAGTATACTGTAATTATTATCTATAAACGGAATAATGTTCTGTGTCATCTCCTTTTTTAATGAAGCCATTACCTCACTGCTATTACTTCCAATTCCAGAGATAATATTCCCATTTGATATAACAGCAATCATAGGTGTAGCTTTATTTTTTGCAATAAGGTTATCAAGAATAAAATTTATTTTCCCTTGTTCAACCCAGCTAGTTTCATCTTCACCCCCGCCATGTTGAATATAAATCACCGGATATCTTTTTTTGATATTTCTATCATAATCTGGTGGAGTATAAACAAAAAATCTCCGCCAACTCTTCGTTACAGTGGAATAATAGTTACCGTGAGCTAAATACACCATGAGGCACATCCTTAATAGAATAAAAGTCAATCCTTTGTTCATGTATATATATTGCACTCGTCATTTCCCCTGTTCCATAGAATGACCGGCTTGCCGGATAAGCAACTAGAATATCATCAATTATTAAAAAATAATAATGGAACCCTGGTTCAAGAGGATCAGTACGTACAGTCCAAGCACCCTTGGTATCTTTAACCATGTCATACTTCTTTCCTAAATCAATCTGGAGTTTTTGTGCATTTGGTGCTCTAACCTGAAAAACTACACTATTATCTGGCATGATGCACGGACATTGGTTTTGATTAATATTCGTAGATACAGGAATCGATTTGTCAATCAATTGTGCATAAACAGAAATACTTAAGAAAGCACATATAATTACCACTAAAGCAATTAGAGAGGTACATTTTTCCATTATCAATGTTTTCATATTCTTCCACCTATGAAATTGGCTTTACTTTTTTAGTTTACTGATTTTTAAGAAGTAACTGTTCGAATTGGTATAGGGACTTTCTTCATATCATTCATTTTTCATTTATTTCATTCTAATTATAACATTTTTGCCCGTATAGTTGACAATCCTATCAGCATTTTTCTCGTGTGTATTTCCAATTCCTCTTTCCTTTTTTACTAATACAATTCGGAATATACGATCGTTTACCATTCCCGGAAATGAACCTTTTCTGTCGCTTATAGTCAGTTTCTTTTCCTTATTATCCCATCGGAATTGAATTTCAGAAAAAAATCCTTTTTCGTAATTGTAATTGTCACCCTCATCCTCATATAATGTAAACTCGCCGTCCGCTCCTTCGTAAATTCGAATTTCCAAAGTATTCCATTTTTTCTCGATTGTATATTGAACTTGAGGTCCGATTGGCACAATAGAACCTGCTTTAATATACAACGGCAGAATCTCTATCGGTGTTTTCCGTATAATGAATTTGCCTCCATTGAATTTTTCACCCGTCCAGAAATCGTACCAATCAGTTGATGAAGGTAAATACACATTCCACTCTCGCACTCCTGGTTCAGTAACAGGTGCCACAAGAATTGATTTCCCAAACATATACTCATACGCACAACTTATCGCAATTGTATCATCTCTAAAGTCCATTACCAGTGGTCTCATCAACGTTGAACCATGTTGGCTAATTTGCCATGCTTCCGAATAGATGTAGGGAAGCAAACAATATCGGAGATTCAAAATTTTTCTAATATTCTGCTCGACTGTATCACCATACTTCCACGGTTCGGTCTCCGATTGATATCCATGAACACGGAAGATTGGATTAAATGCTCCCCATTGGAACCATCTGATAAGTAATTCATGGTATTTCTCATCTGTGTATTGTGCCTGACCAGGACGGAAAAATCCGCCAACATCCGTTGTCCAATATGGAAAACCTGTAATGGAATAATTCAGTCCTGCAACAATCTGGCGTTTAAAAGCATCCCAGTTCCCGCCAATGTCACCCGACCAATTGATGATGCCATACCGCTGTTGTCCTAAAAATGCACAGCGGGTTAAAATGCAGACACGTTTTTCGCTTGTAGTCTCACGCTGTCCTTCGTATACTGCTTTGCTTACCATAAGAGGATACGTCAATCGATAAAAATCACCTGGACCTATAAACGTTCTCGTTCCTTTCAATGCATCATTTTCCGGCTCAACAGCGTCCATCCACCACGAATCAACACCATACTGAAACATATTTTCATTCAAAATATTCCAGTACTCTTTGCGGGTCTCGGTGTTAAAATAATCTAGCCATTTGGTACCGGGTATAAAATAATTTTTAGCCATCAACTTTTTACCCATTTCTGAGTTTTGATCGGGGTTTGACCAGATAGATATATTGAAACGAACGTGTAAATCGTGCAACTCTTTTATGAACTTCGGTGGATCCGGATATTTAGTTTCATCAAACTGTGGAACACCCCAACCATGATTTCCCCAGTATTGCCAATCTTGAACAATAACATCCATTGGAATTTTTCTTTTGCGAAATTCTTTAACAGTCTCGATGAGATGAGACGCAGATGTATATCGCTCGCGACATTGCCAGAAACCGTAAGCCCAAATAGGCAAGAGCGGAACATTGCCAGTTAATCGACGATATCCAGCAATAACGCTATCTGCTGTTGGTCCATAGAACACAATATAGTCTATCATTTGTGCGTGAGGCGAACGAAACACAGTTGAGTTATCTTTTTGCCTCCAAAATAATTTTGGATTGTTATCCGACTTGCAAATCACCTGAATGCGATGTTCACCCGCATGTAATCTCACAGAAGCACTCACAGCAGGTGGTAACCAGAAATTTGTCTGATCGATAACAACCTTTTCATCAATAGCAACAAAATGCCGATTGCCCATATCACCTAAATCAAGGAACAGAACATACTCACCATCTTCAGGCACAGAAAAATTCCCAGAATAAAGAGATTGGTTTTGTAAAACTCTCTGGGTACCCGAAGTTGTCGTCACTTCTGCTGTCTGTTCGTTTTGAATAGATGTTTCGTGCTTTAAAAGCTTGATGGGATGATCAGCAGGATTGTAATCCGTAAGACCGTATTGATGCCACAACAATCCATAGCCCTTGCTTGAATACACGAACGGAAGCGCAATTTGGCTATTGACCTGAATCAAGCGGCGTGTAATACCTTTAACATTATAATGTCCATCCTGAAATTGACCTAACCCAAATAGACATTCTTTTTCTGATGATTCAAAAGCTTGTTCTACGAGAAAACATTGTTCACCCATAACAGAATCGGGTATCATTTTTCTGCTACCTTCCTTTTCACTCAAGAATATTTTACCTGAAGCATCCCTAAAAGAGAGATACCCTGTTTTTTTGTTCACAACAACGCAAATCTCTTTCAGCCTCACTTCTATTGTTGAAGTTAAATCGAGAACCTGGAATGGTGGCGTCTGAACAGTGCCATGTACAATAAATTCTGGGATGATCGGTTCAACTCCCTTATAAAACCGAACCCTAACTACATCATTCGCTAAGGGATGGATACTTATCGTGCCATCCTGCAATAAAACATTTACTCGATCATCTAATTGTACATATTCGTTTACAATCTGTGCATTGCAAAATACAACAACACAAAAGTGAAATAATAGAAAAGTAATATATCTGATCACTCGAATTTTACAACTATTTGAAATTTTAGAATACACAACACAATCCATCATTACTGCACTTCAATAGAAACTTCTGATGACTTTAGTCCTTCGGATTCTGCAGTAAGCCGAATAATACCGCGTTTGATGTTCGATTGTACAACAACAAGACATAAACCATGAAATGCCTTACGCTCGTTGGCTTTGAAAAGTTCATGGCTCACTGCATCACCATTATCCACTCCAACTATTCTACCTTCTCCCGTAATGTTAAATTTCACAAGGTTATTTGCATTTGGACAAACACGACCCTTACTATCTGCAATTATAACTTTAACAAATGAAAGATCTTTACCATCAGCTTTGAGCATCGCACGGTCAGGAATTAAGAGTATCTGTGCCGGCTTTCCTGCAGTTTCGACTTGATGAGTAGCAACAATCTTTCCTTTGTTTTTACCAACCGCCTGTAACGCGCCTTGGACGTAAGGGACTTTCCATTCAAGATGCAAATCTTCCGTTTCGGAAAAACGTTTTTCACCAAGTGATTTACCATTCAAGAACAACTCTACTGATTCACAGTTACTATAGCACCAAACTGGAATTTCTTTTCCTTCAAATCCTTCCCAATTCCAGTGTGGAAAAATGTAAACCATTGGCTTATCTGTCCATTGGCTCTGGTAAAGGTAATAGCGATCCTTTGGAAATCCACATCGATCCACAATTCCAAAGTAGGAACTCACTGATGGCCAACCAAAAGGAGTTGGCTCACCGATGTAATCAAAACCTGTCCACACGAATTCGCCTGCAATCCACGGTGCATTTTTGAGCGCCTTAAGCGTTGCTTCTGCCGTATTGCCCCACCCTGGACTTACAATGTCGTATGAAGTACATTGATTGTTTAGCTGTTTTTCGATCTTGAGAGTATCTCCTTCCAGAACCAAATTATACTCTCCCCTCGTACTCACTGCAGATGCAGTCTCAGAAGCAATAAGTTTGAATTTTCCTTTTAAGCTCTGGTAAACTGGAAGGTTGTAGTTAATGCCAACAACATCAAGTGCTTTTGCAAACCCAGTTTTTACAGCAGATTCGGGCAAATTACATGCTGAGGTCACAGGTCGAGTCGGATCTTCCTCGTGACAAATGTCAACAAGTCGCTTTGCCATTTCATAAGCATTCTCACTATTCTGTTCTGGAATTTCATTGCCTATGCTCCATAGAATTATGCTTGGATGATTCCTGTCGCGTCGAATCATATCCCTTAAATCTTTTTCGCTCCATTCATCAAAGAATCGGCCGTATCCATACATAGTCTTCGATTGCTTCCACTCATCAAATGCTTCATCCATGACCAAGAAACCCATTCGATCGCACAACTCTAAAAGCTCAGGAGCAGGCGGATTATGACTTGTGCGTATGGCATTGCAACCCATGCTTTTCATTATTTCCAGTTGACGCTCGATTGCTCGCTTATTAACGGCAGATCCTAAACACCCAAGATCGTGATGGAGGCACACTCCCTTAATAGGCACATGTTTTCCATTTAAGAAAAATCCTTTATCGGTGGTAAATTCAAATGTTCGAATTCCAAAAGGGGTATCAATAGAATCAACAATTCGATTGCCTATATACACTCTTGAGATAGCATGATAAAGGGTAGGTGTTTCAAGAGACCATAAACGAGGTCTTAAAACTTTGAGTGTATCCTTGAGAGTATAAATGTCTCCAGCTTTCAGCTTCTGCTCAGAAAACGTACTTGCACACTTCCGGCCAGATTCATCGATTATCACTGTTTCGAGTTTTAGTTGTTGAGTTGAAGAGGAATGATTTTCAATTTTTGTTTCGACACAAACAGTTGCTTCACTTTCGGACACATCTGGCGTTGTGACGTATACAACCCAATGCGCAATATGAACGGGGTCTTTAATTACCAAACGAACGTTCCTGTAAATCCCTGCACCTGAATACCAACGAGAGCACGGTTGTTGTACGCACACCCTGACTGCAAGTACATTTTTCTCACCATTGAATTTGAGATGCTTTGTCAATTCATACTGAAAACTGGAATACCCATATGGCCTATTACCAAGATGAATGCCGTTAATCCACACATCGCTGTTCATGTACACACCGTCGAATTCAACAAATACTCGCTTGTCTCGAGCGCTTTCTGGTATTGTAAATGTTTTTCTGTACCAGCTAGTACCTGCATTCACATACCCAGCGCCACTTCCTCCAGGACAAGTTGACTCAAAAATCCCCTCGACTATTCTCCTTCCCTCATCATAAATTCCACCGCCCATAATTCCATCAAATACACGAACAGCAATTATGTTTTTCTCTCCGTAGCGGATAAGCTCGTGTGGAATTATATATCTCCTAATGGCATCCCAAGCAGTTGTATAGTGGAGTGGGAATGATCCCATTCCGCCTACTTTTACACCATTGAAATAGGTTTCATCTGCATCATCAATTTTTCCAACGTTGATGATAATATCCTTTCCTTGCAAATCAGCAGGAACTACAAATTCTCGACGATACCAGCCATAGACATTATCCTGAGTGTAGTTTGAATGTTTTTCCCATGTTGAAGGAAGAGTCACTACTTCCCACAACCTGTCGTCGTACTCTGGACTTTTCCATAAAGAGCTATTTCCTTTGCAAAATTTCCACTGGCCTTTTACAATGTCGAACTCAGGCATATCACTTTCAAATTCCGTTTCGGATTTTGCAAGTCCTTCGATACTCCAATCGTGAGGAACATTCACAATAAGCCAGGATGAATCATTAAATTCTGGTTTTTCAGCATTTTTAACATCTCCTGCATAAAATCTCCAACTTGAATTAAATGTTTGAACCTGCCTGTATACTCCTTTATTCTTTATATCTCCTGCAAAAGTAATTGTTACACTAAGCAAACAGAATAAAAGAACATTTCTAATCTTCGACATAAGTGACCTCATTAATTTTATTTATTGAACTTACTTTATATTTAGCGGGAGAACTATTCGTAAAAACACTTGCGATAATAAAGCTAACAGTTGAAGGAAACCTTCTTCCGCATATATAGCAAAACCGAAGGTTTCCTTCTTACCATACCATTTCTCAATATGTATTCCTATTGGCCTATTGAACAACGACTTTTAAAAGCTTTAAATCGCTTGCTCTGGAACTATTCCCGTACAAAATTTCATACTCACCAGAGGCAACTATCATTTTCCTACTTGCGCGATCATAAAATTCAAATGCTTTAGTCTGCAACTGAATAACAGCTTCTTTTGTTTTTCCAGCAGGCACATTAACTCGTTGAAAACCCCTTAAAGTTTTAATCGGACCGTCTACATCATTCACCTTGCGAACATATACTTGGACAATTTCAGTGCCGTCCCGTTTGCCAGTATTAGACACAGGAATTGTGAGCTCAACGCTTTCAGTTTTTTGAATTGTGGATTTACTCAGCCGAGCTTCTCCAATTTTAAATGTTGTGTAACTGAGTCCATAGCCAAATGGGAAAAGTGCATCATCGAAAAATCGGTATGTTCGACCTTTCATAGAATAATCTTCAAAATCTGGAAGTTGTTCTGAACTTTTATAAAAAGTAACTGGCAATTTTCCGCAAGGATTATAATCTCCAAAAATTACATCTGCTACTGCCAATCCTCCTGATTCTCCGGGATACCATGCTTGTAATATTGCATCGCATGTTTGCGTTTCTGGAGTTAGTGCTATTGCTGAACCCGAGCAATTAACAAAGATAATTTTTTTGTTAGCTTGTTTTAACAGCTTAAGCAAATTTCTTTGAACAGATGGAAGCTCAATATTTGTTCTATCACCGCCTTTAAAACCGGGATATGATACAGGCATTTCTTCTCCTTCAAGTCTTCCTGATAATCCTCCAACAAAAATAACAGTGTCAATTCCTTGTAAATTGTTTAATAAGTCTGTATAATTAACATCGATTTCTCTTCCAAAGTCAAACTCGATATTTGCTTGCCAGTTGTATTGTTGAGAGTATTTGATTTCAATTAAATATTTTTTCCCGGCTTCAACTTTGTAAGATAATCTTGACGGCAAAGTTCTCCAGTTGTGAAATTTGACTAATGTTTCTCCATTAATTATTAATTCAAAATTTCCAGTTGCACCATATTTAAAAACAATTTCTTCACTGACAGTTGGAATAAATTCAGTTTGATAAATTGCTGAGAATCCTTCGAGCTTTACGCCAGGGGCAAATTCATGTTGTCCTGCCGTTGTTAGTTTAAGTGGGGAAGTGATTTGTTGCGTTGTCACAATATCACCAGTGAAATCTCGTGTGTTCCAGTAAGTTGCTTTGAAACCAATTTTATTTTCGAACTTACATTTGTTGAAATAACTTTCTATGATTTTATCTTCTACAATATCACAGCCTTTATCATAAAAAACTTTGTTTGGAGATAATTTAGAAATTATTCCTTCAAGTATTGTAATTGTTTTTATAGGTTTGCCATTATAATTGCCCCATTGCATAATTGAATCATTTGCATTTGGTCCAATCACTGCAATTTTATTTATTGAGAATTTATTTAATGGAAGAATATTATTTTTATTTTGAAGCAGAACGATAGATTGTCTTGCCATATCGAGTGCAAGTTTTCGATGTTCTTCACAATTAATTATAGAAGGAGGAATTTTAGACCATGGAACAATTGAATCAGGGTCCATTTCACCAAGCTCTAATCTTCCCATAATTATTCGCATCAAACTTTTATCAATATCTTCTTCTTTGACTAAGCCGCGATTAACAGCTTCTGATAAAGTTTTAAATGGATAGTTATCCCAAAAACATTCTATATCTGTTCCTGCAAGCAAAGCTTTTGAAGATGCATGCATTGGAGTAGAAGATACTTTGTGACTTGTAAAGAAATCTCCTACCGCACCGCAGTCTGAAACAACAATATATTTATATCCCCATTCATCGCGTAAAATTCTCTGAAGTAGACGGCTATTTCCACAGCAAGGTTCATCATCAAGACGATGATATGCACACATAACTTGGCGAACCTTGGCTTCCTGAACTAATGATTTGAAAGCAGGCAAATAAGTTTCATACAAATCTCTGGGATCAATATTGTTCAAATTAATCTCATGTCGGCTCCATTCTGGTCCTGAATGAACTGCAAAATGTTTAGCACAAGCAAGTAATTTTCTATACTTTGAAGTATCAGGTCCTTGAAGTCCTCTTACAACAGCAACGCCCATACGTGACATCAAGTAAGGGTCTTCGCCATAGGTTTCTTGTCCACGTCCCCAGCGCGGGTCACGAAAAATATTGATATTTGGTGTCCATACTGATAAACTTAAAAAGCGTTTATTTTCTCCACCTCTTCTTAAATGTTCATGATATTTTGCTCTTACTTCATCTGATACTGCATTGAAAATTTTATAAACAAGTTCATCATTGAACGATGCAGCCATACCAATAGGTTGAGGAAACACTGTAACACTATCATTATTTGCAAGTCCATGAAGAGCTTCACTCCACCAGTTGAATTTTTTAATACCCAATCGTGGAATTGCTTCGGACTGATCGCACATTAAAATTACTTTTTCTTCAAGTGTAAGTCGTGTGATAAGATCTTGAGCTCGTTTTTCAAAAGGTAAAGCAGGATTCTGATATGGATAGCTCTGACCCAATACAGTCACTGATACGATGAACATCGTAATTAAGCTGTGTGCTAAAATATTAAATGCTGTTTTCATGTTCATAACCTATTCCTTTTTCTTTATGATTACTAGGGTTACAATTCGTTATTTCGATACAATCTTAATAAATAATTAGTAGACAAATCAAATGTAATTATCTCTGTTATTTTGCTCGTCGCTATACCAAGGTTCTTTAACTATTCTTTAAATAACAATTGAGCAAACTCTCGTAAACTCCGTCTCCAAGTTAAAAACTCATGGGCAGTATTAGGAGACACATAAAACACGCTATTGATACCTTCTTTCTTTAAGTCCTCAGCATCTTTTTTGGGATCTCCTCCAAAGCCCCTGCGTTCTCCTCTCTGCATCCATTCAAGTTCTCGACTGCCAAAGCCAACAAAGACGAGCTTCACTTTTTCTTTGAAACCGGGTGTGTTGTTGACATCTTCCAGAGAGATTGAACCTCCGCTAAAAAGTCCAATATATGAAAATTTATCGAGGTTAGCTAAGGTAATCATCTTTGTTTCCATACCACCCATGGAAAGTCCAGCCATGGCTCGATGCGATTGATCTGACAAGGTTCGGAAATTTTTATCTATATACGGAATCAGTTCTTCCACAAGAACTGTTTGAAAAGGTTTGATGTCAAATGTTCTAAGCTCACCAAATTTGATTTCATTGGTCATTCCGTATGTCATAACGATGATAAATGGCTTCACTTTCCCCTCAGCAATCAAGTTATCCATTATAAGATTCGCACGACCTTGATTCCACCACGCTGTTTCATCTTCACCCCAACCATGCTGGAGATAGAGTACTGGATAGCGCTTTTTTGGATTTTTATCATAATCTGGTGGAGTATAAACAAAAGCACGGCGAATGCTGTTCGTGCTTTTCGAAGGAAAGAGAACTTGCTGAACACGACCATGTGGAACATCTTTCAGAGCATAAAAGTCTTGATCAAATGCTGGCACTTCAATACCGCTTTCCCAGCGGCAGGAGCCATAGAAGTTTAATGTTCCAGGATCGTTAAATGTCCCTCCATCCACAATAAGATGATAGTAATGGAAGCCCTCATCCAAAGGTTCAGCAGTGGTGCCTATCCAATAGCCATCATCAGTTTTTGTTAGAGTTGTACCTTCTCGGCCACCCAAGGTTACCTTTACACTCTGAGCTTGAGGAGCAAAAATTCGAAAACGTGCATAGCCTTGAGAATTTACCTGAGGGTACTCTTGACCAGGCTGATTCAAAACAGAAGGCTTAAAGTCTTCCTTAATAACTGACTGTTCTGCTTGCGACAAACACGGTACCCACACTATAAGTATCGCCAATGCCAATACTAAAAACATATGTTGTTTCATTGTTGACTCCTTTTCTATTAACTTATTTTAGTCCTTAAATAAAAGTTGTGCGAATTGGTAGAAACTACGTCGCCATGTATGCCACTCGTGAGCTGTGTTTTGAGAAACATAAAAATGTGCATTTATCCCTGCCTTTTTAATGGCTTCAGTATTTTCCTTTGGATCCCCACCAAAATTGAATCTACGATTTTCTAATTCACGACTTCCATAACCCACGAATACGAGTTTTACTTTTTCTTTAAAAGTAGGGTTATTGTTGATATCTTCAAGACTAATACTTCCACCACTAAAGATACCGACATAAGAAAATACTTCAGGGTGGGCAAGAGTAATAACTCGGGTTTGCATTCCACCCATAGATAACCCTGCCATAGCGCGATATTTTGCATCGGGTATAGTTCGGTAATTGGCATCAATCATTGGAATAATGTCATTCAACAATGTATTCATAAAATTATCCGCCCAACCTTTTGGTGGCCATGGTCCGCTTCGGCGCTCTCCTGGCTTTGGTCGTGGAACACCTTCTGGCCAGGTCCACGTGCCGTTGTCCATTACAATAATAAATGGCACTGCTTTCCCTTCTGCAATCAAATTATCCATAATTAGATTTACTCTGCCTTGATTCGACCATCCAGTTTCATCCTCTCCACCACCATGTTGTAAATAAAGAACAGGGTAACGTTTCGTTAAATCTTTATCGTAGTCAGGTGGTGTGTACACAAAGCAACGACGAATTGTATTGTTAACTTTTGAATAATACAAACGCTGTCGAACTTCTCCATGAGGAACATTCTTTAGCGCAAATATATCCTGATCTTTGGCAGGTACCTCAATACCGCTTCCCCAACGACTTGCTCCATAGAAATATAAGCTGTTTGGATCTGGAACAGCCGCTCCATCGATCCAGAGTTGATAATAATGAAATCCTTCGTCCTGTGGCTCTGAATCACCTGTCCATACACCGTTTGAATCCTTTACAAGATCATACTTCACTGCACTAATATCGAGTTGAACTCGCTTTGCCTCAGGTGCGGAGATTCTGACACGCACTCTACCTTCAGAATTTACCTGGGGGTAATCTCTTCCTGGCTGATTCGTTGATGCAGGCTTAAAATCTTCAATTGCCTTCTTCTCTGTTTGTGCAAAGCAGAGCCCAGCAAAAAATGCAACAAAAAGGTAAACAATGAAATATTCTCGTTTCATACTTCATCCTCCTTTGATTAGTTTATATGTTAGGGTACATATTTTTTTATTCTTTTCTTTCTCACTCATTGAAAACACCACCAATCAAAATTGAACAATTCTCCATTACCCCCTTTAAATACAAAACAAAGGTCATGTGTGCCATCAACTTTTTTCAATTTTCCTGTAAAAGTTTTCCAATTCTGCCAACCTTTTGTATTTTTTATATCAACTACTCCAAGAAGTTCTCCCTCAGGATTATCAAGGCGAATCTCAATTTTACCTCCCTTAGAACCAGATGCTACACTCACAACAACCTTTTGAGGATTTTTTCCAAAATGAACATTTCGAACTTTCAGATAGTCATTATTTTCAATCTTCGTTACATAAACTCCCGATTGTCTATTGCCTGCAGTTTTCAATCCCTGGCTCCACGCCATCGTTTCTGCTTCAACTCTTTTGAATGGATTCAAATAACCAACGGCTTCCCGAACCCCTTCTTTTGTCGGGTTGATTAAAGGAATAGTCCCATCCGGATTAAATTCAAATTCCTCAACACATACAGAACGTTTAAAACCTTCACTTGATAATTCTTGACTATGATAAAAGAAATAGGTTTTCCTTTTATAATCCACTATTGCAGGATGGTTTGTAAAAGCCAATTGAGGGGCTCTTTCCATAATAAATCCTTTATAAGTCCATGGGCCTTCAATTGTTGGTGCTGTCGAATATGCTATGTATTCAGGAATACCTGAAGCTGCAAAAAGTAAATAGTACGTATTGTTTCGTTTATACAACCATGGTCCTTCTGTATACTGCGTAAATACTCTGCCATTTCCAAAAACTTTTTCACCAAATGCTTCTTTCGTCATTTCTACCGATACAATTCCATTTGTGCCAATACTTTTATCATATGAAATCATGTCCTCGTTCAACTTAACATAATACAACTTCGGATTACCCCAAAACAAATAAGCCTGACCATTATCATCGATAAAGACAGTTGGATCAATATCATGCCATACATGATCGCTGTCAATTAAGCGCTTGCCTATTGGGTCTACAAATGGTCCAGTTGGAGAATCGGATACTAATACTGCAATACCCTCACCGTGAATTGGTACATAAAGATAAAATTTACCATTACGAGCTATACATTGAGGAGCCCATGCGCCATTTGTTTTCGATTGCCATTTGAGATCTTTAAGCGATGCAACTGGTCCATGGTCTGTCCAATTTACCATATCAGTAGTAGAATAACAACGCCAATCATACATTGTGAAAAAATTGTTTACCGTTGAATCTTCATCATGCGATGTATAAAGATATAAAGTATCGTTATACACCATAGGAGCTGGATCTGCAGTATAATTTGTTTGAATAATCGGATTTTGAGAATAACTCTTAAATAGCATTCCACTAAAGAGAAACAACCAACCAAGGTTTTTAAGAGTAACTTTGTAATTCATCATAATGTACCCCTTGAAAAATAGATTATTAATTGATTTAAAACATTGTTCCTTTTAATTTCATTAAACCTCTTTTCAACTCGTGCTAGATTATTTTTGTTTATCCAATAAATTCCAATTACTTACGTCCTAAAATTTAATTATCACTTTCTTACCATCGTAATTAACGACTGTATCAATTTTCTTTGTTCTTCCGTTACCATATCCACTATTTGTAGAGACTCTTACAACATTAAAACTTCTTTTCAATAGCATTCCCGGAAAATTTCCCTTTCTATCACTTATCGTCAGAATTTTTCTTCCATCATCCCATTTAAACGTTATCGTCGAATAGATGCCTTTTTCATAATTGTAATTATCGCCTTCATCTTCGTACAATGTGAACTCGCCATCTGCTCCTTCATAAATGCGTATTTCCAACTCATCCCATTTTTTCTCAGTGGCATATTGAACATTTGGGCCTATAGGCAGAATAGAACCGGCTTTTACATAAAGAGGCATAATATCAATCGGAACATCTTTTCTAATCATCTTACCTCCTTTTAATTTCTCGCCAGTCCAGAAATCATACCAAGCAGTACCGTTCGGTAAATAGAGTTCTTTTGACTTTATTTGACTGTAATCTTCCTCCATTCCTTTTGAATACATAGGTTCTGTAACAGGACACACAAGAAGTGATTTTCCAAACATGAATTCATCATTGATTTCTAATACTTTCGGGTCATTCGGAAAATCCATTATCAAAGCGCGCATCATAGTTGAATGATTAGCAGTTACATTCCAAGCAGTTGAATAGATGTAAGGAAGCAATTGATATCGAAGCCGTATGAATCTTTCTATCGCATAATAAATTGGTTCACCTTTTTTGCCAAACTGATAGATTTCACGAGGGGCATCGGTACCATGCGAACGCATCATCGGACAAAAAGTGCCAAATTGTAACCAACGCACATACAATTCACGATAGTTAGGATCTTCCAACTTTTTTGGGAAATTCCAGAGGAAGAAACCACCAATGTCTGAATTCCAATAAGGGATCCCAGATAATGAAAAATTCAAGCCAGCTGGAATTTGAGCCCGCAAAGCATCCCACGAAGCAACTACATCACCAGACCATACAACCGAACCATAACGCTGCTGACCCGCAAACGCTGAGCGCGTCAAAATAAAAACACGTTTCTCTTGAGTTTCTGCTCTTTGATGTTCATAAATACCTTGAACCGATAGTAACGGGAAAGCATTGCGCACTTTTCTGAACGATCCCATATACGTTTGATTATCCAGATCGCTATCTTTATACTGAAGGTGATCTGGCTCGGATGAATCAAGCCACCATCCGTCTATACCAAGTGAGAACAAACCGTTTTTCAGGTACTTCCAAAATATATCACGTGCTTGCGGATTAAACGGGTCGTACACTCGAACTCCAGACGGATAATCAAGCCTCGGAGGCCATTTGTCTGAACCAGATTCTGGCCATGTAATAAAATCGAGGAGTGCATAGATCTCCTTCAGCTCTTTATATTGTTTTGTATGGGGACCAAACGAATTCCATACGGAAATAATGATATGCGCATGCATTTGGTGAATATCATCAACCATTTTTTGTGGATCGTAAAACTCGGCATTCAAAAATTCCATTGCATTCCATAGATAGTTATTTCCCCAATATTGCCAATCTTGAATGATCCCATCAAGCGGTACGCCTAACTCACGATATTTTTTCACAACACCCACAATTTCATCCTGACTTTTGTATCGTTCCTTGCTCTGCCAATAACCGAATGTCCAGAGCGGAAACATTGGAACTTTTCCTGATAATTCACGCATTTGAGCAATAACACCATCCGCATTGCCTCCATACATAAAATAATAATCAATACAATCGCCCACCTCTGAATGAAACATTGTTTTATCCAGAGTATCAGAAAAGATCGTTGGCGAATAATTATCCCAGAACAAACCATAACCCTTGGTTGAAACAAAAAACGGAATGTAATCATCCGTGTTCCCCTGTATCATGCGCAATCGAATGTTGCGACGATTCAGTTTACCATACTGTTGTTGCCCCAATCCATAGATAGCTTCGTCATTCTCTAGAATAAAAGATTGAGAAACACTGTAAGTTTGATTTCCAGCATCATTGAAATTATTGAAAGATGTTCCATTCTCCTTCTCATTTAATAGTAACTTATTATCGGGAGTGAAAAACGAAATTCTTCCATTAGTAAGATTAAGATTGACTTGAATATTTTTGCTTTTTACTATCAGCTTATCTTTCAGTTGCTTTATTGTGAAATCAATTTTTTTAGGAGTTGAAACGACCGAAAGACTTTTTTCACTGCAAGAAGTGTTTTTAGGTGACTTCACTATTCTGACTGTTGAAGGATTGTAAAATTGAATATTAACTTGAATAGAATTTATTTCTGCACTTATTCCGTATTCTATTTTCTTATATGACTGCGCATCTGCAGTTACAACCAGAAGGCATACAAGTGATAAAATGCTTAGAAATGTTTTTCTCATGACAATAATCTATTCAGGTTAAAATTTACTTGTTTTAAAATTATTATTCTTTACCAATATCACTTTTTTCTTCAACTTTTATGGGCTTTTCAGATTCAGATACATCATAACCCAATAAGAAGAGCATTTTAATAGCGTATCTTCTTCCAAGCATTCTATAACCTTCAGCATTAAAATGTAGATGATCAAATGAAGCAGGACAACCTGCCGACGAAATAACATAGGAATTAGGAACAACTTCAGGAAGTTTCGCAATTATCTGGTTCATGGATGCACAAACGCCGCCTTGATCCGCATTCACAACCTCACCTGCAAGAAGAGGTACTGAATCTGCTTTTAGATTTAAATCTTTAATCAAATTGTTGTAAACACGTTTAACTTTTAAAGTCCATAAACTATCATTTGTGTTCGACTCACCTTGATGCAGAAGAATTCCTTTAATAACTCCATCTTTCTGTGCTTTTTTTGCAAGATCAATAAGATATTGATATGGGTTGTGGTTATACTCTTTTGTTAAATTAGTCAACCAGCCTGGAGCAGTTGAAAGGTAACTTTGAAGACTGTCTTTATCATATAGTTCAATTTTACATCCGCCAACAGAAACGTTAATAACACCTACTTTAATGTTCTCAGGGAGATTAGCTACCATCACTCTGCCAAAATAATCTGCTGGAGTTAAGCCTGTTTTACATCTGCACAAAGGGGGTATAGCGGGATACCAATTACCTTTTTTTCTGCCAAGCTCAGGACAATCAACCGCTTGCATAACCTGAAAACGTTCATCAACAGATTTATCTTGCTCTTCAATACTGGCAAAACCTTCCATGTTGGATTGGCCGAAGCAAAGGAAAATATAAAAATTTGGATCCTGTGAAAAAGCTTGGTTATAAGACATAAGCAATATAATAAAGGCCAAGAGTATTGGATGTGTTTTCATAATTATTCCTTCAATATTTTAATTTGTTGCTCGTGTTAACTTCATTAATATATCCTGTCCCATAAAATCTACTTTCATATCAATTGTATGATTTTCAAGATATTTACATTTATGGTTAATTTTCATATCTCCCATATTAACATCGAACGAGAATTCATTTCCATTAACTATACCATTGGTTAAATCATTTTCGCCCATTGCAGTAGAGTTTTTCCCTATTAATTTATTTCCATCTACTTTGAAAACAAATGTTATTTCAAACTCTCCCTGCGGACCACTAACTTTACCAAGCCATTTTCCATTAATCTTTGATTCTTCTGGTACTCTTTTCAAAACAATCGGCTTTTCCATGAGAGGAGATTGAAGAAGTATACTGTCACCTTCAAGAATTCCTGTATCAGTAAAGGTTTGCCCATTAACATCGACTGTAAATGAAAATTTTTTCCCATCGACTTTGCCAACAATTGGTAACGTTCCCATCATCGAAGTAACCGAACCAGTTAAAGAATCGGCAACAACTTTAAATGTGTAAGACAACCCCATATCTCCACATGGTCCAGAGAAACTGCCTTTCCATTTTCCATTTAGATTTTGTGCATTACTGCTCATAACTAATGTCATTAAAGATAGAATCGCAACAATTGTTCTCATACCTTCTCCATTTATTTATTATTATTATTATTGTTTATCTTGGAGGATATTGTTCAGGGTTTTCTCCACCTTCATTTTCATCTCTTCATTTCATTAAAATAAGCTTTTTCGTTTCAACGTAAGACCCGGCTTCCAAACGGAGAAAATACGTACCACTTGAAAGTCCCTCTGGCTTCCATTGACGCGTGTAAGTACCCGGTGCAAACTCTTCAGAAACAAGTTTCGCAATTTCTCTTCCTAATGAGTCAAATACAGTTATCGTAACAAACGATTTTATCGGAATTGTAAATGTTATCGTTGTCATGGAGTTAAATGGATTTGGATAATTTTGAGAAACAAGAAATTTGACTCCATTTGTTGGCTCGCTTTTATTAACTTGAGTTACTTCAAGTTGTTGAATGAAGAAATCTGCCATCATTTTCAAATACTGATCCACAAACATACCTTGTCCATGTTGACCACCTGGAACAAGGACAAATCTGCTTGGCACACCCGCATTTTGAAGTGCATTGAAAAGCATTACGCTCTGACAATATGAAACCAATGGATCCTTATCGCCATGAAGAATGAGAAATGGCGGATCACTAGGATCCACATAGGTAATTGGATTAGCCAAAGTAGCCTTTTCCTTGTTTTCCTGGACAGGTCCACCGATAAGGACTGCTTCAGGTGCGGTAGGAGAACTATGATCTATCATACCGTTGGTTTCGCAAGAATCCATCTTGAGCAAATCTGTAGGCCCAAACCAGTCTACAACTGCATCGACCGAGCTTGAATACGACGTGTAAGATCCAACATTTCCTTCGATATTCATAGTAATTGATCCAACGGTATATTCTTTCACTCCTCTGGAAGTACCTGCCAAAGCAGCAAGATGCCCACCCGATGAAAAACCAGTGATGCCAATAAACGATGTATCGAGCTGGTATTGACTTGCATTCGCTCTGATAAATCGGATAACTGCTTTAATGTCCTGAATCTGCGCTGGATACTTTGCATCGTAGCTGGAACGATGATTTGGAGTAACCACGGCAAATCCTGCATCGAGCAATGGTTTTCCCAGAGATGTAAATGCAGATTCTTTGAAATTATTCCCGAACCATGCACTTCCGTAAATTGCAACTACAACAGGATACATTGCCTTATCACCTTGGGGAAGATAAATATCCAATCTGTGATACACTGCCGTATCGCCTGCATAATTGATATTCTTCCAGCTTTTCGAAAAGGACTGACCAAAACATGAAAGTGAAATAAAAATGAATGCAATAATCAAACAAATGTGCTTCATCACTTTTTCCTTCCTTTTTTTACAGAACGTATAATTAAAAGTCATATCAATAATCGTGAACTCACATCGTTCTTATAACAAATCCACCGTATGGATGCATCTTTATTTTCATTGGTTTTGAAAAATCCACACGATTCTTCACAAACTGTTTTGCATCTTCAGAATCCGTAATCATAAATCCTTTAGACTTTTTTCCAAGGAATGAAAGATTCAGCTCAATCGTCCGTTCGGTATTTTCGCCGTTAATGCCAGCAATGTACCATGTATCTCCTTTCTTTCTTGCCAGCACAACAAACTTCCCTGGATAGCCATCGATGAACTTTACATCGTCCCATACGTTCGGAACAGTACGCATGAATTCTATAACATAATCCGGTTGTTTCGCCATTCCTTCTGGAGTTTCAGCAATGTGCTGAATACCTGATGTGAACAAAACCGAGAGAGCTATTTCAAATCCTCCGGTTGTTCTGCGCTGAATATTGGGAATACCAGAGAAATTTACCGGTGTAAAATCCATCGGGTCAAAAAGATTTCGGGTAAACGGAATAACCGTGCAATGCCAAGGTTGGTTATCTGCAAAGTACTGGCTGAATGTCACGTACTCTTCTCCTCGTATGCTTTCCATACTTACCAGATTCGGATATGTTCTGTGCCAACCCCTTGGATATGTACACCCGTGAAAGTTTACAGCAAGATGAAACTTTTCTGCATCTTTAAGAATATCGATATAGTATTTCATCATTGATTGACCATCCCCGCCAAAGAAATCTACTTTTATTCCCGCAATACCCATCTCTTTCAATTTATGAAATTCAGCATATCTCAGTTCCTTAGTAAGCAATTTGTCACGCGGTGTCAGTGTTGTTGTATTCCAATCGCCAGCTGAGTTATACCATAAAAGCAGTTTCACATTTTTAGTTTTCGCATAATCAGCAAGTTCTTTTATCTTCTCATAGCCAATTTGTTTATCCCAGAAAGCATCGATGAGGCAGTACTTCCAATTCATCGCAGAAGCAAAATCAATGTATCTGCGCTGAGCGCTGTACACAGTGGAATCATCTTTCAAAATAACCCAGCTCCACGAAGCAATGCCAGGCTCAAGCCACGATGAAACATCATACTGCGCTGGATTTGCAAGATCAGTTCCCAGAGTAGATTCTACCAATCCACCCAGATTATCAGCAATGGTAATAACACGCCACGGTGTATACCAAGGTAATCTGGATTCTGGCAGATATGGTCCGCCTGAGTTGCTTTCCTGCGGCTGAGGAAATTGAACTGAATACTCACCGTCAGGTGAAAATTGGCTCAAGCGTGATCCACAATAATTTGTATCGACGGCAGTTTCTGTGATGGAAATCCAATAATTACCATAATGAAAAAGTGCAGGCATTACCCAACCCGCTTGATATGGAGAGGGTGTTCCTACTGGTATATCTATTTGATAATATTCTTCGTACGATGGCTGAGTAAAACACCAACCTGTACGAGAATCGGGACAGGGCTGAAGAAAGGCTTTTGTCGAAAGATCAAAGTGGAACGTGGTTAATTCTTTGTATATCGTAACCAGCGTATCAGTCTTTTCAGGGAAATAGTATCTGAAAGCAACGCCATCGTTTGAAACCTGAAAGATAATTTCGATCTGTTTCGAATCCTTGTTCTTTAGATAGAAAACTCTTCTGTTCGCAACGTATTGGCAATTACGCCTTTTACCATGCAGTAATGTATAATTCTCGGAAACAGTCATTTCATTCGATGCGGAATCCATAGAAAGATTTTTTGAGAAATCTCCATCGCTTCTCACAACGCCTAATCTTGACTCCTTCAAAATAATAACTCCAGTGTGTGAAATAGAATAAACTGGTTCACCTTGTGGAGTTAGACAGAATGTAACAACTAATTTCTGATTCGGACTTTTTACAGAGTAGGTTTCTGAATGTAACCTTCCACCGAAGAACGAAACGAAAACAATCACAAACAGACATTTTGCATATCTATTCATTTCTGCCCCCTTTTATTGAAACAACAACTGTGCAAAATTGTAAAGATTATTTCTCCATACAGGCCATGTATGTCCTCCAGGATACTCGCTGTATAAATACTTTAGGCCTAATTCATCAAACTTTTTAAGCATGACTTGGCAATTCTGCCATGCAATATCTTCTTTTCCACCCATTCCAATCCATAGTAACTTCAGATTTGATGTAATCTTTTCTTTATTCTTTGCAATATATTCATATTGCCGCTCAGCAAGATCGTTTTGCCGAGGAACTATCCAGCCTGAGCTGAAAACGCCAAGATAAGCAAACAAATCTGTATTTCGTATTCCTGCATACAGAGTTTGAAGTCCTCCCATGGATAAGCCAGCCAGCGCTCTGTATCGTGCTTGATTTTTCACTCTGTAATTCTTCTCAACAAAAGGAATGACACATTCTTTCAGCTCAGATTCAAAAAGTCTCAACCCATCTTCGCCAAATGCTTGGAGTGGCATGTTCCCATCAACCATTACAATAATCATTGGTACTGCTTTTTTCTCAGCAATAAGGTTATCCATAATCAAATCTGTTTTTCCTTGTTGTGCCCATCCGCGCTGATCTTCACCACCACCATGAAGAATGTAGAGCGCAGGATATTTTTCATTTGTATTTTGATCATAGCCAGGTGGGGTATAGAGATAAAAGCTTCGCCATGAACGGGTTATCTTGGAGAAATATCTTTTGATTCGAATATCTCCATGGGGCACATCCTTTACTTCACAGTAGTCCCAATCTTTATACGGCACCTCAATCCCACTTGCCATGCGTCCCATTCCATAGAATGCCTCACTCGCAGGATCACAAACAGCTACCCCATCGATGATCAATGAGTAATAATGGAATCCCTCTGTTAAAGAATCCGTGATAACTTCCCACACACCATCCTCATTCTTTTTCATGTCATATTTCTTGTGTAAGTCAAGCTGTATTTTTTGAGCTTCGGGTGCTTTAATACGAAATATGGCGCGGCTATCAGGTAAAATTTGTGGATATCTCGCTCCACGCACATTGCTGGAAGCAGGCGTTCCTGCTGTCGTGAATTTTTTGATTGTATTCTCATCAACTGGCTTGAATATCAATTGCGAAAACCAATATAGACTGCTTTTCCAAATTTTAAAATCGTGACCACCTGGTTCTACGAAATAAATGTGCGGAATATTTTTCCTTGTAAGATAATCATGCGTTCGTTGACTGACAAAGATTAGATTATCATCTTCTCCACAGGAAATCCATAGGAGTTTTATTTTTTTCTTAGCCTGTTCAGGATCAGGAACAAGCTCTTCTGGCATTTTGGTATTCGGCGCAGATGAAAAACCCCCAATCCAGGCAAATCGATCAAGATTTCCTAATCCAAAGTTTAGTGATTGTCCACCACCCATAGAAAGTCCAGCAATTGCTCGATGCTCACGATCTGTATACACAGGATACGTATTTTCAATGAATGGGATCAAGTCATTCAGTAAATCCTTTTCAAAATTGGCAAATGCTTGGACTTTTACACTATCAAAGATATTTCCCGTTGCTCGATCATCTTTCATAGCACGGCCATTCGGCATTACGACAATCATAGGTTCCATCTTCTTTTCTGCATACAGGTTATCGAAAATAACCTGCGGTTGCGCACCTTTCAACCATTCTGTTTCGTCTCCACCAATGCCATGTAAGAGATAAAGCACAGGATATTTCTTATCGCTGGAAAATTCAGGCGGAGTGTATACAATTGCCCTTCGAATCGTACCTACAGTCTTAGACTCATAATGTATTGTGTCAATTTTTCCATGGGGAATATTTGTTCTCAGAGAATCAAAATTCTCTGGTTTACGATTCAATGTAGTTTGAGAAATTACACAATTAACAATAATGAAAAGAAAAATGAAAACTAAATTTCTCATGAGATGCCCTTTTATTTACTGTAATTCTAATAGATGAATTTTATAACTATTTAATAAAATTGAACTCGAATATTTATTTAATCAAGATCATTATTCTGATTTCTTTATAGCAAGAATATAAGTTTTTCCCTCTTCAGTATCGAAATCGTATAAAAAAGTTTTCTTGATGTTTATAGTATTCAATTTTTCGGGATTAGAAATAATAGGTTTTTTTAATTCAGGAGTTTCAAAAAAAGGATTTGAATTTTTGCCCTTTGCTTTTTTCAATTTACCATTTGATAAAATAATTTCATTTGGCAGACGTATTCTGCAATTACCACCAAGTTTTGATTTAATAATAATTTTTTGAACCAGTCCATTTTCCCAATTAAAACTAACTTCAAAACCTCCGGGTGTTCTCAAACCACTTATACTTCCATTTTTCCATTCATCAGGAAGAGCAGGGAGAAAATGAATTGCTCCATCATGACTTTGCAAAAGCATTTCTATAATTCCAGAAGTAAATCCAAAATTTCCATCTATTTGAAATGGAGGATGGGAATCAAAAAGATTTGGGTAAGTTCCTCCTTTATGTTTTCCATCAGGCAGGATTGCGGGTGATAGTTGATCTTTAATTAATTTTAATGCATGATTGCCATCAAGCAAACGAGCCCATAGATTTATTTTCCATGCCATCGACCAGCCTGTCGATTCATCTCCTCTTGCTATTAATGAAGTTCTTGCTGCAGAAAATAATTCTGGTGTTCGATATGGTGAAATTTGATTTGATGGAAATAATCCATACAAATGAGATACATGACGATGTTTGTCATTTGGATTATCCCTATCTTCCAGCCATTCCTGAAGTTGCTCCCATTTCCCAATTTGCATTGGAGGTAATCTTTTTAGTTTTTTATCAACTTTTTTAGTAAAATTTTTATCAATGTTAAGGATTTGAGCTGCTCTAATAGTTTTTGTGAATAAATCGAAAAGAATCTGATTGTCAATTGTAGTACCTGCTGTTATTGAAACATCTGGATGAATTGAAGGTGCATTTTCTGGAGATAGGGAAGGAGAAACAACTAACCATTTATGGTTTGGTTCTTCAACAAGGAAATCAAGAAAGAACTCAGTTGCACTTTTCAAGATAGGGTAGATTGATTTAAGATACTCAATATCGCCGTTGAATAAATATTTTTCCCATAAATGTTGGCAGAGCCATGCACCGCCTAATGGCCACATTCCCCAGAATGCACCATCAACTGGTCCTGTAATTCTCCAGATATCAGTATTATGATGAAGAACCCATCCTTTTGCATTGTACATATCTTTTGCAGTTTGAATTCCTGTTTGCGAAAGCTCTCTAATCATTTGAATTAATGGCTCATTCATTTCAGTTAAATTTGTAGGCTCTGATAACCAGTAATTCATTTCTGTGTTGATGTTGACAGTATACTTGCTGTCCCATGGAGGATAAAGCTGGTCATTCCAGATTCCTTGAAGATTTGCAGGCTGTCCACCAGGTCTAGATGAAGATATAAGTAAATAACGACCATATTGAAAATAGAGCGATACCAATTGAGGGTCATCACTCTTTGCAAAGTTTTCTAATCTAATATTTGTTGGAAGATTTACTGCATCTGTAATTCCAAGATTAATACTTACGCGGTTATAATAATTTTGATAATCATTGAGATGATCATTCAGAATTTGTACATAGTTTTTCTTTATAACATTTTCAATAAAAGAATTTGCTTTTTCATATGGATTGGCGCTAATGTCTTTATAGTTTTTAAAACTTGATGCAATAGAAATAAATATCGTTGCTGTATCTGCATTTTTGACAATTAAACTTGTATCCGTTGATGTTATAGTTCCTCCAGAAGTCAATATTTTTACATGAACCTGAAATTTTACTGCTCCTTTGATTGAATCACAATCGCTGGTAATTCCTGACATTATTAATTTATCATTTCCTTCTGTAAAAACATCAACTTTGCCGGGATGATTTAATGCAGCAGTGAAACTTAAACTTCCTTGTTTACTTGCTGTTGTTCTAAAGACTATGATATTATCAGGGTGAGAAGAAAAAATTTCCCGCTTGTAACTTATGCCATTTACTTCATATAAAGTTGTAACAATTGCTGTTTCAAGATTAAGTTCGCGGTAATAGTTTGAATAATTTTCATGTTTAGGAAATGAAAGCAGAAGATAGCCGGCAGTCTGATAAGGCATACCATGAGAAATTTTACTTATAAAATTTTGATTTATAAGTTCTTGAGCTTCTTTATTTTTTCCTTCAAAAATTAATTGTCTTACTTTTGTTAAAAATTTTTTTGCATTTGGATTATCATTTCTATGAGGCTGACCACCCCAGATAGTATTTTCATTGAGTTGAATTTTTTCAAAAGATGGATTACCAAAAATCATTGCACCTAAATTTCCGTTGCCAATTGGCAGTGCTTCAACCCATTTGTCTGCTGGTTTGTTATACCATAACTTAAATAAAGTATTACTTTGTGCAAATAAACTTGACCCAACTAATAAGAAAAGAAATGCAGCCCTTTTCATCATTTAATATTTTTAGTTATTGGAAACCAGACTTTCATTTTTCCAATCCCTCTGTTTGACCATGTATAGTAGGGGATTAGAATCAATTCATCATTATTAATTTTGCCTTTGAATGAAATTACTTTTTCTTCTTTAATATCTTTTTCTGCTGGTTCTAAGTTTATATCTTCTGGGATATTGATTGATGAAATATTTTTATTATCAATTTCTTCTGCACAATAAACTATAGGACCATATTCGAATGCAACTTTATTACTGTCTTCTTTGACCATTTCATTTGCTATTACTTTATGAATTTTCATTGGAAGTACTAATTCTAATTTATCTCCTTTATTCCATTTCCTTGTGATTTCAATATGACCTTTATTAAGTTTTATACTTTCTTGAATTCCATTTATGGTTAATAAAATTTCCTGATTGTGATTATCAATATATGAATACAAATTACTGGGAACAGGTTTATTCAATGCCCAGCCTGGAATTCGAACTTTTAATGTAAATAATATCTCTCTTTCCGGCTCAATGAAAATATTTATTTTTCCATTCCATGGATAATCAGTTTTTTGTGAAATCTCAATTTTCACATCATTGATATTAACAGTTGCATTGTTTGATATAAATAAATTAGTGTAAAGAGAATCTTGATTAACAGCATAAATTAAATTTGGAATTGAGGGTATAAAACGAATTAGATTTGTTGGACAACAAGAACAATCGAACCATGGTTGACGTGTACAGCTTCCCATATTAAATTCATATTTACCGTCACTTTCCAATGGATTTGGATAGAAGAAATTTTTTCCGTCTAATGAAATTCCGGATAATAATCCATTATAAAGTGTTCTTTCAATAATATCAAAATATTTTGAATCACCAGTAAGCAGAAATAAACGATGGTTCCAATAAATACTTGCTATTGAAGCACAAGTTTCGTTGTAAGCTGTTAAGTTTGGCAGTTCATAATCATCTCCAAATGCTTCGCCTTCATGTTTTGAACCCAAACCGCCGGTAATGTACATTTTTTTATTAACAATATTTTCCCACAGTTTATTTACTGCATTTAGGTAATCATTATCTTTGAATATTACTGCAATGTCGGTCATACCAGCGTACATGTAGAGTGCTCTTACTGCATGACCAACAGCTTCATACTGTTTAATTACAGGGAGATGATCCTGACTGTATTCACCAAATAATTTGTGAGTTGTTGAATCTCCTCTCAAGTCAAGAAAAAATTTTGCAAGCTTGAGATAATCTTCGTTGTGAGTAATTCGATAAAGTTTTATTAAACCTGTTTCAACAATTTGATGTCCTGGTGGAATATGCAGTTTGCCGGGACCAAAATTTTTTACGAGTAAATCTGCATTTTTAATTGCGATATCTAAAAAGTTTCTTTTTCCTGTTGCCCAGTAATGTGCGGCAGCAGCCTCAAATAAATGTCCGCTGTTATATAATTCATGACTGCTTATTTCATTTTCCCATCTGTATTTTGATGGTTTAACCCACCATGCTGGAGGTTTTTCTTTATTAATTGTAAACCAAGTGGTAAGGTATCCATCAGGTTCCTGTCCAATTTTAATAATTGCAATTAATGAATCAATATAATTTTCTAATTCAGGATTTGGTTTGTTAATTAATGAATATGATGCTCCTTCAATTATTTTATAAACATCAGTATCATCAAAAGGCATTTTACCTTTGTATTCACCTTTCTTTTTTCCGCCGGCAACAAGAAAATTTTCTATTCTTCCTTCTTCTTCACATTTTCGCAAAGCATAATAAATTGTTGTATCCTGTATAATGCTGATTTTTGGCAGCCAGAAATTATCGTTAATTATAACATTTTTGATGCTGATGGGAGAGATAGGATAATCAAAATACTTAGAATTATTTTGTGAATTAATGCAGGTTGTGAATACTAATAAAATATAAAATATTTTTTTCATGATTAAGTTAGTTTATAAATTATTTTAATATAATTATTATTTCATTTTATTTAAAATGTTTTTCCTGTAAGCATCTTTAAAAATATTTTCTCCTTCGCTTTTGTAGTTTAATATTGTTATCCCCATAGCTTTTAATCTGTTTTCTGTGGTATTGATTCTATCAATCGGGTCGGGATGAGTTGAAAGAAAAGTTGCAATTTTAGAACTTGATTTAGAAACTAATCCATCATCTCTAAGTTTTTCGAAAAAGAATTTGACTGCACCAGGATAAAATCTTGTTGAGCTTAAATATTTTATTGAATATTCATCGCTTTCGTCTTCATTTGCCCGGCTGTTTGCAAGTAATGCCAATCCCGAAAACAAATTAGCTGCAAGTTCGGCAAGCTGCGATGGATTTTGACCAAGTGCGATGCTTAAGATTATTGAGATACCATATGAAGCTGTAATTCTCTGTGTTGCATGTCTTCTTTCAACATGTGCGATTTCATGACCAATTACACCGGCAAGCGCAGCTTCCGAATCTAGATATTTTAACAATCCTGTATATAAATAAATGTAGCCGCCCGGCAGAGCAAATGCATTAAGTGTACTGTCGTTATCAATTATTTCAATCTGATAATTGTAAACATCTCGTTTTTTAATTTCAGGGGATTTTAATATTTCTCTAAAAATATTTTTATCAATGTATTCTTTTACTTCTTGATTATCATAAATGGGATATTCTTTTGTGTTCTTTCTGATTTCGGAATCGAACTGCTTGCCTAATTGAACTTCGTCACTATCTGTGAAAAAATTAATTCCTGTTGAGCATGCAGAAATAAAAATTATAGCAACTAACCAGATTTTGATATTTTTTATTGTCATAGCTTTGCCTCGCTAAGTTGTTGAATTAAATCTTTTTTTAAAAAGATAGATGAAAATTGGGGCGCCAATTAATGCGGTTATTGCTCCAACAGGCAATTCTGCAGGCGATATGATTGTTCTTGCAATAGTATCTGCAATAGTTAAGTAAGAAGCTCCAATAAAAAATGAGGAAGTAAATACAATTCTATTGTCATTTCCAAAAATCATTCTGCATAAATGAGGAACTAGTAATCCAACAAATCCAATAATTCCACTTACTGATACAAGTGTTCCAATCATTATGCTTGTTATAATGTAAGATGAATTTCTAAGGAGTTTTGTATTAATTCCAAGTTGTTTTGCATAATCTGAACCGAGACTTATAACATTAAACTTATTTGAAAGAAGGATTAAAATTCCTGAAGTTAAAATTGTGACTGGAAGAACAAAAATCAGATTACTTTTTTCTGCTAATGACAAATTTCCAATTAGCCAGAAAATAGCTGTTCGAAGTGAATCATTCATTAAAGTCATCATCAATAAAATTGCTGCAGAAAAGAAAGCACCAACCATTATACCAGAAAGCAAAAGCACATTGGGTTCAAGTTCTCCAAATCTTCTTCCTAAAATAAAAACTATCAGCATAACAGATAATGAGCCAGCAAATGCAAGAAATTGAGTTCCAATAAAAGTTAATCCTAAAATGAAAGAAAGAATTGCTCCAAAAGTTCCGCCGCTTGAAATGCCAAGAATGTAAGGTTCCGCAAGTGGATTCATTAATAAAGATTGGAACACAGCACCTGCAATTGATAAGCCACCGCCAACCATAATTGCATAAAGAATTCGAGGCAATCTAATTTCTAAGATGATTTGTGATAAATAATTTTCATGATTAAAAAAAAGAATTGAAAAAATTTCTTTAATACTGATATTAACACTTCCAATTGATAAACAGATTAATGATGTGATAAACAGAATGAAAGATAAAATCAGAATGTGAAAAATAAATCCGCGAATGGTTAATCTTGAAGTTGTTTCCATAATTCATCCAGAAGTTCTTGAATTCCAAATCCGCTTACTGCAGAAAAAACAACAACCGGAACATTATCATCAAGTTTTTTCTTTTTGATTTTTTTTATTGTCGATTCATCAACCAAATCAGCTTTTGAAAAGCCAATAATTCGTTTCTTTTTGCTTAATACTTTGGAATATTTTTCAAGTTCGCTCATCAAAGTTTTATAATCTTTTTGATGATTTTCTGAAGTAATGTCAATCATTATTAATAAAACTTTTGTTCTTTCAATGTGACGCAAAAATTTTAAACCAAGTCCTTTTCCTTTGTGAGCTCCTTCAATTATGCCTGGGATATCAGCAACTGTGAAGCTTTGGAAATCTTTGTATCGAACAATGCCAAGATTTGGTTCGAGTGTTGTGAAAGGGTAATCAGCAATTTTAGGTTTTGCTTCTGAAATAGCTGAAATCAAAGTTGATTTGCCTGCATTAGGAAATCCAACCAAACCAACATCTGCAATAAGTTTTAATTCGAGTATTAAATATTTTTCTTCACCTTCTTTTCCAGGTTCGGCATATCGCGGAGTTTGATTTGTAGGAGTAGCAAAGTTTGCATTTCCTTTTCCACCTTTGCCGCCTTTAGCTGCAATGAAAGTTTTTCCATCTTCGTCAAGGTCACACAGAACTTCTTCTGTATCAGCATCTTTAATTACAGTTCCAACAGGGACTTTAATAAAAACATCTTTTCCATTTTTTCCGTCTTTAAGAGAAGAGCCGCCGGGCTGTCCATTCTGTGCAATGTATTTTCTTTTATATCGAACATCGAGAAGAGTGTTTAAATTTTTGTCGGCAACAAAAATCACATTGCCTCCATTGCCACCGTTGCCGCCTGCAGGACCACCTTTTGGAACATATTTTTCTCTTCTAAATGCAACGGCTCCATTGCCGCCTTTGCCGGCTTTTACATAAATTTTTGCATAATCAATAAACATAATTATTGCGAGCTCTTAAAATATTCTGATATAATTGATTTGAATAATTCTGCTTCCTTTGAGCTGGAACTTAGATTACGGTTTAAAAGTGCTTCATCAATAATTTGATTGGCTTCTTCTATTGAATCACAATTTGAAATTGATTCGAGAATATTTGAAAAATCTTCGATGTCGTAATCAAATATTGTTTCGATTATTTTTGTTATTTCTCTGTCTTCTAAAAGTTCATTTATATTAATTGATTTTGTTTTTTTCTCAAAAGGTTTTGTTTCTAAATTTTCATTTGTATTATCATCGTGCTTAATACTTTCTTTGGGGTGAATTGACTCATCAGAAATTTTGATTATAGTTTCAAGTGTATCGCTATTTTCAGATTCGTCTTCAATTCTATCTTCTTCGGTTAAATTTTCTGTTTCATCTTCATCTATCTCTTCTGATTCTTCTTTTATCAAATTTTTATTTTCAAAAAAGTTAGTTGTGATTGTAACTTCTTCCTGTGAAATGGTTTCTTCCTTTTGTTCTTCTGCTTGATTTTCTGATTCTTCTTCTAAAGGTTCAATTTCGTTATCCTTGTCAATTCTTATTCTAAATTTTTGAGGTTTGTGACTAACTGGAATTTCTTCTTCTTTTTTCTCAACTTCAGAGAAATTTTCATTTTCCAACTCATGATGCTCTTCACTATCTTCATTTAGTTCTGCTTTAATATTAATTTCATCTTTTTCTGAATCACTAATTTCTTCTTCAAAAGAATCTTCTTCATAAATATTTTCTTCTGATTCACTGATGTTTATTTCTTCTGAGGATTCAACTTCTTCAATAGTTTCAATCTTTTCCTGCGCAAGTTCTTCGATTTGTTTTTCTTCACTCAAAACCGCATTAAATTCTTTTTGTAAATCGTTGATGCTGCATTTAATTGTTGTATCATCTCCAAATGCAATTCTGATTCTTCTTAAATGTTGGTCTAAATTTTTCTCTTCAAGAAAAAGTTCTATAGCCTGAAGTGGTATTTTATTTTTGTGTAATTCGCCGATATTGAAGAAGTCTGCCATCGAAGTAAGAGCAGTAGATAAAATACTATTGAGATTTGTTTCAACACCGATTTTATCGATTTTGTCAAGCAGTTCTTCAAATTCTTGAAGATTGAGAGAAAGAATTTTTTTGGAATTGATGTATGAAATCAGAATTTTTTTAAGATAGTTATAATAATAAACATAATTTAGGATTTGTTTGATTTCCCCCGAAGTTCTGTGTTCACCTTCATCGTAAATAAATTTTTTTAGTGTCCATTTAGGTCGAACTAAATAATTGATTGTGAAAGAAGATGCATGAAGAATTAATTTAGAAACATATTCGAAAGAAAGTTTTTTTGTTCTTTTAATTTCATCATTGATAAGAGAGAAGTAATAAGCAATTTTTTCTCCAGAGTAGTCGAATATAGAATCCTTTAGAAGTTTTTGTCTGTCTTCAAAAATGATATAGTCTATTTCTGCAGAGATGTAGTGAAGAACCGCAGGATGGAGGTCAACAGCAGAAAGTTGTTCGAAAGTAAAATAGGGACCAAGTTTATTAATCTTGTTCAGGTTGAAATCATAAATAAATTTTATTTCTCTTTCGAACATGGAATGCTTAAACCCAAGTTGTCAATTAAATTAATTTCAAAAATTCTTGATACACAATATCAATAATACCAAAAAGGTTAAAAAAAATCCCGACTTTGTCGGGATTAATCTACCTCTTCGGCTTTAAGTTTAGCCATAACATATTCTCGATTCATTCTGGCAATGTTCTTAATTGAAATACCTTTTGGGCATTCAGCTTCGCAAGCATAAGTATTTGAACATGCACCAAAACCTAATTCATCCATTTTCTTAACCATTGCTTGAACTCTTCGATATCGTTCAGGTTGACCTTGAGGAAGTAATGCAAGGTGCGAAACTTTTGCACTTACAAAAAGCATAGCAGAAGCATTTTTACATGCAGCCACACAGGCGCCGCAACCGATGCAGGTTGCTGCATCCATTGCTTCAGAAGCTACTTCTTTGGGAATTGGAATAGCATTTCCATCAGGGGCACTCCCTGTATTAACAGAAATAAATCCTCCAGCTTCCATAATTCTATCAAGTGCAGAGCGGTCGACCATTAAATCTTTTATTACAGGAAAAGCTTTTGCTCTGAATGGTTCAACCCAAATTGTATCTCCATCTTTAAAGTTTCGCATGTGTAATTGACATGTCGCAATGCGAGGAACTGGACCATGTGGATGTCCATTAATTACAAGTCCGCATGTTCCACAAATGCCTTCTCTGCAGTCGCTTTCAAATGCAATCGGGTCTAAATTTTTACTTTCAAGTTCATTGTTAAGTTCATCAAGCATTTCAAGGAAAGATGAATCAGGAGAAACAGAAACTTTATATTCAACAAAACTTCCTGCGGCATTAGGTCCGGGTTGACGCCAGATTTTCAAGGTTAAGTTCAATTTTTTGTTGTTCATTTTTCTACCCCTTATTTCAAAACTTTTTATTTATAACTTCTTGTTGCTAATTGAACATTTTCAAATACAAGCGGCTCTTTATTTAATTCCCATTTACCAACTTCTTTAAATTCCCATGCAGCTACATAAGCATACTCTTCATCATTTCTTAAAGCTTCTCCTTCTTCAGTTTGATATTCAACTCGGAAATGTGCACCACAAGATTCATTACGATGTAAAGCATCTATTGCCATTAATTCTCCTAATTCAAGATAATCAGCAAGTCTTCCTGCTCTTTCAAGACATTGATTGACATCATTTGCACTTCCAACAACATTAACATTTTTCCAAAATTCTTCTCTCAATTGACGAATTTCATTAATTGCTTCTTTAAGACCTTGTTCACTTCTTGACATACCAACTTTATCCCACATTATTCTTCCGAGTTGTTTGTGAATGCTGTCAACAGTTCTCTTTCCTTTAATTGAAAGAAGTTTATTTGTAAAATCTTCGATTTCTTTTTTGACTTTATCAAATTCAGGATGGTCTGTTTTAATTAAAGCTGGTTTTTCACTTGCAAGATAATTTCCAATTGTGTATGGAAGAATAAAATATCCATCAGCCAAACCTTGCATTAAAGCACTAGCTCCAAGACGATTTGCACCGTGGTCGGAAAAATTAGCTTCTCCAGCTACAAATAATCCTGGTATTGTACTCATTAAATTATAGTCAACCCATAGACCACCCATTGTGTAATGAGGTGCAGGATAAATTTTCATTGGAACTTCATAAGGATTATCACCAGTGATAGTTTGATACATTTCAAATAAATTTCCATATCGTTCTTCAATTACTTTTCTGCCTAATCTTTTAATTGCATCTCTGAAATCAAGATAAACTGCTTCCTGACCTTGAGCTCCTCTTCCTTCGTCAACAACTTCTTTTGCAGCACGGGAAGAGATATCGCGTGGACTTAGATTTCCATAAGTTGGATATTTTCTTTCAAGAAAATAATCCCGTTCTTCTTCTGGAATATCGTTTGGATGACGCATATCTCCTTTGAATTTGGAAACCCAAATTCTTCCATCGTTGCGTAAGCTTTCACTCATTAATGTTAATTTAGATTGGCCTTCGCCGTGAACAGGTAAACAAGTCGGATGAATTTGAGTAAAGCAGGGATTTGCAAATGCAGCTCCTCTTTTATGAGCTCGCCAGATAGCAGTAGCATTACAGTTCATTGCATTGGTTGATAGGAAGAAAACATTTGAATATCCGCCTGTTGCAAGTATAACTGCATGAGCAGAGTGTTTTTCAATTTCACCTGTAATTAAATTTCGAACAACAATACCTCTTGCAATGCCATCTATAACAACTAAATCGACCATTTCTCTTCTGGTAAAAAGTTTTACTTTGCCAAGATTAATTTGTCTGTTCATAGCAGCATAAGCGCCAAGCAGCAGCTGTTGACCTGTTTGTCCTTTAGCATAAAAAGTTCTTGAAACAAGAGCACCACCGAAAGAGCGATTATCAAGCATGCCTCCATATTCACGAGCAAATGGAACACCTTGAGCCACACATTGATCAATGATATTGCTGCTTACTTCTGCAAGACGATATACATTAGCTTCGCGTGCACGAAAATCGCCACCTTTTATTGTATCGAAGAAGAGTCTGTAAACAGAGTCGCCATCATTTTGATAATTTTTTGCAGCATTAATTCCTCCCTGAGCTGCAACGCTGTGTGCTCGTCTTGCACTGTCGTGAAATGTAAATACTTTTACATTATAACCGAGTTCACCTAAAGTTGCAGCTGCCGATGCTCCTGCAAGTCCAGTTCCAACAATTATAATTTCATACTTTCTTTTGTTTGCAGGACTAACCAATTTCATATTAAACTTATGATTTTCCCATTTATCTTGCAGAGGACCAGCAGGAATTTTTGAATCTAATTTTACCATTAGTTACCTCCATAAAAAAATAAAAAGTAAATAGGAATTGATGCAAAACCAATAACCATAATAAGTGTGTAAATAACTCCAAGCTTTTGAATTAGTGGAAAATATTTTTTGTTATTCCATCCAAAAGTTTGAAATGCACTTTGAAATCCATGCATAAGATGAAAACCCATAAGAATCATAGCAATAATATAAAAGCCCGAGTAAACTGGATTTTGAAATGCTTCAACAACAATATCATAGTAATTATGACTTAATGCTAATGGATGTCCAAGATTAAAAGATACCCAGAATGTTCTTAAATGTATTACGAGAAAAATAAAAATAATGCTTCCGCTCCAAATCATTGTTCTTGAAAATATATTGGAATTTTCAGATGAAGCATTAATTTTATACTTAACTGGTCTTGCTTTTCTGTTTTCGTACCACAAACGTACTCCATCGTAAATATGCAAAATAAAAATTGAAGCTAAGATTATTTCTATTATTCTGATTAGAGGTTTGATGAAGTCAAGATTTTTTACGACTGTGTTGAAAATATGGGGTCCGCCATATAAAGAAAGATTGTTGATTAAATGAATTACCAAAAACAACATAATGCAAACCCCTGTTAAAGCCATAAGAATTTTTTTACCTATAGAGGAGTTTAATGCATTTAGAAACCAGCCCATTAAGATTCTCCTGTGTTTTGATTTTTTTATTTCTTTGGAAAAAAATTTTAGAGAAGAGAGAATTGTAAGTTAGAAGAAGATTCACAGTTTGCACCAAAAATTTTATATGCACTTATTAAGATAAGTTTATTGTATATCTTTTTCAATCATTGCTTTTTTCAATGACTTCTTCTGAAAAAATTTTTCAGCAAAAAAATTTTAAACTTGTCACACAAAAAAATTTTTTTAACTTTGCTTTTGCTTTCTTAAGCAATTTGCGGTGTCCGTGTAAGGACTTAATAGGGAAACCGGTGAAAATCCGGTGCTGCCCCGCAACTGTGAGAGATTATAAAGTCGTTTAACATTATGCCACTGTCCCGATAAATAGGGATGGGAAGGCGTTAAACGATATCTCGAGCCAGGAGACCTGCCGCAAGTTCCAGTTTTTATAAATCAACCTTCGCGGGTGAGGTTTGATTTACGAGTTAACATATCGTATTTCATTCAAACTTATCAACCCACGAAGTTACACTTTTTAATTACTAAAATTTGTTAAACAAAAAAAGGAGTAACTTCAATGAAAAATTTTTTATTCATCGTTCTATTTTTTTCTAATCTGATTGCATTTGCACAAAACGATACTCTTAAAACTACATTATCAGAAGTTGTAGTAACTGCAAACAGAACTGAAACACCTTATTATTCAATTGGAAGTTCTGTTACAATCATTACATCCGATGAGATTTCCAAAAAACATTATAACACAGTTGTTGATGTTTTAAGAGAAGTTCCCGGTTTATCAATAGTTCAGCAGGGTGGTCAGGGAAAAATTGCCAATCTTTTCATGAGAGGAGCTAATTCAAATCATACTCTTGTATTTATTGATGGTGTTAAAGTGAATGATGCTTCTTCTCCTAATAATGCTTTTGACTTCTCAATTTTAAATACATCAGATATTGAAAAAATTGAAATCGTAAGAGGTCCTCAAAGCACACTTTATGGCTCCGATGCAATTGCAGGGGTAATTAACATTATTACTAAAGCATTGAATAAAAACAAAAATTATTCTATCTCATTTGAAGGTGGTTCACATTCATTTTATAAAGGAAATGTTTCTTTAAATGGAAATTATGGAATTGTTGATTACTTTCTTTCTGCTGCTGGAATTGGAAGCAAAGGAATTTCAGCAAGTAATTCAAAATATGGAAATTCAGAAAGTGACGGGTTTAATAATAATTCTCTAACATCTAAACTCAATTTTAATTTTCTAAATAATTTGAAAATGAATCTTCTTTATAAATATTCAAAGTTGAAAACCGATTTAGACCAGAATGATAAACTTGGCGACGACCCAAATTATAATTACAATGTTGAAGAGCAGTTATATAAAGCAGAATTAAAAAATGATTTGTTCAATAAAAGGTGGGAACAAGTTGTTTCAGCATCTTTTGTGAAAAGATTGGCAAAAGCAAAAGATGATGTTGATGAGATTAGACCTAACACTTCGTCGAATAGTTACAATCATTCAGAAAGAATTAAAATTGGCTGGCAGAATAATTTTTATTTCATCAAAAATAATTTGATAACTGCTGGAATTGAAACAGAATTAGAAAAAGCAAACTCAAGTTATTTAAGCACATCTGAGTGGGGTCCTTATGAAAGCGTGTTCCCTGAAAAATCAATGAGAACAACAGGAATTTATTTGCAGGACCAATTTAATCTTGCAAACTCTTTATTTACTTCATTAGGAATTCGAATTGATAAAAATGAAAAGTATGGAACAATAACTACTTTCAGATTTGCACCAGCTTACTATTTCCATTCAACAAATACAAAATTAAAAATGAGTTATGGTTCTGGTTTTAAAGCACCTTCACTTTATTATTTGTTTGACCCTCTTTTTGGAAATCCGGATTTAAAACCAGAAGAAAGCAAAGGCTGGGATATTGGCTTTGAACAATTTTTTATGAATGGCAAATTTTCTTTTGGTGCAACCTATTTCCATCTGAAATTAACAAATATGTTTGGCTATGATGCAAATTTCAAAACAATAAATATTGCAAATGCATCATCAAAAGGATTAGAAATTTATTCTACACTTTCTGATTTCCATGGAGTTTCATTCAACATTAATTACACTTACAATGAAACTAAAGATGAATATAAAAACAGCAGTGATTATAATCAGCAGCTGCTCAGAAGGCCAAAACATCAATTGTATATGAATATTGGTTATCAGTTAAGTGACAAAATTTTGTTGAATTCATCATTCAAATATGTTGGAAAACGAGACGATAAAGATTTTTCATTTTATCCAGCAAAAAGAGTAACATTGAGTGATTATTCTTTGATTAATTTTTCTGCCACTTATCGATTATTGAATAATCTTGAAATTTATGGAAAGGTTGAAAATCTGTTTAATAAAGATTATGAAGAAGTTTTGTATTATGGAACTTTAGGAAGAACATTTTATTTAGGCTGCAATTTTAAATTATAATTCTCAATTGAAAAAGCAGGGTGACTAAAAAGTAAGCATAGTTTGTAAAATATGATTATTATTTTGTGCTATTTATTGTATAGATTAAAATTCAAGCTCACTTTTTAGTCACCCATTTTTAACTGAATAGACCTTCAATTTCACTTTTGGTTAATTCTCTTACTTCTCCAAACTTTAATTCTCCAAGTAAAATATTTTTTATTCTTACACGAACAAGGCGCAAAGTTGGAAATCCAACAGCTGCAGTCATTTTTCTAACTTGTCTGTTTCTGCCTTCAATTAAAGTGATACTGAGCCATGATGTGGGAATTGTTTTCCTTTCTCGAATCGGCGGAATTCTTGGAGGGAAATCAGGTTCATCAATTAATTTAACTTTTGCTGGAAGAGTTTTCCTTCCTTCGATAATTAAACCATCACTTAATTTTTGTATTGCTTCATCTGTCGGAATTCCTTCAACCTGAACAAAATATTCACGTTCATGTTTGTTTTTGGGATTTAATAAATAATTGGTTAAAAATTTATCGTTGGTTAAAAGCAGCAATCCTTCACTGTCCATATCTAATCTTCCAACTGGATAAACATCTTTCGGAAAATTAAAAAGTGATTTTAGAGTTATTCTTCCTTCTTTATCGGTAAACTGAGAAAGCACGCCGTAAGGTTTATTAATTGCAAAATATTTCAAAGATTTTTTCATTTCTGAACCACAGACTAAAAATAATTTTTAATTGGAAAGAAAACCTTAAATATGCTTCCTTCATTTAATTTGCTTTCAACAGAAATACTGCCGCCATGTTTTTCAACCATTTCTTTGCATAAAAGTAATCCCATTCCGGTTCCGGTTTCTGAATTTGTTCCTTTAGTTGAGAAATGAGTATCAGGCTTAAATAATTTTTGAATATCCTCAGAAGAAATTCCAACTCCAGTATCCTGAACAATTATTTCAACTCCATCTGAACTAAAAAGAGAATTGATTGTTACGACTCCTCCTTCTTTAGTAAATTTAATTGCATTGCTGATTAAATTATTCAGCACAGAACTTAAGATATAATCATCAAGATAAACAACAGCATTTGGATCTATTTCATTTTTCAATTTAATATTTTTTCTTACAGCATTAGCATCATGAAGATTAAGAATCTCATCAACTTTATTGCGAAGATTAATTTTTATAGGTTCTATTTTGATTTTATTTGACTGAAGTTTTGTCCATTCAAGAAGATTTAATAAAAGTTCGTAAATATTTTTTGATTGATTTCTTATTCCTTTGACAATTTCTTTTTTGGTATCATCGGGTAGTGAATCAAATTCTTCATAAAGTAAATCGGCATAACTTAAAAGTCCTTGAAAAGGATTTTTCAAATCGTGAGAAATAACTGAGTAAAATCTATCCTTTGCAGCATTGATGTTTTTAAGTTCTTCTGTGTATTCAATTAATTTCTTTTCTGCTTCTTTTCTCATGCGGATTTCTTCCATCAAATTTTCATTTAAGATATTCAATTGCTCAAACCTGATATTTAAATCCTGCTCAATTTTTTTTCTTCGTTTTAAAATATTAAATAGAACCAATAAAAAGCTTATCAGAAGAACTGAAATTAAAGCTAAAGTTATTTCAAAATGAATGCTGATCAAAAGCACTGCTCCATTTTATGAAGATAATAATCTTTAATAAAACAATTTAGCAACTTTATTTTTAAGAAAATATTTTTTTTATGAGAATATCATTTCTTAATTTAATGCTGCATTAAATTGAGAAGAAATATGAAAATAAGATTACCACACTCTACACAAAACTGGATATCTCTTGTTGGAGCTACAATTGCTCTAATCAGTTTTTTTATGATAGTATTCTTATTTGTTGTAAGTTCAATTTTCGGGAAAGATAACTCATATCTTGGTTTAATAATATACATTGCTCTGCCTGCAGTATTAATTTTTGGTTTGATATTGATTCCAATCGGCATGTGGGTAAAAGTTAGAAAAGAAAGATTGCATCTTCAAAAAGATAAAAAAGAATGGCCAGTAATTGATTTTAATGATATTAGGCATAGAAATGCATTTGTGATTTTTTCTGTTGGAACTTCAATTTTTCTTCTTGCATCCGCAGTTGGAAGTTACGAAGCATTTCATTTTACAGAATCAGTAGAATTTTGTGGAAAACTGTGTCACTCTGTTATGAAGCCTGAATATACTGCATATCAAAATTCACCGCATGCAAGAGTTGCTTGTGTCGAATGTCATGTGGGCACAGGTGCAAGCTGGTATGTTCGTTCAAAGTTGTCAGGTTTATATCAAGTTTATGCAGTAACACTTGGAACTGTCCCAAAACCAATTGAAACACCAATTAAAAATTTGAGACCAGCAAGAGAAACCTGCGAAGAATGTCACTGGCCTCAAAAATTTTATTCAAGAAAATTGAGATTTGAAAAACATTATTTGAATGATTTTAATAACACTGAATGGGATATAACATTAACAATGAAAATTGGCTCGCAAGTTAGTGCTCTCGGTCTTGAAGAGGGAATTCACTGGCATATAAATCCAAATGTAAAAATTGAGTATAAAGCACTCGATTCAAAACGCGAAAAAATTCCATGGGTAAAGTATACTAATCTTAAAACAGGGGAAGTTTTTGTTTATGAAGACAGGACACTAAAAACTGACGAAAAAATTCTGGATTCCTTGGAAACAAGAGTAATGGATTGTATGGATTGTCACAATCGTCCTTCTCACAATTATCAGCCGCCTGCATTTTTTATAAATAATGCAATCACAGCTGGCAATATTCCTCGTGAACTTCCTCAAATAAAATTTGCTGCGATGGATGTTCTTGGAAATAATTTTACTTCAACAGATTCTGCAATGAAAGAAATTGCACGTTACATTAAATCATTTTATAAAGATAATTATCCTGAAATTTATGCTAAGAAATATGAAATGATTGATAAAGCTATTAAAGGAATTCAAAGTGAATTTAAGAAAAATATTTTTCCAGAAATGAAAGTCAGATGGGATGTTTATCCAAATAACATCGGTCATCTTGAATTTATTGGTTGCTTTAGATGTCATAATGATAATCATAAATCGAACGAAGGAAGAATTATTAAAAAAGATTGTAATCTGTGTCATACAATAAATTCACAGGGACCAGCAAATAATTTGCAAATTGCTTCTGTAAATTCAGAGCTTGAATTTAAGCATCCTGGGAATGATGTCGGAGATAAATGGAAAGACATGCTTTGTGTTGAATGTCATACAGGATTGAATCCATAATAATTTCAAAAAAATAACCTGATTTCAAAATATTGATTAAATGAGTTTCTATGAAGTTATTAGAAAATTTTTGAAAAAGTTAAAGAGTAGTTTTAATCACAGTTAAATTGCCGGCTGGACTATTATTTTTTAATAAGTTTGTTTATTATCACTACAAATAATTTACATGCTTTTGATAAAGTGAAGCGTAAATTCTTAAATATTATTTTTTTGGCTCTAATTTTTGTTTCATGCTCAGCAATCTCAAAATATGAAAGGATAAATTCTCCTGCAGCCGATGGCAAATACGACAGTGAGTTTCCCTACATCAATGCATCAAAATATCTCGAAGAAATAAGCGATTGTATCAGATTAATTAACAGCATAGCTTTTTACACAAGTTATGTTTTTGATTCAAATTCTTTCTTAACAATTGAAGAATTAAAGAAAATTGATTTTGAAAAAAAAGCTGTTCAAAAAGTCTATTTTAACAGAACAGCTTCAGGCACTGCAACTCTAATTTATAAAGGACAGGATAAAATTCTTTTTCTGACAGTTGCTCATGTGGTTTCATTTGAAGATACTTTAATTTCTTTTTTCATCAATCAGGATGGAAGCACTTCAAATTATGTTCAGAGCATTTCGATTAAAACCCGACAGACAAATTATATTCCTGACTTGCCATCTGGCAGCGAACTAGAAATTGTTTTGATAG
>JBBFLD010000012.1:0-82481 GCA_037481715.1 Melioribacteraceae bacterium
GAATAAACAATCAAGTCTTTCTGAGCGAAGCGAAGAATCTCTGAATAATCATTGCGAACATTGAGTGCACAGCGGTTAAGTTATCAATCTTATTTCAAACGATACACTTTAAAGTTATCAATCTCCTGATGCGACTTTACAGTTCTAAATCCAAAATAGCCTTCGGTTAAAGGTTCATCATCTTTAAACGAAAAATATTCTTCACCATCAACATAAAGTTTTGTAGTGCCGTTATAAACCACAATCTGAATCAAATAATTTTTATTTGGCTTGAGTAAATATTTGTCATCCTGAAAATCAAATAAAAGCGTACGTTCTCCATTCCCTTGATATTTTCGAAAACGAGTAGTTGTGTTATTATTTCCTCCTATTCCAGCATAATAAAGTCGAAGTGAATCATAATCAGCCAATGTTCCATCTCTTGTAAATAAATTTTCTCTTCGCGGGTCTTCAGCCATCCAGAATTGATTGAGGTCAGATAATCTATCATTATAACCATTGTCTACTATAACTTTTCGATTATATTCAATCAAAATATTTCCAGACAATTTTTTGTTGAACCAAACTGTTGTTCCATGTTCAACATCAATAATTAATTTCCCATCTTTTACTTCAACTTTAGAGTGTGGAGAAATTTTTGTTTCTACAATCCAGTTACTCAAGTCATTGTCAAAATTATCTTGATAAAGTAATTCACCTTTTTCAAACTGATTAATAGAATTTCTATCTTGAAATTTATTTTCAGAAAATTGAATACTCTCCGGGATAGCATCACCAATCAAATCAAGTAGTTCAATAGCATTTAAGCACCATTGTGCAGTGTTATTTGTTGATGCCCATTTAACTTCGTAAACTGGTTGTAAACTTTGAATAGCATCATATTTTTCCATTTCAAAATTTGTTTGAAAACGTCTTGAGCCGAAATTAAAAAACTCTTTCCATGCTCTTTCAGCATAAGATTTGTTACCAGTAACTTTAGCATAATAAGCTGGCAGGCGAGCATACCATGAACCCGGTGTCCCTAATTCTACAGCTTTGTTAAATTCTTTTTCAATTTCTTCTTTTGGAGCTGCATAAAGTTTACAGAACTGCAGCCAGAGTTTATTCCATTTTTCATCTTTTAGAAGATTGCTTAATTCGAAAGCTACTTCGGGTCCTCCCATTAAAACTGATAAATGAGCAGAACCAATATCGTTTTCACTCAAGCGATATAATTTATAAGTCTTAGGGTCATAACCAAATGCAGCATCTTTACCTGAGAAAAATCCATAAGGCATTTCATATAAAGAATTCACACCAATCATAATACGGTCACGATATTTTGTATCACCTGTGCGTTCCCATTCAGTCATCCAGTTTCCAACTAATGCCAGCCAATCGGGACCAACACGTGCATGAGTAGGATATTGACTTTTTTCCAAAATTAAGCGAAGCGGGTCGTACTTACCTATTGCTTCGTTTGCTGCATCAACAACTTCACGCATTAAATCACCGGTTCTTTCATCCGTAGTTAAGTAATAATAGAAACGTTTAAGAGCAGCCTGCGAGATACGAACTTCTTTAGCACCGCAGCCCCAGTGAATCACATTATGACGTGAACCCAATCCTTTAAAAGGTCCAAGATGATATACATCAACTTCACCAGTGTGACGAGTCATTGCTTCTGCCATTCGAAAAATGTCTTCCCTACCTGAACGTAAATAACTATACCACAACCACATATTTGGCATTAGTTCAGTATTGTCCCATGCAAAACCACCTATATCATATCTCCATGTATGTCTTTGAAAATCGTAACTGTGCATTACATCACCATAATTCCAGAATCCATACCAATGACGTTGTTCCACTTCTAATTTATAATACTCAAAAGCTTTATCGAGTTGTTCTTCCAACCAGCGTTTAGTATTTGTGCTTCTATCTGGTAAACTCCAAACTCCAAATACTTTAATACTATGAATATATTCCGGCGATGCAGTAAGCAATGGAGGATTATTTCCAATTTGCACAATTTTATGTAATGTTTCATAAGAAGGAACATTTGATGAAGCATACAATAAAATTTCAGAAGTTCGTCCAATTCCAGTTGCAATACTAAAGCCTGGTTGAACATCTTCATAACTTGCAGTTAAATCGTGTCCATATGCAAGTGTATCGTAATGTCTCATATCCATTACTTCTGCATCTGGGGACCACAACCAGATTTTTAATTGTGATGTATCTTTCTTAACATTATTAATTTCTAATGCTGAGGGGAATGACTGCCAAAAATCTCTCAAGCAAGCTGCAAGTCCACCAGAAACATCTCCTACAAAAGCCAAACCAGTAGAACGATTGCCATATCCTGCATCAATCCATGAACTTTTATCATTAGTTCTTTTCAAAATTCGGAAACCATCTGCATTTAATTGCACTAATTTAAAATCATTCCACGAAGCCCAATTTTTAATTAACTGTTGTTGTCTTTCAGAAAATGCAGATAATTCAGGAATGCGTTCGCCTGTAAGTTGTTTTGAATATAGTTCTTCATTTCTATCGAGCGGGAATCTTCCTGTTAACGGCTGGCAAGGTTCATCCCACAATCTTCCATCATCACCAGAAAAACGAATGTGCCTGTTATAAAATTGTTCATCAAGCGGAACATCAAAAACAAATCCCAGTCCACGAATAAAATCTATTTCTTGATTTCCATCATAAATTATTGTATGAACCAAACGGATTGATTGTAATCCTGCATAAAAATAGAGACGCACAATAAACGGCAGCCAGCTTCTTTTACTTGATTCTGAATAATGTTGTCCTTCAATTTTAATAACTGCTCTTACAGGACCATTTTGTTCAACAGTAACTTTTTCAATTTTGCTTATGAATTTTTCTCTGTAAGGTTGATTATCAGTCTCTGTATTTGGACCATTCTGTAAAATACAAGTTAATTTCCCTCCTGTTGATATATTCTTCCCATCTAATTTTATAAATCGAATAATTTGATTTCCTTGCTTTGGAATATCACATTGTAAAACTCCAGTATTAACAAAAACATCTTCACTATTTTCAACAACTTCAACTTTTTTGTTGTAATTAAAATTTTCTTTTTCGACTATCTCTAATTGAAAAATTGAATCTGCATCAGAATCAATAACTGTACTTAAGCCAACCCACTTTAATGAACCATCGGGCCAGTAAGCTAATGTCCATGATTGCAATGGCAGAAGCTTGCCTTTCGAATTCTTTAACTGAAATTTTGTTGACTTCTTAAATTTACTTTCAGGTAAAGGTACACCCCAGCTAACTCCAGTTGAAAGTGTCGGAGGTTTACCCCCAAGCCATGATAATTTAATAATACCCTCATTTTGTCCCAAAATATAATTATAACATAATACAACAATGATAAGCAAATAATTAATTAACAAATTTTTATTAAAAAATATTGAAAATAATTTGGAGTGAAGTTTTCTTATCATAGAATTTTGCTCAAATTATTTTTTATCAAACCGAAATATTTTTTAGCGTAATAAAATTACTTTCCTGTATTGAGTTAATTCATCAACTTTTAACCTAAGTATATAAGTACCACTTGCAAGATTAGCAGCATAAAACAAAATGTTATAATCCCCTCTGTTTTGGTATTGATTAACTAAAGTTTTTAATTCCTGTCCTATTAAATCAAAAACAGAAAGGAGTACATTCCCATTTCTGTACAATGAATATGATATTGTTATTTGAGGATTAAATGGGTTAGGGAACGGAGGATGCAAAATTGCAATATTTGGTATAGTAAGATTATCTCTTAAATTTTCAGAAGAAAAATCAGAAGTAGCATCTGCTAATTTATAAATTTCACTACCTGCAAGTAGGAAAGCTCCAAGACCGTAATCTTCAAAATTCGGGGCTTTGTCATATGTAACAGGTTGTCCATCCGAAGGTTGTTTCCCAGTACTTTGAACATAGCCTAAGAAACCATTTTCATGCAAAGCATATTTAACCATTCCATTCCAAGCTTTAATAGCAGCTTTTTTATATACTGAATCTGTAAGTATTCCTTTATTAGCACCCCATGCAAGTCCGTATGTAAAAAGTGCAGTACCAGAAGTTTCTTTGCCTCCATATTCATTAGGGTCATGTAGACTTACATTCCAGAATCCATCATCCCTTTGAACAGAAATTAATGCTTCAGCCATTTCTTTGAATGTTTTAATATATTCATCTCTATGCGGTGCATCTTCTGGTAATACATCAAGAACACGAGTAAGAGCAGCGAAAACCCATCCATTACCTCTTGACCAATATGTGTCTTCACCATTAGGTGATGTATGAGGTGGAGTAAAATCTTTATCTCGCCACCATAAATGATCTATTGGATTATATAACCCAAAGCCGCCTTGTTTTGTTTTTGTAAACATGTACATTTCATACATCTTGTGAAAATATGATGTATCTTTATAGATTGTTCCTAACTTTGCAAAAACAGGCATAGCCATGTGTAAAGCATCTATCCACCACCAGTCATCAATTTTATCACTATTTACCATTCTATCGATTACTGTTTTTATTTTTTCAATACGTTTTGGCTGTAGATCAATTTGGTAAAGTTCAATGTAAGTTTGACCACAAGCTTGATTATCTGCATTACGCGTTGTAGTCCCTCCATAAGCTGGTTCCCAATTATGACTTTCAGCCCATTGTACTGCATAATTATAATAAATTTCATTTGGATCAATTCTAAAGAGTGCTATTAAACCTTCATAATAAACTGCACGAGTCCAGATATTGCTTGGGCGTCTTTTATCTGTAATTATATCAATTGAAGGGTCAGGCCATTTTTTCATAAAATAATTATTTGCCAAACGCATTTTCTCAAGCACATCTGCTTTAGTAAGTGGGTCTTGTTCCCCAAGCAATAATAAATTTTTGGAGAAAAACAAAAATAAAATTAAAACGACCTTCAAACTGAAACTTGCATATTGGATATTATCCAATAAGATTTTTTTTGATTCATTCATTTCTCTATTAACTATTAAATCCATTTTTAATAAACATCTAAGAAGGATTAATAACATTGTTAATTTTTATTGACATGTATAATTAAATTGGCTGTGCACGAATAATTTGCACAGCCTTATAGAATAATAAATGCTTTACTTTAATAGCATCATTTTTTTAACACTTTGGAATGGCGCTGTATGTTTGCTATTAGGTATAGCTTCCATTTTGTAAAAATAAATACCCGATGTAAGATTAGAAGCATTGAACTGAATTTGGTGATAACCAACTTCGTAATAACTTTCAACTAATTTTGTTACTAATCTACCCAAAATATCATAAACAGATATTTTCACATAACTATATTCTGGTAAAGAAAATTTAATTACAGTAACAGGATTAAAAGGATTGGGATAGTTTTGCTCAAGCGAATAAGTAATTGGTATAACTGTGTTATTTTCTTCAACTGAAACTGGTTTTTCTACCTTTCCGAGTTTAATCATGCGAGCAACTTCATTAAGAAAAACTCGTTCTGAACTTTTAGTAAAATTGTAATAATTCATAGGTAGACCCAGAGTTGCATAAGCATGATCATTACCATTTCCAATTAAAGTGCGATATCCTGCAGGCATATCAACTGAACCTTTATAGAACTCTTTCCATGGTTCCCAACGAACAAATAAAACATTAGAACTAATAGATTCTCGTGCTAATACTTTACCGTTACCTCCATCTGTTGTAGCCATGAAATCATAAGGAGTAATAACCCAATCCATAGTACTATCTGATGCAATAGGAATACCTATAAAAACAGAATCTTCCGGGAATTCAATTTTTGCTTTAATTGTATCACCAGCTGTATCGTAAGATGTTGTAGTGCTCGTAGGAAGCCAATTTAATCGGTTATTTCTTGCTGCCCAAGGATGCAGTAATAAAAGCGGTGAGGTAATATTATTCCATGCAGTTTTGTGTGACCCTCCAAAATCTGCACTTGCACCTGAACGTCCAATAATAACTAAATCTGCCGAGTTTAGACTATCTATAAAGCTTTGTGAAGCTGTTTCAATTGAAGTGGAGTACAAAGTATAAACATTGTATCCCTCATTTTTTAATGCATCAATGAATGGTTTGTCTGCATTTTCTCCTGTTGCAGGATCAATCTTTGTAGGTAAACTTACAAAAGCTATCAGTCCTTTTGGTTTTGGTTGCCATTCTTTATTTATTTTTGGATCAAATGTTGGACTTGAGGTTAAGATAATATAATTTATACATGAATTTGGTTCACGGCCAAAAATATCAACAGTATGAAGACCTATTGTATCAACATTAATTGGAGTATCACCTTTATGCCATGACCATTGACCACGCGGTTGACCTGCAATCTGACCTGTTACTTTCCCATCAAGCCCGAAGAAAAATGAATCCCCTTTATCGTTTGGGAAGAAGACATATGCCCAAATATAATGATTGCCTTTGTTAACGAATTCTACTTTATAAGTAAGCTTAATATTAATGTTCTCTGCATTGCTGATACTACCATCACCCTTTGCCATATGAGCACGCATATAACCTTCACCCATAAAACCTGCAATTGAATCTTCCTTTGCAAAATTATCACCGATCTTAGAGCCTAAACCAGGTCTGTAAAAATCATATTCCCAAGCAGGAATTACTACTAAACCAAGTGAGTCAGTTCGTTGAACGAAAGTTGGTATTCCCCATGATTCCCAATCTGTATTTGTATTTGGATCAAAAGTAGGACTTGATGTAATTATAATATGATCTAAACATGCATTTGGCTCTCTACCAAAAAAATCAATTGTATGAGTTCCTGCAGTATCAATATTAATTGTTGCATCTCCTTTGTGCCATGACCATACACCTCGAGGTTGTCCTGCTACTTGTCCAGACACTTTTCCATCAAGTCCAAAGAAAAATGAATCACTTTTGTCATTTGGGAAGTATACATATGCCCAGATATAATATGTCCCAGGTATAATGAATTTTACACTATAAGAAAGTTTAATATTGATGGTTTCTGCGTTACTGATACTTCCATCTCCTTTTGCCATTTTAGCACGCATGTAGCCCGTGCCCATGAAACCTGCTATTGAATCTTCCATGACAAAAGTATCCCCAGCTTTTGATTCTAAACCGGGACGATATGAACTGAATTTTTCTGCTGGTATTACAACTAGACCAAGAGAATCATATTGCTGGGTAAATTGAGCATAAGAATTACTTACAGCAAGAATAGCAATTACTAAAAGAAGTAAGAAATTAATTTTCATAACCCCCTCCTTTTATTTTTTAAAATATAAAGTGAAAGAAATGAATACTTTTTAAAATGTTAATGTGATGAGATAATTTTATGAAATATTACAATCTATAATTTCACTAATTAGTAATTGCTAAGAAAAAAGGATTTTATTTCAACTTCTGTTGGACTGGTCTTAAATCATCTGTGCTTTGTTTTGTATAAAAATTAATTGCAGGAGGTCTTTCTTTCTTTTCGAAAAGTTCTTCGATAATTGAATAATCTACTTTGTACTTCGGATTGAATTTGTCTGATAACATATATTTTGTCAAACTATATAATAATTGCCTTGCAGCAGGTCGCTCTTCTAAATTGTTTTGAAGGTCGGCACTGCAAACCATGAGTTTCCCATTTTCTACCTGTGCTTCGAACAACACAGCTAATCGACGATTCAAAAACCAAGTATCAATTGTTTGTATCAGGGGCTTAAATTCTGGAGGAAACAGTTCAAGATTCATTACCTGTTGGCGATTTAAAATTTCCCACCATTGTAAATTACTATGAAATTCTGTAGGAAAATCTTCAAATGCAGGATGATTTGGATTGCACAATATTCCTAATGTATGTGGCGGCCTCATCTTAAACCATGATGTATTCCAGAATATTGGTCTTAAATATTGAACTACATCTTTACCATTTTCTACAATACCCGCGGCATGCAAAAAAACTTTTCCGCCATTCTTTAAAATTGATTTTGCTTTCTCATCAAGTTTATTGCAAAAATAAATTTCTTCACTATTCAACAGAGGAAGTTTTTCTGGATAAACCCAGAATTCCCAGTTGTTTGAATGATTATCAATATCAAACTCAAGTTTTAATTTCTCTGCTTTTGAAATTTGTGAAAGAGGTAAACTTATTTTCCCAAGTTTAATACAATTGCCAATTGGAATTGTTTGTTTAGGCAATGAACCATTAGCAATTACAACACCATCAGAGTTTATAACTTTCCATTGTGGAATTACATCTTCAAGCGGATGATTTCCAAAATGAAAAACTTCAAGTTCAGCTTCAACTGTTTCGTTATTCAGATAAACAAATTTTGGGATTCGTGCTAATGGAACAGTTTCACTAAAAAATTTTCTGAACTCTTCTGCTGTTATATATCCTTTTTCATCCCAGAATGCATCCAGAACTCCAACTAATGCTGTGCCTTGACCAGGGTAATCATTAAGACTAAGTAATTGAATACCAGCTAATCCCTGTGTTCGCAAAGCAGCTTCAATTTCGGATTTATAACACAATACTTGTAATTTCCCGGAAGCCATCAAAAAATCTTCTGCTTGATCTCCCATGCAATTTTTTTCTAATTCTTCTTTGAACAATTCAAAATTTTTTGCCTTATAAACACCGGTGTATTTTTTTATTTCTTTGAAATTAGGGAACACACAATGCTGCCCCATTTCATGAACAACATAAGGAACATTATAATTTTTAATTCTATCATAATAATCAAATTTACTATCAGGGCGATTATCATCCCATGGAAGACCACGTGGTTCAGAGCGAACTATAAATTCACTTTCTGGCACAAGCGGCCAGCTTCTTCCAATTGAAGCACTTGTATAAACTCTTCGTGAGTCTTTTTCTTTACAGTATTTTACATACTCAGAAAGATACTTCACCTGATTTTTTCCTGCGGGTTCATTTCCATATGCCATCATGCAAAAAGATGGATGATTGCCATAAGCATTAATAATTCTTTCTGTTTCTTCATAAAGATATTTATCAATAGGAAGACTATCCCCCAAAGTTACACCATGATTTGCCCAACTTGGACCTTCAACCTGCAAGTAAAATCCTAATTTGTCTGCAGCTATAAATGCTGCTTCTGGAGGACACCATGAATGAAAACGCATATGATTCAAACCATAATTTTTGCATATAGCAAAGATTCTTTCCCATGGTTCAACTTCTGTTGGAGGATAGCCTGTTAATGGAAATACACAATTTTCAACTGTTCCTCTTAAAAAAATTGGGCGACCATTGATTTTAAATCGAGTGCCACTGATTGTAAATGAACGCATTCCAAATTGAATTTCTTGTGAATCTAAATTTTCAGATTCATCCGATAACACAGCAGTTAATTTATAAAGTACTGGATTATATTCATCCCACAACAAAACATTCGAACCCATTGGATAATTAATTTCAATATTTGAGATTCCTTTCTTAACTATAATCTTTTTAGAAATTGGTTTAACATTATGAATTGTTTTCGAGTTAAAAGATTGAGCACTAAGTTTAATCTTTGCAGTTATGTCTTTGTCAGTAATATTTTTAATTACAATCTTAACGAGTGCAGATTTATTTTCTACATTTGGAAAAATTTTAATATCATCAAAATGAACTGGCGAAACAGATTTAAGATAAATATCACCAACAATTCCATTCCAGTTACCTTGAGTTTGGTCTGTAATGCTATGTGAATCTGGGCCAACATTTATTTCTTTAATTCGATTATCAATTCTAAGTGTGATGATATGTTTTCCAGGTGTTAATATTTTCGATAAATCATATCGATGAGGAGTTGAAAGACTATTTTGCATTCCAACTTTTATTGAATCAATCCATAATGTTGTTTCCCAGTGTGGACGTTCAAGAAATAATTCAATCTTTTTGCCTTTCCAATCAAATGGTATTTCAACTTCTTTCTGATACCAGGCAGCTCCAATATAATGTTTATTTGGTGTTAACCAGAATGGAAACTTTAAATTATCTTTCTTGCGATATTTAGCCATCTCCGGTCGAAAATACCATGAGCTGTCATAAATGCTTCCTGTCCATTTTGTATTTGTGTCAGGATCATAACCTTTATTATTATCCCTCATTGCCCCTGGTAACTTTACACTATCATTTAATTTTGACTTATACCATTTCTGTTTGATTCCAATATCTTCAGGGTCAATTTGAAAATTCCAAATTCCTTTTAATGAAATTATTTTTTGATTTACAGATTGTGAAAAATTAAGAGAGGACAAAATAAACAACATCATGAAAGCAATAATTATTGTTTTGATTTTATTCATATACACCTCTTAAAAATTATCGAATACCTTGAGGTAAGCAAATAATTATAAATTAATTCATTAATCTTGATTCTTATATCGATGCATCAGAAATATTTTTAATGAAGTAAGAACTTCGAAAAAAGATTAGCAATTGACGGGAATATAGACACTAATTTCACTAATAAGCACTAATTAATTCGTGTAAATTCGTGCAATTCGTGGCTCACTGAAATTTATTGATAAGCCCAATTAATTTAACTGGTCCAATTAAGCCTGATTCAAGTGGTTCCCAGTTCTTTGCAGTGAACACACCATTCTCATCTAAATTTTTTCTTTCACGTGCTGCAAAATTGATGTTGTAAAATTTTTTATAATTAATCCCATTTTTATCCATATAGATAATTCTATTTGCCATTAAATTTGTTACATGAATCTCAAGTTGATTTAATGGTTGAAGTTTGTCTTTTTCAATTGTCAACTGGAATTCTGGTCCAATCAATGTTGCTAACTTTTCTCCATTTAAATAAACTACTGCTGATTCACACACTTTGCCAAGGTCGAGTAAATATGCATCGGCTGTAAAATCTGGTTTCTTAAAAGTTGTTTTATAACTTGCAGTGCCAGAAAACCATTTCAACTCATCAGAATGAAGAGTCCATGATTCTAATTTTTTTGTTGAATATGATTCGGGCAAAGTAGGACCTCCTTTAACAAAATCAATTTTCCATTCTCCATCAAGAATCATTTCATTACTTGTCTTATCATAAAATTTATAGTAGTCAATATTAATTTTTTCTGGATACCATTGAAGAATAAGTGTTTCACCTTTTTTCAATTTTATAAAAACTTCAAAACCATCATCTAAATTTCTAACAGCAGCTTTTCCAATTTGTTTATTCATTGGATTGAACCAAACAGCATCTTTGCCGCTTGCACAAACTTTAATCCATTGATTAATTTCATCATCTGTCCAATTGCTGATAAAATAACAAACGCCTTCTTTTCTATTTATTCTGTTAAACCAAAGTCCAATTTTTGCCATTGGTTCTGGAAATATCTTAATATCATTCAGAATTGCTTCAATATCATCTCCTTTAATTATTCTGCCTTTGCCAACATTACTAATAAAATAATTTCTATTAGTAATGAATTTTACCTTACTTTTTATTTCACTGTAAATTTTTTGTCGAGAATCTAAATTATATAATCCGGGTACATCTGCAGGAAAATCTTTATGAAAAATTATTGTTGCCCCTTTCTCAGCCAATCGAAGTAATTTTTGAATTGTATTCAGAGGAATGTAATTGCAGTAAGGAATAATTATGGTTTTGTATTCAGAATAGTTATTAGAAATAATTTTTTTATTTGATGAAGTTAATTTTTGAATTTGTCTATCGGAAATGAAATCAAAAGTAAAGCCATTACTTAAAAACATTTCACTTAGATTCTTGAAATCATCAGGCAATTCATCTTTTCCTGTGCCAAAATGTTTAAGCAAAGTTTTGCCTCTATCTGACCACACATCATAAATTGGGAAATACAATAAAATATCATTTGCTGGTTTAGAAGTTTGTAAAAATGATTGACAATTTGTTACATAAGAATTAATTGTTCTTAAATCTTCCCACCATGTATTTGTTGGTGCAAAATGAACAGAAGCATAAAAAAGCCAACCTGGCCAGTTTTCATTAATTGGTGAGTATGGAGTTCCATGATAAACGAGATGATTGACCCCATTTGCAAAATACAAATCAAAATTCTTTTTGACCTGATAAAGAGTTGTAAGAAAATGTTCATTCAACCATGTGGCAGCTTCAGCGGATATTAATGATTTGCCTGAGACATGTCCAGCAGAAGCTGCCATTTTAATGCGTAAAGGTAATGAACCTTCCGTTTCAGGAATATCACTTGCTGCATACAAATCTAAAATATTTGCAGGTGAGCCATGAGCTTGATTACGAATTATTGCATTATATTTTCTTGACCATTGTTTCCATGGCAAAGTAAATCTCTTTAAGAGTAAATCTGAAATAGTTTCTCTAAAATCACAAAGAACTCTTTTATTAATTTCTTCGGAATCATTTCCAAACAAGGCAGGCAAATAATTTCTTAAATCGTAACCTCTAAGCTTTTTAAATTCATCGAACATTAATGGTGTCCAGTCAGATTCACCCTCAGAATCATCTACTTCATAAGAATCATTAAAAAATGCTCGAATGCCATTTAAATTCATACCCGCAGCATTTTTATCAAAAAATCTCAAATAATTTTTTATTGCATTTTCAGAAAAATGGTCGATAACATTTCCTTCGCCTCCTTTTGAAGCACGTTCAACCATTTTACCATGCCAGCCTTGAAATATTGCATAAAGTTTCCATTTTCCTTTTGGTGCAATCCAATCTAATGTTCCATCAGTTCTCACTCTATTGGTAAGATTTATTTTATTTCCATTTTCATTAAAAGCAACAAGTGCTACTAAAGGCAGTTCTCTCTCAAAGCGAACCTGGTCTAATGCAAGTTCCTGCAGATTTGTATTACTATTTATTGGATACTTAATTTCAGAAATGTCAACTTTGTGTCCAACAGCTCTTACTAATGGTTCCTGAACATATTTTATTTTTTCATTTAATTTTTCGCCTGATGACATAGTATAAATTTTATATCTAACATTTTTACATGCATCATCATCCGAAACCCAAGGACCGCCAAATGGCCAGCCTGATGCATTGGCAACATCAACTCCGATGCCTAAACTTTTTGCTTGTTCTAATGTGAATTTTAAAAGCTCCATCCATTCAGGAGATAAAAAATTCACGAATTGATTTTCATATCCTTTTACACCATAAATTGCTGTTACTTCGACACCACCAAAGCCGGCATTACTAAGTTCTTTTAGATTTAATTTCAAATCCTGCTTATTAACTGCGCTACCATGCCACCACCATCTCGTCCACGGTTTCGTAATATTTGATGTTGCAGGCCATTCAATTTTATAATGATTAGTTTGACTTAATGCATGAGATGAAATCAATAAGAAAAATAAAATCAAAGAATAGTTAAAAAATTTTTTCAAGCAGTTAATATTTCTTTTCATTTTTTTATTTGTTTATGTGATTTATTTTAATAAAATAAACTGCTTTGTAATTGATTTACCATTCACATTCAAATTGCAAAAATAGATTCCACTTGGCAAAGAATTTCCATCAAAACGAATTGTATGTGTTCCTCTGTTCTTAAATTCATCTATTAGTGTGCATATTTTTTCTCCCAATGAATTGTAAACTAAAACTTTTACATGTGATGAAAAAGGAATTTTAAAAACAAAATTTGTAAATGCATTAAAAGGATTGGGATAATTTTGATATAATTCAATTTCATCAGGAATATTGTTTTCAATATAATTAACACTTGTTGAATTTCGAGATTCTAACGCACCTAAATCTGGTGCACTGCCTGTAAAATTAAAACCAACATCTAAACCTGCATCAACCAAAATGCTGTTTGGAGAAGGACGCATAAAATCGATATCAGGCAAATTGCCATCAGGTTTTCGCGGTGCTGTTAGTTGAGATATGTCAAGGCTAACAAAATCATCGTCTGAAATATTTAATTCAGAATCAAATGAATTATGAGAAAGAGTATTTTTTGAATTATCAATATATGCTGTGTGCGAGCTGACAGGTTTATAACTCAAATTGTTGATTAGAATATGGTCATAACCATTAAACCAGATATTGTCTATTTGAGGACTTTCACGATTGACCATATTAAAGTTCACATCGTTCTGATAAGCTGTATTGTTATACCATTCATTTCCATTTAAGTGATGATTTGAATAAAAACCATTTGCCTTATTCCCAACTGCTATACAAAATTTAATTATATGTTTTGGAACTGGATTGGGAATTTTATCAGCAGTGTCATGTGCAAACCCGCCTGCTTTAAATCCATTTCCATCACCTAATTTTTCAAATGATGTTGAATAACCATTATAGAATGACCAACAGCTGTCAAAAACAACTGATTCATCTGCTCTTATAATATCAAATCCATCATCACTATTGAACCATGCCCGACAACCCTTAAAAATATTTCCTTTGCCTCCAGCATCTGGATGACAACCAAATCCATCTGTATTACTCCCAAGTTTATCTTCTGAAACATTATCCCAATTTCGATATGCATCACAATTTAGAAATAAATTATAACCGCCTTTGTAATGTCTCAATCCTGTTCCAACATTATCGTGCATACTAATATTTTCAAAAATATTATGATTCCCTCTGCTGTAAATGCAATATGATTCTGTGTGCCCTGTAATAGTAACCTGAATGCCTGTCATTTCTAAACCTTTTAGATGAATATAATTTCCAATAACATAAACACCTACAACTCTTTGATTTGCAGGTTTAACATCAGAAAAATCAAAAACTGGTGTTTCACCAGGATATGCCCAATATTTAATTGTGTTTCCCTCTGTTCCACTTTTATCTAAATATGTAATGCAAGCAAAAAGATTTGATACTACTTTTGAAATCTGATTAGGTCGAATTTTATATAATCCTCCTCTGATAAAAACAGTATCACCAGGTTTAACAAGTTCTTGTGCTTTCTGAAGTGATTCTAATGGTTTATCTATTGTTCCTGGATTTGAATCATTCCCATTTGGTGCAACATAAATTTGTGAGATTATTTCGATATTCAATATTGCTATAATGAAGAATACTTTAATTATTATTTTACTCACGATTGAACTTTTATTTTATTGAAAGGATAATTCTTTTCATGAAATATTGAATGATTTTTTAATTAAAAATTTTGTGGGTATAATGACTGTGAAAAGAAAGTAATATTTTTTTTAAAATCATCATGGAATTAAGAAGAATGAAAGAGCTTTATCGTTTTGGAAATGTAATTTTATATGCAATCAAAAATAAATCTAATCATTCAGCCAATTTTCTGTAGATTCTAAAACATTCATTTCAAATTTCTTTTTGGTAATTTCAACTGATTCTCGGTACAATTCATTTAAATCAGGCAATTGTAATTTAGAACCTTTACGAATAAAGAATGGGGTTTTATAATCAGGGGCATAAACTTCAATAAAAGTTCCGCCTTTATATTCCTTTTTATTCCATTGGTCAATCCAGATTTCACCTTCTGGAAGATAAATTGATTTTTTAGTTTTTCCTTCTTCCCAGATAATTGAAACTAATATGTCATCACCAAATTTATATGTTGACCAATCTTTCCAGCATTCTTTCTGATTTGGATATTCAAGAAATAAAGGTCTAATAATTGGCATTCCTGTTTTATTTGCGACTACTGCATAATGATGGATGTAATCAATCAAATACATTCTTAATTTTGCATAAAATCTCCAGACTGCAAGTAATTCATGGTCGAAAGAAGGTTCATAATCCATGTCCCAGAATACTCGATTATTTGTTGGACCAACTTCCATAATTGGAGAGAAGCAGGAAAAACCAAGCCATCTTTTTGTTACTTCACGATTAATTTTTCTTGGATAACCTCCAGCATCAGAACCCCAGATAGGATAACCCATTATTGCACATCTTTGTGCACCAATAATTACCGAACGAAGTCCTTCTGGAGGATTTCCGGTATCTCCCGCCCACATTCCTCCATATCTTGCACTTCCAGTATACTGAGCTCTTGGAAATAAAATAAAATCATCACCAAGTATTGGTTTTACAGCATCATAAGTAGCTTTTACATATTGTCGAGGATAATCATTATAATTTTCGCGGTAAGTTGTTCCGATAGATGTTATCAGATGCAAAGAGTCAAGCAGTTTTTCACCATCAGCACGGTCGAGTTTAAATCCTTTAATTCCAAGCTTTGCCAATTTAGCTGGACCATTTTCACCCCACCATTTGCATGCTTCTCTATTTGTAAAATCCATTAAAACCTGACGAGCTTTAACTCTATCGCGGCTTACTAAAAAATATTTTTTTGTTTCTGCTGTATCTGCCATTTTTCCCATAACAAAAGGAGCAATCCACATCATCAATTTAATATTTTTTGATTCGAGCCATTTTATCATATTTTCAAAATTTGGTAATCGCTCATAATCAATTTCATAATCATCAAAACCTCTTGGTCCTGGTCCCCATGGTCTATCAATCCAATAAGCAGTGCATGGAATATCGTATGCTTTCATTAAAAGAACTTCTTCAACAATTTGAGAATTGTAAGGTGCATGAACAATACTTCCATCAAAATATTTTTCATTATTAAAATGCTCATCTCTCCAACGCCATGGTCCAAATGCCCATCTTGGTGGAACAAATGAAGGACCAGTTTCAAGTGCATGCCGCTTTACTAATTCCGCAGGATCTTTATCCATCATTAATGAAAATGATAATTCAGGATCTTCAAATAAAATCTGAACATAATCTTTTTTCTCTTTACAAAAGTCTATTACTCCAGGCCAGGTTCCATGAACAAAAACTGCATAATTGGCAGATGAGATGTAAAAAGGAGCATAAGCCGAAACTGTTGGTTTTAGTTTAACATCAATTTTTTGTCCACGAAGGTTAAGTCCTTCTGTTATTCCTTTTGCCCATGATTTCTCCTGCTCACCGTCAACAACACGTTCAAATATGCCGGTAAAATATTCATTAGGTTTTACTTTTGTGTTAATTAGCCATGCAGAGGGCTTTAGTTCCTTATTCTTAATCTTAAATGTGAAATTAATATTTTTATCTTGCTCTATAGTTTCCATGATTATTGACAACGAATCAATATGCCAAGTATAAATCATTTTGTTTAATGAATCATAACTAACCTCTGGTTCCCCTTTAAGCCAGATTTTTTTATTGTTTAAAATGAATCCAATTCCACCTAATGTATCATCAGGTTCAATTAAAACATCATCTCCGAATGGATTATTAATTTTGATTGAAACAAATGAATTATTAGAACCAGAAATAACTATTCTTTTTTCTTTAGCATTTAGATTATTACTAATAACAATTAAACTACATACTAAAATGATTAATGAGGTAAATAATAAATTCTTTTTAATCATCATCAAAACCTTTTAATTAATGACTTAGAACTTCATGTGAATAGTTTGATACTATTTCATAAAAATCATTTTTTTAACTGCAGTAAATTCTCCGGCATAAAGTCTATAGAAATAAATTCCTGAAGTGATTGAATTACCAAAATTATCTTTTCCATCCCAAACAATTGAGTGATATCCTGCATTGAATTCCTTGTCAACAAGTGTTCTTATTTCTTGTCCCAATGCATTATAAATTTTTAATGATACAAAACTTTTTTCTGGCAAAGAAAAATTAATAATGGTTTCAGGATTAAAAGGATTTGGATAATTCTGGAATAACTGATATTCAACTGGCAATGTTGTGAATTCTTGAACTGAGGTAATTTGCTTAGAAGATAAAGTTATTTCATCAAGATTTCCAAAATCAGAACCACTTGCAGAAAATCGAATTGTGTTATCATAACCATCATTAAGATTAACATTAACACTGTCAATTACATAATTTGTCCATGCACCAGTTCCTTTCATTGTTAAATTTTTTGAAGTCCCATTCACGATTAATAAACCAGTTCTATCAACATTTCCAAGTGCATATCTAAAATATAATTTATGTACACCGCCGCCAAATCCAGGCATATAGGTAAATTCAACAGCACTATTGTTTGCATCAAAATTAGCAAAGCCGGTTCCATGATATCCTAAATGATTATTATCTAAATATACTGTTCCAATTATTGTTGCATCTTCTGCTTGAAAAGTAAAATAATCATCAGGTGTTATACTTAAAACTTCTGAATGAAGAGATTCTACTTTGTTTGTATCTGTTACAGTTAATGAATAATAATATGTCTTTCCTTTTATTAGATTTTTATCAATAAAATATTTTTGATTTTTATCGACTGAAAAAATTTGAGGAGATTTCATATCAGGAGAATCTGAACGATAAATATTTACATTTGATATTGCATCAAGATTTTGAATTTCCCAAAGCAACAAAGCTGAATTCGAATCATAACGATAAGATAAATTTGTTGGTGCTGAAGGTCTAACTGTTGGAATTATTTCAATAATTTCTGACAGTTGAGATTTATTCCCATCAGTATCATAAGCAGCTACAGCATAGTAGTAAATAGAATCATATTTAACATTTGTATCGACAAAAGTAGTTTTATTTCCAACATCAATTGAATCAGTAAAATGATTTTTATGAGTTCCTTTATAAATTATATAACCAGCTAAATCAGATTCAGTATTTGCATCCCATTGAATAATTACTGTATCACCTGATGAAAATCCTCTAATGTTTTTAGGTATTGAAGGTGGCTTTAGACTATCAGGAATAAACATACTTTTCCCAACAAAAAAGCTTGGATGAGGTGGCTGATTATAACCAACATTTTGCCATGCAATCGCAAGTCGATATTGTCTATCATGCATAAAAGTAACTAAGCGATATGTTGTTGGAATATTTGTAGTATAAATTCTTAGTGCATTGTTATCGCTTGTTCGCCAAATAACTTCTTCTCTCCAGTCGCCAAATAAATCAGCTTGCAAGCAGGGAGTTGCTTTGGTTCCATTATTGGATGCACAACCTTCAGCTAATAATAAGATTGGATTTGTGCTGCCATCATATTTTCGAATGTTAATATTATCAAGTAACTCACGTTCGAGGTCATCATCCCACCAGACAACAAAATTAGAAGAAGGAGGATTTGGACCAACTTTAACATTTTTGGCGCTTCGTAAACCATCTGTTCCACCCCAGCATTCCATCCCTGCGTACGAATCAAGAAGATTAGCAGCAACACCTCTACCAACATCACCTGGACCTGTACCCCAAATAACTTGACCTGTTTTTCCATCGAGAAGAGCAGAACCAACAGCTGCTTTTTCATGAATTCCCCAGACTTCTAAACCCGGGTGGTCTGGGTCAATATCAGAAACATGCAAAGCATCACCATGTCCTAGTTTTGAATTCCAGAGACCAGTTCCATCATCATCCACAGCCATTGCACCATAAACTATTTCATCTTTTCCATCTCCATCAATGTCTGCAACACTTAAATTATGATTGCCCTGCCCAGCGTAATCTGGATATCCATTATTTGTATCAAAAATCCATTTTGTTTTTAATTGATTGTCTCGCCAATCCCATGCAACAAGAACTGTTCTGGTATAATAACCACGACACATAACAACACTTGGATGTACACCATCAAGATAGGCAACACAAGCAAGAAAACGGTCAACTCTATTTCCATAAGAATCTCCCCAAGAACTAACATTTCCTCTTGGAGGCAAATAATCTGTTGTTGCTAAAGCTTCACCTGTTTTGCCATCGAAGATAGTAAAATATTCAGGACCTGATAGTATATATCCGCTTGAATTTCTGTAATCAGCATTAGCATCGCCAATGACATTACCTTTACCATCGATTGTTCCATCTGCTGTTTTGCAGGCTACTTCTGCCTTTCCATCACCATTTAAATCATAAACAATAAATTGTGTGTAATGCGCACCTGCTCTGATATTTTTGCCAAGGTCAATGCGCCAAAGTAAAGTTCCATCCAATTCCAAACCATCAAGATAGACATTACCCGTATAACCACTTTGTGAATTATCTTTTGAATTCGATGGGTCCCATTTAAGTACAATTTCATATTCACCATCACCATCTAAATCTGCTACGCTTGCATCATTTGGACTATAAGTATAACTAACCCCATCAGGAGTTTGTCCACCTGCAGGTCTTTGCAAAGGTATTGTTTTATAAATCTGGCTCCATGGTGTAATTTCATTTGATGCTTCTTGTTCAATACCATTGATAATTGGAACAACAAAATACTTATCATTTAATGTTCCTGAAGTATCTACAAAATTCGTTGAGTTTAAAATTGGTTCATTATTTATTTTAACATGATTGCGGTAGATATTAAATTTTACATCAGCAGAATCAGAAGCAAGCAGCCTCCAGCTCAAGAAAATTCCTTTATCTTTTGCTGGAACTGCAATTAAACCTCTGTTTAATTTTTCCAATTGTTGAATTTGAGCCAAACTTTTATTCACAATTAGAACAATGATAACCATTAATAATATCATTGCTCGCTTCATTATATTTCCCTCAAAAATATTTATGAAAAAATTTTAACACATTTACAAAATAAAAGTGCAGGCAAATTAATTCAGAAGAGGTAGGACACATTAATATTCGAAAATTCTTCAAGGTAAAATTGAAATTTCTTTTAGCCACAATTCAGCTAATTCACTCCAAGTGTTTGTGGAGAGAGGATTATATCTCAAACCAATGTTATGTTTACCGCCAGCATATATATGAAGAGATGATTTATTTTCTTTCCCATTTTTCTTTAATGCTGTGAAATAAAAAATGCTGTTCATGCAATTTACTCCGTTATCATCCATTGCATGAACAATAAAAGCAGGCGGTGTAGTTGAATCAACCTGCTGTTCACATGAAAATTTTTTAATTAAAAATTCAGAAGGATTTTCTCCCAATAAATTATCTCGGCTCCCTTTATGAGCATAAGGCAATTCCATTGTTATTACAGGAGAAATTAAAATAGTAAAATTTGGCTTGAAGGAATAAACATCAAGTGAATCATTTACCTTTGACCAATCATCTTTAATTGTAGAAAGACATGCAGCTAAATGTCCTCCAGCTGAACCACCCATTACACCAATCTTATTTGTATCAATACCATATTCATTTGCATGAGCACGAATATATCTCATAGCTCTTTGTGCATCCTGCAATGGCGCTTTGTAACTTTCAATTACATCAGGTGATTGTGGTAGTCTGTGAATTAAAACAAATGCATTAATTCCCAAAGTATTAAGCCATTTTGCAAGTTGAAATCCACCAACTTCATAAGCTAACCTTACATATCCTCCCCCAGGGATTACAAGAACAGCAGCTTTTTTATTTTGAGAATCTGGGGTTTTGAATTCATAAATTCCAGGTTTACTTACTCTATAAATACGTTCATTTGCTATGCTGTCTTTGATTTCTATTCCTCTGCTGTTTGGCATATTATTATTCCAGAGAGGAATAAACCTTTGAGCATAAATGCTTATGCTCATCAAAATTGATAACAAAATTATGAGATGGATATTTCGTTTTATCATGATATATCAAATTTGTTTTTTATAATTTTCTTAAAAAATAAAAAAGTGGTCAACCAAATTAAAGAGATTGGTTGACCACTCAACACAAAAATTATTTCGTTAATATCATTTTTTTGGAAGCTACATAATTCTTACCATGAATTCCAACTGCATTAATATTATAGATGTAAACACCACTGCTCAAATTATATGCATTGAAGTTAAATGTATGAACACCAGCAGGCAAGTCTTTATCTTTTAGTTCAAATACTTTTTGACCTAAAATATTGTAAATAGTAATTGTAACTTTTGACTGCTCGGGCAAACCAAATTCAAATTTGGTAGATGGATTGAAAGGATTTGGATAGTTATTTGTTAAGTAGTATTCATTTGGAATTGATGTGCTATAAGACTCAACTGAAGTATAATTTTTCCATGTAATTAATGCTGAAGCACTATCTCCTGGAATATATACATACTTAGCGTTAGTCATTGAATCTCTCAATGCAGCAATATATTTATCTCTGTTAGCAAGGTAGATGGCTTTTTTATCAGGGAACCAGTTAAGGTCGCCGAGTGGCAATCCATCAGTACCGCCTGTCAATAAAGTATCATTTGTGTATTTCAAATTAAACTTAGGAGGCCAATTGAGAACTGGCAAGCCATCAGCATTATAAGTTACTGGGCGTTCAATACGCCAATCTGGGTAAGTTCCTATTTTAAGCCAATGGAATTTTAACCAAGCAAGCATGCTGTCGACATTATTTGGAGGATTTATAAACTTGGGGTCAATTTGCCAATAATTTTTCCCGATTCTGAAATTATTATCTGCTAATATTGTTGAGTCAACGTCTTTATTCCACAACAGGCATTGTTTTAATGTATCAGCAAATTCTGTTTTATAATATTGCAAAAATCTTGGGTCTAAATACATTGCATTAAATCCATGATACAATGAAATTGAATCCAGTTTTTCTTTTACATCTGTAAAGTATTCCCATGTTGTGAAATAAGTTTCATAGCCATTTGTATTAGGCATACGACCGCGCCAGCTCCAGTTATAAAAAATATTATTTGCCTGTATTGCTTCATACCAGTGAAGTTCATGAGCATTTATCTGTTGGTTTACATATGTATTGTGCAGCACATACAACGTTGATGTAAAAAAGTTACCACCATTACCAAATTCCCTTGCCATATTAACAGATGTATTATTTTCAAAAGTAAGCTTTTTGCAAGCAGCATCGAGTCTAAACGGCATTCCGCCGAAAGGTGAACTGCTTCTTCTTACTCCATTAATAAAAACACAATTTGTAATTGTAATTTCTTCAGTTGGTGCTGTACTTCTTGTACAATGATCTACATAATCAGTAAAAGCACAATTATCCCAAACAATTTTATATCCACCATAATTACGAACAAAAGTTGAGATATTGACATCATTACCATGAAGACCACTTAAGAGAATATTTTTTAATACAATACTGCCTCCTGCTCTTAAGTTGAACATATCTCTTGCTCTGCCATCAGCTCCAGGTGTCTGCAGAAAGACTGGTGGATTGGGGTCATTCATAATCCAGCCATTGTAAGGACCTTCAATTACAAGGTCAAAATCAACTTCCAAAGCTCCATCAAAGGCATAAAATTTACCGCTTTCGACTTTGTAAACCTTATGTGCTTGTGAGCCATCGGCTAGTGTGTCAGCAGCAATTTGAGCATTAACAAACTGATTTGGATCAAGTACCATTTCCTGAGCAAATACAAAAGGCGATACTATCAACAATAAAACCAAAAGTAATGCATATTTCTTCATTGGTCCCTCCTTTTTTGAGTTTGATTTTAATTAATTAATTATTGGATTGGATATAAAAAAGGTATGACACTATTTCAGAATATTAATTTTTACATCACCTCCTTCAATGAATTAATAGGTTAAAATGAATAACGAATTCCCAAATCTGCAGTAGTTCCATAATATTCTACTCCAGATAATTTTTCTAAAGTGCTCACGAATTGACGGTCGGGTGTGTTAGTGATATTATTGATGTTCAAATAAATCTGAAGTCCCTTAATCCATGGTAATTTTTGATAAGCAGTAAAATCCCATCTGTAATATGCAGCAGTATAAGAATCAAGTTCTTTATAAACTGGATGTGCACTTCGCAATACATTATCTTGATACAAGAATGACAATCTTGCTGAAAAATCACCAATATCATATCCAATAGTTAAATTCAATATATCATTTGGCTGATTTACTAATCTACCCGTTCTTGTTGTATCGATATATTTATATTTCTTAAATACACCAGTTCCTGTAGCAACACTCTTAAAATACGGATAACGTGTTACAGAATTAATGTGTGTGTAATTAATATTAAATACCAAACCTTTTAAAAATGAAGGCAAATACCAGAAGTGAGTTTGCCAGTCTAATTCAATTCCTCTTACATAAGAAGTTTCTTCTAAGTTAGTCCATGTATTTATGGTAGTATAATCTGCTTGTGTCAATTTATATCTGTAATGAATTTTAGAAGCATCTTTAGTATAATATTGAATAGGAACAATCAAATTCTTAATCTCTTTATAAAAGAATCCTGCTGTAAATAGACCAATATGATGTTCATAGACGGAAGCATATAAATCATAATTCTGAGTTACTGCAGGTTTTAAATAAGGATTTCCTAATCTTAGTGTTGGAGCACTATAAGTGTCAACATATAAAAATGGAGAAACAGCGCGGTAATCAGGATAAATTATACTCTTGGTGCTTGCTAAACGGAAATCAAGCCAACTAGTTGGTTTTATTCTCAATACTATTTGTGGGAACCATGTTTCTCCTTTTGTTGAATCCCAATGAACTTTTTTATGGTCATAATAATATTCGCCTGGTGTTGTTAATCTACCAAAAACATAAGTTGAATCTGCTTCGTAATCAAAACTAAATCGTTCATATCTTAATCCAGGTAAAAAAGTAACATATTTGCCAATATTTAATTCTGTCATAATGTAGAAAGCACCAAAGTCTCTTGTGTAGTTATAATCATACTGAGTTGATTCTAATGGGGATGGAAGATAATAGCCATATTGTTTAGCTAATTCTTCCATGTGATGCATTTTCCAGATAGAAATTTTATTGAAAAATATATCACCACTAATACCTTCATGACCAGAAAGGAAATTACCTACATCATAACCCGGGTCTGCAAATAATTCAGCTCTTAAGCCATTGTCCTTCTTTTCTATACCTAAATCTGTCCATATTGAATCTCTTAACAAAGTATTAAAATTGCCTGCAAGCCCACCTCTGTCTGTATCAATATACCATTGAGTTTCATCATTTTTTCTTGTGTTGCGCTCATATTTGCCTCCAAGTTTTAAATTACCAGAAATATATTTTGTTATTGTATAAGGTAATTTGAAATTTAATACAGCAGCCTGAGCAGATTCATCAACATCTCGCTTAAGAGTAGAAGTATTTGTAATTATTTTATCTTTTTGAAGAACAGTTACAGAATTAAGAAAATCACTTGGGGACATATTTTTTTGGTTAGTCACTGGACTTGTCCATCCCTGCACACCACCAGACCTAGTTCTAACATCCATTCTTAAATCGCCCGGATTACGCTGAATTGTAAATGAATTGGAAAGAGAAAAATCCATATTAATATTTGCAAATTCAAATTCACCTTGAAGTGCATTGCTTATGACCGTATTGGTAAATTCTCTTTCTACTGCAAAACCTCTCCAATCATAATCTGTAGAAAAATAATTTTGCTGTTCAATTTGATGTTCATTTAAGCTGCCAATAAAATTATTCAATATTAATGAACCTTTTGATAATTGATAATCTAAAACAAGGCTTCCACCTATTCTCTTTCTATCCGTAACCTTATCACTTATTGTAACAGTAGAAAGATATGTTGGTATATAACCTTTAACTTTTATTTCTTCTTCATTAGTTGTATAAGATGCTGTTAGTTCATCAGAATTTCTATTGAACTTATCTATATAAACTGATACCTGCACTCCTAACTTATCATTAAAATAGCGGTTGCTTGCAAGTCCTGTTAATCTATAATTGCCAAATGGTTTTGTATTAGCTAATGATGCATATCCATTCTGTACTGTAAAATTACTATGAAATCCTTCCCTTGCTTTGCTTATTCTAAGATTAACAGAACCACCTACAGCATCAGCATCCATATCTGCTGTTAAAACTTTTGTAACTTCAATACCAGAAAGGATGTTTGGAGCAATCATATTTAAATCAACACTTCTGTTGTCACGGTCTGTAGATTGCAAGCGAACACCATTAACCATCATAACATTATATTGAGGTGAAAGACCGCGAATGGTTACTTTTTGTCCTTCTCCACCACTTCTTATTAATGAAATGCCTGGAAGTCTTGCTACAGACTCAGCAGCATTTACATCTGGGATATCTTTAATTCGGTCTGATGAAACAATATTTTTAATTGTAGTAGAAGATAATTGCTGATTAATTGCTTCAATTTGTCCTTCTGCTTGTGCAGTTATTATTACCTCGCCAGTTTCGATTGCAACATATTCTAATTCAACATTAATTTCTACTGTCATTCCTGCTTTAACTGTTATAGGAATTCTCTGGTCTTTATAACCGAGATATTTTACAATTAGATTATAATTTCCAGCCGGCACGCTGCGAATTAAATAGCTGCCGTCATACGCAGCAGCATCTCCTATACCTGTTCCTTCAAGCATTACATTTGCTCCAGGCAGAGGTTCACCTGTAGTTTTATCTGTAACTTTTCCTTTAATTCTGCCTGAACCCTGTGCTTCGATGATATTTAATCCCACAGCAAATAAAAGTAAAAACATAAAAATTGGTCTAACTATCTTCATGTCTCACTCCTTTTTTAATTGGAGATTTGTTTATTAGATTATTGTTCATAATTGTTCTAATAGGCAATAACAAAATGATTGAAAAAGTTATATTTGTTTGAATAAATTGTTGCAGTACATATGATATTATTTTTTCTTACAGCAGATAAGCTGAAGAGCAAGACAAAATGAATAATCACATTTTTAATTTTTGTAAATATATGTTTGAATACTTCGTTTTGCTCATTATGATAAATCCCTTTATTGCAATATTCAGCTTTGATAGTTTTTACTTGAGAAAGTTTTAACAAATTGAGTTTATGTTTAATAAAAACGGACACAATACAGCTTTCATACTGCTTGTTTAGAAATTTTTCTGTAATGCATTTCATGTTCATTAAAGTAGTTACTATCTTGAGGATAATATTTTTTTAATTCGAAAGAGTTGGCAATAATTTCGCGCCACTCAGAAATATTTTTAACTATCCCTTTAGAAATTGCCTGAACACCAATATTACCTAAAACAGCTGCTTCAACAGGACCAGCAATAACTTCGCATCCAGTCGAATCCGATGTTAGTTGATTTAGAAGCTCATTCTGAATGCCCCCGCCTACAATATGTAATCTTTTAATTTTTTTCCTTATAACTGTTTCCAATTTTCTAAGAGTATCTCTGTAACAAAAAGCAAGACTTTCAATTATAACTCTTGTAATAAAACCTACTTCAGAATTATACTCCTGTCCAGTTTCTTCCAAATAGTTAATTACTTTTTCAGGCATATCACCTGCTTTAAGAAAACGAGCATCATTTAAATCTACCCATGAATTTGCCGAACCATTTTGAATAGCCAATGATATTAATTCTGAATAACTAAATTGATTATCAGTTTTTTCAGCCCAGTATCTTTTGCATTCCTGCAGGGGCCATAAACCAATTATATTTTTTAGAAAACGAATTGTATTTGCATATCCACCTTCATTTGTAAAATTATTTTCTAATGCTTCATCAGTTAATACAGGATGGTCTAATTCTATTCCCATTAAAGACCAAGTTCCTGAACTCAAAAATGCCCAGTCATTTTCGAAAGCAGGAACAGCGGCAACTGCGGAAGCAGTATCATGACATGTTGTTGCAATTACTGGGATATTATTTTTTAATTCTGATGCTTGAGCAATTGATGGAAGCAAAGTTCCTAAAATAGTACCAGGTTCAACTATAGGAGGAAATATTTTTCGATTAAAACCAAAAGAATTGATTAAATCCCACGACCAATCTCTTCTAATTGGGTCAATTAAACTTGATGTTGATGCAATAGTGTATTCTGCAAATTTTTTACCTGAAAGCAAAAAGTTCAGAAAATCAGGAATAAATAAAATCTTATCAGCAATATTCAATAGATTTAATTTCCTTTTTTTCTCGGATAGTAATTGGAATAAAGTATTAATCTGCATGAACTGAATGCCAGCTCGATTATAAATTTCTTTCTTAGGCACAATTTTAAAAGCTTCTTCCATAATATTATCAGTGCGGTCATCACGGTAATGATATGGATAACATAAAATTCTATTATCAGCATCTAAAAGGACATAATCTACTCCCCAAGTATCAATTCCAATACCTTCAAAGTTACTTCCAAAATTTTTACTTGCTTTTTTTAATCCTTCTACAATTTCTTCGTAAATAGCTAAGATATCCCAGTGAAATCCATAATCATATTTAATTGATGGAGTGCTGAAACGATGTACTTCATAAAGAATTACTTTTTGTTTATCAAGTAATCCAACAAAACATCGTCCACTTTCAGCTCCTAAATCAAAAGCGATAAATTTTTTTTCTTCCATAATTAACCTGTAATTATTAGAGAAAATTATTTCGTGTAAAAAATTTTAAAGTGTGGAATATTAGTTTGGTTGAAGGTAAGGTTACTATTGAAATAATAATCTATAAATTATTAATGAACAAATATTGTATAACTAATAGTGGAAGTTATTTATAAATTTATTTCAATGTATTTTTATTCTTTCAAAAGATTATTGTTGAAATAACTGGCGGGGAACTATTCAATGATTAATTTTATCTTTCAACTATTTTGTATTGAATAGTAACATCGTCAAAATCTTTGTAATCTTTTTTATTATCAAGCATATCAATCAATATATCAGTAGCTGTTTTACCAATTGTGTATGGATTCTGGTCAACAGTGTAATATGGAACTCCCAAACGAGCCACAATAGTATTATCACCAAATTCACCCAATAATATGTCATCTGGTATAGAAAGTTTTTTATCGAGGATTGCTTTGCCTGCTCCATAAGTAATCAAACCACCAATACTGATTACAGCATCAATTTTTATTTTAGAATCAAGCAAAGCCGACATCTTATTATAGCTATCTTCAACGCTTCTAAAAGTTTCCAATACCAATTTAGGATTGAATTTAATTCCAAATTTTTTTAATGCTTTTTTATATCCCTGAAATCTATCTTTACAAACTGGAATTAATGTATTGGGTCCTAAGAATAAAATATTTCTTCTTCCTTCTTTAATCATTTTTGAGGTTAGTGCAAAAGAGGCATCTACGTCATCAATTTTAACTGTTGTGAAAGGCAATTTATTAAGTTTTCTATCCCAGCAGACAATTTTTATTCCTTCGTCATCCAGACTTTTATACAAAGATAAATTTTCATTTCCACCTGCAGCATTTAGTAAAATGCCATCTACGCCGATATCTGATAAGAATTCAATTTTCTTTCTCTCTTTATGAATATCTTCATCGTGAACCATTAAAATGCATTCATAGCCTTTATTACTTGCTTCTTCGTACATACCTCTTACAGCTTCAGAGAAAAAAGAAATACGCAAATCAGGAATTAATACACCCAATATTTTGCTTCTGTTTGTAATTAGAGACCTAGCAAGAATATTGGGTCTATATTTCATTTCTTTACATTTTTCTTTTACAAGTTGTTTGGTTTTTTCTGAAATGTCTGTTGAATCACGAAGAGCTTTAGAAACTGTTGCAGGTGTAAGAGATAATTCACGTGCAATATCTTTTAATGTAACTTTATTTCTTTTATGTTTTCTATCCACAATATTCTTAGCGAATTTAGTTTATGATTAAAGTTAATTATAACTTTTAATACAAAAATAAAAATTATTAAGTTTAGATACAGCTCCGCCACGTCAGTCACATTTTTAAGTTTTTCAACAGCAGCAAAACCATAAATCACCCGAATCAGAAAAGGTTATCGAAAACCTTTAAGTTAAGTTGCATTAAAAATAGAGCTCAAATAATTGCTCTATCATTCATTCTTAATGCTTTTCGAAATCGTTTTCAACATAAAAATAAAAATAATTTTAGTCAAGTTAATTTTTTAACCAGAATAATTTTTTTATATAAAGTAATTATAAATATCTCGTTGCTGCTATTTTATTATTCGATTCAAATACTCAACTGGATGACAGGCAGTCACGGGTATTTTTATAAATCCATTTATCTGCTCTCGACATGATGTTCCACTTGCTAATATTACTAATTTATCTTCCCCTTTTAAATTAATTTCTTCTATTAACTGTTCTCCTATGCTCTTGCTGATTTCATAAAAATGTTTTTTATAACCAAAACTTCCCGCCATACCACAACATTCTTGCGATGAGGTAACTACCTGCAAACCCAAACGACTTAAAAATTCAGGGACAATATCACCTAATCCAATTGATTTTAGTTGACAGTGTGCATGATAAAATATTCTTGAATTTTCTAAAGTAATTCTCTTTTTAATTTCTTCTAATTCTATTTTCCCATTGTCTATCATCAGCAGCAAATATTCAAATATGTCATAACATTTTGCTTTTATATAATTAAACAATTCATCATCGATTAATTTATGATAATCATAGCGTATCATTGCCAAAACACTTGGTTCTAAAAATATAATATCATATCCTTCGTCTACTAACTGTTTTAGATAATGTGAAGTTAATTTTGCTTTTTTTGTAGAACTTTTAATTATACCCTGAGAAAGCGAAGCTCTGCCATCATCTAAAACTTTACTTATTTTTATTTTGAAACCTAATTTTTCCAGCAATTCAACTGCATTGATTCCAATATGAGAATTATTATAGTTCGTATAAATATCAGAAAAGATTATAAGTTTTATTGAATTTAATTTTGGTTTATCAATAAAAGAAGTTGATACTTTTCTTTGTTTATATAATTGTGTAAATGTTTCTTTGGTAAACTCTGGTATCTTTCTTTCTTTCTCGATGCTAAATAATTTTTCCATTAATATTTTTGAAGGATAAAATTTCATGAACGAATTAACAACAGAAGGAATAAATGAAGCAATTCTTGCAAATAAATCAAAATAAGCAAAGAAATATTTTTGAAGTGAAGGGAAATTTTTTTTATTAAGTCTGTCCTTTATTATAGTATTTAATTTGGGTATGTCAATTTTAACAGGACAATTTGGAACACATCGAGAACAACCTGTACAAAGTTCAGCAAACTTTCCATTTTCGAGTTTGCCTGTAGTACCAACAGTCCAGCTTGCACCAATACCTCCAGTATAACATTCACCACCAAAAGCATGTCCACCTACAGTTTGAAAATTAGCACAAACATTCATACATGCACTGCAACGAATACAATAGAGAGCTTCTTTTAATTCAGAATCATCTCTCATTCTCATTCTACCATTATCTAATAAAACTAGATAGAATTTCCTTTCTTTATTTGTTCTGTTATTAAAATTTAATACTGGTAAATCTAATGGGGGTTCTAAAATATTTGTGTATGATGTAAGTTGTTGACCAGTAGCACTTGCTGCAAGGAGTTCAATAAAAATTCCAAAATCTTTTTTTGATGGAATAATTTTTTCTATTCCAACAACTGCAATATGAATTGCAGGAAGATGAGTTGTTAGTCTAATATTACCTTCGCTTTCAACTAATAAAATTGTCCCTTCTTCTGCTGATATAAGATTTGCGCCTGTGATTCCAATATCTGCATCAAGAAATTTTTGTCTTAGTGTAGCACTTGCAAATTCAGTAAGCTGTTCCCCGGTTTCCAGTGGATTAGCAGTTATAAAATTTTCTTTGAACAATTTTGATATGCTTTCTCTGCTTCTATGAATTGCAGGTGCAACTATATGAGATGGCTGTTCCTTTGATAATTGAAGAATAAATTCTGCTAAATCAGTTTCAACAACTTCAATATTATCCTTTTCAAGTGCATGATTTAAATTAATTTCTTCTGATGTAATTGATTTTGATTTTACAATTAATTTAGCCTGATTCTCTTTACAAATCTCTCTAATAAAATTTACAGCATCATTTTTGTCCTTAGCATAAAATACATGACCTCCTCTTGATTCGATAGTATGTGTTAATTTTTTTATTAACTCAGGCAAATCTTTTATGGAATTTTCTTTTATTTCTCTTGCTTTAGTTTTTAGTGTTTCATAATCTTCAATTTGTTTGATCGCCTTGTAACGACCTTCATTAAATGTTCTTGTATTTAATCTTATTGATTTGCTTTCATACTTTAATGCATAATCAATTGCTATGAACAAATTTTTCTTTGATGATTTATTAGCAAAATCTTTTGGATGTATTATATCTTTGCTCATTTTAATCTCCAAGAACAATAGTAAACAATTCACCAGGCCCATGAACTCCCCTAACCAATGGTCCCATATCTGCAGTTGCACTTGGTCCTGTTATAATTGTGAAACTTCTACTAAGATTCAAATTTTTGTTAAATAAATCGCGTGGTTTAGATAAAATGTTTTTGCTATCGAGTATAACAATATGTTTTTTCACAAGCATGCTTAAATAAACTGTCAAATCATTTGTAATTGAAATTACTACCGAACCAGTTGATGCAATTCCATATGATGCAGCAGTAATGCCAGTTCTAATATTTTTCAATTGTTCTTTATTTGGATTAACAATTACTTTTTCATTGGATAAAAATTTTTCGAATAGATTAGATTCAAAATTTGGAGGGGGAATAAAAAGAATTTGATTTTCATCAGCGGTAAGATTTTCTAATAATAAATTTAGTGAATCTGAATCTTTATGCACTACCTGAATTTTTGCCCAGACATTTTGTGCTTTTGTTATAAACTTTTCCAGTAATGCCTGCTTTGATATTTCATTCATTTTATTCTAATGAGTCATTTATTATATGCGCTTCGATAGATTTACTGCTTTCTATTAACTTGATTTTTTTAAGAGATAATTTTTTACTTCGGCAGCAACAATAAATTCTTCATTTGTTGGAATAACAGCAACTTTTATTTTAGAATCATCACTTGAAATCAATCCCTCTTTTGGATTAGAACGATTTTTTTCTTCATCAACTATAATTCCGAGGTTTTCCATATTTTCTGTTATTTTTTTTCTCAGTGATATACTATTTTGTCCCGCACCTCCTGTAAATACAATGCAGTCTGCTCCATTTAAAATTGCAAGATATTCTCCGATATATCTTTTAACACCATAGACAAAAGAATCGAAAGCAAGTTTAGCGCGATAATTTCCTTTTCCCATTTCAGCTTCAATATCTCTTAAGTCGCCGGTCTTAATACCAGAAATTCCATAAAGTCCTCCTTTCGACATCAAAATTTCAATTGCATCATTTATTGAAAGATTTTCTTTATGCATAAGATATAAAAGTGCATAAGCGTCAAGGTCACCCACGCGTTTTGCATTTAATAAACCACTTTGTGGACTCATACCCATTGAAGTATCAACAGAAATTCCATCTTTAATTGCACAAACAGAAGAACTTCCTCCAAGATGACATGAAATAATTTTATTTGCATCGAATAATTCTTTTGCACGAATTGAAATATATCGATGAGATGCACCATGAAATCCATATTTTCTTATGCCATGTTTTTCATAATATTCATAAGGGATTCCATAAATGTAAGCTTCTGGAGGAATATTAATATGAAAATGTGTTTCGAATAATCCTACTAAAGGAATGGAACTAAGTAATTCTTTAAAAATAGAAATTGCAGTTAAATAAACGTCTGTATGAACAGGAGCCAGCAGACGATACTCTTTCATTGATTCAATCACTGAGTCGTTTAATTCAACACAGCCTGTTACTCCTTTTGCATGAACAGTTTTGAAACCCACAGCAGAAATATCTTTCAAAAGATTTTTTTCTTTTAATATTTCTAATGTAAGATTAACAGCAGAATGATAATCTTTTATTGGAAGTTTTTTAATTTTTTCTTCTTCATCTTTAAAAAAATATTTAACAGTTCCATCATCGTGACCTATTTTTTCGACAGCAGCTTGAAATAAAATATCCATGTTATCAGCATCATAAAGTTTGCACTTATATGAAGTGCTGCCAGGATTAGCTATTAATATTTTCATTTTTATTTTAATTTGTTTTTTAGATTATTCAAAACTTGTTCGGCAATTTTTTGAACTAATTCTTCATTGATTTCACTTGATTTAATATTTCTTTCTGAAATATTATAATTCTCAGTACTGCATGCAGTAACGCGCCCTGGCAAATTAAATTTCTCTCTTAATTGTAAAAGACGGTCCCTTTCTGCAGGAGGAAGAACATTAATATTTCCCAATTGAATTGCTTTCCAAACAATACTTGCAGTATGTTCAAGTGTTTCCATTTTATAATAAGCATTAAAGAGATCGCTGCCCAGTGTCAATGCTCCATGATTTTCAAGTAAAATTGCATCAGAATTTTTTATATATGGTCGAATTCTATCCGGAATTTCTGAAGTTGATGGCAAACCATAAGGTGCAATAGGGACTGCACCAATTACAATTACAGCTTCCGGAAGAACACATTTATCAAGGGGAATTCCTGCTACTGCAAAACTTGTTGCATAAGTTGGGTGAGCATGAACAACTGATTTAACATCTGGTCTTTCTTTGTAAACTTCGAGATGCATCTTCAATTCGCTTGATGGTCGATATTTTGAATTCTTTGTAATAACGTTGCCTTGCCTATCGCATTTTATAATCATGTCTGTTGTCATAAAACCTTTACTAACACCTGTAGGAGTTGTCAATACTTCATCATCATTTAATAGAACTGTAATATTACCATCATTAGCGGCAACATAGCCTCTCAACCAAATTCTTTTGCCAACTTCTACAATTTGTTTTCTAAGTTCCCATTCACTAACCATTCTTATTCCCTTTGTTATTTTTTCATTAATTGTAAATCAATAATAGAAAAAAATTTATGAAATTTATTTACTCAGTATGCTTGGTTATTCAAATGATTACATTTCTATATAATTAATTTTATCAACTATTGCAATTATCAGAGTTCTAATGGGTGCTCGTTCTAAACCAAACACAGTTTGTGCAACACCTGGAGCTCCTCCACAAACAACAATATCTCCAATGCCTGCACCAACATAATCTACAGCAACATGCTCTGTGTTTATTTCTTCTCCATTTGGTAAAATAGGTTTAATAACATAAACTTTTTTGCCGTAATATGCATCGTGCTTTACAACCGAGACTACTCTTTTAATAACTCTTGCAAGATACATTACTCAATGCTCTCCACTCTTTGAACTATACTTGCATTAACTGGAGCATAACCACTTTTGAAAGCTTGTGAAGCATCTGTGCTTGTAACATAAACTACAACATCACCCGAAGCCGCAATATTCTCAGGGTCTGCAGCAACAATAGGAGTTCCATCAATATTGCCATTGGAAGTTATTGGCTGTAATATAAACAATTGACAACCTTCAAGTTCTTTAACTTTTCTTGTTGCCCATGTTTTACCGATAACAATTCCTAATTTCATAAAGTATTTGATAGATTATGTGTAATTTCAATGTTATCAATAATTGCTACAATAACTGCATCGACTGGAGTATCTTTTGTTTCATCAGTCATTCGAGCTGAAGAACCATATGTTAAAAGCACAAAATCTCCTTCCCCAGCCTGAACAGCATCAACAGCAACATGATAAGATTTTAAAAATTCACCTTTATGATTTACTTCCTTGCAGAGCAATAATTTCTTCCCCTGAAGCTTAGGGTCTTTTTGAGTTGAGACAATATTTCCAATCACTTTAGCAAATATCATTTTTATTTAATACGATTAAATGAAGCTTCTAATTCATCAACTGGTCTTGGAATTACAAGCTGTGAAATTACTTCGCCGACTCGTGAAGCAGAATCCACTGCTGCATCCATTGCAGCTTTAACAGCAGCAACATCACCTTCAATTACAAATGATACGTAACCACTGCCTACCTGTCTCCATTCAACAACTTCTACATTTGCTGCTTTTACAGCAGCATCAGCTCCATAAATTAAAGGTGCAAAACCTTTTGTTTCTAAAATTCCGATTGCATTTTTTACTGACATTTTATGTACCTCATTTATAATTTACAAATTAAACAAATCTATATGCTTTATGAGTCATAATGCGACGTTTACGAACAAAATGTAAAGGTGTACAAATTCCTTCTCCAGTTGGAGTAGCAATAGTATGCGAAAAATATCCTTCTCCTAATTCTCCGCCATTTCCTCTGAGTGTACCTCCATTTATAACATGAACATCGCAATCAAGTATTCTGGTAAATTTTGTAACTCTATCAATATCTTTTGAGAAGATGCTTGCAGTGTGTTTAAAGCCGTGTTCGGCTTTCAAAGCTGCCTGCAGTCCATCATCAAAATCATTAACTCGAACTACTGGAATACAGCAAGTCATTTGTTCAGCTACAACCCAGGGATGATTTTTATCTACCTCTCCAAAAAGCAGAGGAACATTTTCGGGAATATTTAATCCAATTGCATTAGCAAGATATTTTGCACTTTTTCCTGCAAAATCTCTTTTTATTATCCAGTGCTTTCCTGATAATTCTAAAGCTTTTTCTGCAAGTTTATTCATTTCTTCTGTTGATAATAGATAATTTCCAGCATTTTCCATTTCTTTCATAAAATTTTCAAAAACGCTATTGACAACAAAAATTTCTTTTTCTGCAATGCATAAAATATTATTGTCAAAACTTGCACTCATTGTAATTTCTTTGGCTGCAAGATTTAAATCTGCAGTTTCATCAACTAAAACCGGTGGATTTCCTGGACCTGCTGCTATAACTTTTTTAGGATAGCTTAAGGCTAATTCAACTACTTGAGGACCACCAGTAACAGACAGAAGTTCAATTTTATCATGACCAAAAAGTACTTTTGCAGTTTCTAATGTTGGTTCAGCTACACAAGTGACCAAATTCTTTGGTGCCCCTGCTTCATACATATACTTATTTGCAAGCTGAATTACTTTTGCACTAACTCTTTTTGCAGACGGATGAGGATTAAATACAATTGTATTTCCACCTGCAAGCTGAATAATAATATTATTAATAATTGTGGGTCCAGGATGAGTGCTTGGTGAAATATTTCCAATTACTCCAAAAGGTGCATATTCATCAATTGCCAAACCATTTTTGCCTGACCATGCTTGAGGCTGTAAATATTCAACACCGGGACTGTAGTTTGCAGCATTTATGAATTTTGCAATTTTATGATCTACTCTGCCCATTCCTGTTTCTTTAACTGTCATTTCTGCTAGTTCTTCTTTATTATCAAGCGCCATTTGACGCACTGCATCAATAAATTTCTTTCTGCATTGAATACTTCTTTCTTTAAACTGTAAAAATGCTTCATAGGCGGCATTAATTGCATCGTTCATATCATTAAAAACTCCCCATTCTCCTTCTTCTATTTTTAGAAAATTTTCAGAGAGGGCTTGGGACAAAACTTTCTCGACAACTCTTTCCACCAATTCTTTTAATTGTAAATCCTTATTATCCAAAATTATCTCCAATTATTTATTTGTTTCTTTTTTAATTGGTTCAATTGGGAATTTATTAATCAGTTTTTCTGAGGGTCTTGGTATAATAATTTCTGATAAAACAGTTCCAATGCTTGATGCAGCTTGAGTGCCTGCTTCAACTGCAGCTTTTACAGCTGCAACATCACCACGAATAATGATGCTTACTCTACCTCCACCGACTTTTATCCATTTGCCAAGTTTTACATTTGCTGATTTAACAGCAGCATCGGCGGCCTGAATTCCTGCAGTAAAGCCAAGTGTTTCAATTATTCCTAATGCTTCTATCATATTTAATTCCCTATTTAGTTAAATTTAGTAATTCAAAAACTTCCTCGTGAGCTGATGGAATTATGTTTGTGCAGACAAGTTCACCAACTCTTGCTGCAGCTTCAGCTCCTGCTTCGACTGAAGCACGAACGGCTCCAACTTCACCTCTAACTAAAGCTGTTACATAAGCACCACCGATTTCAACACGCTTAACAAATTCTACATTTGCAGCTTTTATCATTGCATCAATTGCTTGAACTGCACCTGTATTACCTCGTGTTTCAACAAAACCTAATGCTGATCCTTTAGCCATATTTATCTCCTTTTTATTATTGTTTGTAATTAATTTTCAAATTCCTTTTTTTAATTATTTCTCTTGCCCCATATGTAATTATTGTTCCTGCTGGAATTAAAATTTCAGAGATTGTTGAATCTATCATTATCAACATCCTTTCTGTTAATATGGGAGTTTTATATTCACTCATATCTACTTCATAAACTTTTTTGTTTGAGATTTTATCGTCTATATTTTTTTCATATAAAATATTTATTCCTCTCTTACTTAATTCATTCAATACTTCTGAAACAATAATTTCTACCAAATATTTGAGATTAATGTTCTGCACTTGTTCTATTAGTTTTCTTGTAAATATAATTTCCTCCATTCATAACAGAATCTACAATACCAACAATTGTATTATCTGTAGCAACATCTTTTGTTAATCTTGTTAATCTTGCTGAAGATGATGAACAAAGTAAAACAACATCACCTTCGCCGGCATTTACTGTATCAATACAAGCAGCAGTCTCTTTTGTTTTTTCCATATTCTCATTAAGATAATTTACAATAAGAATTTTTAATCCTTCGAGTTTTCCTTCTTTTCTTGTTGATACTAATTTCCCTATAACCAAGCCAAGTTTCATAATTACATTTTACCTAAAAATTCTGCAAACATTTCACCGCGAATAAAAGCTGCATTGGCATCATCAGTATCAAGATGAATTTGTAAGCGCCAGTTATCATTTATTCGAATCAAAACATTTTCGAAAATTGTGCTTTTGATGCTCTGGATTCTAACTTTGCATAAATCACCGTCTTTCACACCTAAAATCTTTGCTTCTTTACTATTCATATGAATATGACGATTGGCAATAATTGCACATTTTTCGAGATAAATTGAAGATTTTGGTCCTACAAGTGTTAATGGTGAAGCATTCTCAAGAGAACCAGAATTAACAATAGGCGGATTTATTCCTAAAAAAATTGCATCAGTAAGTGAGACTTCAACCTGGTCATATTTTCTAAGTGGACCAAGTATTCTTACATTTTCAATGCATCTAAGCTTTGGTCCTACAATTGTAAGCGTATGTTTTGATGCAAATTCTCCTGGCTGGTACAATGACCTCATCGATTCAAATTTTGTTTCTTCTCCAAATAACTTGCGGAATGTATTTTCTGTTAGATGGATATGCCGGTTTGAAACCCCCACAGGAATTTTAGGCAGTTCTCTGCTGAATAGAACCTTATATTTATTTTCTATTGATTTAGCAATTTCATCAGCTAAAACAGCTACTAAATCATTTTCGTTTATGATTTCTTTGTAATCACATAATTGATTCTTTTCAGACAAGATTTACCTCATCTCGCTAATAATTAAAATTCATTAATTAATAGGAACAAGGTTAAAACTGATAATAAAAATATTCCGAAATCCTTATCGAAAACCTTTAAGCAAAGTTAAATTTTATTTTTAGTTTTGTCAAGAAGCTCAAAAAGATTTTAAAAAAAATTTCTCGGGATGATGTTTTTTAGGTGTGAATATGCAATACAAATTCTTTTTAATTACTCATTAAAAGATAACATTTAAAAATTTTGTCCACTAATGATTTTATTAATGAGCTTTTCACTATCAATTAATCGCTATTTCATTTTCATAGTCAAAGAAATAAAATTTATTCTTGTCAAAATAAATATGAACTTTTTCACCCTTCTTAAAAATTTCATCTGTGTATACTTTCCCAATAAATTGATTATCATCAACCTTAAAGTAGATAAATATTTCGTTCCCCATTGGTTCAATTAAGTCAAGAACACTACTATATTCGTATTTGTTTTCATTGTCCTTCATGCTTATGTCTTCGGGTCGTATGCCTAAATAAATTTTTTTATTTAAATATTTTCCCAGTTTCAACTTTTGTTCATCCGTTAAGTTTATTATTAAAGAACCATTCATGCTTTTGAATTTCAAATCTTCTTCTTGAATAATAATTCCTTCTACAAAATTCATTGATGGACTTCCAATAAATCCTGCAACAAATTTATTAACAGGATTTTTATAAAGATTCATCGGTGTATCGATTTGTTGAATGATGCCATCTTTAAGAACCACAATTCTATCTCCCATTGTCATTGCTTCAATTTGGTCATGTGTTACATATATCATTGTTGAATTCAACTGTTTATGGAGCTTTGTGATTTCTGCTCTCATTTGTACTCTCATTTTAGCATCAAGATTACTTAGTGGTTCATCAAACAAAAAGACCTTTGGATTACGAACAATTGCCCTTCCTACTGCAACTCTTTGCTTTTGACCGCCTGAGAGTTGTTTTGGTTTTCTATCTAATAAATTTTCGATATTCAAAATCTTGGCTACTTTAATTACTCTTGCTTGAATTTCTTCTTTCGAATACTTTCTAAGTTTTAATCCAAACGCTAAATTTTCAAAAACTGTCATGTGAGGATACAATGCATAATTTTGAAATACCATAGCAATATCACGATCAGCAGGAGAAATGTTGTTCATCAATTTATTATCAATATAAAGCTCACCTTCACTAATGTCTTCAAGTCCAGCAATCATTCTTAAAATAGTTGATTTGCCACAACCTGTTGGACCAACAAGTACAACAAATTCTTTATCATTTACAGTGAAACTAACATTGTTTACTGCTTTGTTACCTGAATCATAAATCTTAGAAACATTAATCAATTTTACTTCTGCCATTATGTTCCTCTTTTATTTACTTTATTAAAATTAATTTTATTGTTTTCATTTCTTGATTTGTTCTAAGAATACAAAAATAAATACCTGACGGCACTTCATTTCCAAAATTATTTCTAATATCCCATTGAACTTGATACAAACCTGGAGCTTTATCTTCATCAGTAAGTATTTTTATTTGTCTTCCAAGAATATCATATATTTTAATTTGTACTCTTGTTGTCTGCATAATTTTATAAACTATCTCAGTTGCTGAATTAAATGGATTTGGGAAATTGCTAAGCGAGGTTTCATTCAAAAAATTTTCTTTCTCTTTTAATGAAGTAGGCAAATCACATAATTTTATTATATCATCAGGCATAAGAGCAAAATCATAAATTCTTACATCGTCGATAATACCTTTGAAGTTATAATTAGAATTTGAAGGCAGCATTTGTGCAATTGTTAAATCAACATCGGTTTGCAGCAATTTCCCAGACCATGATACGAATGAATCTAATTCACCATTAATCCATAACTCAGCATCTTTTCCATCATAATTAACCACACAATGAATGAATTTATTTAATTCAATTTGATTTTCGCTGTCAAGGTCTAAAATATTGCTGCCTGTTTTATCAGTTTTAATTGTCCATCTTAATTTTTTATTCGCAATAGAAACTTTATAACGTTTATCCCAGCTTCCATGTGAAATAACGTAGGATTCTTTTTCAGGCAGCTCATTTAATTTAATCCAGAAACTTATTGATATTCCATTTTGAAAATTTAACGAAGAATTATTTTTGATTAATACATAATCATTAAATCCATCAAATTGTAAAGCAGCATTTGAGATTCCAAATCTGTTTGGTACAAAAGATGCACCATATATAATTCCATTATTGTTTTTATCACTCTCATCGTTTGCATTTCCATTGAAAGGTAAATAAACAATCAAATTGGCATTTGAAGTGGTATTATAATTTCTCACCATTACTTTTACACTGTCGATTGCTGAGCCTCCTTTATTATCACTTACAAAACATCTTATATAAAAATCTCCTTCGAATGATGGGGATGTCCAATAAGTTGTATCTTCCATTTGATTGATAGAACCATAATCTGAAGACCAATTGAAATAAAGAATATCTTTATCTGCATCTTCTGCATAGCAAATTAATTTAGTTCTATCGCCTGGTTTAATTTTTCTTGGCACAACTTTAATTGAATTTATTTTAGGCGATTGATTTATTTCATTTAGAACATTAATTGATATTTGAGCTGAATCTTTTTCTCCAGATTCATCAACTACAATAACTTTTACCAATGCAACAGTTGATTTGTCCGGAGCAATAAAATCAACAACAGGACCTTCTCCTTGAATTTTTCCTTCATTAGTTATCCAATAATATTTTAGTTGAGCAGTTTCTTTATCAACTGCTGTGCAGTAAATTTTTGCAGATGAATTTTGTAATAATTTATTTGAAACAGCAGCAAGACTTTTGATTCTTGGCGGGTAATTTTCAATTAGCATATTTAGATTATAATCGACAACCTTATTATCAATAAATAACTTATTAAACTTATATTCAATCTTACCATTAGGAGGAACAAGCACAATTACTACAGCAGAGTTTGAAGGTATTGATAATTCAGAATAATCTGAAACATTTTTTGCAATAAAATTATTGCTTATAGTTTCGTAAATATCATAAATGCCATCGGGTAAATTTATTTTCACAACTTTTGTTTCATCATAAGGATTGAACAAAAGATAAGATTGATAAGAATTTTTCTGAAAAAAATCTGTTGCATTCAAATTGAGTTTCAAAATGTATGGGATATTAGTTGTATCTATCACAGCAGCAAGATAACCAACTGAAGATGAGCTATACAATGACAAATTAGTTTTTGCCCATCCACCTTTAATTGCATCTCCTGTGGCTTCAGGAAAACCTGAAGAAGATTTTAATAAAGCTTCGTATGCGATGTATGAATTGGGGTCATAAATTTGAGCCCAATCTTCACTATCCTGATGTAAATCATCTAAATATTTGCTATAAAATAATCTTAAGGCATTAGCAGCATTTAGAACCCATTTACCAATTGCACGAGCAAATCTTTCATCATATCTTGCAACTGGAACAAGAGCCCCAATTTGTTGAAATGTATTCATTGAAAATGCATATTGTCTGTCAAAATCTTCTCCAATTAAACCGCTTATATCATATACACCCCATTTGCCTAAAAGCACATTCCACTTTCTCAAATTTGTAAAGCTGAAACACCAGTTAAACATTTTTTCAATATCATAATTAGTTCCAATTTCTGCATTCATTCTCGCCGCAGTATAAACTCCATAGGGCAGTTGAATTTCATAAGCGGGATTAACAGTTAATGAATTTAAAAATTCCAAACACCACTCTGAGCCTGTTAAATATTTCTTTTCTCCAGTTTCCAGGTAAGCATTATATAAAATATATGCTACGGCACCAGCTGCTTCGGGTTCTTCAACTCCAATTTTATAAGGTTTTTTATTAATGAAATCCCAACCGCGGTAGTGAAAATCTGGGATTTGCCAAGGCGTTGCTTTACCGCCGCTTAACATTACAACTTCAAGAAATCTATCTGCAATTGTTCTAAACTGATTTTCATAATCTTCTACATCAGGATATAAAGAATATAATTGATAGAAAAACAGATTCGGCATTGTTTCATACCACCAATCATCATAAGTATCATCATGAGGAGAATTTTTATACACATTCATTTCAGAACGCCGATTAAAATATTCTCTGCTCATTTTAACCCAATCATACCCATTTTGATTTCTTTTATTTATCCCAACAAGAGAAGCACTAACTATTGACGGCAAAACATTAATTGCTTCGCTATTTGATGTGTATTTAGTTCCAACATAAGTATGCAAGCCAAAACTTTTTTGCTCAGGATAATTTATAGTGTTATTGATTAAATAAATCAATGGTAAATATTCGCCCATTACATTCAAATTATAAATTAATGAATCATAACCTCGCGCAACCATTTTCCAGTCTCTCATTTTATAAGACGAAGGGATATTAGGCATCTGTTCAATTCTTGGAATATTTATTTGCTGAGAATAAATGTTTACAAAGAAAATCAAAGTAATTGTAAAATATTTTTTAATCATATTTATTACATAGAAACTTGTTAAGGCAAAATATTTCAATATTATTCTCGTTTAACTCTGCGTTGCCTTCATAAAAAATTCTTATTAACCTGGTTTCATTTGGAAGTAAAATAATTCCCCTGTCTTCAAAAATTATATCGGGAGATATGAAGTCAACAAATATTGAAAGTTTATCGGCAGATACTTCAAGATAATTTTCTTCGCCTTGATTAATCAGCTTTAGTTTGATATTAGTCTGAGGCAGTCTCAAATGCTTCCATTCACTGACTATAAAAACATCTCTGAAAACTTCTTTTTCTTCATCATTATGTAGAATTATAATAATCACTGAATCTGGAGTTAAATAATTTTTAAGCACGTATAAATTATTTATTGATTCACCCTTAATAGTAATTGATTTTTTTTCTTCACTCAAAATTCTGCCGCTTAATGAATCAGCCACAATTAATTTTAAAATTCCTTTGAAATTTTTTTCACTTTGATTTAATCCAAGAATATTTATTTGATTATTTTCTGAATTAACTTTTATTGCTATTTCATTAAATGATTTTTTTACAAAATAATATGATAACTTTGGCTTCAAATCACTGTCAATAAGGGACCAGCTTACAACGGGCCAGGTATCATTAATCTGCCAAATAATACTTCCATTAGTTCTTGGTTGATTAAATCGCCAATGCAGCAAACATGTTTTTAATGCTAATGCCTGATTTAATTGAGTAAGATAAATAAACTCATCCCATTTAGTACTTAATGGTAGATGTGTATATAAAAATTTAATTACTCTTTCTGGTCCTTCAATTTGTTTATTGTGAAATTCAAAAATTCTACTGTTGATTTTTCTTTCTTCAACAGGAATAAATTTTTCTAATGTTGATTTATTTGCAGGTCCCTGAAATCCGAACTCTGTAACAAACAAACTATTATCATACTTAACAAAAGAATAATCAATCCATCTGCTCCATATATCCCATTGATGCCGATTCCCGCTGTTTGGAGAATTTGGGTCTTCGTCAAATCCAAATGGAGAAGATTGCCAATATGGTCTATATGAATCAAGATTTTCAAGAATAGATGGAATTACTTTGCTGAATATTTTATAGCCAGGCATTTTTTTATAACTCTTTTTCTGTTCTTGATACCAAATCCATTCATTTTCATTATTGCCGCACCAAATTGCAATTGAGGGATGATATTGTAATCGATTTACATTGTAATTAATTTCTTCCTTAATATTTTGAATAAACTCTTTATGTTCAGGATAAGAACCGCATGCAAACATAAAATCCTGCCAGACAAGCAAGCCTAATTCATCACAAATTTCATAGAACAAATCATTTTCATATATACCACCGCCCCAAACTCGAACAAAGTTCATCTTGGCATCTCTAGCATATAAAAGTAATTGATGATATTTATCTTCGGTTACTCTCGTTAAGAATGCATCAGCAGGAATCCAGTTTACTCCTTTTGCAAATATTTTCTTGCCATTAATTATAAATTTAAATGTATTTTTATTTTTTTCTTTTAACTGCAGTTCAATTTTTCTTATTCCAACTTTTTTATTTAATGAATCAATAACATTCTTCTTATCATCAATTATTTTAATTTCGAGATTATACAAATTCGGTTTGCCATAACCATTGGGCATCCATAATTCCGGATTTTCAATTTTAAATTTGATTTTATTTGAATAATTTTCTATTTCAATCAATTTATTCACAGAAACATTTTCATTGAATATTTTCACAATAGCAGAAATTTTCTCATCGGTAAATCTTTTAATATCAAGTTCAATTTCTACAATTGCATAATTGTTTTTTATTTCTTTTGTGTAAAAACGAAAATTCTCAATCTCAGCTTTGTTGATTTTTTTTAGATAAACATTTTTCCATACACCCATCGTTGGGAAAGATGGGCCCCAATCCCATCCAAATGAATATTGAGCTTTTCTTATGTATACTCTATAGGAATTTAATGCCACAGGTAGCTTACCATAATATCTTTCCTGTTTTTCTGCATATTTAATCGGGGATTCAAAGATGAGCTTTAGTTCATTATTTTTTTCATTTAATATCTTTGTAACATCAAATTCATACTTTATAAACATATTCGAAGCCGTGCCTATTTGAATATTATTCAAAAATATCTTTGCTATTGTATCAATTCCCTCAAATACTAATTTTATATTCGATGAATCATCATGTAAAAAAGGCAAATCAAAAGTTGTTTTGTAAATCCAATCACTTTCCGAAACCCATCCAAGTTTATTTTCATTGTCTGAATAAAATGGATCATCAATCAAATTATTTTTTAGAAGATCAGTATGAACTGTTCCGGGGACTTCAGCTTGAATGCTTTTAATTTTTTTTATTGCTTCAGGTGTAAATGGTGAATAATTTTTTCCGAGACTTAATTCCCAATTTTTATTTAATAAATACTTTTCATTCATAATTTTTATCCTCTTTAATCATAACTTTATTGTGAGTTCTTCAATTTTGTGTTGATGAACAAAATTAATATCTATTATCCACCCATCATTAATTTTTCTAATTAGATAATCCACTTTGCGATCTGGACTTAGAAGAATTTCCTTCGGAATTCGATTCGTAATTATTGTTGTTTTGTTTTTATGACCTTTAAATGCTTTAAGAAAAATTTTCATTTTGTTGTTACTAACATTTATATCATCGAGAATAGAATTTGTTGTTTTCAAATAAGAATTTTGTATTGCCCCTTTTGAAAAAGTAATTTCCCTAACGTTCGATAATTTTTGCGGCAGTACAAAAGAATAAATTTCTTTATCATTAATTTTATTTCGATAAACTTTATCTCTCATAATACGAACTTTGGATAAATGACCACTTACATTAAGATTCAATACACATTCTTTTTGATTTGGGAGTAAGTATGGATTGAATTCTATATTCCATTCATTATAATTTATTCCGAACAAATGATAAAGAGTATAAAGATACCAGCCTGCAGCCCATAAGAATTGTGGTTTATCAATTGTCCCATAAACTTTTGAATCGTTATAATCACCATTTCTAACTTCATACATTGCTGGTTGACCATTTGGTCCTTTCATAATCCCATCAATTGTCATATTGTTTTTGATAAAACTAAATGCTTTTTCTCTATTATCAGCTGAAATAAGTGCTAAAGCATACCATGCATTTGAATGAAACCAGATTCCTCCATTCAAATAATAAAATTTATCACCTGCTTCGTTGCCTGCAAATTGCCATAAGTCTTTAAGCTCACTAAAATCCATTGGATTGACAGTGTAGACGCCTGTATTTTTATCTAACAAAAATTTTTCAGCTGTATTTATCATTCCCAAAATTTTTGATGAATCAATTACATTAAAATGGGATGCAAGTAATGAACCACTGTAATAATGTACATCAATTGAATCTGGCTTCAAATAATTCATCAGATAATGAAATTTTTCTATCCATAATTTTTCATTTAAGCTCTTTTCAATTTTATCTGATAAAACTTCATATTCAAGAAGTTTATTTTCATTTTTTTCAATAAATGCAGAAATAAAAATAAAAGCACGAATTGCTTTGATAGTTAAAATTGTCATGTAACTTCTTGGTCCGTAAAGCTTCCCAATATCCCACCAATCAGGACGATAAGACCATATTAAATCATCATCCCCTTTGGTTTTCAATGCATTGGAAAGTGATTGTTCGAGATATGGATAGATTTGCTCTATAAATTTTTTATCTTGGGAATACTTCAAATATTCTGCTGCAACTATGATGAACCACAAATTATTCCAGTTATCAAAATCTGCATACTCAGTTACAAATGCAGAATCTTTCCAGTAGTATGCATGAGGAATTATTTTATCTTGGTTAGCATGTTTTATAATGAATTCAAAATTTTTTCTTACTCTATCTAAATTAAATTTCACAGCAGCAAAATCTGTCATTAAAACATCATGTGTAAAATAAAAATTATACTCAGCTGGACATGGCATTGGTTCTATTTGTCCATCAATATAATGTTTATTAACCTCAAGAATAGCATTGGACCATTTTACTGTTTTATCTATCCAATTATCTCCACTTTTAATTATATCATTTTTACTAACTCTTGATAAAATAAAATTTTCAAAGTCATTAATTTCTTTGTGATAATTCTTCATTAAATAACCAGCTAATTCTTCACTTTCATTTACCTTACATGTGCCAATAATTTGTTTAACTATAAATTTTTCGCGCGGCTTTATTTTTTTTCTGTAAAGAAAATTTGAAGTTGGTTCTTCAATTAAATTTTTATACGAAGAATACATTTGAAAGTTTATTTTATCTATTAGAGATTTATTGATGATAAAGTCAACAGGCTTTTCCACAACATTCAAAATAAATAATTGTGTGTTCTGTGTTTCTCTTGCTAAGTTATCAACAAAAATTGCAGCTCCATCATTTTTTGAAATTGTCTTTATAGATTTCTTTAATTCATATGTATGGGAAGTTCTTAATGCAAGAGATAACCTTGTAAATAGTTCAACTTCTTTTGTTTCATTTGTATTATTCTTAATGGAATATGAAATTACAATCGCAGGGTTTGACTTAGTAAACTGGTAATATATTTCAATAGATTTTTCATCTTCAGTTTTATAAAATTTTACAGAGTATGGAGTAAGTTCAATTTGAAAAGTTTGATTATTGAGCCATTGATACTCATCTCCAAATTTTAATCCAATGTTCATAACATAAGTAGTATCGCGATACCAGAAATCTTTGCTTAAATCAATACTGTTTGCAACAGGATAATAAAAACTAAATCTTTGAGGGACTGGACAGCTGTGATGAAATTCTGACCCAACATAAAAACTTCCGACTTCTATTTTTGCATCGCCTTTATAATTAATCTTTTCAAAAATTTTTTCTTGTGAAAATATCTGCAAAGAAAAAAAAGCAGTAAAAAAAAATGATACTATAAATTTTGTTTTCATTTTTCATTTAATAATTTATCAAGTAATTCATTTAAGTCAACAAATGCAAAACTGCTTGCATAGTCAGACATTGCATAAGGAAACACAAGATAATTTTCATTAATCACACCACCGCATGAATACACAACATTTGGAACATAACCATTTCTTTCATGTTCTTTGGCTTCGAGCAAAGGTGTTTTTAATCTTCCAATTAATTTTGCTGGGTCATCTTTATCTAACAAGAATGCTCCCATAGAATATCTTCTTGCAGGACCCACACCATGACTTAAACACAACCAGCCTTTATCAGTTTCGATTGGCGAGCCGCAATTTCCAATCTGAAAAAATTCCCATGAATACTTCGGCTCCATTAATAATTGTTTGGAATTCCATTCATATAAATTATCCGAAAACATAATGAAATTATTTTCGTTATCTTGGCGTGAAAGCATAACATATTTGCCATTAATTTTTCTTGGGAAAAGAGCCATCCCTTTGTTTTTAACTTCTGAACCTTTTAAAGAGGCAATTGTAAAGTTTAGGAAATCTTGAGTTTTAAGAAGCTGCATTGAAATATTATGTCCATCATATGCGCAGTAAGTTGCATAATAAATTTTTTCTCCATTATCTTCAGTAAAAAGAACAAAACGAGCATCTTCCATTCCATTCATTTCTAAATCTAATTGAGGAAAAAGAGTTCTTTCAGAAATATCAATTGGTTCAAATCTGGCTTCGTATATGTCGTCTGAAATTAAATTAATCTCAGGCATTTCAGCAAAATCTGAGGGCGGGTCGAGCTCAATATTATTATCACTGTCAATTACCCCGCTTCTGAAAACAATTGATGAAACATGGCCTTCCCCAGTTGCTCTCAAACTAATAATAAATCTCTTTTTATTACTTGGGAGACCGGATTGGTCGGGATGCCAAACCATTGAAGGATTAAATAATGCAGCACTTTCCAGCGAGTATTCGTTTGAAAAGTATGAGCCTATCAGCAATTTTTTAATTTCTGAAATATTGGTGTTTTGAGGCCCGTATTTTTTTACTTCATTGTATCTTCTTATAAAAAATTTCTCTATGTCTTTATGTCGATATGAATATAATTTCTTTACTCTTTCAAATTCTTGTTCTACTTCGAGTTCAGATAAATCGTAAATTCTATTAATGATTTTTTTAATTCTTTCTTTATTGAATGGCTCGAAAGGTCTGAGAATTACACGATTAATATTTGGCTTAAGAATAACAGAAGAATAATTAACAATCATCTTATCTCCTTTTAATTTTTCTCGAGATTCATTTTTTCATATTCATAAATTTTTAATAAAGAAAACAATGCTTCAATAGTTGATTCAGCTCCTGAATTTTTATTAACATTATTTTTTTCAATTACTCCATCATAACATATTCCAGAATTTACCTGATACATAATTTCATTTGCATCATTATATCCTGTGAACCATTTAAATATTTTTTTGCTAAGTTCATAATATTTTTTTTCTTTAGTTATACTGGCAGCTTTTATAGTAGCAAAAATCATTGGACTTATTGTGTAAGCTATTTGTGGAAATTTCTTTATCTCTTTTGCTGAGATTTTATTCCCTTCTTTTCTAACTGTGAATTCAGATAAAAATTTTTTCTTAATCAAATAGTTGTAGAAATAATTTATTTCGTTCAATGATGCTGATAAATATCTTTTATCATTAAGGATTGAATAAGCATTTAATAAAGCATAAGATTGCACATTTCCCCAGCCATGCCATGAATTTTCCCAGCTTAGAAATGCATAAAATGGAAATTGATTTTTATCCCCAGTTTGCATCAATAATATACCATCACAATAATTTTTTACCAAATGAATTACAGTAGAGTCGTTGAAAGACTTGTAATAGTTTACCAATGAAATAACAATCAAAGCTGCCTGATCTGCGGCATATTTATAAGGAAGCCAAGTTGGCTTTTTAATCCCATCAATTTGAATTGTTGATTTTTCTTTTTTGGTAATTCTTTTTAAAGCATCAATTGTTTTTTTTATTGAAGATGAAATGCGTAGAGAAAAATCTTTATCATCTTCGAAATATTTATAAGCTTCGGTCAAACTCCATAATGCACGCCAACTCCACCAGTTTGGTTCAGCTACACTGTTTTTATGTGTTTTATTAATTGTGTAATCATTAAAAATAAAATTGTAAAAAAAGCCATTCTCACTTTGCATAAACAAAATAAATTCTATTAGCTTTTGAGCTTTTCTTTTACTTTCTAAATCATTAAATAATTTATAATGTTTTAGATAAACAATTATTGCACGAGATACGTCATCAACACATGCAATCCCTTCGTCGTCATCACCAACCCATTTATAATCTGGATATTCACTGTAGATGTGGATTATTCCTAAAGTTTTTTTACCAACATTTATTTCTTCATAAAGATTATTCAAGTGTGAAAGATTAATTAAAATAGAATCAGAATTTGCATAAGCAATAAAATGAATAAGGAAAAATATTATCAGAAGAAATTTCTTTTTCATAGCAATAACATTAATTATTTACAAACTGATAAAAGTTCATCCACAGTTGTTTCTGCAACACAAATATTTGTATCTGCACCTGAATAATAAATTTTAATACTTCCATCAGGTTCTTCAATCCATCCACATGAAAATACAACATTCTGTACATCACCAATTCTTTCATAATCATAATCTGGAGATAACACTGGTTCTTTTGTTTTACCGATAACAATCCATGGTTCATTTAAATCAAGCAATACTGCGCCAAGTTTATATAAGCTTGAAATTCCAAAGCCTCTTACACCATGATAAAGCAAAAGCCATCCTTTATTTGTTTTAATTGGAGGAGATGATAAACCAATTTTATCATTTTCCCATGTTCCTCTTTCTGGTTCCATAAGAATTTTATAACCACCCCAATGAATTAAATCCGAACTTCTGCTAATCCACATATCTTTTCTTTCTTCTGCGGAAGGTCTATCAATTTTCCAGTAAAAGCCATTAATCTTTTCAGGAAAAATTGCACAATCTTTATTCGATGGTTCACTAATTGGTCCATGAATTTTGAATTTCTCAAAGTCTTTAGTCTCTGCCAGCATTACCAGAGGCATATACTTAGAATAGCCGGTATAAGTTATGTAATAAGTATCTAATATTTTTGTAATTCTTGGATCTTCAATTCCCCACTCACAATATTTGTAAAATTCATGATGGTCGTGAGGAGTTAAAATAGGCTTATCATCAACATTGAAATTATAACCATCATCACTCAATGCTTTAACAAAAGATGATCTACCATCAGGCATTTCAACTCGGCATAAAAGCAAATATTTATCTTTATACTTAGTAACACCAGGATTAAAAATACTATTTACTTTGAATGGCACATCACTTTTAGTCAAGATTGGATTTTTATCATATCTTTTTAAGTGCATAGTTATACTACCTCACATTAATTAACAATAATTATTTATATGAAATTATTCTTTCATTCCTGTTGAAGCCATGCTTTGAATAAAATATTTCTGGAAAATGAGATAAGCAATAACAATTGGCAATGCAAGAAGAGCAGCCGCAGCAAGTTTTAATCCAAGTTGTGATTCTGCTCTTCCTCCAACTGCAAACAAAGTAACAAGTTGAGGCATGGTCATTTTAGATTCATCTCTAATTACTATAAGGGGCCAGAGAACTTCGTTCCATGATGTCATGAATGTAATTATTCCAACCGTTATAATTGCTGGGATAGAATTGGGCCAAAGAATTCCATAAATAATTCTCAATTCACTGCAGCCATCTATTCTTGCAGCATCAATTAAATCCTGAGGAATGGATTTGAAATATTGCCTGAACATAATGATGGCAAACGCATTCATTAAATAAGGAATGACTAATCCTGCATAAGAATCAATCCACCCAAATTTTACAATTAAAATATATTGAGGAATCAATGTTATTTGAAATGGCAACGTCATCGTAAAAACAATTACATAAAAAATTAAATTTCTACCTTTGAATTCAAGTCGTGCTAAAGCATAGCCAACCATAGAACTGAAAATCAAAACACCAATTGTAATTGTACCAGAAACAATCAAACTATTTATAAATGCCTTGCCAATTGGAATTTTATCAAATATGATGAAGTAATTAGAAAAATTAATTTTTGAGGGAAGTAGAATTAAATTTCCAATTTCATTCTCGGGGGCAACAGAGGCAAAAATCATCCAGATAAATGGATAAAGAAAAATCAAAGAGCCGAAAATTAATATTGCATAAAAAATAAATTTCTTCATAATCAATCTTCTTTTTCAACAAATTTTTTTTGAATAAAGACTACAAAAAGAATTAGTAAAGCGAAGAAGAATCCAAGTGTTGCAGCATAACCCATATGATAATAAAAGAATCCTTGTTTATAAATATAGAGCACAGCAGATAAAGTACTATTAAGCGGACCGCCGCCTGTCATTACATAAGGTTCAATGAACAAAGAAAAACCACCTATTGTAGATAATACAACAACCATAAAAATTGTTGGGTTAATCATCGGCAAGGTAATTTTGAAAAACTTTTTAATGTGAGATGCCCCTTCAAGTTCTGCAGCTTCGTAATATTGCTTTGGCACAGTTTGAAGTCCAACAAGAAATAAAACAACATACAAACCAACATTTTTCCATGTAGCCATTATTGCAATTGAAGGCATAGCCCAATTAGGGTCTGTAAGCCAGCCTATTTTGTTTAATCCAATTTTAATTAATAATCTGTTCAACAATCCGCTTTCGAAACCATAAAGCTGCTGCCACAAAATTGTAATAACAACTCCGGAAACTATCACAGGCAAAAAATATGCAGCTCTAAAAAAGCCTTTTAATTTCAGATTTTGATTTAATAACTCTGCCAAAAAAAGTGCTACAATAATTTGTAATGGGATATGAATCAAAAGAAAAATAAAAGTGTTTTTTAATGACTTCCAGAATAATTGGTCTTGAACTAATCTTTTATAATTTGCTAAACCAGTAAATTCCATTGGAGCTATTATATTCCAATTATGAAAAGTAAGATAAATTGAAAATCCTACTGGGAAAGCAACAAACAACATAAAATGAATTATGTAAGGTGAAACAAATAAATAAGGCAATATTTTTTTCTTCATCATTTTCATTTTAGAAATAATAGGTTTACAGATTTTTCTGCATCATTTAATGCTTGTTCAGGAGATTTAATTCCATAAATAACACAAGCTTCATATTCAGAAGAAATTATATCAAATACTTCCTTAAGCACAGGTGATTGATCTGTTCCTTTTACAAATTTTGCCTGTTCAGCAAAAATTTTCATCTTGGGATTTTTTTTGAAATAACCATCAAATAATGAATTCTTATCTATATTTTTTCTTCTTGGTAATTGATTTGTTATTTCAAGAAACTTCAAATCATTTTCTTCACTTAGAAAAAATTTCAAGAACTCCCATGCCAATTTGGGATTTGGACATGTCTTAAATATCACAATGTTCTTTGGGTCGCCATAAGTATAAATTGGTCCCTGATGATTATCTGGCACTGGAATTGTGCTGAAGTTATATTCAAAACCTTTTGGTTTATATTTTTCTGCATGTGCAATTTCCCATGGACCTGTAAATCTTGTTGCAATAATTCCATCAAGAAAAACATCCTGACGAGATGATAATCTTTCTTTCGGGAAGTAATTATTCTCGTATAAATTTCTTAAAAATCTGAATACTTCGATTGCTGCTTTATTGTTGAAAACTGCTTTGTTGTTTTTAACGAGTGAGCCTCCGTTTGATGCAGCAAGATAAAGAGGATAAAAATCAAAAAATCTTTGCCACCAAGTTACAATAGTTTCTGTGTAACCAAACCAGCGGTCAATGTAACCATCGCCATCTGTATCTTTCTTAAATTTTTTAGATGCATTAAAAAATTCTGAATACGTTTTTGGAGGATTTTTCATCGACAATGATTTAATTATGTTTTCATTATAAATCATCATCACTGGATTAATTTTCCAGGGAATTTGATAAATATGTCCATCAGAAGATTTAACTTCGTTGATTACAGAACTGTCACATCTTTCATTCAAGAATTCCATGAAACCATCGAGAGTATCCAAAGCTACAAGCAAACCAGCACGAGCATAACCTTCTACATCTCCTTCCCACATATTAGAATAAATATCCGGGGTTGTTTTACCTACAATTGCTGCAAGAATTACTTCTTCACTTGATTGCCCTTCTGGAACTGGTTGAAACTTCACCTTAAAGCCATGATTTTCTTTGTTCCATTTATCTACAATGTATTTTGCAAATTCTATTTCTTCAGTATTGTTAGAGGACCAATAAATAATTTCATTATGACTTTTGCTTTTATTTGTGGTGCATGAAATAATTATTACCAAAAAAGCTAATAGCATAAAAATATTTTTCTTATCAAATATCATTGCCAGAGTTCCCAATAATTATCAATTGTCGGATATGGAGTTCGAGGAACTAAATTCCCTCTTTTAACAATATACAAATCAATTGCTTTCACATCATTTTCTTCACTAACTTTGATTGATTTCAACAAATTCTCGTTAATTATTACTGAATATTTTTTCTTGAGTTCATTTAATTTGTAAAATATTTTTTTTGTCAATTCTTTTTCAATGATATCACTATGTGATTTATTAACTGAATTCGTATCTAAATCTTTAATCTCTTTTTTCTCGATAAGAATTGAATTAATCAATTCATTTTTAACTGTGCTGTAAAGAATTTTATCTTTCCACCATTTCGATTGTTCTTTCACAATTTCTCTTTCAAAGTAACCTTTTTTACGTGCTTCATCAGTTAATAATTTATCACGAACCATTCTCCATATAATATTTTCTAATGAACGTGAGTAATTGGCAAAACTGCGTTTGTCAAATTTTATGTATTCATCTCTCACTCGATACCAATTAATAAAATCATTCAAAGTAATTTTAGAATCAGACATTTCAACAAGTGTAATGTTTTTTATATCTGAATCTTTGTAAAAGCTTAGTGCTTCTTTCAATTTTTCTGATAGGTTCCATTTTTCATAAATATCTTTTGGCAAATCATACATTGCCAGATAAGAGCGAAGAATTTGAAAAGCTTTTCTTTTAATTATTGGACTGGCTTTAATCATCAGTGAATGAACATAAATATCAGAAAGTTCGTCCATCTTTCTTTTTATTAAAGCAGTTTTTGCTTCGTTCATTATTCTATTTTGTTCGCTTTCATTTACAATCAGAGGATAATTAATATTCATAAGTTTGACGATATACCAGCCATCCAATGATTTCAATGGTTTAGAAAAACTATTTACATGCAGTGTATCGATTACTTTTGCAAGTTCTTTATTTTTCATTCCGAGCAAATATCTGTTTGATTTTAGATATCTGTCTTCATAATAAACTGAATCATTAAATTGTTTGTTGAAAAATTTCTGAAAATCTATTCCAGCATTAAGTGAATCATAAATTAATTTTATCTCATCTTCTGAAGAAGAATATATCCATTGAAGCTCAACCTCAATTAATTTTTGTTTGGCAACAGTATCAATTTCTTCATTTGTGTATGTAACTTTACTTAAAATTTCTTCTTTGAATAATTCTTCAGTTGCTATATCAGCTTCAAATTCATTAAATAGATTTTTTACTTCTGGTAGTGTATCAAGTTTTCTGCTGTATGCATCAAGTGCGAGCAGTTTTTCATTGATAAGATGATTTATAAAAACTTTTTTGGAATCCTTTATTTTTTTATAGAAAGCTGGTCCAAATTCATAACAATTTATGAATTCATCTACAGTAATCTTAATATTTCCTACGCTTGCAACTACAGAATCCTGATAATTTAACGATTGAGATTTTATTAATGAAAAAGAAATAAAAAAGAATAGCAACAAATTAAAGGAAGTAAAAATATTTTTTGATAAGTAATTCAACTTAATCTCTGCTTTTAACATAATCAAAAAATTATATTAACAGAAAATGAATGAATGCTTTGGAGTCTACCAAAATCTCTGTATGCATAATCAAATCTTATCAAAGCATTTGAAAGAATTAATTTTGAGTTAATACCAAATCCTAATGACAATCCGCCTTCGGAATATTTATTAAAAGCAGATTGATAGCCGCCTCTCAAGAATAAAAATTCTTTAAATGCCGTTTCAAAGCCAAAGTTCATACTTTCATAATCATTATTGGGATGAATTGCATCTGCAGCTACAGTAACTCTATAAATTTGATTATTAAACAAATTAGTTGAAATGCCGATTTGAAAAGTAAGCGGCAAATCCCATGAATTCATTTCAATATTAGTTGGTATTTGATCATTTGAACCTTGTTTATTCGGGTCAACACGAATAAAATATCTTGAATCTCTCCCACTCATTTGCATTGAAGTTCCAAAATTATAAATCGATGCACCGATTACCATTCCTCCAAATAAATCAGTTTTAAATTTAGTTCCTGCATCAATTGCAAAAGCATAAGCAGACATATGCCAGATTTTTTGTTGAATATATTTACCAGTAAATCCAATAGAAAAGCGGTCAGTTAAATTTCTTGCATAAGAAATACCAACTGAAATATCACCCGCACTAAAATATTCTCCAGTACCTTCAGGTTGTTCTACAGTTCTAACCTTCATATCATCCATTGATAAAGATGTAAAACTGAAACCGATATTTCCAAATTCACCTAAAGGGATTACCAATCCTGCAAAATCAAAACTTGTATTTGCAATCCAATTAGTATGATTTAAGATTGCTTCAAAATTTTCATGAGAACTAATTCCAGCAGGATTCCAGAATAAAGAAGATGCATCGTTTGCAATACTAACAAAAGCACCTCCCATTCCAATTGCATTTGCCCCAACGGGAATTTCGAGAAAAGCTGCAGCTGTAGTTCCAGTTTTGGAAACACTTTGAGCAAAATAAACTGATGAATACAGTACAAAAACTACTAATAAAATTTTCTGATAAGCTTTGCGCATAAAGACCTCATCAAAATTTTTACATCATATTTTTTAGTTCATGATAATAATGTTATACGTGTCTATTTAATTACAGCAAATTTGTCAATTTTTTCTCCTATGCCTGGTGCATCGACATGATAAACATAAACACCATATGAAATATCCATTCCATCTTTAGAAACTAAATTCCATGATTCCTGGCCATTATCAATTGTACTGTTATGTTCGATTGTTTTAACATGTTTACCACTGATAGTATAAATTCTTATTGTACATTGTCGAGGAAGATTGATGAAATAAATTCTTCTTTCTCCTCTTCCCACCTCAACTGTTGCAGGTTCCCATGATGCAGCACCAACATAAGGATTTGGAACAACAGCAACTTTATCTAAATCACTTTTTGCTTTAACCACATCAAATTGAGGTGCTTTGGTTGTAAACTCAAAATATTCTTTATTTCTAAATGGTTTTTTAGTTACAAGTTTATAAACATCACCAAATTGAGGTGGTCTTTGATTTGATTCTGCAATTGTTGTGTCTTTCATTAATGTAACAGACCAAGTTACTTTTAAATTAGAAAAAGAAGTAGCAGGCTTTCCAGCTGAATCACCAAGCACAATAAATATTGCATCACCGTCATCAAAAATTTCATTCTGATTAACATCTCTAAAAATAAATTGATATTTTTTGTTTTCGGTAATATTTCTTACAATGATATTTGATTGAATTGGTTTACTGAATGAAGTAGCAGGAAAAGATAAATCACCTTTACCTGGTTCAGTAAGTTCAATTTCAAAATCAGCTGGATAATCAATTCGTTTAGAATTATATGCTGCAGCAAATCGTGAATCAAAACCAATTTGAACAATATAATTACTGTTTCCTTTCTTCCAGCCGCTTTTGTTATAATCAACTTGAACAATATTATCATTATTAATTCTCATTGAAAGCCCATGAATCACTTTCGAACTGTATGAATTTTTTTCCATAACTACAGGTTTAATTAATGTATCAAGAGTCTTGTAATCAACAATTTGAAATTTCGGTTTTGATTCATTATTAAATTTTGTTGATTCAATAAATTCTACACGATACGTATGATTATCTTTAACAGAATCAGGATCAAGAATTTCTATTGATAAAGAACCCGTTCCTGGACCACTAGCATAAAAATTATTTATAGCTGGTGGAATATAACCTGCGGCTGGAGGACGAGGAGTAACAACTGCAGTGTTTACATCTGTTGTTATATTACCATTGATATCTTTCTTGATAATAGTTGTTGTTTCAGATGGCGGAATTCCTTCAAACTTTCCTTCTACTGTTGTAGTTGTAAATCCTTGGTCATAAGCTGCAACTGCATAGTAATAAGTTTGTCCATTTTGAACAGTTGAATCGATGAATGAATGCTGCAAACCGGAATCATCTCCAAGATAAAACAGAGCACCATTTACATCAATTGGATGCAATCCTTTCACTCCATCAACCAAATCAAACTGAGCTATTGGTTTTCTAAATGTAGGTTTTCCATATGCATCTGTTATAATTTTACTTTCAAGAAAATTTGGTTCAGTAGAACGATAAATTCTATAACCTTCGAAATTATATTTTTGATAGAATGCATCGAAAGTTTTTTCTGCTCGATCATCCCAGTAGAGTGTAACTTTATTATCACCTGGTATTGCTTTTAAAATTGGTTTTTCAGGAGGTTTAGCAAATCTATAGCTTGCATTGTAAATCTGTTGAACTGTTTTCTTTCTTCTGAATAAATCATCTTTATCAATTCCAAAAATTAATGACATAGAAAATCTTTCAGTCTCACCAGTTTCTTGAAGCTTACCAGTAACTTGAGAATATTTATCACGACCCCACATATGAAAGAGATAGCTCGAGAAATAATTTGCCAGATTAACTCCAACAAGTGATTGTCCATGAGGTGCAGGCAAACCCGAAAGAACCTGCCAGTTTTCTTCATCACGATTTAATTCATACCGATGCACTGGGAAAATTGCAAAACCAGTTAATCCTAATTGGTCGGATTCATCTTTATCGAGAATTCCGAAATTTGGTTCACCTTGATCAGGTTTTCCATTTCCTTCAGTTCCATCTGGGTCTGGTCCTGTATATCCTTCATCAAAAGGACCAATGCCATCAGTTCCAACGTCATCATTCAATGGCTCATCTTTATCCCACTTTCCATTTCCATTTTGGTCAGTGAAAGAGCGCCAATTGCCATTTTCATCTGCGTCCCAGTGAGGACGCCACGAATAGCCATAAAAATTTTTAAAGTTAACTGTATCTCTTGCTGGAACTAAAATAAATGTGTCATCAAAAGGAGAAGTTATAAATCTTTGAGCTAAATTATTTCTTCTTTCATCAGTTAAACCATCTTGGTCATTATCTTTTCTATCGTCTGAAATACCTGGGCTTTCAAGAAAAGCATAACCTGCTAAACCAACAGGGCTCCAGTTGCCAGGACTACCTGTTGGAACTGTTGACCATGCATAAGATATATCAAGCAAATCATCATAATCTCCAGCATTGTTTGATGAATTATCATGACCACCAATTCCCCAATCTATGTATTGTGCAAATAAAGTTTTGTCATAATCAGTAGTACTCATATTTGTAATTTCATAATACCAGAAAATTACATCTTCTGCTAAAACTTGAGACCACTGAAAACCTCGAGCTTTAACCTGCATCCCCAAACCCCCACGCGTTGGGTCATCTGCATCAGGCGTAAAATTATTTTTAATTAAATATTCTCTATCTTCATTATCATCAAAAACAAAGTAAGTTTCTACATCTGCATTTTTAACACCTTTTCCAAAAAAGCCATTCCATAGACCATTCCAATCTGAAGTTCTATCGGGCCACTTAGAGGGCCAACTCGAAGGTTCATCACTTCTTGCTGGAATTTTTGAATACGGTGCTGCATAACCAGGTAGAGGCCACCAGCCGTATGTTACTCCAGTTGATGGGTCGTAACGAGTAAACTCATAATAATTTGTTTCAAGTGGATGAATCAAATGACCGGCAGGGTCTTGTGCTTCTGCCTGAACTATTACTGCAACTCCATCAACATAAGTATGATTTGTCCCCTTGGGCCAAACTCCACTTCTGCTTGGTTCATTCAACCAATCTGCAATTTGACCAAAATTATAATAAACTGTAGCAGCAAGATTACCATCCATGTAACCTTTTCGAGTTTGGTTATGGTCCCCTTTATTTTTGTCAACTATAATTTGAGCATTAATGGAACTGCAAAAAATAAATATCAAATTAAAAACGAATAATTTCTTCATTGAAAACACTTTACCTCCTAACTAAAAACTTATTGATGCACCAATTATTATTTGTCTTGGTGATGAATAGAAATCAGGTCTTGTAAAATATTCTTCCAGTGTATTAACTCCTCTCGGTGCCTCTTGAGCTCTTGTTAATTCAAGTGTATAACCTGCTCTGCCGGTATCTGTAAATACTTCAATTTCATTTGCAGTATCGAACAGATTATAAACTTTTGCATAAATCGAAAATTGTTTGCCAAAGAGTTTTATATATTTTGTTAAATATAAATCAACATTGAAAAATGCTGGTCTATTTTCACTATTTTCTAAACCAGTTCTCTGATTTTGAAATGAAGGAGTATAAGGCAAACCTGAGCCAAGTCTTCCAATAACACTTGCAATAAAATCACCAGGATTTCCTGCAGTTAAAGTAAAATTAACTGAATGCCTTCTATCCCAATTTAATGGGACCATTTGTTTATTAGCTTCGATTGGTGGATTTGCTTGTGCTTTGTTATATGCATCATTTGGGTCGGATGCATTTCCTTTTGCTACTTGAAATGTATAATCTAAAGTAGCTCCAATTCCATCACTAAATCTTTTTTCAAATGAAATTGTAAATCCTTTGACTGAACCATAGTCGCGATTAATCAACTTACTGAATTTTCGAAATTCATTTTTAATATGAACTTCGGTTCCAAGTAAGTTTCTTATATCTTTATAATAGCCAGTTACAGTAATTCCAAAATTTTGTGCTAATTCTTGTTGTAACCCAATTTCATACATTACTGTTTGTTGAGCATCAAGGTCTGCATTACCAATTGTGTTGCCAACATTTTCCGGAAAGTCTCCAGTTAATGGTATTCTAAAATTTGGATTTCGATATAAATACTCAAAAGGAGGAATCTGGAAAAAATGTCCATAAGAAATATGAATTGCTCCTTTGTCTGTTATTGGATAAGAAATTCCTATACGAGGGCTGATTTGATATTTTGATTTTGCTTTTTCTAAAAGTGAATCTGGATATGGTGGTTGAAGCTGATCTAATATTGAAACTTTATTAGCATCTTTCAAATAATTTCCATCTGGTTCAAAAAAGTCTAATCGAACACCAACATTTACAACTAAATATTCAAGTTCAATTTTATCTTGAAGATATGCAGCTAATTGATATGGATTTGTTTTGTAAACATTATAATTAAAAGAACCAGGCTGCGGCAGAGCAGGTTTATAATTTGTTGTTGCATCAATTACAATTTGAAAATCTTTGTATTCAAGATTGTGATATTTATATTCAACGCCAGTTTTAATTTGATGAACATTATTTATCTGCCATGTTAAATCAACTTTCCCGGTATAAGTTGATGTTGTATGATAAAAATGCCAATTTTCTGTTCCGCCTGTTAAAAATGCATTTCCGCTTACATCTCTCATTCTTTCTGGTTTTACATAACGAGGGTCAAGTGGATTTTCATAGACATACTGCTTATACTTTGTTGTAAAACTTGATGCCATAAAATCAATAAATGCAGAATTACTCAAAACATGAGTATAACTTAAACTTGTCAAAAAACTTTTCTGAAATTTTTTATAATCACCATCAGGATTTAATTTGAATCGATGATTATAATCTTTCCATTCTTGATTTTGATAGAGTGAGTTAATTACAAGACCTTTCCCTTTCCCGCTTAAATCAATAGAAAGTTTTCCTTGCAATGTATAACGCTTATTATAATTCATAGGAACAAATTTATTATCGCCGGTTGCCCCTACATACCAATCTTTGGGGTCATTAGCAGAAAAATTAGATGAATCTGAAGGATTAAACATTCTTCTGCCATAAAGATAACCATCATCATTGAAATATCTTCCACTGATATAAAATTTTAAAATATTTTTTAAACCTGGAATCGGACCACTTAAACTTCCCTGAAAATTATAAACATCTTGAGGAGAGATATGAGAAATGTTTTGATATAAATTTTTTCGTGTTGTAAAATAATCACCGGTATAAATTGAAATATCACCTTCTAATTTATCACTTGCAATTTTTGTAACCTGGTTAACAACACCTGACAAAGCTTCTCCATATTCAGCATTAAAAGTTCCAGTAAGAACCTGAAGTTCTTGAATGCTGTTGATTTCTGCTTCGAGAGCAGAGGAACCAGAATAAGCATCATTAACAGAAATTCCATCAATTAAATATTTTACTTCGTTACTTCTTCCACCACGAAAATGTCCATCAACTACTCCAGCTTGAAGATTAATAACTGATTGAACATTTTCTAATGGAAGCATTGAAATTTGTTCGCCGCTTACTTTTGCTTCGGTAGAAGTTAAATCTTTTTGAACAATAGGCTTTTGTGCTGTAACAATAATATCACTAATAGAAACAGCTTCTTCTCTCATTTGAATATCAACTCTTGTAGTTTGGTCAACCGAAACACGAACATTTTTTATAACAACAGCCGAATAGCCAACAAGTGATGCTTTGATTTCATAAATCCCTGGAGGAATATTAATAATGAAATAATTTCCGTCCACATCTGTTGCAGCACCCATTGAAGTTCCAACAATTACAACATTAACACCAATTAAAGCCTCTCCTGAATTTGCATCAACAACTTTTCCTGCAATTTTACCTGTTGTTCCTGCATTAATTTCAATAGAAAAAATTATTAACAAAAAAACTGTATTGACAAAATTCTTTACATATTTTCTCGCAGTGAACATAAAATTCACCTAATTTTTTTTTTTACAATTTAAGTTGCATGCCCAAAATAGATTTTCTAAATCTGTTTCAAGCAGTTAGAAATCTTATCTTCTGTAATTCAAAATTTTCAGTAAACACAGTAAAATCAGTTTAATCAAATTGACAAAGGAAAAATTGAGAAAATAATTTTATTCAAAAAATCCTATTGTTAATTAAGGGGCTGACAATATTTCAGCCAGCCCCAATAAATTATTATTTAAGAAGAATCATCTTCTTTGATTGAACGAAATCACCTGCTTCAATTCTATAGATATAAGTTCCAGCAGATACACGAGCACCAGCATTATTTGTTCCATTCCATTCAATTTTATAAACACCAGGAGCTTGCTCTGAATTGAGCAATGTTTTTACTTCTCTTCCAAGAATATCATAGATCTTAATTGTAACCATACTTTGTTTTGGCAAAGTATAACTAATGATTGTAGAAGGATTAAATGGATTAGGATAATTCTGGAATAAATTAAATTGCATTGGGACAGCTTCTGCAGTTTCTACTCCAACCAAATCTAATTTTCTTACTTCTATCAAATCACAATAAACTGTACCTTTAAATCTTCCTAATGGATGTAAACGAATAGATAAAGATTTTGCTCCTGTTTGAACTGGGATATCAACATAAAATTGCATCCAATCAAATTCAGTTGCAACTGGGAATTTCAGTGGAATATCACGAGACCAGAATTCACCCCAACCTTCATTATTTCCATATGTATTATGGAAGATTGGTGTGATAGCAAATGAAGCTTGGTCCCCAATTTGAGCCATTTCTTCAGGGTTTAATCCTTTTGCTTTTAGCCATACAGAAATTCGAATTACATCACCTGGATTTACATCTTTAAGTGAAGTAATATCATAAATTCCTCTAACAATTTTTCCAGAAGGAGCTGAACTTCCAATCAAATATCTTCTTGTTCCTACAAATCCATCATGTGTGCCAGGTAAATTCTCAAACTTCAAACTGTATCTACCATGATATGCTTCTTCATCTGTTATCTTTGTGTTCTCATATCCATCACTCAATTTACCATCATTGCCGCCTGTCGGTGGCAACCAGTAAAACCATCCTTCTGGCACTCCTACTTGTGTGTTCCAATCCTGTCCTGCCCAAGCTCCCTTCCTTCCATAAAACATAAAATCATCTGCCCATACCGTCCCTACTGCATTCTTACCAGCTACAAATTTTATTATCGTCGTGTATGAATCCTCCGGCAATATTACACTCCCTACGTCATTCGTATCGGCTATCCATCCACTGCTGCTTGCTTTACTCTGGTCTATTGGCAGCTTTATCTCTCCTATCAAATTCCCACTCTTCCCATAAAAACTATAACTTATATACCATCTCTCATCATCATTTGCTGGATTTACATTTACTCCCTCTGTCCTTACATATGCACCTAAAAATATATCTACATCTTTGCTGTGTGTAGGTGACCATAAGTCGCACATGTTCTCACTTTCCCAATAGGCTTCTTCTCCTTTACCTGTCTTCTCTATCTTCAAACTCCTTCCCATTGACCTATATTGATCACTTGCCCAGACTAATTTACTTCCTGCCGGCTCTTTCCCCTTCTTCCAATATGATGGTAATTCTTGTTCGAAACTGCCTATCTCACTTATCGTCGGTATGTCAAGTTTCTCTACTGTTAAATAATCACAATATACTGTCCCCTTAAATCTTCCTAATGGATGTAATCTTACTGATAATGACTTTGCACCTGCCTGCACTGGTATGTCTACATAAAATGGCATCCAGTCAAATGATCTTACTGCAGGAAATTTTATCGGTATGTCTCTCGACCAAAATTCTCCCCATCCTTCATTGTTCCCATATGTGTTATGAAATATCGGCGTGATTGCAAAACATGCTTGATCTCCTACCTGTGCTACATTCTGCGGGTCTAAATCTTTCCCTTTTATCCATACCGTTATTCTTATTACATCTCCTTCTTTGATTTCATTTCCTATCAAATATCTTCTTGTCCCTACAAATCCATCATGTGTGCCAGGTAAATTCTCAAACTTCAAACTGTATCTACCATGATATGCTTCTTCATCTGTTATCTTTGTGTTCTCATATCCATCACTCAATTTACCATCATTGCCGCCTGTCGGTGGTAACCAGTAAAACCATCCTTCTGGCACTCCTACTTGTGTGTTCCAATCCTGTCCTGCCCAAGCTCCCTTCCTTCCATAAAACATAAAATCATCTGCCCATACCGTCCCTACTGCATTCTTACCAGCTACAAATTTTATTATCGTCGTGTATGAATCCTCCGGCAATATTACACTCCCTACGTCATTCGTATCGGCTATCCATCCACTGCTGCTTGCTTTACTCTGGTCTATTGGCAGCTTTATCTCTCCTATCAAATTCCCACTCTTCCCATAAAAACTATAACTTATATACCATCTCTCATCATCATTTGCTGGATTTACATTTACTCCCTCTGTCCTTACATATGCACCTAAAAATATATCTACATCTTTGCTGTGTGTAGGTGACCATAAGTCGCACATGTTCTCACTTTCCCAATAGGCTTCTTCTCCTTTACCTGTCTTCTCTATCTTCAAACTCCTTCCCATTGACCTATATTGATCACTTGCCCAGACTAATTTACTTCCTGCCGGCTCTTTCCCCTTCTTCCAATATGATGGTAATTCTTGTTCGAAACTGCCTATGAGATTTATACCTGATTGAGCTATTGAAAAATCAAAACTCATCAGATATAATGTGGTTAATAAAAAAAGCCATCTAAAATTAAGTATCAGCTTACTCATTGGACCTCCAATGTTTAATTATGAAATTGATATTTTAATACGTCCGCAGAAGTTTTTGCATAAAAAATTTTGAGCAATGATTCCAGATTAACTTTTTGAATTGGGAAAGAATCAACAACAATCTTTTTATTTATAAGTAATTCAATTGAGCGGGAGAATGTAAATGGATTCAAAAATGAAGATTTGATTGTTAGTTCATTGAGGAAAAATTTATTCAAATCAATGCTGACTTTTGAGTTCACTGAATGAACACCAAATAGAATAATTTTACCTCCGCGCTTGATGAGATCAAAACCGAGTGATACAGCTTCTGACTTTCCAGCACATTCAATAATGCAATCTGCCCCGCCTTTAGTTAAATCAAAAATATTACTCTTAAGATTTTGTTCGTCAGGTTCAAAAGTATAATCTGCTCCAAGTTTATGAGCTAATTGTCTTCTGAATTCATTAGGTTCAATAAGAATTACTTTGCTTGCGCCTCTTAGTTTAACGAGTTGCAGTATCAATAAGCCTATTGGTCCACCTCCAAGAATTATAACTGATTCTCCAGTTTTAATTTCGCTTCTATCGATTCCTCTCAAACAACAGGATAAAGGTTCAGCAAAAGAAGCAATATCAAGAGGGATATTTGATGGTATTTTATAAACTTGAGATACTGGCACAATTGCATATTCAGCAAATCCTCCATCTAACGTAACTCCTAAAGCTTTATGGTTTTCACAAAAATTAACTTTGCCAGATCGACAGTAACAACATTTACCACAAAATATGTTGGGATCAATTACAACAAAATCACCATTTTCATATTCATAGTGATTATTTCTATCTACAATTGTTCCACTAAATTCATGACCTAATATTGTATTATTTTTTGCAAATGATTCGCCTCGAAAAATGTGAAAATCTGTTCCACACACTCCACATGAATCAATCTTTATTACCAATTCATTACTTTCAGGTTTTCTTAATTCTTTTTCTGCGATTTCAAATTTATTTGGTTCTATAAAGATTAATGCTTGCATAATTAATAAGTAATTTTCTTTGTAGAATTTCTAACAATAAGTTCAACAGGCACGAGAATTTTTTTTGTTTGCAAGTTTTCTTTTTCTTTAAGAAGGTTTACCATCAAATTCATTGCTTCAATTCCAAGCTCTGTTTTTGGAACTCTAATAGTAGTTAACTGTGGAGTTATTGAGATATCAGATTCAACATCATCAAAACCAACAATGGAAATATCATCAGGAATTTTAATATCATTTTCAGAACAATATTGCATAATACCCAATGCCATTGCATCGTTACATGCAAATATTGCTGTGATGTTTTTGTGATTAGTTAATAATTTTCTTGCAGCATTATAACCATTAGAGCGAGCAGGATAATCTTCGTCGGTTATTATAAAATTTTGATTAATAGGAATATTAGAAGATTCTAAAGCCTGTTTGTAACCAATTAATCTGTCTGTAATACTTGGATGTGTAATATCGCCACCAACAAATGCAATATTTTTATGTCCAAGCTCAATCAGATGTTTTGTTGCTAAATAACCACCTTTAATATTATCAATGAGAACAACATTATAATTTCCTTGAGGTGGATAAAAATCAACAAATACTAATGGTATTTTGTACTTGGAGAGTTGCGATAAAAATAGTGATGGAACTTTACCGGCAATAATAATTCCATCAACATTTTTTTCAAGAATAAATCTTGGCAAAGGGTCGTGTTCTTCGAAGTCTCTTTTAATTGTTGCTAAAAGAACATAATAATCGTTACCTCTTGTTACAAATTCTGTTCCTAAAAATATTTTTGTATAGAATGGTTCGGTTCTTAAGAAATGGTCTTCGGTTAAAACAAAACCAATATTGCCGGTTGTTTTAGTAACCAAACCTTTTGCGGAACGTGATGGATGATAGTTTAACTCTTTGATTGCTTTCAGTACTTTATTGCGTGTTACATTCGAGATTCTTTTATTATTATGAAGTACTAAAGAAACAGTAGCAATCGAAACGCCGGCTTTTTTAGCTACATCTTTTATAGTTACTTGCATATTTAGTTAAACGTTTTACCTTAAATTAGATTATTAACTTTTTATTGTCAAGAACACTTAACAAATTTTTTACACTATTAATAATTCAAAAAAGACAAGTAATTATTATGCATTTTTAAACCATAATGAGCAATTTTTATCATAATTTATGATATTTTATCCGGCAGAACTAAAAAATAAATGAGTATAAATCGCTTAAAATAGTTAAACGTTTTAATTATTTTAAATCTTTTTCAATGCAAAGAATATTCTTTCTTTAATCAAAATGAAATGAGGATTTGTGAAATAATTTTATAAACAAAAAGATTTTATTAATTAGAGAAGTAAAATTTTTGCAGGTTATTAATAAATTATAATCTATGTAACTATATCACTTTATAAAATAAAATTTATCCGGAAGTAATGCTTTATTTGTGAATTTTATTGCTTTAATTGTTCCACAAAACCATGATTTTAAATTCTGCCTGACTCCAATTGATGTTGTTCCATCCTTTATCCCACTAAAATTTACTTTGCCTGATAATTCTTCTTCCCCATTGACATAATGTTTCATTATTCCATTGCTATAACTTAATGCAACATGGTACCAGTCTCCAATTGGATGAGTTATTGTTGTATCTAACAATGTGCATCGAGAAGTATCCGATTTAATAAATGTATCAAGTGACCACCTTTTGTTTTTAAGTAATCTCAATTCTATTAGAATTCTTTTGCTGTCATCTTCGTTTTTGATATGTAAAAATCTTTGTTCATAATTATCAGAATTTTTTGAAGAATCAGGTTTAAAGATAACTTCAATTGTAAAACTTGAATAATCAGCAATAGGATTAAAATTAATTAACAACCCATCATCTATCCCATCAAAATATAAAGCTTTACCATAAGATGAATTATTAACTGATGGCGTATCAGTAAGAAATGTTGTATTGTATCCTCCAATATTGAAAGGACTTTCAAGAAACCAAAGTGTTGTTAAAGTATCATTATTGTTTTTGTGATTTGATTGTGAAAAAACTGATGGGGCTAAAAAATAAAATAACATACAATAAAAAATAAATCCTCGATAAAGAATTGAGTTCATTTAAAAAACTATTTTTTTATTTCTTTACCACCAAGTTTTGTAATTACTGCTTTTACAAGCGGATTTTCTTCTTCAATTGATTGCTCTGCAGCTGATTTCATTTGTGATAAATTTTTGTCTGCAAAATCAAATTCAATCTTCTTGCCAAAAATTTCTTTTGTTTTTTTATCGAGATAGCTTTTATTGTCGCAAATCATGTCCCAGTCTTCGGGTTTTTCAACTTCTACTTTCAGTTTATTATTAACGAAATCAATTGGGTTTGTATTTAACAGAACTGACCCAAAAAATAATTTTTCATTTTTAACCTGTTCAACAAATTCCTGCCATTTGGCTATAATCTTATTGAAATCATCTGAATCTTTTGCTGTTGGCGGAATGAAAGATTTTACTTCTGGAATTTTAACTTCTTCTTTTGTAACTGGTCTTACATTCGAAATATCTTTTTTGAATGATTGTGAACTACTGGCATACGAAATTTTTTTTTCTTTTAATCCCGAAGAGCTATCATTTCCAATTTTTGAAATTAATTCTGAAATCAATGCAGATTTTTCCAAGCCAATTAATTGACATAGCGCAATTTCAATTTTCAGTTTAGGATTAGAAGAAGATTTTATTTCATACTGAGTTTTATTTATAAATGTCAGAATTCTCAGTAAATCGCTTTCCGAAAATTTATCTGCATAAGAAAGATATTTTTCTTTATAAATTTCTGCACTTTCTACCAACATTGTATCTTTTCTAATAACTACAGTTAAAATATTTCTAAAATGTTCATTAAGTCCATTCAGAAAATCAATATAGTTCCAGCCGTTATCATAAATTTTTTGTGTGACATCAAAAGCATGTTTGAAATTTTTTGATATAATAGCATCGGAAATATCAAAATAAATTTCCTCGTCAATTAGATTAAACATTTTAGCAAGAAGAGCCGAATCAACTTTGTTGCCGCTGAAAGAAATTGCCTGATCAAAAAAACTTTGAGCATCTCTCAAAGCTCCATCAGCTTTCTTTGCAATAATAGTCAATGCAGTATCATCGATTTCGATGCCTTCGGCTTGAGCAATATTTTTAAGAAGATTTTTTATTGTGTTTAATTCGATTCTTCTAAAATCGAATCTCTGGCATCTTGATATAATTGTCAATGGAACTTTATGAACATCTGTTGTTGCAAAGATAAAAAGTGTATGCTCTGGAGGTTCTTCAAGTGTTTTCAACAGTGCATTGAAAGATTCTGTAGTAAGCATATGAACTTCATCGATAATATAAATTTTGTATTTCCCTTTTGTAGGAGCATATTTTACAGATTCTCTTAATGTTCTTATTTCTTCAATTCTTCTGTTGGATGCACCATCAATCTCAATTATATCAAGAGTTTGAGAATTTTGAAAAGCCTTGCACATTTCGCATTCATTGCAGGGTTCACCATTTTGAGGATTAAGACAATTCAACACTTTTGCTAAAATTCTTGCAGTAGTTGTCTTTCCCACTCCACGAGGTCCTGCGAACAAATATGCATGTGCAATTCTGTTATTGATTATAGCATTCTTAAGTGTAGTTGTTATATGTTCCTGTCCAACTACTTCTTCAAATTTTTGTGGTCTCCATTTACGAGCTGTTACAAGGTAATTCATAGCTTTTCAAATAATTAATTTTAGGATTTTATCAGGATCAATTTTTTTCAATAATAAATTACAAAGTTTTTCTAAATACTTTTTGTCAATTTCATTGAAAGCAGAATAAACATAACTGTCTAAATCAAGCACGCCATAAATTTTGTTATTATATTTTAATGGAATTACAATTTCAGATTTTGAATTTGCATCACAAAATATATGCCCCGGAAATTTATTTACATCCTCAACAATAATTGTTTCTTTTTTTTCTGCTGTAGTTCCACAAACTCCTTTGCCCAATTCAATTTCAGTACATGCAATTTTCCCTTGAAATGGTCCTAAAATTAATTTATTTCCCTTCAACAAATAAAAACCTGCCCAGCTTATTTTATCAAATGCTTCTTTTAATGCTGCGGTAAAATTTGATAATGCAGAAATTATTGCATCGCTTTCAGATATTAAATTCTCAATTTGAGGAATTAAGTTATTATAAATTTCTTCTTCAGATAAATTTTTATTTACAATAATAGATTCTGCCATTATAATTTTTTACGAGTCTTTTTTGTTTTCTTTTTATTATCAAGTTCAAAAACATAAGGTAATGCTTCTTTAATTGTTGAAATAGGAATAATCTTCAATCCTTCTTTTACTTCTGGTTTAATTTCACTCAAATCTTTCTCATTATCTTTTGGAATTAGCACAATCGAAATTTCATTCCTTCGTGCTGCTAAAAGCTTTTCATTCAAACCTCCGATTGGCAAAACATTTCCACGCAATGTAATTTCACCAGTCATTGCTACATCATTTCTTGCTGGTTTACCGCTGAAAGCAGAATATAAAGCCATTGCCATAGTGATACCTGCAGAAGGTCCATCTTTTGGTATAGCTCCTTCCGGCAGATGAATATGAATTTCTTTCCCTTTATTGAAGTTTTGTGGCAAACCAAATTCTTTTGCATTCGAACGAAGATAACTCAATGCTGCCATAGCAGATTCACGCATAACATCACCAATCTGGCCAGTAATTGTTAATTTCTCTGAGCCTGGCATAACTGTAGCATCAACCTGCAAAATTTCTCCGCCAACACTTGTCCATGCTAAACCAGTAACACTTCCTACTCTCAATTCTTTATTTGCTTTCTTAGTTCTGTATCTTGGAACCCCAAGAAATTTTTCAATTACTTCTTCATCAATAACAAAATTTTTTTTGATTTTCTTTTTTCCGTTTTCTGATTGTGCTAAAACAATTTCTTTTGCTGTTTTTCTTAAAACCGATGCAATTTCTCTCTCAAGATTTCTTACTCCAGCTTCACGAGTATATTCAGTAATTATTTTCAAAATTGCTTCTTCTTTAAAATCAATATTAAATTTATCAAGTCCGTGAGCTTTTAATTGCTTTGGTATTATATGTCTTTTTGCAATTTCTACTTTTTCAAATTCCAGATAACCTGGGAGTTCAATAATTTCCATTCTATCTTGAAGCGGGAGAGGAATATTGTATCTGACATTTGCTGTTGTAATAAACATAACCTGAGATAAATCATAATCAACATCAAGATAGTGGTCATTAAAAGTATGATTTTGTTCAGGGTCAAGAACTTCAAGCATTGCAGAAGATGGGTCGCCACGAAAATCCATACTCATCTTATCAATTTCATCAAGCAGCATTACTGGATTTATTGTTTTTGCTCTTTTCATTGACTGAATAATTTTACCCGGCATCGAACCAATATAAGTTCTTCTGTGGCCACGAATTTCTGCTTCATCTCTAACACCGCCTAAAGAAATTCTGACAAAATTTCTTCCGAGTGCTCTTGCAATTGATTTTCCCAGAGATGTTTTGCCTACTCCTGGAGGTCCAACAAAACATAAAATTTGTCCACGCATACTTTTTACAAGATTTAAAACCGCTATATGCTCAACTATTCTTTCTTTTGGTTTGTCAAGTCCATAGTGGTCTTCATCAAGAATTTTTCTAACATTTTTTATATCAAGATTATCTTTTGTTTTTTTATACCATGGAACATCAATTAACCAATCAAGATAATTTCTTATTACTGTTGCTTCTGGTGAACTTGGTGGAGTTTTTTTAAGCTTGTTTAATTCCTCCATTGCTTTTTCATGAACTTGAGGAGGCATTTTAGCTTTTTGGATTTGCTCTTTTAATTTTACAAATTCAGGAGAAATTTCTTCTTCATCTCCAAGTTCTTCCTGTAAAATTCTAATCTGTTCTTGAATAATAAATTTTCTCTGAGTCTTTGCAATATTTTCCTGAACTTTGTCTTCAATTTCTTTTTCAATCTTCAATATCTCGATTTCTGAATTAAGTATTCTTATTACTTCATAAAGTTGTTCTTTGATAGAAAATTTCTGAAGTATTTTTTGCTTAACTTCAATTGATTGATTGATATTTGCAGCAACATAAAAAAGTTTTCTATCAGGTTCTTCAATATTTTCATAAGCTGTTAAAGCTTCGGGTGGTATTGCTTTGTTAATTTTAACATATTCTTTAAAAAGATTGCTCATCTGACGAAGAAGAGCTTTCATTTCACGAGGGTCTTCTTCTTTTGGAGGAATAACCTCAACTTCTGCCTCAAAAAAATTTGTTCGCTCTGTAAATCTTTTTATTCGTCCTTGAATAATTCCATCAATTAGTATTTTCAATAAACCATTGGGCAGTTTCAATATTTGAATAATTTTGGCTATTGTTCCTTCGGGATAAATGTCATCAGGTGTTGGTTCATCAATATTTGAACGCTTTTGAGCAGCAAGAAAAATATATTTAGAATTATCAAGTGCATAATTTGCTGCTCGAATCGATTGTTCCCTTCCAACAAGAATTGGGAATATCATGTAAGGAAAAATAACATTATCTCTTAATGGCAACACAGGCAAAATTCGAGGGATATCTTCAATCATGGAATATTCTGTTTCCTGAGTTAATAATTTTTCTTCCATTAATTAACCTTCTATCAAATTTGTTTTTCAATTCAAAATATACCAAAATATTAATGTGCTAACAAGGTAAACAAAAGTATATTCTATTGTGCTATGACAACAAAATTTATCAAATTAAACTTGGATTAATTCATTGATAAAAATAGCTGTCACAAATTATGTCAAACAAAAAATAATATTTAAAATTGCATGTCAATTTTTTAAACTTTTGGAGAACTAAATGATTAATAAAGTAATTGATATTGCTAAAGTAGCAGGAGATGTAATTAGAGAAGGTTTTAGAAAAAATTTTTTAATTGAGTACAAAACCAATCTTTCAAATCTTGTAACTGAGATTGATAAAAAATCCGAACAATTAATTATTGATTTTATTAGAAAAGAATATCCCACTCATTCAATCATTGCTGAAGAAAGCGGAACACAAAAATTTTCTTCTGAATATGTCTGGGTAATAGACCCTCTTGATGGGACAACTAATTTTGCACATGGACTTCCTATTTTCGCTGTTTCTATTGGAGTTCAAAAAAATAATGAGACAATATGCGGTGTTGTTTATGATATTATGCGTGATGCACTTTATTCAGCAGAGTTAGGAAGCGGCTCATATTGTGATGACAGAAAATTGCATGTCAACGAAAATGATAATTTAGAAAAAAGTGTTCTTGTTACTGGATTTCCATATAACATAAAAGAAAATCCTGATTATGCTATTGAAAGATTTGTCGAATTTTTGAAATGCAGCAGAGCAGTCCGAAGACTTGGTTCAGCAGCAATTGATATGTGTTATGTGGCTGAAGGTGTATTTGATGGATTTTGGGAAGTTTTTTTAAATCCATGGGATGTATGTGCAGCTATGCTTATTGTTGAAGAAGCAGGAGGAATTGTTACAGATTTTTACGGAAAAAAAGCTAATATTTTTGGCAAACAATTTTTAGCAAGCAATCCTCAAATTCATAAAAACATGCTCGAAGTACTTCAGAAATTTAATGCTAAAAATTGATTAAATAGATTTTTAATGCTTGTAATAGTTATAAATTATCAAACATAAAAACTATTTTTTTGAATTTTTAATTGCGAGCAGGTCGCTTAATATTGCAAAACCAGTTTCAATTTTGCCTGCTCCTTTTCCTATAATTGTAACATCACCAAGCAAATCGGTTGTAAATGTAATTGCATTTGTAGAGCCCATAACTCCTGCAAGAGGATGAGTTAATGGAATTAATTCTGGTTTTACTGAAGCAATAATTTTATTCTCTTTTAATTCTACCGAAGCAATTAACTTCCAGCGTGAATTTTGTTTTTTTGCTTCTTCAATATCAGATAACGTAATTTTTGTAATTCCTTCACATTCAACATCATTAAAATGCAAATTGGCACCCATCAATACATTTGCTAAGATTGTAACTTTTGCACGTGCATCAAAACCTTCAACATCATTTGTTGGGTCTGCTTCTGCATATCCTAATTCTTGTGCATTCTTCAAAGCATCATCATAACTCATTCCTTCTTCCATTTTTGTTAAAATAAAATTTGTTGTGCCGTTTAAAATTCCTTTTGCAGAAAAAATTTTATTACCTGCTAATGGTCCTCGAACTAAATTTAATACTGGAGTTCCGCTCATCACAGTTCCTTCAATCATAAATTTTACACCATTTTTCTTTGCAAGAGCTGATAATTTCTTATAAGCAAACACAGCAGGACCTTTATTGCTTGTTACAACATGTTTGCGCAATTCAAGTGCAGTTTTACAATGATTTATTGCAGGCTGCCCGTCTTTCAAATTTGTATAAGCCAATTCACAAATTACATTTGCATTCGATTTTTTGATTGTCTTGATTGCATCCCAATCAATCAAATTCTTTGTGAATTTGTTATTTGTTTGAACATCTTCCAAAACTTTTTTAAGATTCAGTCCCTTAGGATTATATACTGTTCCATATTTAATATCATTTATTGCTACAACTTCATATTCATAATTGTAATTTTTTTTCAATTCTTTTTTCTTATTAATTAATATTTCACATAAACCTTGAGCTACTGTTCCAAATCCAATTAGAGCAATTTTTTGTTTCATATTTATTCCTCAAATTTTTTGTTAAGTAAAAAATTCATCATATAATTCTTTTTAATTAAAGAATATTCTTTTATGAATTTTTACAAATTTACTTCCAAAGTTAATCTTAGAAAATATTTATTTCATCAAAATTAATTTTTGTTTAGCAAAATAATTTTTACCTCCGCCTTCAAAAGATATTATAAGAATATAAACTCCAGATGAAAGATTCGAACCATTAAATATGATTGAGTAATTGCCGGCATTCATTTCTCTATTGATAAGTTCATCAACCATTTCTCCTAAAATATTAAATACTCTGATTAATACTTTCCCACTTGTAGGTAATTTGAAATTAATTGTAGTAGATGGATTAAAAGGATTTGGAAAAACATTCACAGCAAAGTTCAAGGAATCCGTACTTGAATAATCATTTACATCTGTACTGAATCCATCCTTACCATCACTTGCACCTGGTCCTTGTGAAGTATTTGATGAAGTATTAGTCCCCTGTCCTGGTTCTATGTTAAATACAAGAAAACCTGTGTATGGTGTCAATATGTTTTGTTCGATACTCAAATCAATTATGTTAGAAACAGTAATCGGGTCATAAGGCAGCTTCAATAATGATTGAATGTGTTTGCCATACCATGTTGTTGCAACTAATTCGCTCCCATGGTCAACATCATTTTCTGTTAAAGTGATTGAATATTTTTCACTTGTAGTTTTGTATTTTCCAAAAACTGTAATATTAACAGGAAAAGTTCCGGAATATTTTCCAATCTGCATAATTGGAGTATTGATAGGATAATAACCTTCATGAAGAGCAATAAAATGTTTACTGTGAGCATATCCTTCTTGATATCGCATTTGAACTTCAACACTTTCATAATGGCTGATTTCTTCATAAAGAAAAGCGAACAACATTTCTTTTAATGAATTATATCTCAAGAAAAATAAATTCCCTGATGTTGAATAGGTAATAATTCCGTAAAATGTTTGCATCGGTGTTTCATAGTAACCATTATTCCAGATTAAGGAACTTTTGTTATCTAAATCAAAGAAATGAATTTTGGTTCCCTTCTTAAATTTATCAATAATTTCGTATGCAAGTTGTTCTTTGCTTTCTCCATACAAATTAATTGTATTAATATTAGTGATAAATAAAACTTCCGAATCACCGCTTTGAGAATTTATAAACTCAGCTGCTTTTGAAATTAAAGGAAGCAAATTATTATAACTTGGAAATGAACGCATCATAATTTTTTGAAATAAGTTGTCAATTCCTTCTTTAGTGCAGCCAACCCACTTGCTGCTTCCCATAATATATTCATCATAAGCTATTAAAACATTTATCGAATCTGATTCTGCAAAAGCCTGAAGCAATGATTCTTTTAAGTATGAAAGTAGAAAATCGCCATCAAGATTATTTGTGTTGAAGCGGTTAAAATCAATAACAAATAATACTTTTCTTGGCTTTGAAATTTTTTGAATTTGTGGCGGCTTTACCGCAAGGTGATAAAAATGTTCTCCATTTTTTGTAAATGTAGAAAAGAAAACATCTTTTTTGATAGGAGAAGGCAATTCCATTTCTACAAATTGATTTTCACTTACTGGAATTTCTAATTCCCAGGAAGAAATATCACTTCGATTTTTAGAGGATAAAATTTCTGTTCCAATTAATTTTGGTTCATAAGGCTCGGTCCCATATTCATAAAGAATTTTTAACTTTTCCGGCGGCGGTGTATTTTTTGAAATCAACTGTGTCATAGGCAGCCATATTCTTAAATTCTCTCCTGTTGGTCTGCCCGGAAGCAAATACTGAATTTTAAATTTTCTTTTTTCATTTCTTTTAATCGGGAATAATCTTAATTCATGAATCACCTGCCCATCATTATTTGGTGTTGATTGAACCAACAAAGCAGGATTACGCACAGGTGTACTTACATTGCTAAATAATAATTCTGCGGTCCATTTGTCTAACATTTTAGCATAAATTATTGAATCCCCTTCCCAGTAACAAAATTCATGAACGATTGCATCTTGAGGAAGATTAAATTGCCATTTAAATTCAAGTTCGTTGTAATTCTTAAAAAACCAGCTTTGGAAGTCATAAGAAACAGTCATATATAAATTAATTTCAACATAAACTCCAGCAGGACGAATTATCAGCATTACATCATCAATATTCACATTGTAATCTTTTACATTTGGATAATTGGCTTCATACACTGAAAATTCTGTTGCATGAGTTAATGTAAATGTGATAACTAATAAGAATAAAATTATTTTTTTCATTTTCTTCCTCTAAACTTTTATTAACGAACCAATAACAATTTTATTGATTTAATTAATTTGTCTGTCTTAAATACAGCTATATAAGTTCCGGAAGAGACCTCTGTATTTGCATCATTCAATCCATCCCAAATGACTTTAATCTCCGTAGAATATGCATAATCACTCAAATCATAACTTTTTATTTTTTGACCGAGTATATCATAAATCTCAAGCTTCTTGTTTTTATTCATTAATTCATATGGTAATTTTATTGTTATGTTAGTTGATGGATTAAATGGATTTGGATAACAAGAAATGTTTAATTCTTTCGGTAGAATTTTTTCATTAATTGAATCATTAATCTCTACACTTACAACAGAATCCTTTGCATAAATTCTACTAAATCCAATATAATTTGATGGGCCTGGAATTACAAATGCACTGTAAGGAGTTAATAATTCTTTTTTTACTGAAAGTTCTTCGATATACTTTATTGTTGTGTAACTTTGAGGTTGTAAAAACAATTCGTTAATAATATAATTTCCATACCAATAAAGAGAGGTATTTTGAATCATATTATCTGGCACAGATGATTCATCTTCATTCAACAAAATAGAATTGAAATAATCCTCGCCAAGATATTTTCCAAAATAATTTACGGTAATCGGCAATGTACCATCACATACACCAATTTGTCCAAATCTTGCTGTAATATTAAAATTACTTTTCCCTCTATTAAGATTTACTCTTGAATGAGTAAATCCATTAACAGGCATTGGGTCAATTTCTACTGTGCTTACTTTTGGTGCAAAGCAATCGAGAGCTTCATCAATAAAATATCCATAGTAAACATTATACAATTTGTTAAAATTACCTTTTGATAAACGAGTCAAATTTTCGTAAAGATATTCATTGCCACGATAGTATTTATTTTGAATATAATAACCTGAATAAGCATTTGAAGCATCGAGAATATTAAACACAATATTATTTTTTGCTCTGAAGTAAGATTCGTTTAACAATTCCATTACCGTCTCTGCTCTTACAGCAGTTTGGTAATCGTCTGAAATCAACCATACTTCTGCATCAACATTTTTTTCATTAAGAAAACGAGTAATTTCTTTCAGCATGTAAGGGAGTGTATTCAATTTAGGAATAACTTGTTTTACAGTATTTAATTTTTCTTTTATTAAGCTTTCTGTTCTTCCTTCAAAATCTTTGCTTAACCATAAAGTATTAAAATCACTGATTATAAAAATCAATGAATCTTTTTCAGTAGTAGAAATTAATAACGCTTCATAAAGCATATCTAAAAAATTATTTCTTCCAATACTCCCGAAGTAATTGCCTACAATGTCGAAAGCAATTACTATTTTTCTTGGTTTGCGGAGTTCATCACTTATAAAGGGTTTTGTAGATAGTTGATAAAAAGTATAATCATCGAAATGCGTTCGTAAAAATTTTCCGGTAGTAGATTCTTCAGGAAAATAGATTTTAAACGGAGAATCATAAGATGTATCCTTAACCCAGAAGTTTCCCTGTTTAATCCAGTTTATTGGTGCACTTAAAAAATTAAGTGGTTTTGCTGAAGGATTGTTATAATCAATTACATATAATTTTGCTGATGCATTAACAAGACATTCATTATTGTAATTAGAATAAAATTGAGCAACTAAATTTTCAATTATTCTCTTATTGTAATTAATTTCACATGGGGTAATAAATTTAATAATGAATTCAACAGCTTCATTCCACTGCACTGGAGAAAATCTCATATCATATTGTTGATTATAATTCCCATAATAATCTCTTCTCATAAATTCTCTTAGTAATGCTTTTGGAGATACTTTTTGATTATAATTTTGTTCAGCAGTAGAAATATCAATAATAGCAGCATCGGTGAAAGATTGTTTTGAATTATCCCACACAGAAAATTTTTTTATAAAAGAATTTTTTGGAAGAGAAAAATTCCATACGAATTCATAACTACCCGAAGGAGGGACTTGGCAATAATAGCTATAACCAGTCCAACGATATTCGTTGCCTAATTTAATTTTAAGATTAAGTGTTGTTTCGTAGAAGAGGCCATACAATTCAAATTTAGCTTCATACTTAAGGACTTGATAAGTATTCCAAACAGTATATGGTGGTGAAAGTCTTTTTGCATAAAATTGTGCAAAAGCAAATTGTGTAGAAGCAAATAAAAAAATAATAATAAATTTTTTCATAAGCCCTCCGGTTGTAAGGCAAAGATAAAGTTTTAATACAAAATAATAAACCCCATTTCAAAAATTTGAAATGGGGTAATAATTATTAATCCTGGCAGCTACCTACTCTCCCACGCACTTGCGCACGCAGTACCATCGGCGTTTACGGGCTTAACTTCTCTGTTCGGAATGGGAAGAGGTGTTTCCCCGTAGCTATAACCACCAGAAAAATTTTAAGAACAAACTTATGAAAGATTGAAAGAGCGAGTCAAAATAACATCTATCTTGAGATAAACTTTATGGCTAAGTCTCACGACTTATTAGTACTGCTCGGCTCAATCCGTTGCCGGACTTACACCTGCAGCCTATCAACCTCGTAATCTCCGAGGAGTCTTCAGTTCTCCGCCTTGCGTTGGAGAAAGGGATACCTCATCTTGAAGTGTGCTTCGCACTTAGATGCTTTCAGCGCTTATCACATCCGTTCATAGCTACCCAGCGCTGCCGCTGGCGCGACAACTGGTACACTAGAGGAACGTTCGCTTCGGTCCTCTCGTACTAGAAGCGACTCTTCTCAGGTATCCTGCGCCCGCATAGGATAGGGACCGAACTGTCTCACGACGTTCTGAACCCAGTTCACGTACCGCTTTAATTGGCGAACAGCCAAACCCTTGGGACCTTCTTCAGCCCCAGGATGCGATGAACCGACATCGAGGTGCCAAACCTTGCCGTCGATATGAACTCTTGGGCAAGATCAGCCTGTTATCCCCGGCGTACCTTTTATCCTTTGAGCGATGGCCCTTCCACTCGGAACCACCGGATCACTAAGCCCTGCTTTCGCATCTGCTCGGCCTGTGTGCCTCACAGTCAAGCTCCCTTATGCCTTTGCACTCAACGCATGATTACCAACCATGCTGAGGGAACCTTTGGGAGCCTCCGTTACCATTTAGGAGGCGACCGCCCCAGTCAAACTACCCGCCTAACACTGTCCCTTCCGCTGATTCAAGCGGAGAGGTTAGAATCCAATTAAAACAAGGGTGGTATTTCACCGTCGACTCCACCGAAGCTAGCGCCCCGGCTTCAAAGTCTCCCACCTATCCTACACATGCTTTAACCGAACCCAATGCTAGGGTGCAGTAAAGGTGCACGGGGTCTTTCCGTCCATATGCGGGTAACCGGCGTCTTCACCGGTACCACAATTTCACCGAGCCCGTGGTTGAGACAGTGACCAAGTCGTTACACCATTCGTGCAGGTCGGAACTTACCCGACAAGGAATTTCGCTACCTTAGGACCGTTATAGTTACGGCCGCCGTTTACTGGGGCTTCGGTTCAGAGCTTCTCCCGATTGCTCGGGATAACCCCTCCCCTTAACCTTCCAGCACCGGGCAGGTGTCAGTCCCTATACGTCGTCTTAATTGACTTCGCAGAGACATGTGTTTTTGTTAAACAGTCGCTTGGGCCCTTTCACTGCGGCCTCATTCGGCTCGATTTGTACAATCTCACCTACTAGAGGCACCCCTTCTTGCGAACTTACGGGGTCAATTTGCCGAGTTCCTTAACCACGGCTCACTCGAGCGCCTTAGAATACTCATCCCATCTACCTGTGTCGGTTTGCGGTACGGGTACCTCTACTCTCGATAGTGGCTTTTCTCGTCAGTGCGGAATCAGTCACTTCGGTACTCTAATTTCCCTCCCATTCGTAGCCTCAAATCATCCGGCGGATTTGCCTACCAGACTATATCCTCTACTTAGACGAGCTCTTCCAGTCACTCGCTTGACTTATCCCCCTGCGTCCCCACATCTCTCAAACGAGCAGCGGTAGTACAGGAATTTCAACC
>JBBFLD010000013.1:0-77256 GCA_037481715.1 Melioribacteraceae bacterium
CTTCGTCGGGACTGCTCTACCAGCTGAGCTACGCCAGCTTGAAATTAAATTTTATGAACAAGTTACTTAAGAGATTATCCCGACTTCATCGGGACTGCTCTACCAGCTGAGCTACGCCAGCTTGAAACTAACAACAGTTTTCAAAAGAACTTTTTATTGTAAATGCTTTAGTATTTAAATTTTGTGCGCAAATCTACTAATATTTTATATTTCATTGCAACTATTATTTATCTTTCGATAGACTAATTTTACTTTTATGCTTACTCAAAAAGAACTGAAATATTATTCTTCTCTAAACCAAAAAAAATATAGACGAGAATTTCAAAAATTTCTTGTCGAAGGAATTACTTTAATTGAAGAGGCAATTAACTCAAATTATAAATGTGAGATTATAATATCTTCTCATCTTTATGCACAAAAGAATAATGATGTTTTAATTCAATTAAAAAATAAAAATCTTAGAACGGAAATAATTAATCAAACTCAATTTGAAAAATTATGCGATACAAAAACACCTCAGGGAATAATTGGAGTTTTTCATTTTCCTGAAATAAATCTTAATGAAAATATTTTTAAATCAGAAAAATTGATTGCTGCACTTGAAAGCATTTCTGATCCCGGTAATCTTGGAACTATAATTCGTAATTGTGATTGGTTCGGTGTAAAAAACATATTGTTAAGTCCAGATTGTGCAGAAGTTTTTAATCCAAAAGTTATAAGAGCTTCTGCTGGTTCTTTATTCCATATTAATTTTTATGAAGCAGATAATTTTTATGCTGCATTAAAAAATTTGAAAAAATCCGGATTCAAAATTTATTGCACTGATTTGGATGGCAAGAATATTTACGAATTAAAACTTTCTGAAAAATCAATAGTTGTTTTTTCGAGCGAAGCACATGGTCCTTCGGATAATTTATTGCAAATTTCAGATTTGAAAATTACTATCCCTCGTTTCGGCAATGCTGAATCGCTTAATGTTGCTTCTGCTTCTGCAGTAGTTTTATCCGAAGTATCAAGAAAATTAAGAGAGTTATAACTAATCAAAAAATTCCCATGCAACGCCGAATCTAATTCCTCTTTCCTGCTTTGGATAATAAGGAACAATGAAATATTTTCTGTTCAATAAATTTTCAAAAACAAAATATATGATTGCATTTTTTTGAATTTGTCCAGCTGCAAATAAATCCAATTGAAATTCAGATGGATATTTTTTTGTTAACAAATATGGAACAGTTCGAACATTTGGAGCTATCAGCCACATATATGGTGTTGTAATATTTTTCTCAAAATCAATTAACATATCATTTCTTGTTCCAATTGAATAATAGTTCAATCCAATTTTCAAATTTAGATTTGAGTTGAAAAGCAAATCCTGATAATAAATACCACCTGAAGAAGTAAATTCAGGAATAGCTTGCTTCTCTCTGTTTGATTCCGAGAAGTAAAAATTTGTGTTAGAAGTTAAAATTATCTTCCAAACTTTTGCATTCAATGCAAGATTAATTCCCTGCAAATATAGATTATCTATTTTGAAGTAAATTGCATTATCATTTAGAAGAAATTTATTTTGGATTAATGCTGCAATTTGTTTGTCAATCGAAGCAGAATAAAAATAACCGAGTTCAATTTTCAAAGGATTGAATGAAAAAATTGATTTGATTTCAACAGCTGTATTTTTTTGTTTTTTGTTTATTGCAAATGGATGATTTTCGAATAAAGTAAAAGGCTTATAAAAACTTGATGCTCCAGCATAGATTTTTATTTTGTTGTTTAGATTGAATGAAATATCACCGCCATAACCAAAATAAGAATTATCGTCATAATTCAGATATTTTCCGTATAAAGAAATTTGAGCAATTTTTTTCGGCAAAAAAGAAGTAAGAAAAATTCCAGAAGAAAATGAATTCAATGATTTGTTTTGAATTAATAATGGAGAAGAAAATTTGTTGTTTTCAAATTCATTGATAAAATTGATTTGTAAATTGGAAAAAGTTAAATCGTTCTTTAATCTTACTCCAATTGTTTTATATTCATTATTATGAAAAACATTTTCTGCATTGCTTTGTAAATTTGTTCCTGTTGTATCGTTTTGTCTGAATTCACTTAATCCTGTTTGATAGTAAATTGAAAAATCTGTAAAAGAATTTTTATAAAGTTCTCCAAACAATCTCAATGTGAAATTATGAGTGGTTACTTTTTGATATCTGTTATAAAATTTTACTGGGGCAAGAATGTTATTATAAAGAACATCTTCAAATTGTTCTTTTGGATATGAATTTAAAATTGAATCTGCATTAACTCCGCCGTTTAATTGAATAATTGATTTAGAATGTTTGTAACTGCCTATTAATGTTAAATTATTCGATAAAGCATAACTTACTCTTAAACTTGCAAGCCACAAGCTGTAATCTGTATTTCTGTAAAATGGATTTACACTTTGATTTGTAATCTCAGAAAAAATATTTAATCTTTTGCCAAAGTTCGAAGAAAAGATTCCATCAATCATTCCTTCTTCGTTTGGTGCTTGATAAAATTTAATTCTTGTATAAGGTTTTGAAGAAGAATTGTATTTCGAAATAAAATTGACAGAAGCAGAGTTATTGTAGTTGCTGTAAAAAAATCCTCTTGGAAATGTAATTATCTCAATTGAATCGATACTTTCTGATTGCAATAGATATAAATCATAAGAATTGAATAATCGATTGTTTATTAAAATTCCATCATATAAAAAAGAAATATTATTATATCCGCTGCCATATAATAAAACTTCGTTTGGTTGACCAAGTGAACCTAAGTCTCTTATCAATCCAAAAGGAATGTAATTGAAAAAATTTCCAGAATAACGATAGTCAGAAAAATTTAATTCTTCTTTTCTTAATACATAATTAGAAATTGACAACAAAGCTAAAGTTTTTTGTGGGATAATTTTTAATGTATCTTTTTTGACTATTGTTGTATCGTTTAATAAAAGATTATTTGGGAAATCACAATTAATTTTATCCAAACTTTTTGAGAAAAGAATTGATGTAATAAAAAATAAGTATGCAATAAATTTTTTCATGAATTCAAAAATATTTTTTTACTAAAATAGATTTAATTGCATAAGAATGAAAGAAGAATCTTAAGTGCATCAAACAAGTTTTTGCAAATCATAATTCTTGATGAAATAAATTCTAATAAAATTATTGATTAACATATAAGAATTCTTATTTATCAATAGTTAGATAAAATCAATAAAATTGTTTGTTTTAAAATGAAAAAGTATTAAATTTCGAGCGAATTAACTTCCATAATTTAAGGAGTTACACAATGGCAATGACAAAAAGTCAAATTCTCGATTACATGGCAAAAAAAACTGGAATCACAAAAAAGCAAGCCAATTTATTTTTGAGTGAGTTTGTAAAACTTGCTTATAAAGAAGCAAAAAAATCGTTTACTATTCCTGGATTGGGAAAATTAGTTTTAGTAGAAAGAAAAGCAAGACAGGGACGTAATCCAAAGACTGGAGAAGTTATTACAATTCCAGCAAAAAAAGTTGTAAAGTTTAGAGTTGCAAAACAAGCTAAAGATGCAATCTTAGTTTATAAAGCATAAAAGGAAAGCCCATCATCTGGTGGGCTTTTTTCTTTGTACATTTTTCATCAGTTCGTTGTAAAGTTTTTCGGGAATGTTCTGAAGGATACGAGTTAAAAGTTTTTGAAAATTGCCCACATGTGAATAAAATCCAATTGTTGTGTTGCTGCTTTTATCGTGAATATAAATTGGTCTTGTTGGATATCCGCTGAAAATTCCTCCGCTTAATTTATCAATATTTTTAAAATCAATTTCGATATTCTTTCTGCTTAAGAAAAAATCTTTACAAATCATTTTGTCATTTGTAACAGTAATTTCAAATGGAAATAATTTATATGTCTTGAAAAAGTATTTATTCAGGTAGAAAATTATTGCTGCATTAATTGCAGCAGGTATTATGAAAATAATTTTTTCTGTGATGTAATAAATTGAAGAAATTAAATGAATTGAGAGCATTACAGTTGCAATAATATTTCCATATCGATAAATAATTTTTGCAAAGAAAGAATATTTAAATGTTTCCATAGAGTTAGTAATCTTTTTCTTAAAGTTATGAAATAATTAACAAATATTTTTTCATAAAGATATAGGGAAAAATTTTAATTGGAAAAAGCAGAATAATTAATACAAAAATTAACACAAAATAAATTCATAAACTTTTGCTATTTTGAAAGTGAAAAATCTTTTTTACTTCGATGAAATTGCCCCGATTAAAATATGGACGCAGATTAAAAACCTCGGATTATCTTTATAATTTTTTTGCTACTATAACTGGTCTAACAATTTTTAATATAGAGTTCTTTAAACAAGTTTTTCTTCCTCCATATGAAATTGCTGAAATAAAAAAACATATGGATGAACTTGGAGTTAAAACATTTGGGATTGTGAGTGTTACTGGTTTGATAATTGGATTAGTTCTTGCAATGCAAAGTCAGCCTGTTATGCAAAGATTTGGTGCTTCTGATTTTTTGCCTGGTATGGTTGCTTTATCTGTAGTTAGAGAATTAGGTCCAGTAATTACAGCATTAATTTTTGCAGGCAGGGTCAGCTCTGGTATTGGAGCAGAACTTGGATCAATGAGAGTAACTGAACAAATTGACGCAATGGAAGTATCTGCAGTAAATCCTTTCAAGTTTCTTGTGGTTACTCGTGTTATTGCAACCACTATGATTTTACCACTATTAACAATTTATGTAATTGTAATTGCAATATTCGGTGGATTTATTGCAATTGTTATTACAGAAAGCATGAGTTTTCAATATTATATCGATTCGGTTATTCGTGCAATAGAGTTTGGAGATTTTATTCCAGGTGTTGCTAAAACTTTTGTGTTTGGTTACATAGTTGGAATAGTTGGTTCTTACAAAGGTTTTACAGCAGAAGGTGGAACAGAAGGGGTTGGCAGAGCTTCAACAACTTCTGTGGTTCTTTCTTCATTACTTATTTTAATTTTTGATATGATTTTAGTAAAAATAACATTATGGTTATGGCCAACACTCGGGTAGTTGTAGTAGAAAATTTAACAAAAAGATTCGACAGTCATACTGTTCTCGATAAAATTTCATTTGAAGTTAAGAGAGCAGAAAATCTTGTTGTCTTTGGAAGAAGCGGACAGGGAAAAAGTGTTTTGCTTAAATGCATTATTGGATTGATGATTCCTGATGAAGGAAACATTTTTATTAATGGTCAGAATGTAACAAAACTTTCAATTAACGAATTAAATAAGCTTAGAAAAAATATTGGTTTTCTTTTTCAGAGTTCTGCTCTTTATGATTCAATGACAGTCAGAGAAAATCTTGCTTTCCCATTAAAGAGACTTTTTCCAGAATTAAAACCTAAGGAAATCGAAGATAAAGTAAAATATACACTTGAATTAGTTTCTCTTGAAGATGCAATTGATAAAATGCCATCTGAACTTTCGGGTGGAATGAGAAAAAGAATTGGGCTTGCCCGTTCGATTATTACTGACCCAGAACTTATGCTTTATGATGAACCAACAACAGGTTTAGACCCAATAACAACAAAAGAGATTAGCGATTTAATTCTTACATTACAAAAAAAATTAAATATGACTTCAATAATTGTTACTCATGATTTAATTTGTGCAGAAATTATTGCCGACCGCGCAATTTTTCTTAAAGATGCTAAAATTGCTTATGAAGGAAGTATTCAAGAACTGGCTAATTCTGATGATCCATTTTTGAAAAACTTTTTCAGCCATGAATTTATAAAAGAATAAGTGAGGCAAAAATGTTAAAACAATTAGAAGGTGCACGACTTGGAATTTTTATTTTCATTGGAACAATATTACTTGTCATTTCAATTTTTCTTATTGGAAGCAGAGAACAATTGTTTACAGGTACAATAGAAATAAAAGCATATTTCAATCAGATAGAAGGATTAAAAACCGGGGCACCTGTTAGATTAAGTGGTTATGATATTGGTAGTGTAAGTGGAATTTCACTTGTTGATGAAAAAACTGGAAATGTAGAAGTCCGAATGAGAATCGACAGCGAACTGAAACGATTTATTCGTCTTGACAGTCAAGCAGCAATTGAAACAGAAGGATTAGTTGGTAAAAAAATTGTAACAATAACACCAGGCTCGCCAAACCTCGAAGAAATTTCTGACGGCGGAATTATTAAATCAAAAAATCCATTAAATATTTCTGTAATAGTTGAAGAAACCGAAGCTGTTATTGCATATCTGAAAAATGTTACTAAAGACCTTGCTGATATTGTAAACAAAGTTAACAAGGGCGAAGGAACAATTGGTAAGGTTGTTAATGATGACAGACTTTATCGTTCTGCAGTAAGCATCACACAGAATGCAGATAAAAGTTTAACTGCAATAACTGATAGATTAACAGATGTTTCAGATATCATTATTGAAATGACACAAAGTATCAAATCAATTATCTCAAATGTTGATGATGCAACTGCAGATATAAAAAGATTAGTAGAAAAAGTTGACAGAGGAGAAGGTGCACTTGGCACTTTAATTTCTGACCAATCAGTAGCTGATTCTATAAAGATAATATTAAATAATCTTGCAAAAACTTCTGAAGATGCAAAGATGGCATCATCAAGTTTTGCAGAGAATATGGAAGCATTAAAACATAACTGGCTTTTCAAAGGATATTTTGAACAACGGGGTTACTGGAATAAAATGGAATATGAAAATGAAATTGAAAAAAAATTAGAAGAACTCAAGCTTCAGAATAAACTTCTCGATGAAAAAATTAAACAAATGCTGGAGTTAGAATCACGACTTGAAAAGAAAAATGTTCAATGAAATCATTTTGTAAATTTTGAAATCTTGAATACCTCTTCACGTCATTGCGTAGAATAATGTTTAGGGATTCTTCATCACACAAATGAATCGGGCGCATCAATAATAAAAAATAAATTAAAAGTCATTTTTAACGAATTGAAAAATCTCAATAGAAACCATTAAAATATCATTGTGTGGCCCAACAATTTTTGTTGGGACAAAGCAATTTCATAAATTTTATCTTTCGAAAAGTTATTCCGTCAAAAGCAAAAATTGACCTATTGTTATATCAATTTTGATTTAGTGCCGTATAGTTCTTTGACATATTGAACAAGTTTTTTAAGCTTCTTTAGGAAAACGGTGAGAGTCTGATCCCATAAAAATCTTTTCTTAGATTCCACATCATGCGGTTTTAATATTTAATAAAAAGACAACAATTATAGACTATTTGAGAAGACTATTAGTTGTTATAGTTGGAATATCATTAAGTTTTTCACAGTCAACGAATGCTTAAGTTGACAATTCATTTGGAAAACTACCACCATTTACAAAATGGTATCAAAATCCGTTGAGCATAAGTCCTGTAGCCTTGCATACGGGAAATGGCTTATTTATTCCTTTGATTGCTGCAACCAGTATTCTCATTTTCACAAAGTACAATGATACTCTGGATAACCGACTCAGCTTTTACGACGACATTGGTTACACGAAAGGCTATTACGGCAGTTTTTCAAACATTACACATCTAAATATTGGCATAAATTATATGCTTCGAGATTACTTGTCGGTTGGTGCAGAATTATCACAAGTATATGTTAGCGGCAGTGAAAACAACACTTATGGGATAGGTATACGGCTCATTTTCAGATTTTATCCGTTGAATAAGGAAAATTTCAAGCTTTATTTTCAAAGCGGTGTAGGGCTTCAATACTTTTTTGAAAATTTTCCGCAACAATCTGTATTTTTTGGTGATTACCTTGAAGGAACAAAGTTAAACGGAAGTCCTAAATATGGGATTCGAACAGAAATCAAACTGAATTCAAATTGGAATATCAACGCTGGACTTTGGCACATTCATTTTTCTAATAGAAATAATCTTAGTGCTGAAAGAAATCCTGGATGCGATGCAATGAATTTAGTATTGGACTGATATACTATGATGATAATAGATTAATTACTGCAGGGAACAAAATGTTTATGCCATAAGGCTTTTAGGGGTATTTAAACATTGGAGCCAGCATAAATTTTCGTGTCGATGGAAAGGTAACTGCCCCGCAATCCCTTACGGCATTTTACTCAGACTTTAGATGTTATTGTATAAAAGAGAAATAACAAAACGAAATAAATATTTATATGACTTAGTAACGTATTTAGCATTAGTTTGCTTTCATCATGTTTTAACGAAAATGAATACATTAAAGATTACTTTTTAGAAGTAATCATTTAATAAAATAAATCTAAGGAGGTGAAATTATGAAAAAAATATATGTCATAATTATGGTTGTTGCATTGATAGGTGCAGGTATAGGAGTGTTTTTAATGATAATGCAACAATTAGCGAATGAACATGAATCTAAGGAACATAATGAAAAAATTGAGCTACCTCAGCCGATATATGAAAGCAACACATCAATAGAACAGGCTTTACTCGAAAGAAGATCGGCCAGAGAATATAAAGATAAGCCATTGACGCTTGCTGAAGTATCTCAACTTCTCTGGGCTGCCCAGGGAATTACCGACCCAAAGGGTTTTAGAACAGCACCTTCGGCAGGTGCGCTCTATCCCCTTGAGGTATATGTAGTTATTGGCAATGTAGAAGGAGTTACTAGAGGTGTTTATAAATATTATCCTTTAGAACATGAAATTGTGAAGGTTAGGGATGGAGATGTGAGAAATGATCTGACTATCGCTGCTCTTGGTCAATCTTGTATAGCAGAGGGTGCCATTGTTATTGTAATCTCTGCAGTTTATGAAAGAACAACTAAAAAGTACGGTGATCGGGGGATTAGATATACCCACATTGAAGTTGGTCATGCCGCTCAAAATGTTTATTTACAAGCAGTTTCTTTGAATTTAGGCACAGTGATTGTTGGAGCTTTTCAAGATGATAAAGTGAGAAAAATTCTAAAAATGTCAGACGAAGAACAACCATTATCCATAATGCCTATAGGAAAATTATAAACAAAAGTTCGTATAAATTTACATCGCCTAACAGCGGATAAAAGGGAAATCAGGGATTTTACTAAATCCCGATAAGTCAGGACTTCTTTTATACGCAAGTCGTTATGCGTTGGTTACATAAAAAAATTATAGGAGAAGGAATCATAGCAATTTATGGATGAGATAGAACTCATAAAACCAGAGAAAGTACAAAGAAGATATTCTTGAATTCATAAGAGAACACAGAGAGAATAATGAATTTGAAATTCACGCTGGAGCCCTTGTTGAAAAATTAGATTTTGATGATTGGCTCAAGCAGATTGCTGATAATTCAAAAAAGAAACCGTCAACAAAAATTGGGTCGTTTCTTCAATTTTTTTGCGATTTGAAAAAGAGACAAAAAACTAATTGGCTTTGTTGATATTCGACAAGAATTGAATGATTTTCTAAAATCATACGGTGGGCATATTGGGTTTGGAATTAGACCTACAGAAAGACGAAAGGGATATGGTTCTATAATTCTAAGGAAAGCTTTAGATTTTTGCAGAGAAATTAGTTTACAAAGAGTAATGCTTGCTTGTTACAAAGACAATGTTGCATCGAGAAAAACAATTGAACGATGCTGGGGAATTTTAGAGAAAGAATTTGCTCTTACCGAATTAAAAAATTTTCCATTTGAAATAGTAGGTTTAGATGATAAAACTGTACAGATATATTGGATAACTCTTAAAAATTTTTCCCCCGCTGAAAATTAACCCACTTCCCTACTGAAAATTGACCCTCTATTAAAGGCAATTTAAAAAAATACTTTTTTTAATAATTAAGGTAAATTGACAAAAGTTTATGTTTATTGTTGCATACTCAATTATAGTCGTTTTAGAATTTATGAAGCATCATTAAGGTCAAACACAAAGAAGTGTGTTTGATGCTCTGTAAAACAGCTTATATGAAATAGGCGGTCACATTCAACATGCAGGATTTCCCAAGATAAAAAGACTTGAAGAATTTGATTTTTCATTTCATACTCATTTATACGAAAAAAGAGAATTATCTGAAATGATTTTTTTGAAATAAGCTATTTACCGTGGACCTTAAGTAAACCTTATCTTGCTATAGCATTTGGAATGAGAGCTGTTCAATTTAGAAAAGTGTATCATTACTCCCAAACAATTAACTTCTCTTTTTATCTCCAAGTGAAATGATAGGAACTCTTAACAAAGTCTTAGACTCTTTGAGCATATTGGATCTGCTTATCATTGATGAAATCGGTTAAACTGTTTCTCTATTTTTCAGACTGATTGCAAAAGATATAAAAAATGTTCAACTATAGTTACATCAAATAAAAGTTTTGAAGAATGAAGTCAAATCTTACAGGATGATGTTGTTGCCTCTGATACTATTGACAGATTATTTAATCGTTCTTATCCATGTTTTATTAATGGTAAATCCTTCAGAATGAAGGATTTAATTCAGGATTAGTCATCTTTGTTGGGTAAACTCTAAACGAAAAACTACAATATTGCAAAAAACTTATAAAAAGCTCGATAATATACTCTCGCTTCAAAAAATTTTTTTAATAATATTAACAATTAAAGGCAGTATTTATACTATTCATTTGAATAATTAACAAAAATGACCAAGAGCGAATACAAAGACTTAGTTTTTGAGCATTTTGTAAAATAGCAAATGCATTTTCGAGTCCAAAAAAGACTTGAATTAATCGACCTCCTTTATCAAGGTGATAAAGATGTAGATACGCTGATAAAAGAAACTAATATGAATTTTGCCAACACTTCAAGACATCTGCAAATGTTGAAATCTGCTCGTATTGTAAAAAGCAGAAAAGAGGGTATATGAGTAATTTATTCATTATCTGATGATGAAGTGATTGTTTGCTGAAAGACTTACAGAAATTAACAGAAAAAATAGTTGCTTACTTGAGAGAAATCACAAAGTCTTTTCTTGATCAAAGATTAGCTCTTGAACCTATATCTGCTTCGGAATTACTTTCAAAGATGAATGAGGATGATATTGTAATTATTGATGTTCGCCCAAAAGATGAATTCCTTAAGGGACATATTCCAGGTGCAATTTCAATACCTTTAGCGGAATTAAATGAAAGATTAATGAATTACCAAAGGATAAAGAAATTGTAGCTTATTGCAGAGGCAAGTATTGTGTGTTTTCTGCGGAGGCTTCAAAAATATTGTGCTCTAAAGGATATACTATAAGAATTCTTCAGGATGATGTTAATTTATGGCGTTTTTCTGGTCTAAAAGTAGAAAAGTCATTCGGTTAATTATTCATAAAAATAACTGACTTATTCTCTTTCAGAAAAAAGAGACCATACCACAGGCAAAAGCATGTGATTTTTTTTTTATTGCTGTTTTTCAAAATATTCATTTTTTCTTTTATAAATAGAAATTGGTGTCAATATGAATAAATCAATAATTATAATATTAGGCGGTGGTACAGGAGGTATTGTTACAGCAAATACTCTTAGAAAAAAATTATCTTTTGATTATAAAATTATTCTAATATAAAAAAAACGAAGTTCATTCATTTGCTGCATCATATCTCTGGTTAATGGTAGGAAAAAGAACACATGAACAAATCTTATCTCATTTAAGCTTGTTGGTTCCGAAAGGTGTAGAGTTAATTTATGATGAAATTAAAAAGATAAATACGGAAGAAAAGTATGAATCATTAAATGATCGGATTACATTACGATTATTTGGTTATTTCTTTAGATGCCGATTTAGAGTATCCTTTGCTTCATAATGGGGAAGATGATTCTGATATTTTTTCTTTTTATACTTTGGAGAGCACTATAAAGCTTCGTAATAGATTAGTAAACTTCAAAGGAGGTAAGATTTCTCTCGTTATTTCATCTTTACCATATAAATGTCCCGGAGCTCCTTTCGAAGCAGCTATGCTGATTTAAGATTTTTTCAAAAAGAAAAATGTAAAGACTGAAGTAAATATATTTACACCCGAGCCGCAGCCGCTTCCTGTAGCCGGGCAACAATTAGGAAAAGCAGTGATCGAACTTTTAGTCTCAAAGCAAATTTTTTTTATCCACTTCATAAAATTTTTTCGATGATGTTTCCAATAAAAAATTATTCTTTGAAAACAATACTCCTTATGATTACGACTTACTTATTATTATTCCTAATCATAAAGCACCTAAGGTTGTTGTTGAATCTGGCTTAACAAATGAATTTGGATGGATTTCTGTTGATAAAAATACGTTAGAGACAAAACATGTCTTACTGCAGTCAGGATATGAAAATATTTTTGTAATCGGCGATATAACAACAATTCAGCTCCTGGAAGATGGAATATTGATAAACCATTAAATTTTCCAAAAGCCGGTGTGTTTGCTCATTCACAAGCTATTGTTGTATCAGATATAATTGCTACACAATTACAAAATAAAAAGCAACATATTGATTTTTGTGCTGATGTATTTTGCATGCTGGAAATTGGTGAAAAATTAGCCGATTTTGCTTACGTTAATTTTTATGGAGTACCAAATCCCGATGTTAAATTAAAAAAGCTTGGGAAAATATGGCACATTTCAAAAGTCCTGTTTGAGAAATGGTGGTTATCTCCCTATGGATTCACTAAAGAATTTTATAGACAATTAATGATTGTTGGTTCAAAACTTTTGGGTATCAAAATAAAACTTTAGCTTATGAAAATCAGAGAAAGCGGAATGCCGGAAGAATCTTATTGGGAATCTTTTTTTGATGCTCAATTTATTTTTTCTAAACTTCAGTTGGATAATACTATTTTTGACGTGGTTGAATTTGGCTCTGGCTATGGTACTTTTTCAATTCCCGCAGCAAAAATTATTAAAGGTACTTTGTATGCTATTGATATTGATGATGCAATGATTAATCGATTAAATGAAAGAATTACGGCTGAAAATGTTTCCAATATAAAAGTAATAAAACGAGATTTTGTTAATGAAGGAACTGGAATGGAAGATAACTCAGTAGATTATGTTATGCTTTTCAATATTCTTCATGCGGAAAATCCGTTGGTTCTTTTAAATGAAGCTTATCGGATTCTAAAACCCAAAGGTAAAGTTGGAATTATTCACTGGATACATTCTTCAATTACTCCACGTGGTCCATCGTTGGAAATACGTCCAACACCACTTCAATGTGTTGAATGGCTGTTGAAAGCAAATTTTAAAATCATTAATAAAGAAATCTCGCTGCCACCATATCATTATGGAATTATTGCGTACAAGTAAATTAAAGGAGAAGCAATGAAGTATTTAATCATCATCAACGACGCACCGTATGGAACAGAAAAAGCATACAATGCACTTCGACTTGCAATGCAACTCCAAAAAGATTATCAAGATGCAGAAGTAAGAATATTTTTGATGGCAGACGCAGCAACATGCGCATTACCAAATCAAAATACACCAAATGGATATTACAATATCGAACGAATGTTAAAATCAATTATTTCGAAAGGCGGCAAGGTAAAAATATGCGGCACTTGTGCTGATGCACGAGGAATAAAAAATCTTCCTTTGATTGAAGGATGTCAAATAAGTACAATGGCAGAATTAGCTACATGGACAATGGATTCGGATAAAGTGCTGGTATTTTAACGAGTATAAAAGTAATTCTTCAAATCTCATCCTAAAAAAGATTGAATGATTATGAAAGAGTTTCTTTTACTAATTGTGAAGTTCAATCGTTATAAAAAATATCCAACTATACCTAAAACAACAAGAATAATTCTCGTAATTGTTTTTTCGTGATGCTCAAGAAAATGAGATTTAATTTTTTTATGCCTTTAATTCCAATGCAGACAATTAACAGCATTCCTGAAATAGTTATGAAAGTATAAATAACCGATATTGATATTATTCCTTCCCAGCCTAGTTTACTTGCAACAAAAAAATATGCTTCAATTTCGATACAAAAAGAAAAAAACATTGATAATGCTATAATGTAACAATTATTGCTGAAGTAGTTTTCTTTGCCAAAGGCAAATTAACATCATCAATATTTATTTCGTGAGAGTGATGATGATAGTGGTGATGTTTTTTAGCTCTGTTGATTTCTCATTCCACTTTTCTGCTTTTGAAAGTGCAACTAATTGTATCCAGTGATTAGGTGTTGATGCATGAACTATGCTAAGTAAAAATGCACCTATAAATATTTGTGATAAAGCGTTCATAACTTTTTTATTTCCTTTCTTTTTTCAGACCATAAATAAATTGTCGGCAGAACAAATAAAGTTAAAAGAGTAGATGTTATTAAACCTCCAATAACAACAGTTGCAAGAGGTTTTTGCACTTCAGCTCCGGCGCTGGTTGATACAGCCATCGGAATAAATCCAAGAGAAGCAACTAAAGCAGTCATTAACACTGGTCTTAATCTGGTTGCAGCTCCTTCAATTACAGCATCTTCCAAAGACATTCCTTCTTGCCGTAATTTATTTATGAATGAAACCATTACAACTCCGTTCAACACAGCAACACCGAACAGCGCAATGAATCCTACACCAGCAGAAATACTGAAGTGCATTCCGCGCAGTAGTAATGCAAACACACCGCCAACAATTGCAAAAGGAATTCCAGTATAAATTAACAAAGCATTTCTGATTGAACCGAACGAAATGAACAATAGAATGAAAATAAGGAATAAAGCCAATGGGACTACAATCATTAATCTCTCACGAGCGTTTTGAAGGTTTTCAAATGTTCCACCCCATTCTAAATAGTAGCCGGTTGGTAGTTTAACTTGCTCATAAATTTTCTTTTCTGCTTCTTCGACAAAGCTTCCTATATCTCTGCCTCTTACATTTAGCTCTACAACAATTCTTCTTTGGCTGTGTTCTCTGCTTATCTGAGCTGGACCTTCTTCAATAAAAACATCTGCAATTTGACTAAGCGGTATTGTTGAACCGTTTGGTGATGGAACAAGAATGTTTTTGATTGTTTCAATATCACTTCTTGCTTCTGGTGCAAATCTTACGACCAAATCAAATCGTTTGTCGCCTTCAAATACTTTACCTGCTTCTTTACCTCCAATAGCTGTTTCAATTATTTGATTTACATCAGCCACATTAATACCGTAGCGTGCAATTTTATTCCGGTCAATCTTAATTTGAAGCTGGGGTAATCCAGTTATCTGTTCTGCTTTTACATCTTTGGCTCCTTTAATCTGACTAACTACTTTTACTATTTCATTGGCTTTCTCTTTTAAAACATTTAAATCTTCGCCAAAGAGTTTAATTGCAATATCTGATTTAACACCGGATATCAATTCTGCAACTCTTAATTGAATTGGCTGTGAGAAGCTATAAGCAATTCCAGGAATTTTATTAAGCTCCTTTTCCATAGCTTCAATTAATTCTGTTTTTGTTCTTCCTGTAGTCCAATCTTCTTTAGGTTTAAGATTGATAATAATATCACTCATCTCAACTCCCATTGGATCGGTTCCTATTTCTGCCCTTCCAGTTTTGGATACAACGCTTTCAACCTCGGGAAATTTTAGTATTTCCTTCTCAATCATTGTAGATGTTTCAATTGCGGTTGTCAGCGAAGCACTGGGTAATCTGAAAGCTTGAATTGCAATTGCTCCTTCATCTAATTGCGGTATAAATTCACTTCCTAAAAAAGGAAAAATGATTAAGCTAATCAGAACAAGAACTCCTGCAATGCTTACAACTAAAATTCTTTTATTTAACACTTTTCTTAACAAAGGAACATAATATTTCTTTGCATAAGTGATAATCGGACTTTCTCTTTCTTTTACTTTTTTCTTGAACATAATTGAAGACATTACGGGAACATAAGTTAAACTCAATATCAATGAACCAATAAGAGCATAAGTAACTGTAAATGCCATAGGTTTGAACATCTTTCCTTCAAGACCTGTCAAAGTCATTATAGGCAAATAAACAATAATGATTATACCAACAGCAAATACAACTGGTCTTCCTACTTCTAAGGCAGACTCAATTACAGTTTCGCTTGTGCTAACATCATTTTTTCTTTCGTGAAGTTTTCTGATTGCATTTTCAACCATTACTACAGCACCGTCAACAATTAATCCAAAATCAATTGCTCCGAGAGACATCAAGTTGCCTGATACTCCGGTTGCTGTCATCATTATAACAGCGAAAAGCATTGATAAAGGAATAACAGAAGCAACAATAAAACCGCCGCGAAGATTGAATAAAAGTAAAACAAGTATTGCAATAACTAATAGTCCACCTTCCAATAAATTTTTTGCAACAGTCCAAATTGTTTTATTCACAAGTTCAGTTCTATCATAAAAAGGAACTATTTCAACATTTTCCGGCAAAGTTTTTTTAATACTCTCAACTTTATTTTTTACATTCTCAACAACTGTCCGGCTATTTGCACCTTTAAGCATCATTACAATGCCTGCTGCAACTTCACCTTCTCCGTTCATTGTTACTGCACCTTGCCGCAATGCCGGACCAAATTTTACATCAGCAACATTATGGATATAAATTGGAGTCCCATTGTTATCAGTCTTTACAATTATATTTTTTATATCATCAATACTTTGAACCAAACCATTACCACGAATTAAGTATTGCTCATTACTATGTTCAATGTATGCACCTCCGGCATTGGAATTATTCTCTGCCACAGCCTCATAAACATCACGCAAGGTAATTCCATAACTAATAAGTTTCTGGGGATCAACTAAAACTTGATACTGTTTCTCAAATCCACCGAATGAATTTACTTCATTAACTCCTGGTACGGTGAGCAATTGTCTTTTGGCAACCCAATCCTGGAGCGTTCTCATTTCCATCAACTCAGTCGAATCTTGCTTAGTTTTTCCTTTGGGCTTAATCACATATTGATAAATTTCTCCTAATCCAGTGCTGGTTGGACCCAAAACCGGTTTTCCAAGTTCTGCCGGTATTTCATTAGCTGCATTCTGCAATCTCTCAAATACTAACTGTCTGGCAAAGTAAATATCAACATTTTCTTTGAATACAACAGTAACTAATGATAGTCCAAATTTTGAGACTGAACGAATTTCCTCAACATCCGGTAAACCATTCATTGCGACTTCAATTGGGAAAGTGATTGTTCGTTCAACCTCAACCGGCGCAAGTGTTGGAGATGAGGTGAGAATTTGTACTTGAATGTTTGTTACATCCGGCACAGCGTCAATAGGCAATTGTCTGAATGCAGCAATACCTCCAGCTATTAAAATTATAACAGCAAAAACTATCAGTAATTTTTGTTTAAGAGAGAAGTGAATTATTTTTTCTATCATATTATTCCTCCTCTCCTAAAGATTCTTTCATCATTTCTGATTTAATAAAGAATGCACCCTTTGATACAACTTTGTCGCCAAATTTTAATCCTTCAATTACCTCTACCGATGAATTTAACTCAACACCTGTTTTTACAATTTGCTTTCTAAATGTTGTATCGTTTTCAACAACAAAAACATAACTTTCATCATTATCTTTGATTACACTTTCTGATGGTATAACAATTCCTTTTGCTTCAGATGAAAGAGGGATTAACATTTCACCAAACATATTTGGTTTTAGTTTGTTGGCAGTATTTTGAATTTCAGCTCTGATTTTAATTGTTCGTGTATGCTCGTCAACAACTTGCCCAATATATATTACTTTTCCTTTGAATGATTGATTTGGTATTGATGTGGTAGAAAATTCGATACTTGGTTTGCCAAAAATTTTAAGAATATCTTTTTCATAGATCTGACCATCAGCCCAAACTATGTTAGTGTTAATTATTCTGAAAGCGTTCGTATTTGTTTCCACTAACTGCCCAATGACAACATTTCTTTCAACAATAATTCCATCTATTGGTGATTTGATTGTTAATAATCCAGATGTATGTTCATTCTTATTCATGTTTTCAATATCCTCGTGAGTTAAACCAACCGAATGAATTTTTTTATCTTCAGCATTGAATTCTGCTAAAGCCTTTTCGTATTCTGCCTTTGCAGTCAGATAATTTTTTTGAGAACCAACATTTTGTTCAAACAAAGTTTTTTGTCTTTTATATTCTTGTTCTGCAAAATCAAGATTTGCCTTTGCTTTCAGATAATCACCTTTCAGTTGACCTATTTCAAGTCCTTCGATCTGCATCAACACTTGTCCGGTTTTTACATAATCACCAACATTTACAAATACTTTGTGAACTCGTCCTTGCATTAAAGAGCCAACTAATGCTTCATTGTTTTGGTTTGTAATTATTACAGCAGGAACTTTTATAAATCCATTTAGCGGTTTTATTTCAGCTGTAACATATTTCAAATTAATTTTTTCAGTTGCTTCTTTACTTAGAACAATAAAACTTTCCTTAGTTTCATTTTTTATTTCATTATCTGCTTTGTTTTCATTTTCACTGCAGCCAATAAATAAGGCTGATATAAGTATTATTGCCAATAAATATTTTTTGAATTCTATCATTTTATCTCCAATTTTATTTTACTAAACTTTGACCAACAGTTTCTTCAAGTGTAAAGAGTGATAAGTAATACTTAAGAAGCGCTTTGATATAATTGTTCTTCGAAGTTATCAAAGTTTGTTTGGCTTGAAGGTATTCTAAATATGTAATTTCACCAGCATCGTAACTCTTTGCAGCAACACGGAAGATTTCATCTGATTGAGGTAATATGTCATTCAAATAAAGTTTTACCTGTTTAAGGTCATTTTCATAATCATTGAATGCGCTTTTTAATCTAAGGTAAACTTCATTCTTTACTAATTGCAGTTCCGATTCAGCAATGTTTACATTTGCCGATGCTTCTTGGATTTGTCCCCGCTGTTGAAACATAAACCACAATGGGACAGAAATTCCAAATGATGCACCGTAATAGCCATTATCGCCATCCCGTGTTTGCTTGAAGTAAGAAAGATTAAAGCCTGGTAAAATTGAAGACCATGCAAGTTTTTTATCAATAGAAGATGAACTTAAATTTAGTTCTGCAATTTTTATTTTTTGATTAGCATAAGAAGATAAGCTAAATAATTCATCTAAAGAAAATTTATATTCGTTAAAAGCCAAACTATCTTTGAGCGTAAAAATCTCTTCTGATTGTCTTCCGTATCCTAAAGCAAAATTTAATTCTGCAATTGCAGTTTTAAGTTCATTCCGCACAACTTCTAAATTATTTTTTGCTTCTGTGAATTGAACTTTTGCAGTTAGTCTTTCAAGATTAGTTCCTTCACCTACATTATATCTTATCTCTGCTTTTTTAAAAAAATCCTCAGCAATCGAAAGATTTTCTTCTGCAATCGTTAATTGTTCTTCCTTTGCAAGTATATTGTAATAAGCAGATTTTATTTGTGATGTGATTATAACTTCAGTTTGCTTAAATCTATAATAAGCAATCTCCTCTTCAATATTTAATTTGCTGCCTTTCAAAAAATAGTTTGTAGGGAACTCGAATGACTGACTTACTGCCAGAGTTTTTTCGCTGTAATTACTTAAACTTTTGTTCACTGGCGTGTATTCATAACTCACTCCAACTTCCGGCTGAGGCAATGATATTCCACTCCAAAATCTTCCTTTGGCTGCCAATATTTTTTCCTGTGCTGCCTTTATTTCCGGATTATTTTTTAATCCAATTTCAATAGCTTCATTTAATGATATTTTTTCTGTCTGTCCAAATACAAACGAAGTTATAAATAGAATAATTACAACTATTTGTTTATACATAGCCATCCTCTATTTAATTAAATACATATTTACTTTAGTGATGATACACTAATTCCCAGTGATTGGGATAATAACTCAATACATTTCTACATAGAAAAAAGCTTGGAAAGCTTAAATAAGAAGTGCTCTGTTAAAGAGGTATGTATTTGGAGTAAAAAACTTTTTTGCAGAGGGTAAGTCAATATTTTGTAAATAGTTGTTTATCTTTTTGCACTTTTCACAACAATCATCATCAAAAAGGAAATGCTGTGTAGTAATTTTTTTATAAAGATTTTCTGTTTTTTCAATTCTAGTTAGTTTAATAATTTCACAAAAATCCTTGTGATTATGTTTTTGTGTTAACTCAGAAAAAAGATTCAATTCGCTGTGAGCAAAGAATAATACAAAACTAATAAGAATAGAAAATGAAATTATTTTTTTTCTTTTTTTCATGCTTAAATATAGCTTATCTGTGAGGCAAAACAAAATGCCTTAAGATAAAGTTCTATTAGTATTTATTACTAAAGTTCGTAAAGAATTTATTTTTTCTAAATCTCAAAATAATTACAAAAAATATAATAAAAGTTAATATTTTGTTTATTAAAAGTGAGTAATAAACTCCAGAATCAACTTATCTTTCCATACTTTAGTTGTTCCAAATATCTCATCGTTAATTTCTATCAGAGCTTTTGTTTTGGAAATATTCAATTAAGTCAAACCAGTTTAATAACTTCTGTAATCAACTATATTTTATTTTCATCCTTCAAGTATATCTCAAGTTCTATATTTTGTGATATTTAAAAGAAAAACAAAAAAGTTTTTATTTAGCTTACTAATTTTTCAACATTTTCAGTGTTAATTTTATTTTTTTCGATAGTCATAAGTTCTCTGCTAATTGCATATATTCAAACATTTTCCTTTTTCACATACTCGTTGTAAAAGGCATGTTTAGTAAGATGCTTATTTCTTCACAAAAATTTTAACACAAATTTTGAAAAGTTCTGGGTTTGTCTATTTTTCATTAGCTTACAATTTTTTCTTCAAACAAAAAATATGTGCAGCAGGTCCGCCGAAAGTAAGCAATCTAAGTTTAAGGAATACTATTTAATAGAGTTTATTTAATATTTAAGAGAGAGGATTAATAATGAAATAATTTAATAGCGTTGTTTATGATTTATCAAATTGCCGTCTGCATCGTATACGCAAAGCTCTATGGGCATTTGTCCGGGTAATGTATGTGTAGCGCAGCCAAAGCAAGGATCGTATGCACGGAAAGCCATTTCAATCATGTTCAACGTAGCATCTGTAATTTCACAGCCCTTTTTAATTAATCCCTTTGCCGCTCGTTTAATTGACATAGATATTGCTGCATGATTATTCGTTGTTCCAACAATTAAATTTGCTTTTTGAACAATTCCTCTTTCATCAGTAATGTAATGATGAGTTAAAGTTCCGCGCGGCGCTTCAACAATGCCTACTCCTTCCGTTGGTATTTCTGTTGGTATTGTTCTTATTTCTTTTGATGTTATCTCTGGATCATTAATTAGTTCATTTGCTCGTTCGGCCGCATACATCAGTTCAATGATACGCGCCCAGTGCGTTGCTAATGTATGATGAACTGGAATTTTTCCTGTATGATCTCCGGTAAAAGTCTGATAAAATTTTTCATACTCTTCTTGTGCTAAAGGTGTTGCCATTCCATCAGAAACATTTAACCGTGAAAGAGGAGTAGCAATGTATACTCCGCTATCAATTCCATCAACAAATCCTTTCCACCCAATTTTTTTCAAGAATGGATATTTAAGATAGTTCCAGCTTTCAATATGTTCAGCAATATGTTGTGTATAATCTTTTGGTTCATACTTACAAAACTCATTTCCTTCAGGGTCTATAACTCGAACTTTGCCATCATAAAAATTTACTTTGTTATTCTCATCGACCAATCCCATATAGTATGTTTTTTGTGTATATGTATCTGAGAGGATAAGATCAATATAGTTGGAATTTTTTAAAACGATATCATCAAAGACCTTAAACGTAAACTTGGCAAAGTCGATAAAGTACTCTAAATCTTTAGCAAATTGCTCTCGTTCTTCTTCGTTAAGACCTCTTGTAATTCCGCCGGGTATTGCAGTTACTTGATGGATTTTTTTGCCTCCCAAAGTTTGAATTATATTTTGTGCAAGTGAGCGGAGCTTAATAACTTTTTTTCCTGCTTCAATACCAACTTTATTAATGAGACCTAAAATATTTCGTTCTGACTTTGGTGCATCAGGTCCAACAACAAAGTCGGGACCACCGAGAGCATAAAAATGAACAGTGTGGTCTGCACAGAAGAAAACCGAATAAAGCAATTCTCTCAGCTTTTTTGCTGCAGATGGAATTTCTACTTTGTAGACTGCATCACAAGCTTTGGCAGATGCCATATGATGAGCTTCGGGACATACACCGCAAATGCGAGTGGTAATTCGAGGCATTTCTTCTACTGGTCTGCCCTGAACAAATTTTTCGAAGCCGCGTAATTCAGGGACTATGAAATAGCAATTTTCAACTTCGCCTTCATCATTCAAAAAAATATCAATTCTACCATGACCTTCAAGTCGTGTGATTGGGTCTATTTTTATGTGCTGCATAGTATTAACCGTTTTAATTTATCATATCATTTTGTTTTCGTTGTAAAAGAGAGGCAGCAAGAGAAAATCTATATAATGTTCCAATCGGGTCTGCTATTTTATCTAATATTTTTCTAATTTCTTCTGGAGTTGTTGCATCAATAACTGAGCTTAATGCAGAAATCATTTTCGCACCTTGGTCTTTTACATTTGGAGGCGGACCATAGCAGCCGCGGCACGGAACATTCGCTTTTACACAAAGTGCACCGCATCCACTTCGTGTTGCAGGTCCCATGCATAGTATTCCCTGATCTAATAAACATTCATCTTCTTTAGGAATAATTTCGTGAGGTCTGAAAAATTCTTTTATCTTTTTTTCTTTTCTTATGCGGGGACATTCATCGCAGCACGTTTTACTATCGGTACCCAAAACCGAGCCTTTTGGTGGTAACTCCTTCCCGGTTTTTAGTACATCAATTACTGCTAAAATAACTGCAGCTACTTGAAATGATTGTGGCGGACATCCGGGAATATAATAATCAACATCGACAATCTGGTCTAATGTATGAACCGTATTCCAAAATTTTGGTAATGTTGTTTCACCTTCTGCTTGTTGAGTACTTGTAACAGGAAAAATTCCCTTACTTTCATCTTCAAGACTTGGTGATTCTTTATAGACGAAATCAAAAATATCTTCTTTCGTGAACAAATTTGCTAAGCCTGGAATACATCCTTCCGAAGCACAGGAACCAAATGCAATTAATAATTTTGACTTTCTTCTTAATAACTTTGCTATGTGTTCATTTTCGTCATTGCGAATTGCACCGTTAAAGAGTGTTATATCAATTGAGTTATCATCCATTGATTCAATGTCACTGTATTTAAAGTCCATTGCACAGGGCCAAAAAACGATGTCAAAAAATTCGGCTACGTCTAAAATTTTTTCTTCAATATCAAGAATTGTAATTTCGCAGCCGCCGCAGCTTGCAGCCCAATACAATGCTAATTTTGGTTTTGCCATTTTACCCTCGTTCATTTCTAAACAATTTTAATGGACCTAACTTTTTGATTTCCTCAGTAAATTCAAAAGATACTTTTGCGTATTTCTCAGCTTCAGAAGCAGAGATCCATTCGAGTCGTACTCTTTTTTCGTTTATACCAAATTGATTTAATAGCATTTTAAGAAATTCTATTCGTCTGATTGTTTTAAAATTTCCTTCAAGATAATGGCAATCTCCAAAATGACAACCGGCAACAAGAACACCATCGGCACCTCTTTTGAATGCTTCCAAAATAAAAGATGGGTCTACTCTACCTGAACACATTGTTCTAATAATTCTAATATTTGGTGATGATTGAATTCTTGATACGCCGGCTAAATCGGCGCCTGAGTATGCACACCAATTACAAAGAAAGCCGACAATTTTTGGTTCGAATCCATTTGTATTGTGTTCAGTATTCATAGCTCTTTTATATTTCTAAGATTCCTTCTAATTCAGCATAGATTTGATTATCAGAAAATCCTGTTCCCGTAATTGCACCTGCTGGACAAGCTGCAACACAAGTTCCGCATCCTTTACAAAGTGCATCGTTAACGAATGAGACTTTTTTGGTTTCGTCAAATTCAATTGCATTGTAAGGACATAAATTATTACAGATACGACAGCCCGAACAATATTTTTCATCGATGAATGCACGAATAGGATCAATTTCTACTTCGCCTTTTGAAATAATTGAAAGAGCTCTTCCGGCTGCAGCGCTTGCCTGTGCAACTGTATCTGGAATATCTTTGGGTCCTTGTGCACATCCCGCTATATAAATTCCATCGCTTATTGTTGAAAATGGATCTAACTTTGGATGTCGTTCTAAGAAAAATCCATCAGGACTTTTTGATAAACTCAAAAGTTTTGCAATTTTTTCTGCTCCTTTATTTGGTTCTATGGCATTGCATAGGATTACCATATCGACTGGAATTTCTCTGAATTTTCCAATAAGTGTATCTTCACACTTTACAGCTAAAAATGTATCGCCGTCTTTTGATTTTCTTTCAACAACTTCTGCAACTTTGCCTCGAATGACATTGACTCCTTCGTTTAATATTCTTGAATAAAATTCTTCGTAACCTTTACCATAGGCTCTCATGTCGATGTAGAACTGATAGACTTCGGCATTAGTTCTGTCTTTAATAAGATGAGCAAATTTCATTGCATACATGCAGCAAACACGCGAGCAATATTTGTTGAAATTAGAATCCCTTGAACCAACACAGTGAATAATTGCAACAGCCCGTGGTTCTTTACCATTCTCTAATAATATTTTTCCATTAGTTGGACCAGTAGAGGATAAGATTCTTTCAAATTCAAGAGAGCTGTAAACATTTTTTAATCTTCCATAGCCGTAAGGAAATAATTTTGAGGCATTCAGAATATCATATCCTGTTGCAACAATAATTTGTCCAACATTAACATCAATAATTTCATCTTTCATGGAATAATCAACTGCATTTGGTTCGCATACTCTTTGACACTCATGGCATTCAACACATACACCACAATTTAAGCATCTTGATGCTTCTCTAACCGCTTGTTCTTCAGTAAATCCAAGTTCTACTTCTTCAAAAGTGTTTTTTCGTTTAGATGGATCTAATTTTGGAACTCGCTCACGTTCTATCTTTGGCGTTTCTTTGTATGTAGGAGCATATGAATGTGGTCTGAAACTTTCACCTCGCAGTACTTCTAATTTAACCATATGAGTAGTATAATTTTGCAGAGGTTCATTGTTAAGATATTTTTCAATTGATTCAGCTGCCCGTCTGCCTTGTCCCATCGATGCAATAACTGTTGAAGGTCCTAAAACAACATCGCCGCCTGCAAAAACTCCTTTGATATTTGTTTCGAGTGTTTCGAGATTAGTTTGAAGTGTTCCCCATTTTGTTGTAATAAAAGTATTATTCATTTGCAGATCCTGTAAATCTGGAGTTTGACTAATTGCTACAATTACTTTATCGAATTCAAGTATATGTTCACTATTGGGAACAGGGATTGGTCTCCTTCTGCCTGATGAATCAGGCTCGCCTAAAGTCATCCGAATACATTTTAAGGCTTTTACTTTACCATTGTCTTTAAGAATTTCAACCGGAGCTGTTAGATAAGCAATATGAATTCCCTCAGCTTCTGCATCTTCAATTTCTTCTTCGGAGGCAGGCATTTCAAATTTAGTTCTTCTATATAAAATTGTAACTTTTCGAGCCCCTAATCGAAGAGCTGTTCGCGCTGCATCGATTGCAGTATTTCCGCCTCCTATTACAGCAACATTTTTTCCAATATCAATACCAATCCCCACATTTACTTTTCTAAGGAATTCAATACCTGAAATAACTCCATCTGCATCTTCGCCTGGGATATTAAGTTTAATGCTTTTATGAGCACCAATGGCAATAAATATTGCTGAATATCCATCGGAAAATAATTCGTCTATTGTAATGTCAGTTCCAATTTTTGTATTAGTTTTAAATTGTATACCAAGGTCTTTCAGATAATTAATTTCCATAGCTAAGAAATGTTTTGGGAGTCTATATTCGGGAATACCAACAGCAAGCATGCCGCCTGGTATTGAATGTTGTTCAAACACTGTAACTTGGAAGCCTTTGAGTGCTAAATCGTGTGCACATGTTAACCCGGCAGGACCAGAACCAACCACAGCAACTTTTTCTTCTCGTTTTACTTCAATTTTTGGAGGAACAAATTTTCCATAATGTTTTAATTCCCAATCGAGTGCAAATCGTTTCAGCTGCTGTATTGCAAGTGGTTTATCTACATGCCCACGGTTGCATTCACTTTCGCATGGATGATAACAAATTCTCCCGCAAATAAATGCTAATGGATTTCTTTTATGAATAAGCTGTGCAGCTTCGTGAAATTTTCCATTTCGAATTAATGCAATATACCCGGCGGCCTCCTGGCGGATTGGACACGACTCAATGCAAGGTGGCCTTTCTTGTCTATCAATCACATATGTGTTTGGTACTGCCTGAGGAAATGCTTTATGAATTGCAGTACGCATTTGTTTAAATTCATCGAACCAATTTGGAACTTTAACAGGGCATACTTTAGTGCATTCACCGCACGATGTACATTTTGAATTAACATACCGTGCTTTTTTTCTTATTCTTACAGTGAAGTTGCCAATATATCCGCTTACTTTTTCTACTTCGGAAAGGGTCATTAATTCTATATTTTTTCTGTGACTTACAGATACCATTTTAGGTGTTAATATACAAGCAGCACAATCAAGTGTTGGAAAAGTTTTATCGAACTTTGCCATTTGTCCGCCAATAGTTGATTCTTTTTCTACAAGATAAACCTTGTTTCCTGACTCTGCTATTTCCAATGCTGCTTGAATTCCAGCAATACCTCCGCCAATTATTAATGTATTTGGATTAATTTTGCTTTTACCAACTTGAAGAGGAATATGATGTAATACTCGTCTATATGCAGCATTCACTAATGCTAATGCTTTTGTTGTTGCTTTATCTATATCATCATGAACCCATGCACACTGTTCTCGTATATTTGCCATTTGAAATAAATATCTATTTAATCCAGCTCTTTCACATGCATTTCTAAAAGTTAGTTCATGCATATGAGGTGAACAAGCAGCAACAATTACTCTTGTCAACCCTTTTTGCTTAATATCATTTTGTATCATTTGCTGCCCGGGGTCAGAGCACATGAATTTATAAGTTGTAGAAACCGCAACATGGGGTTTTGTCCGCATTCGTGCTGCAATTTCATCTACGCGGACAGTTTGTGCAATGTTTACTCCACAATGACAAATATAAATGCCAACTTTTTCGTTATTATTCATTTTTACCCCGCTGTGGTGAGTTCGTTTTGTTTTGAAGATGAAATGAATAACTCTTCTAATTTTTCACATTTATAAAAGTTGTTTTCCAATCCTAATTCTTTTTTATCGATTCCTAAGGCTACACCCAAAATTTGAGTAAAGAAAAGAATTGGCATTTTAAATTCAGTGCCATACATTTTATTTATTTTGTTTTGATATCCTTCAAGATTCATTTGACAGAGCGGGCAGGTAGTAGCAATGCAATCAGCACCATTTTCTACAGCACATTCTAATATTTCTTTTGAAAGTTTAAGAGAAGCATTTTGAAAAGTTGTCATCAGCATACCCCCGCAGCATCGCAGTTTATACGGGAAATAAATTTCTTTAGCTCCGAGTGATTCAAAAAGATTCTCCATCGACATTGGATTTTCTCTGTCATCAAAGCCTTTTTCGGGACGAACTATTTGACAGCCATAATAATTCGCTATTTTCAATCCATACAGCGGTATTTTTATATTTAATTTTATTACTTCTATGCCAATATCGTTTACAAGAATATCAAGCGGATGTCTAACACGAATAGTTCCATTATAAGTTAAATTAGCTTCTTTCAAACAAAGATTAACTTTCTCAAATACTTCTTCATTATACTTTAAATATCGATTAGCTTTGTTGAGTATTGTATAACAAGAACTGCAAGGAGTAACAATGTCGCAGCCAAGTTTTTCTGCCAGAGCAAGATTGCGAGCAGCAACTGCAAGCGCTGTAATTTCTTTAATTGACATATAAATTGTTGCTCCGCAGCAATTCCAGTCTTCTAATTCAGTTAATTCACAATTGAGATTATTAAATACTGCTTTGCATGATTGATCATAACTTTTATTAACCGAATGAAGACTGCAGCCAGGATAATATGCGTATTTCATTTTAAGGCTTCCAAATATTTATTCAACTTATTGATTTATATCCAACAGCTTCGGGCATATAAGCGGGGAATTCTTTTTCAATTGGCATATCGAATGTTTCAGCCTTTACCATAATTTTTCTTAAATCTGTAATCCCTTTTATTTTTTCAGCAGAAAATTTTATTCTATTTTTTTTGAGCATACGAATTCCCAAAGGTATCATATTAAAAATTTTCCAAAAGCCAGTTTTCATAATAAATTTTATAATTAATCTTGGTTCATTGAGCCTGCCATATTTGTAAATACTTTTCATAAATGACTGCGACAGTGCATAAGTTGGTATACTTGTATTTAAAATTTTCTTTTCCATAGCAGTTCGTTTCAGTGCATAAAGTATATCGGTAACTTTAATTTGCGATGGACATCGTGTTTGACAAGTATAACATGAAGCGCATATCCAAATAGTTCTGCTTTTTAAAATTGATTCCATATCGCCAGCTCTGAATAATGCAATTAATTTTCTTGGTGTTATATCCATTGCATATGAAAGAGGACATGAAGCTGTACACGTACCACACTGAATACAAAGTTTAATTCTTTCACCTTGAGGAATAATTTTTGTGTGATCAAGGAACGTATTTCTTAATATAGTTTCTCTTTCACTAAGTATACCTGGTAAAATTTCAATTTCTGTAATCATTTTTTTCTCTTACAATTTTTTATTGTTTTTCTTTTCTTAAACTATCTTCAACATCCCAGTGTTTTACATCTCCAAAATACTGGGGATATTTTTCAATCATTTCATATTCGGCACTTAAAATCATTTGATGAGAAAATTCCATATCAGCAAGAAACCTAAACATTCTTTTGCCTGAAAGGTCTTTTACATATTCAGCGCAATCGAGATAAAAATCTCTCGAACGCTTTTCCTCATCAATTGCTATTTTCAAAACATCTTTAATACTCAACTGTTTTCTTGCTGCAGAAGAATTGACATTTTTAGGCATCTGGCTCTCCGGTAGTTCAAGTGGTACATCTGGAAACATTTCACTATATTTTTTTTCGAGCAGTACTTGATGTTGTTTTTCTTCTTTTACAAGATTAATGAATCGCTCTTTTAATAAATCATTTTGCGATAAGTCTGCTAAATCCTGATAAATTTCTTGTGCATCGATTTCACTTCGAATTGCAATGCCAAGTGCTTCTAAGGCTGTAAGATCTTCGGCAATCATTTTTACTCCTAATTGGTTGCAACTTCTGTGCTTTTAAGATTAAATTCTTTTTCAATAAATGAAACTATCTTTTCAGTACAAATATCAATCGCTGTTTTGATTTCACGGTTAATTTTATATGTGAATACATCTATCTGTTTTGCTTCGATTGCATAAATAAAAATTTCTTTAGGCATTTGTATGTTCATCTTCTTTGCAAATTCGATGGCTGTACAAAAATTAATGTCGTGATAAGAAACCATTCTAAGTGAATTAATAAAATTTTTATGTGAGAACATGTAAATATGTCCTGCAGGCTTCATTCCGCTTTTTATTGTATCAATAATTATAGCTGAATTATAATCCTTTATTAAATCAATAATTCTTAGTCCTCCCAGTGAAGTTGTATCTACTTTAATTTGAGGAATATTTTGCAGCCTTTTTTTAAGTCTTTCTGCTACTAAAATTCCGGCTCCGTCGTCACCCAAAATTTTATTTCCAAGACCTAAGATTATTAAAGGCAGTTCCATGGATTTTCTGATTTTTATAGGTTATTGGCAAGTTGAATGCCATATTGCAGGAAATATAAAAGAAGTGGTTTTTGTGATATTATAAATTAGCAGATTAACGGAAAATCGTTAATTACGTGCGGAAGTTCGCAGCTTGATTTTGTATGAAAGAAAAATGAAGTATCAGCCGAGATTATACTTTTTTAATTTATCTCTGAAAGTGGATAAGCTTAATCCTAATAATCGTGCAGCATGAGTACGGTTTCCATCGGATAGAATTAGTGCTTGCTGTAATAAATGAGATTCAACGCAGCTCATAACTTCCTCAAAATTCATTCTTCTATTTTCAAAGCAAGAAATGCATTTTTTAAAGAAATTGTCTAACTGTTGTTTTTGTTTTATTTCGTTTGGAAGATTTTCCAAAGTAATTTTGCCATTTGTAAAGAGAACTATTCGCTGGATAATGTTTTTTAGTTCTCTAACATTCCCGGGCCACGAATAAGATTTAAATGCTTCAAGAGCTGATTCAGAAATTTCAATTGGTTTGTTTGGCTCATACAATTTCAGAAAATGGTTTATTAACAAAGGAATATCATCTACTCGTTCACGGAGCGGAGGGATCTCAATTGGAAAGACATTTATTCTAAAAAATAAATCCATTCTGAATTTTTCTTGTGCTACTAATTTGCTCAAGTCAATTTTTGAAGATGTTATTAAACGTATATCTAATGGTATAGATGTTTGCCCACCGATTCTTTTAATTTCTCTATTTTCAATTACTCTCAATAATTTAGGTTGTAGTTCTAAAGGGAAATCGTCAATGTCATCTAAATATATTGTGCCTTTATCAGCAATTTCAAATAATCCTTTTTTATCATAAAGGGAACCTGTAAACGATCCTTTTTCGTATCCAAATAATTCGCTTTCTATTAAATTTGGAGGCAAAGTCGAAAGAGAAACTTTAACTAAGGGATAGTGACTGCGGTTGCTTTTTTTATGAATATATTCTGCAAATAATTCTTTCCCTACACCTGTTTCACCAATCAACAGGATTGAGCAATCAGTATTTGCAATCTTATCGATCTTTTCTATTATCTCAAGAATCGTCTTGTTCTGTCCTACTATTATGTTATTTCCATTTTCCATTTTATTATCATCAACAAATTCTTGGCAATTGTTCTCCTGAAATCATGTCTACAATTCGAGTTGTTCCGATAATTGTTTTCATAAAAACTAAATTTGAATTGTCTTCAATAATTTCACCAATAATTTGTGCATTTTGTCCGAGTGGGTCCTGCCGCATTGTTTGCAAAACTGAATCAGCATCATCAGGATCTACTATAACGACAATTTTTCCTTCGTTTGCTATATAAAGCGGATCCAATCCAAGTAATTCACATATGCTTCTTACTTCTTCTTTTACTGGAATTTTATCTTCATAAATTAACATGCTAACCGAGGCAGTTTGAGCAATTTCATTCAAACAGCTGGATAGACCGCCTCTCGTTGGGTCGCGCATCATATGAATGTTTTTACTTACACTAAGAATTTTTTCTACTAAATGATTTAATGGAGAAGTATCGCTTTCGATATCCGTTTCTATTTCAAAATTATTTCTTGATGTTAAGATTGCAATTCCATGTTCGGCTATGCCGCCGCTTAAAATTATTTTGTCTCCAACTTTGCATTTTGCCGGACTTATATCAATTCCGTTTTCAATTATTCCAATTCCCGATGTATTGATAAAAATTTTATCGCAGCTTCCTTTTTCAACTACTTTTGTGTCACCAGTTATAATTTTTACATTTGCTTTTTCTGTAGCAGATTTAATAGATAAAAGTATTTTTTGAAAATCTTTTATCGGAAAACCTTCTTCAATAATAAAAGAAAGTGAAATGAATAATGGTTTGGCACCAGCAACAGATAAATCATTTATAGTTCCGTTAATTGCAAGTTTACCAATATCCCCGCCGGGGAAGAAGATAGGGCTTACAACAAATGAATCTGTAGTAAAAGCAAATTTTGATTTTGATATTTCAAAAATTCCACTGTCGTGCCTTTGAGATAAAATATTGTTATCAAACATCGGATAAATGAATTGCTCTAATAACTTTTTGCTGTAAGTTCCCCCTCCGCCATGAGCCATCAGAATTTTATCGTATTCATTGCTTTGAACAGGACAGCTGAAGTTAATATTTAATTTGTCGTTCATCTTTGTTTATAAATTTGTTAATTGAATAATATCGATAATAAGCCGAGCAGGCTCCTTCTGATGAAACCATAGGCGCGCCCAATGGATTATCAGGATTACAATTTTTATTGAATTGACTGCATTCATATGGCTTTTTAATACCCTGAAGTATTAACCCTGCAATGCAATCATTTTCTTGATGCGACTGAACTGAATTTATAGAAAATATTTTTTCTGCATCATAGTCTGAATATTCTTTCTTTAATTTTAATCCGCTGTTTTTAATCAAACCAATTCCCCGCCAATTACAATCTGTAACTTCAAATACTTCGTACGTAATTTTTTGTGCATTTAAATTTCCATTCTCTTTAACTGCACGGCTGTATTGATTTTCTACTTCATATCTGCCTTCTTCTAATTGTCTGGTTGCCATAAGAATTCCTAAAAGAATATCATTGGGTTCAAATCCAGTAACAACAATAGGAACTTTATATTTTTTTGCGATTGGTAAATATTCCTTATAACCCATCACAGTGCAGACATGACCAGCTGCAAGAATTGCATTAATTTTTGTTAATTGAGATTGAAGCAGCAATTCAATTGCCGGCGGAACTAATACATGTGCACAAAGAATAGAGTAATTTTTTAATCCAAGTCTTTTTGCTTCCACAATTGAACTTGCAGTAGCTGGCGCAGTTGTTTCAAAACCGATTGCAAAAAAGACAATTTTTTTATCTGGATTTTCTTGAGCAAGTCTTACTGATTCAATCGGTGAATAAACTGTTCTTATATTTGCACCTAAAGCTTTGGCATATAAAAGATTATATTTTGAACCTGGAACTCGAAGCATATCACCGTATGATGTTAAAATTACATTATCATTAAATGCAATGGTGATTGCTTTATCTATAAAATCAGTCGATGTAACACAAACCGGGCAGCCCGGACCATGAATTAAAGTAATTTGCTGCGGCAAAAGTTCTTCGAGTTTGTACTTTAATATTGTATGTGTTTGACCGCCGCAAATTTCCATTATTTGCCATCGATGCTTTGTAATTCTTTTTATTTCATTTGTTATTTTTTCCGCATCCTTTGCATTTCGATATTCATCAATGAACTTCATCTTTGATTATCTTCTATATTTTTTATCATTATTAAAATTTCTTCTGCTTCTTTTTCGTCTATTTTATTTAATGCATAACCAACATGTACTAAAACATATTCACCAACTTTAATATCCGGTATCCAATCTATACATACCTCTCGTATTGAGCCTCCAAAATCAACTTTTGCAGTTTTATAAAAAGGGTTAGAAGAATCAATAGAAATTATTTTACCTGGAATTGCTAAGCACATAGTTTGCAACTCCTTTTAAATTTTCATATGAAATTGCATCAGTTGATATCTCCCCTTTAGTAAATAAATAAGCTGCTATTTGACCGGCAGAAATTCCTCCGTCGTTGGGAGGAATTTTTTGGTGACAATATACTTTTATATTATTTTCATTAAGCAATGCTGTTGTTTTTTCTGTTAACAATTTATTCTGAAAACAACCGCCGCTTAGTAAAATTTTTGATGATTTTGTAATCTTTGCAACACTTAAAATTATATACGATAGAGTATTATGAAATTTTCCGGCAATAATAGAACGGTGTAAATGCTTTTTTATATCTTTAAGGATTTCTATAAAAATTGGTTTCCAGTCGACTATAATTTTATCTTTATAATAAATAGAATAATTGTAATAATCTTCTGTATTCTCATCTGCAATATATTCAAGCATCATCGCTGCCTGTCCTTCGTAGGTAGAAAAGTGACAGACATTCAGCAAAGAAGAAATTGAATCGAATAACCTGCCGACACTCGATGTTAATGGTGAATTAATTTTATTTAAAATTGATTGCTGTATAATTTTTAATTCGTTCTGCGAAAAAGAATTTTTTAAGATGTCGAATGCTGCCTTGCTTAATTTATAATTGAACATTTCAAGAAGAATTCCTGCAAGGCATCTGCGAGGTTCACGAATGGCAAGTTCGCCACCGGGCAATGGAAAAGTTTTAAATTGTCCTATATGATTTACAGTTTGTTCGCTAGTAAGGAAAAATTCTCCGCCCCAAATATTTCCATCTAAGCCATAACCAGTTCCATCCCAGCTTACACCTAATGCTTCCCCCTCAACTTCATTTTCAAGTCGACACGCTGCAATATGAGCATAATGATGTTGAATCCGAATAACATTATTGCTTAATGAATTGGCATGTTTTGTTGAGATATATTCAGGATGCAAATCGCATAATATTAATGGCGATGATAATTTATTTAATTTCGATAAGTCATTGATTGTATTAACAAATGCTTTGTAGGATTCTTTCGTTGTTAAGTCTCCGATATGTTGACTGATGATAATGTAGTCTTTCTTTCTTAAGGCAATAGTATTTTTAATATGTGAACCCAGTGCTAATATATCTTGATCAATTAAATTATTTTTCCGTAAAATAATCGGGAATGGAGCATACCCGCGCGCTCTTCTTAATATCACCTGTCTATTATTTATTATTCTTACAATGGAATCGTCAACGTGTCTTACTATTGGTCTGTTATGGACTACAAAATAGTCTGCGATGTTTTTCAGTCTGACAAATGCATCATCTTCATTAATACAAATTGGTTCTTCCGATAAATTTCCACTTGTAGCTACAATTGGTCTTTGAAGTTTGTTCATCAACAAATGATGAAGAGGCGAATAAGGCAGCATAATACCAAGGTAAGGATTGTAAGGAGCGCATTCTTCAGAGATAATGTTATGTTTATTATTTCTTTTTTTTAATAAAACTATAGGACTTTCATTTGACAGCAGAGCTCTTTTCTCTAAAGAAGATACATAACAAATATCTTCTACAGTTTCGATATCAGGGAACATAAGAGCAAAGGGTTTCTCACTGCGATGCTTTCGACAACGCAGTTTTTTAATTGCTTCTGAATTTGATGCATCAACTATTAATTGATAACCACCAATTCCTTTTAGGGCTATAATCATTCCTTCCTGAATTAATTCAACTGCATAATCGATTACACCATTCTGAGAAATTAAACATTGCCCGTTATTATTCCATAATTGAATTTGCGGTCCACACTTTGGACATGCAATAGGCTGAGCATGAAATCTTCGATTTGACGGGTCTTCATATTCTTTCCTGCATTCACTGCACATATTAAAAATTTTCATTGATGTATTTGGTCTATCATACGGTAGAGATTCTATTATTGAATAACGAGGTCCGCAGTTTGTGCAATTTATAAATGGGTATAAATACCTGCGATTAGTTTTATCATACATTTCTTTTAAGCAGTCATTACAAACAGCAATATCGGGAGGGATAATAGTAAGTTGTTCACCTTCAATCTGGCTGTTGATTATTTGAAAATCTGAGTACCCAATTGTATCTAATACAGAATATTCAAGCCCTGATATGAATGCAATTTTTGGTTTTTCAGTTTCGATGGTTAATAAAAATTCCTGAATAGAACTTTCTTCTCCTTCAACTTCAACAAGCACTCCCCCCAGTGTATTGCAGACATAACCACATAAGTTAAATTTCGAGGCAAATCTGTAAATAAAAGGTCTAAATCCAACACCTTGAACATTGCCTCTTATTTCGATTTTATAGCGTGCTTTCATCGACTATTTATATAATCAAGCAACCATTCACATAATTTGTCGATACCTATATTTTTTGTACAGGAAGTCTCAAATATTTTTAAGTTGGGATTAATTTTCAGTGCGTTGTTCTTGAGTATTTCTATTGAAGAATTTAAATAAGGAATTAAATCTACTTTATTGATTATCATTGCATCAGCCTTACGAAAAGCCATTGGATACTTTAATGGTTTATCGTCGCCTTCAGTTGTGCTGACAATTACAATCTTTATATTTTCTCCAAGATCAAAGGTAGCTGGACAAACAAGATTTCCCACATTTTCTATAAATAATAAATTGATTTGTTTATTATTTAACTGTGAAAAGGCATCTCGTATCAATATAGCATCGAGATGACAAGCACCATTTGTTATTATTTGTGCTACAGGAATTCCATATTTTTCAATTCTCTCTGCATCAATTTTTGTTTGAATGTCTCCTTCAATCACTCCTAAATTAACTTTATTTTTTAGCGATTCTATTATTTTTTCTAAAATGCTTGTTTTACCCGAGCCAGGAGAGCTTAGCAAATTTATTGCAAATATATTTTTCTCCTTAAAATTATTTCTATTGAATTCAGCAACAGCATCATTTTTTTCGAGAATTTTTCTTTCGATTGTTATTATACTCATTTTGCTTCCTCCTGTGATTCTTCTATTTCCAGCTCTTCAATATCAAGCTCGTTGCCGCATTTTATTTCAACATTGAAAGAATTGCAGTTCGGACAATAAATTAAATCATCTGTAATTTCATTTTCCATTAAACAATCATTGCATTTTACTACAACTGGAACAATCTGTATTTTAAGCGCTGCATTTTTCAATGGTGTATTTTCTGATAGTAATTCAAAACAAAAATTTAGTGAGTCTACAAAGACATTACTCATTTTGCCAATTTTAAGTTTTACAGCTTTAACAGAAATATTTTTATAAGGTGGAAGATATTGCGCTGATATATTGATTATTTCTTGCGCAATGCTTAGTTCATGCATTGTAATTGCACTTTTATTTTTTATTTTCGCTTAGAATAGGTAACAATTCTTGCATCAATATATGAATTTTAAATCAAAGATAATATTGTATTATTTAGTATAAAGATAATTATAAACGACTAATTGTATCATTATAACATGGGGTAATAATGGATGAATCAATATTACTCCTTTCATTTTCTGCAGCATTTATTGGTTTTGTTCATACAGTACTAGGACCCGATCATTATCTTCCTTTTGTTGCTATTGCACATGCACACAAATGGACAATACAAAAAACACTGTTAATAACTTCGTTATGTGGCATTTGTCACATTTTAAGTTCTGTTTTTCTTGGATTTATAGGAATAATATTTGGAGTTGCACTTAATCAACTTGAGTTAGTGAATTCTGTAAGAGGAGAAATTGCTTCATGGTTGTTGATTAGTTTTGGTTTAATCTATTTTTTGTGGGGATTAAAAAAAGCATGGAGCAATAAAAATCATTTGCATATTCATAATCAAATTCACGAGCACAATAATTTAACTGATGGAGATAATCAAGAGAAAAAGAATCTCACTACATGGGTATTGTTCATCATTTTTATTTTTGGTCCATGTGAGAGTTTAATTCCTTTACTATTATATCCCACAGTGCAAAAAAATATTTATGCAATTTTAATAATAACAATTATTTTTATGATTACTACAGTAGGAACAATGATTTTTATCGTTGTTTCGATGTATTATGGAACTCAATTTATAAAATTAAAAAGTCTGGAAAAATATTCTCATGCAATTGCCGGTTTAGTAATATTAATCAGCGGAATGGCTATAGAATTTTTAGGTTTATGAATTATCAGCAGAAATTTTATAACCTGTTTTCAAAAGTCGAAATTCTGCAATAATATTCTTACTGAAATATATTCCTTATCCCCCACTTTTACTCTTGTTATCACTCTGAATATTATCTCTAATCATTATCAACCGTTTTTCAATTTTAGAAAATGGAAAAAAATTAACAACAACCAAAAAGAATGAACTTATCAAAAAGAATATATGTTATAACATTTGTAATAATTAGTAATAAATTAATTTTCACTAAACAGAAGGAGAATAAAAATGAAAAAGCTGTTATTTTTTGCATTAATTGTAAGCATCGGAGCTTTACAGGCTCAAACAAAATGGACTTTTGATAAAGCTCATTCAAAAGTTCAGTTTAAAGTAACACACATGGTTATTTCAGAAGTAACTGGACAATTTAAAAGCTACGACGGCACTGTAGAAACTTCAAAAGATGATTTTACAGACGCTAAAATTAATTTCACAATAGATGTCAACAGCATTAACACTGATAATGAACAAAGAGACAATCATCTTAAATCCGATGATTTCTTTAATGCGGAAAAATATCCAAAGATTACTTTTGTTAGCAAATCATTTAAAAAAGTAAGCGATAAGAAATATAAACTTGTGGGCGATTTAACTATCAGAAATATTACAAAGCAAGTAGAACTTGATGTGGTTTATAATGGAACCGTAAAAGACCCCTGGGGCAATACAAGAGCTGGATTCAAAGTTACAGGTCAGGTCAATCGCTTTGATTACGGCTTAAAATGGAATGCATTGCTTGAATTAGGCGGTGCAGTTGTAGGAGAAACTGTTGATATAATTATTGATGTTGAAATAGTAAAATCATAATGAAACTTGAAGAAGAAATAAAACAAAGAAAGTTCAGGAATGAATTTCATAAGTTGGCTGTGAATATAATTTATACTCACAGCTGGCTTATGAATTATCATAAAAAAATATTTGATAAGTTTGACATAACAAGCAACCAATTCAACATACTTAGAATATTGCGCGGACAATACCCCAAACCTGCAAGCATTAATCTGCTTAAAGAGAGAATGCTCGATAAAATGTCAGATGCTTCCCGTCTTGTTGATAGACTGCTGAAGAAAGGACTGGTCGAAAGAAAAATTTCAAGTGAAGACAGAAGAAAAGTTGATGTCATAATTACAAAAAAAGGATTAAAACTTCTTTCTCAAATTGATGAATTAAATTCTGAATTTGACCGGGTCTTTAAGAATATAAACAAACAAGAAGCACAAATTCTTAATGATTTACTCGATAAGATGAGAGGATAAAAACTTCTAAAATATTTGAACTAATTTGTGAAAAAGATAAAAATTATATTATCTGCTTTTTATAATTCAGTAATCCTGGGACAATCTTAAAACTCTGTCCCAGGTTTAAGTTTTATTATCAGCTTACAGATTTTTACAGATTATATAAATGAAAAATTACTCGTTAATTTATTTAAGCAACACCATTTTCTTAACATCTGAATAGTTTCCACAGGTAAGTTTATAAAAATAAACTCCGCTTTGAATTTTGTAATTATCAGAAGAAAATTTAATATTATAATCACCTGCAGTTTTATACTCATCCAGCAAAGTTGTTATTTCTCTTCCTAACACATCAAAAATTTTTAGTGTTACTTTTCCCGAATAAGGCAACCGAAATTTTATGAAAGTTGATGGATTAAATGGATTGGGATAATTTTGATAAAGAGTATACTCATTATTTCGGTAGTCATTTTCTTCTTTAACAGATACATAATTTCCCGGTTCAATTAAAACATATTGAACAGAACGAGCAGGTGAACTAAATTTTATCTCTCCTTCTGAATTAAAAGCAAAGGCAGGAATTTCTTCTAATACTTCAAGTGGTCCCCATGTTAAACCTTTCGGACCAACACCATTAACATAAACTTGCTGCGAGAAATCAGTACTACTACTTCCACCCGTTAATGAATAAATGTAATATCTTTCTCCAAATTTATGATTGATTGGTTTTACTTCCGCAATTAAATCATTTTTAGATTTATTAATTACAATCAAACCTAAATGACCGGAACTAAATGTGCTTGCATAAGCAAGTAAGTCATTGCTTCCGCTAACAATAGTTTTTACTGAATGATCGCCAGTAAAATTTTTTAAATAATAGATGTAATAAAAGTCGGGTCTTGGATTCCATTTCGGTATTTGATTATTATTTCCTCTATAAAACATTCCATCACTTTCCCAATTTGCAAGCAACCAGCGGCAAGTCATTCCGTAATTCAATTTGATAAATTCATTAAATAAAATAACAGCCTGCATTCCATTAATGATTGATGTTTTGGCTAAATCGCCGCCAGATTGGTCCATGTTCCATTCAGTAATTGCAACTGGTTTTGGGAAAGCTTTTTTCTTCGAAATATCTTGATTAATAAAATCAATCATTTGTTTTGGGACAATGGAAGCAATATCAAGTAAAGATTTTGCATTTGAATTTGTACCGAAGTAATTATGAACAACATAAAAATCAGCAGCATCACCAATTTCTTTAAAAACTCCTTCGTTCCATTTTCTATCTGCAACATTCCAGCTGTTTGTTCCATCGTAGTGAAGAATTTGAGCACCTATATAAATTTCATTATCTCTTTCTGCAGCTGCTTTGCGCATTGAGTCAGCAAATATTTTAAAATGCTTTCCATATAGTTCGCCTGTTATAATTTCTGGTTGATTATCTTTATTAAGTGAGGGGTCAATTTTCCAACCTGCTTCCCAAGGACCTGCATTTTCATTCCCGATTTCCCAGAATTTTGTTCTGCCATCATCGTATCTAACCCATTCGGCTGCATAATGTGCAGCTTGAGTTACAGGATTATCTCCGGTTCCATATCTTGCATATCCATAATTTACAGTAATCAATCCATCGGTTGCTGCTTCATCAAGAAGTTTATAATAATTATCAACTGTAGTTTGCCAGCTCCCTTTTCCTAATTGAGGATAAAGTTGAACCCACTTATTTTGATTTCCATCCCAAACTAAAGGAGGAATATTTTCTGCTTTGCCATCCCAGAAAAAAATATCTGACCAGCTTCCTCCAGGATAACGAATCAAAGTTGGAGAAAGCATTTTTACTTGATTAATAAAAACAGGGTCATTTAAAGGTTCGTTTCCAATCCACGCTGCAAGTGCATTGCCAAAAATATATTTTGAAATTTTTCCAATTGTATCTGCATCATTGATTTGAATTGTTACTGTAGGATTGCCATCAGGTTTAGAAGTTAATTCATAAGGAGGAACTTCTGCATACTTTAATTCGAAATTTTTTAGAAAGCAGTTTGTAGTTTGCTGTGCTTTAATTAAAAATGTAAAAAAGAAAAAAATCAAGAATAAATTTTTATTCATATCAATCCACTCCCATGTAAAAAAATCTTATTTTGTTTCGATTTCTATTTCTGCAGGAAGCAAGTTTTCTGATTTTGCACTTAATTTTATCTTGCCTGCTTTGTTATTTGATTGAATAACTACAAGGCACAAACCATTAAATGCTTTTCTATAATTTGCTTTAAATGGTTCATGACTTGTTTGAGAACCGTTATCAACTCCAACAATTTTTCCTTCGCCTAAAATTTCGAAGTTGACTAAATTATCTGCATATGGAACTAATGTTCCATCTTTATCAAGAATCTTTACTGTAACAAAAGATAAATCTTTTCCATCAGCTTTAATGATTTTACGATCAGCTTCAAGTGATATTTTATATGGTTCTTTTGCTGTTTTAATTTCTTTTATTAAAAATTCTTTACCATTCTTTTTCCCAACAGCTTTAATTGTGCCGGGAACAAACTTTACACGCCACATCAAATGTAAATCATCTCCAATTTTTCTTTTTGCACCTAATGATTTTCCATTTAAAAACAATTCAACTTCATCACAATTTGTGTAAGCCCATACATCAATAGTTTGACCTTCTTTCCAATTCCAATGAGGAAAAACATGGAGGACAGGTTTATTTGTCCATTCACTTTGATACATGTAATAAACATCTTTAGGAAATCCTGCGAGGTCAACAATTCCAAAATATGAACTTCTTGAGGGCCAGGAATACGGTGTGGGTTCGCCAAGGTAATCAAAACCAGTCCATATAAACATGCCGGAAAGGAAATCATGTTTCTTTATGATTTTCCAAGTTTCTTCGTGAGTGGAACCCCATGGTGCACTGCAATTATCATAAGCTGAACAAGTATTATCTGGATTACCATCTTCAAGTGGCAAATCCCATCTCTTAGGCCATCTTCTTATGCTGTCCGAAGGCATATCATAATGACCGCGCGTTGCAAGTGCAGATGTAGTTTCTGTTGCAATAAATTTTTTACCTGGAAATGTTTTTGGAAAATCTTCAAATAAATGTTGATGATAATTAAATCCAATTAAATCAAGAACGTCAGCTTTAATGAGTGGGTTTTCTGGTTCAGGTCCATTACATGCTGCTGTAATAGGACGTGTTGAATCGAGGTTCTTTATAATTTTTGTTAATTCTTTTGTAATAACAATTCCAATGCTGTCATCTCGAATCCATTGTTCCATTACTTCATTTCCAATACTCCAGATAATTACAGAAGGATGATTCCTGTCTCGCAGAACCATATCTTCCAAATCTCTTTTATGCCATTTATCCCAATCCATTGCATAATCAAATTCAGTCTTTTTTGTTTTCCACATATCAAAAGCTTCGTCCATTACAATGAATCCCATTCTGTCACAAAGATTTAAAAGTTCAGGTGCTGGCGGATTGTGAGATGTTCTAATCGCATTAACTCCCATCTCTTTTAGAATTTCGAGCTGCCGTTCCAGTGCTCTTTCATTAATTGCAGCACCGAGACAACCTAAATCGTGATGATTGCAGACACCTTTAATTTTAACATGCTTTCCATTCAAGAAAAATCCTTTTTCTGAATTGAACTCAAAAGTTCTTATTCCAAAAATTGTTTCATAATCATCAACCGTAGTCCCTTTATGCTCAATTAGTGTGATAGCTTTATATAAATTTGGTTTTTCAATTGACCATAGTTCTGGATTTTTAACTTCTGCTTTCTGATTTATAGTTGAAACAGAATCCGGCATCAATGTTTTTTGTAATTCAATTTCTGCAACTAATTTATTCTCTTTATCAAATATTTTTGTTTTTATTTTTACATCGGCTTGTTCTTGTAGTTTATTTCTGATTTTTACTTGAATTGATATTTCAGCCTGCTCATTTTTTACAACTGGTGTTGTGATGTACGTGCCCCAATGGTCAACAAAAATTTTATTTGTTTTTACCAGCCAAACATTTCTATAAATTCCTGAACCTGAATACCATCTTGAATTTGGTTGCAATGAATTATCTACTTTTACTGCTATAATATTTTTTTCGCCAAATTTAATGTATGGAGTAAGTTCATATCTAAATGAAATATATCCATATGGCCTTTTGCCTAAATAATTTCCATTAATCCAAACTTCACTATTTCGATAAATACCATCGAAGTCAATAAAAAATAATTTATCCTTATCATCATTTGAAACAAAAAAAGATTTTCTGTACCAGCCAATTCCTCCTGGTAGAGCCCCACCACTTGGAGTTGCAGGATTATCTTTACTGAATTCGCCTTCAATACTCCAATCGTGCGGCAAATTAAGAAGACGCCAATTATCATCATTTAATGATGGGTCATTTCCATTTGCAATATCCCCAAGATGAAATTTCCAATCATTACAAAAATTTTCAATGCTTCTTACTTTTAACGATTGAGCATTAATTGTAAATGTTATCATTAAAAGAATAAAAATATTTTTTAATTGGAAGAAAGTATTATTTTTCATATCAGCCTCTTATGAATACTTTATTTTTTAATTCGCTGCAAGAATGAATTCAATTTTTAATCACCTTCATTGTAATATTTGAACTTTGCTTTGCGACTTCTCCGTGCCCTCCGCGGTTCATTAAACAGAGCCGCAGTGAACGCAGAGATTATTGTTTATTTCATTTTAATTACTTTTTTATTTCCATCGTAAATAATTTTTACATCGGGTTCTTTTTCAAAATTAATTCCTTCAGATTTTTCTTTGCTTATCCAAACAATTTCAAAAGTTCTTTTTCTTAACATACCAGGAAATCTTCCTTCTCTTTTTTCAACTGTCAATGTTTTTTCTTTTTCGTTGTATTTAAAATTAATTACAGAATAAAAACCTTTTTCATAATTGTAGTTTATATTTTCATCTTCATAAAGAGTGAAGGAAGCATCAAGACCAGTGTAAACATATAATCTAATTGGATTGGCAGGTTTTTCATCTGAGTATTGAATTTCCGGACCAAATGGAATAATGGAACCTTCTTTTACAAAAATTGGAATATCTTCATAAGGAGCATCAGCAATAATTGTTTGTCCTCCATCATAATATTTTCCAGTATGAAAATCATACCAGCCACAATTTTCGGGAAGATAAACTTTTCTTGAGCGTACTTTGAATTCTGTAACTGGATTAATCAAGAGAGATGGACCAAACATAAATTGGTCGCCAATATTCAAAACATTTTTATCGTTTCCAAAATCCATTATCAGTGCACGCATAATTGTATAATCTTGATGAGTAACCATTCCAGTAAGAGAATAGATATAGGGCATTAGTCTGTATCTCAGCTTATCATATTTCAACATTGATTGATAAGCAGGATGATTTTCTGGTGCAATGTTAAACATTTCACGATAAGGATATTGACCATGAACTCTGAAGAGAGGACAAAAAGCACCGAACTGAAACCATCTTGTATTTAATTCGCGCCATTCCTCAAGGTTTTTATCATTTGGTTTTTCGAATCTTGGTTCAACAGCAAATCCGCCAATATCTGTAGTCCAATATGGAATACCAGAAAGAGAAAAATTAAGTCCTGCTGGAATTTGATTTTTAAGGTCGAACCATCGTGCAGCAACATCCCCGCTCCATGTTGCAGCAGAATATCTTTGTTGACCAGCAAATGCCGAACGTGTTAAAATAAATACTCTTTGATTTGGTTTTGTTTTCCTTTGTCCTTCGTAAACTGCTTTTGAATTCATCAATGAATAAGTATTCAAATATCTTGCAGAAGTTCCCAAAGCTGTAGGACCAATTCTTAATCTCCATTCATCAAAAGAAAGATTTGATTGAAGGTCGGGTTCAGTTGAATCGAGCCACCATGCATCAAATCCAAGCGAGAAAAGTTTTTCATTTATCTGTTTCCAGTAAAGTTTACGTGCATCACTGCTGTAAGGGTCGTAAAAAGTTGATACATATCCAGGACCAACCCAATCTTTTTGACCAACTTCAACATTGCGCATGTAAAGCCATCCATTTTTTCTGAATTCTTCATAATGTTTTGTGCCAACATAGAACTTGGGCCAAACAGATATCATAATTCTTACATGATATTTTTCATGAAGATCTTTAACCATCTTTGCAGGATCAGGATAACGTTCCTTATCAAATTCATGACTTCCCCATTGGTCTTCTTTCCAGTAGAACCAATCTTGAACAATATTATCAAGTGGAATTTTTCTTTCACGAAATTCTTTTACAATTGAAATCAATTCATCTTGAGTTTTGTATCTTTCACGACATTGCCATAATCCCATTGCCCATTTAGGCATCATTGGCGTTTTGCCAGTTAATAATCGATATCCATGAATAACTTCATCGAGATTTTCACCATAAATGAAATAATAATCAATCTGGTCTCCTACTTCTGAATAAAGTGAAAGTAATTTATTATAATCAACTTCAGAAGGTGTCAAAGCTTTTAATCCAATATAGCCGCCTGAATGAATCCATTCGATTTTGATTTTATGGCGTTTACCTTCTTTCATGTTTACTTTTTGAAAATGAGTCCATGGAAGCCAATTTTGCCTCCATGAATCAACAACGAGTGAATCATCAATCCACATTTTTGTATAACCAGAGCAATATAATCTTAATTTGTTAAGCCCTGTTTTAATGCATTCAATTTCTCCGGACCATCTTACTGATTTTACATGCTCATTAAAGCCCTGAGGGAATGGATCGTTTTTGTCAAGAAATTCGTGTTCTATTTTTGATTCTGTTTGAGTATAAAATAAGTTTTGAAAATTTTCATCTGTAAAATATTCGGCAGTAAAGCCTCCTTGATTTCCATTTTTATCATAAAGTTTAAAAACTTCGGGAAGAGATTGATAATCTCTTATGTCGCCAAATTTTGTTCGTGAATAATTATCCCACAATATTCCATAATTTTTACTTGAGACAAGAAATGGAATTACATCAACAATATTGTACTGCCATAGGTCAACATCATGACCTTTATAATTCATTATTCCATTTTGATGAGCCCCCAAACCATAGAAAGCTTCATTTTCTGGTGAATCAAAAATTTGTTGAATATGATAAGTTTGTTCTCCCATTACTACTGCAGGAGAAATAATTTTGCTATCGTTTGCACTTTCATTTAAAATTAATTTCCCATCTTTACTATAAAAAGAAATTTTGCCGTCATCGGATTTTACTCTTAGAATTAATTTTGATGTAACAATTTCAATAAATCCATTTTTTTCTTCTGCAGTCCAACTGGCAGGTTTCCATTTCCTTTTTTCAATGATTAAACTTTCCCTATTTGAAAATGAATTTGTTGGAGAAGCCACAACATGAATTATATTATCATCTAAAATCTGAATTTTTAACAATTGAGCATCATGTTCTTTTACTTTTTTTAGATGAAGCAATATTCCGTCTTTTTGTTTTTCGAAAGCATAAATCTGAGATAAAAATAAAATTAACAGAAGGCAGCAGAATTTTAATTTCACAATTTTTCTCCTTTTTGTATTTCAAAAAATTTAATTCCCAAAATAAGGAGCACCTTTCGAGCCCATATCAACACGATAGACTGTCCATTCCTGACCAGCAGCTGTATCGCCAATAATCATATAAAGATAATTTTCATTTCCCCAATAAAAATATTTACAATATGGAGAAAGTATTCCTTTATAAAAATAATCGATTTGATTTAAAGATGAATCATAAATTAAAATTGGATTAACAGAATCTGTAGCTATAAACATTTTTCCTTCTAAAGAAAATGTTATACTTTTAATTGTGTGAGAAGCAAATTCTGAAAAGCTGCTTAAATCAAGAAATGATTCTCTTGCACCTAAACTTCCCGGAGAAATTATTGGATGACGCCATATTTTAGCTGCATCTTGAGTTCCAGCTTTGCGGGATACAACATAAACATAATTATTGAAAACACGAACAGCAAGAATTTCATCAGAAGAATAAAGACCAGCATAACTTAATGATAAATCTGGTGCAATAATTACAAGGTCGCTTCTTGTTCCTCCAGTATAAAAATATCCATTGGCATCAAAGTCGCCAAATTTAACAACACGACCAGAAGGAAGTCTAATCCATTCTTTCGTTACTCCAGTTGTTAAATCAACCATATCAATTGAACGATTATTTCCCAACAGATAAAGTTTTCCATTAGGTCCTACTCTTGCATCAGTTGGAGTTCGTGTTATAGTTCCAATTACAGATTTACTTCCATCAGGAGTAACTTTAACAATATTTCTTGAAGATGTTTCAACCACATAAAGATTTTCACTTTTATCAACTGCAAGAACACTCAATTGTAAGTTCTCGAGGAAAGAACCATAACGTTCAACTACTTTATCAATTTTATAAGGACCATATTTTGCAACTACAAGAGCTTGATTTGGAACAACTTTTATGTAACATGATTGAGAGACCAGATTAGGTCTTCTTACAACAATTTTAGATTGAGAAGATGAAATAATATCTGCACTCAGATTATCAAAATATACAGTAGTGCCGTTTACATCTAAATTTTCTCCTTCAATTGAAATTGTATTAACGCCTGCTGATGCTTGTGGTGGATTGACAGAAGTAATTTTAGGAATAGGTGCCCCTTGAAATTCTTTGTCCCACATAGGTTCGGCAACATCATATTTGCAGCCTGTTATAAACTTCACTGCAAGCATTAATAAAATAAGCAAGAATAATTTTTGAAAAATTTTCATGATTAAATTCTCCTTCAAAATTTTTTATAATTATTTCATACGAATCAAAATGAAAATCTTGCAGTAAATCTTTGAACTTTATCAAATACTCCAAAAGGTGTATATGCATAATCAAAAGTGAAACCATATTTTGAAACACCAAAACCAAAAGTAAAACCGCTTTCAAAATTGTTGGACATATAACCGCCTCTCAAAGAGAACATGTTAAAAATTTTATAATCGATTCCAATTTTAACCTGTTCAGGATGGTCACGATGATGACAAGCATCAATGCTTAAATAAAGAGATTGATTGTAAGGAAGCTCGTTTATAAAATCCAGTAAATTCATTGATATACCAAGAGTAAACACAAGAGGAGCCTGAAAACCTTCTTTAGCATATTTAACTTCACTTGAAAAATTTCTTACTGACATACCAAATACAAGGCTCTTGAAACCAGTTTTGTATTGTGTCCCAAAATCAAAAACCAGAGGAGATAATTTATTGGAAACTTTTTGTTGAGTTGTATCGACTCCAGTATTAAAAACTGGTATAATACTTTCACCTAAATCCTGATGAACCCAGCGAATTTGTCCACCAACACTAAATTTATCACTTAATTGTTTAGCATAACCAATTCCAACAGCAATTGCGCTCAATTTAAAAATTCCAATATCATCATAACCAAGCGGGGATGCTTTATTTACTCTTGTTCCATAAAATTCACCGTAATCAACACTCTGAATACTGAATCCAATAACACCATAGTTTCCATTGAATGGATTAATTGCAAGACTAAAGGTGTAATGATTAATATCTGCAATCCATTTATTTGAGCTTGCAGTGACATCAATAAAACTACTCATATCAGACATTCCTGCAGGATTAAAAAATAATGAACTTGAACCGAACTTAAGGCTTGTCATAGCTTCTGCCATAGCAGCAGCATGAGCATCTGAAACAACGCTTAAAAATTGAAAGCCGCTTTGTGCTAATTTCTGTTTTTCCTGTGCAAATTCTGAATGATAGAAAAAACATAATATCAATAAAATTTTTATTGAGGATTTCATTTATAATCTCCTTATCTGATTACTACAAATTTTCGGAAAACAGAACGACCATCTGGAGTTTCGACATAAAGAATATAAATTCCACTTGAAATAATTTGACCATATTTTGTTAATGAATCCCAAAGTTCATCACCAGAACCGTTAGTATGGTCTTTTTCCCAGATTAAATCACCGCGTTCAGTAAATATTTTCAATTTGCAAACAGGGGGCAAACCATAAAATGCAATGCGGTCATACTGAGATTGAGCTCCAAATTGATATATTCTTGCTCTTATATCATAAGGATTTGGAACAACTCTAACAGAGTCGAGAGTAGTTGTAACTGGTGGACGCTGCAATGTTGCCGGTCTTGTTGTTATTGTCCAGAAAGGACTGCTGTATAAAGGTTTGCCAGGTTCAATATCGTTTTGAGTTCCATCATCTTTTGTTTGAATAAAGTAATAATAATCGAACCCTCTTTTAGCTGTTTTATCATCAAAGCTGTGAACCACATTAGATTTATCGCATTCAAAAATTTTTTCGTATGTAGTTCTATAATCGAGAACTCTGCCTTCAGCTCGATAAATTACATAACCATTAAAATGAGGAAATGATGTAGCATTGTCCGACCATTCAAGTTTTATTCTATCGCCGCCGGAAGTAACTGTAAAAGTTTTTGGCGGTGGAGGGGGTTGAGGAATATTCAAATTATTATTGAAATTCTTCATGGCACTTCTAAATACTTTTAGAATAGAATCTTTCCCTGTGTAGACCCACAATTTTTTATAAAGATTATGATTTTGAGTTTGTGAACCATCAGGTAAAATTAATGGAGGTTTTGAAGGAGAATTATTTCTCCATTGCAGCCAGTTATTTCCCACAATTCTTGCCATCTCCCACGATAAACCTGTAACTGCTTCAGCAAAAACAATTCTAATGCTGTCACCATATTCAAGTGTATAAGGTCCAAAACCTTGCCCTTGACTTGTTCCTCCTCCGGTTTGTCTTCTTGGGTCTGTGTAATTTATTGGATAATCATTTCCAACTACTTCATCATGCTGCCGCGGTGCATGTCCTTCGCTCATAATATCATATCGGTCGCCCATAAAAACTTCATCATATTGACTAACATTTGCCTGCATTGCAGTTATATCTGAACCGATAAACCATGTTGTTTTTGGTTGAAAAATGTCATCATTTTTATCTTTTGCACTAATATCTGCATGAAGAGTTACACATCCTGCAAATTTAGCTGAGCCCAATACTCCATCTTCTGATTCATTTGGACAGCCCCAATCTTCATCATAAGAAACAGGTCTGTCCCTGTTTGGTCCATACCAGGAATAAAATCCTCTCATGTTATATGTTGGTGAATTTGGGTCTGTAAATTCAGGTGAATTAGGATTAAAACCAAAAGCATGATTAATTGTGCTATTGCCCCATGTTGAAGAAAATGCGCCCCAAGTTGACCCATAGCCAGATGATGTTACCCCAGCAAAAGCATATCTGTAAACAAAGTAAAACCATACGTCTTTCAAAGTCTGTTTATAAACATCTCCTGCACGATTATAAATTCCAGTATTCTTAAAGATATATTCATGAATTATATAATCATCATGATTCGGTTGTGAAAATGCATAGACTTTTTTTGTAACTGAAATTCCAATTGAAGTATTAAACTTCACAATTACCATTCTATCGGCTGGAAGATTTTCATCAAGACTATCGAGATTATCATAATTATCGAGCGCACTTGCTTTTTGGCCATCAACAATAACAACTGGACGTAAATTTCTTCCAACAAGCTTAATTTCTTTCTCAAAAATTTGATTAACGCGGTCGCTTGCATCTCGTGGACCGGAACCTATAACTTTTACTCCTTTTAATTTCTTTTCAACAGGGTCGTAAAAATTTTTGCATCCAATCCATAAGCCTCTCATTCTGCAAGTATTCTGGTCAATTCCATACAAAGCTGGCCAGGACAAATAATTTGTGTTTCCTTGTGGAAATTCATTTTCGAACTCAGCACCAATTTCGTTAATTGGTGTTTGAAGCTGACCAATTCTTAACCATCTGATATCCTGTGCTGATAATTCTGTAATACCAATTAAAAGAAAAATTATCAGTAAAAAATTTTTATACTTTTTCATGAAGACCTCTTTTTAATTTTCTATAAATTAAATGATACTCTTAAACCGAAGTAAAAACTTCTGGGATTTAAGAACCAGAATGTTGATTGATTTGGCATATCGATATAAGCTTTATTTTCAAGAATTTTATTAATTCTTGCATTATCAACTTCCTGCCATTGATTATTGACATATTCATAATATTTTGAAGTGGTGCCTTCGTAATAAATTACATTTTTCTTGCCTGGTTTGGTCGGGTCGATTACTGCTTGAAATTCCATTGGTTGGAATTCGACACCGGGTTTTCTATAATCGCCAACTTTATCATTTCCTGGAATATTATCATAAGCTTCATTTTTAGGAAGATGCAAAGACCTAAGATAATCTTGGTCTCCTGTGTTCCATAAGCGCAGAGTATTAAGAACATTATAAACGTCCATAAATAAATCGAACCTAAATTTGCCAACATCAAAAGTTTTATTTAGTCTTAATGATGTATTAAAATAATCAACAGATTTTACATTGTAAGAAACTGCCGGCAAACCTTTTGGATTCCATGTAACATAACCACCTGCCTGCCAGTCAACAATTACATTGAGCATCCAGTTAGAAAAAATTTTATGACCAAATATTGAAGGTCCAAAATCATCAGGGGTATAGAAATTAAGATTTATTCTTGCAAAGGGCTGAGGTATTGGTCTATCCTGATACAAATTAACTGTTTGTTCATCCCATGCTTTTTGCAAAGAAGGGTCATCATAAATTTGAGAACTGCCAAAATGTCCGCTTGTTCTAACCAGATAAGTATAATTAGCAAAACCAGACCACCATCTTCCTCTTGTTTTTCTAAGTGTTAATTCAAATCCTCGTGTATCTTCGTAATTATTGTTTGTAGTTTTTGAATAAGAAAAACCTGCTGTGCTTGATATATACTGCGTATAATCTTGCTGGTCATAAATGTCATTATAAAATGCAGCAATCTGCAAAAAAACATCTTCTGTAATTAAGTAATCAAATCCAAGTTCATAAGAAATAGTTTTTGCAAGAATTATATTGGGGTCGCCAATGCTTGATACAGCTTTTAAAGATGTTCTTTGAATTCTGAAAATACTTTCGTATTGAGGAATCTGTTTGAAGTGACCATAGTTAAAAAACAACTTTGCTCTTTCTGTGATTGGATGAGCAATACCAAGACGTGGACTAATCTGCCATTGTGGTTTTGATTTTTCTTTTGGAAATGTTCGAGACTCATTATACTTTGAAGAGTAGAAATAAATATCGAATGGGTCTGTCATCCACCATTCTGTATTGGAATTACTGTAATCAACTCGCAATCCTAAATTTACTGTTAAACCTTCGAACTCAATTTTATCCTGAGCATAAAAAGCAGCTCTAATTGGATTTACTCTTTGTTGAACTCGCACAGCATATGTTTTGCCAGCTGTAGCAGATGCAATTGTACCGTAATCAAGATTCAAATCGTTATAAACAAATTCGGCACCTGCTTTAACAAGATTATTAAAATTAATTTGACTTGTTAAATCGGCTTTAATAGTAGTTGAACTTACGACACTAAAATCTCTTGCTTTAGCTACATGTTGACCGCCCGTAACAATAACACCTTTAGCTTCATAAGGCCAATAACCGAATGGATTTTCATCTTCAAAAAATCCAGGGATTATCTCATATAATTTTGATGTATCGCGCCAACGAGTAGGTCTAACATTATAATCACTTCTAAAATGTTCTAATAAAACTTCGTAAAAAGTACTTGAACCTAATGAATGAGTTATTTTAGCAGCATAGGATTGATGTCCAATATCTGCAAGTGAAAAATTAAAATCCGAAAACATAGTTATTAAATCTGAGGGGGCATAAATACCGCTAGCAACTCCAGCAATTTCATTGGGATATCTTGGATAATAATAAATTCCAGTTGCATCCCAGTTATGTCGTATAGTAAATTGTTTTCCAACTAAAGCAGAAATTCTTAGTTTAATTGATTGTGATATATCAGAATTAAGCTGTAATGTCCAATCATAATCTCTGTAATCTGGTCTTGTAAGTGGAAAAAGGAGCATTTCCCTGTTGCTTCTGTAGGAAGTATAAAATCTCAAATCACCCAAACTTTTGCTTATAAATGGAACTGGACCGCCAAATCCAGCATCAATCTCATAATCAGGTTGATTATTTGGCTGCTTCTTTCTTGTTTCATACATAAAAACTCTTTGAGCACCAAGAGGAGTTAAATCATTTGTGGGGTCATTATCAGTATTTAATTTTTTAGAAACTTCGTTCCAGCCCATAAATTCAGGATATTGTTTTCTTGTATATTCATCCCAAGCACTTGTGCCTGTCCAGCAAACTTCAGGGTCATAAAAAGGACGGAAGATATAAGAATAAGGGTCATGAACATCAAGTATTCCTTCGCCCCGCCAGTATTTTGGTCCAGGTGGTCTATATCTAAATTGAATACTTGCATTATAATTTTGTCTGCTTCCTTCTCTTGTTACAACATTAACAATACCAGAACGAACCTGACCATATTCAGCATTGAATCCGCCTCGTTCGAGTGATATTTCTTTAATTGAACTGAGAGGAACACTTGCAGTAGGCTGATTATTTCTTGGGTCACGCAGTGTAACACCATCAAGCAGAAATAGTAATCTATCACTTCCACCGCCACGAACGCTTAATCCCTGTACGCCAGCTTGAAGGCCAATTGCGCCGGCAACAGAACTTATTGGAAGTTCTTGAACTTCTTTTTCTGATATTGCCACTACACTGGTAGCAACATCTGGTTTAATTAATTTTCGTTCAGCTACAATAACCATTGCCCCAAGTTCAATTGCTTCGGATTCCAGAGCAGCATCAATTCTTGTTGTCTGGTCAATAAAAACACGAACATCATTAATGGTTAGTTTTCGATAACCGATATAAGAAATCTGAATGCTATAAGTGCCAGGGGGAATGTCAAGAATTGTATAAAGACCATTAACATCTGTAGCAGCACCTAAAGAGGTTCCGGAAACAATCACATTGGCACCAATCAAAGGTTCGCCTGTAGATTTATCTGTAATTTTCCCGGCAATTTTACCTGTGGTGCCAGCCCATAGCGAAATTGTTCCCGCAATCGTTTGCAACAAAGTGAATAATATTAGTATTAAAATTTTTCTCATAAAATCGCTCCTTATAATTTTAATTCATGGTATTATTCTTAAATTTTTCTTCTGATTTGGATAATCTTTGATTAAAATACTTCTCAATTAGATATTTCACCAAAATCAAAGAAATTCTTTAGTCAATGATTATACCAATTAACACTTATTAAAAATTGTTCTTTATTTATAATTGCAAATCGATTTATATAAGTAATAAAATTATTTTATATCAAAATGATAATGCCCCGCGTTGAAATAAATATCAATTTGATAAAATTATTCATTCTTTAATGTGTTTTTAATTCCAAGTTTATTACACATTCTATAAAAATTTGAGGGAGCCATTCCAAGTAATCTTGCTGCTTCTGATTCAGATTTTGTTTTTTCCTTTACATAAGTAAAATATTTGCATCTGAAAAGTCTTTCCATATCTCTCCATTTAAGAATTTTATTACCAAAATAGAATTCTGGTTCAGAAATATTTCTAACTTTTTTAGCATCAAGTATATTTAAAACATCTTCTTTCTTAATTACATCTTCACATGAAATTAAAAGTCTTTGAATTACATTCTGAAGCTGCCTTATATTTCCAGGCCAATCATACGATTGTAAAATTTCAATTGCATCATTTTCGATTTCTGGAGCTTCCATATCTATTTGAGTTGAATATTTTTCAATAAAGTATTTTGTTAAAAGCGGAATATCTTCTATTCTTTCACGCAATGCAGGTGTGTAAATGTTAATTACATTTAATCTGTAATATAAATCTTCACGAAATTTTTTTTCGCTTACTGCTTTTTCAAGGTCAATATTTGTTGCAGCTATAATTCGAACATCTACTTTGAGTGTGCCTGTTCTGCCGATTTTATCAATTTCGCCATCCTGCAACACTCTTAATAATTTAACTTGAGAGGACATGGAGAGTTCTGCAATCTCATCAAGAAAAATTGTCCCATTATTTGCTATTTCGAATAAGCCTTTTTTTGCATTTATAGCTCCTGTAAACGAGCCTTTTTCGAAGCCGAATAATTCACTTTCAATCAGTTCTGAAGGAATACTACCTGCATTTACTGTAACAAAGTTTTCATATTTCCTTTTGCTCAGATAATGAATGTGGGTAGCTACAAGTTCTTTACCTGTGCCCGATGCACCATGAATTAATACGGTTGCATCTTTGGAAGCAGCCTTCTCAATTTGTTTTATTAAATTCTTTACTACTGCAGATTCTCCAATTATTTTTTTGTCATTTAATATGTTATTTATTGATTGATTTAATTGCGAATTTGATTTTGCTTTCTCTTTATTTAATCTTTTTTTCTCATAAGCATTTAGAATGGAGAGCAATAAATCTGTGGGCTGATAAACATAATCCTGAATGTCAGATGGATACTTAGTACAAAACCACATTGCACCTGCTTCAATTAATTTATTTGCAAATTCAAAATCTGTAACATTAATTGTCATCTTTGTAATTACTATAATTTGAATGAAGGGGTCTATTGATTTTATTTTGCGAATTAATTTTTCTCCTGTAAGCGGTCCCATTATTTGATAATCCATTATTATCACATCATACTCATCTTCATGATTTTCAATCAGTTCAATTGCAGATTGGCCATCTGCTACAACATTTTTAATAATCAGCCATTGACTAAATGGAGCCAGAGTTTTTTTAATTCTATTGACATCGTATGATTCATCTTCAATTAATAATAAATTTATCTGTTTATTCAATTGCATTTGAATCCCCCTAAATTTTTCTCTTTACCTCGCAATTACCGTGCTAATCTCAATTATGTTTTATAATTAATTTATATATGCAGCCTCCTTCAGACTTATTTTCTGCATCCAGTTCCCAGCCGCATCTTTTTGCTATTTCATAAGCAATGTAACAGCCATAACCTCGATTTTTTTCTTCTTCTTTTGTTGTTACATTTTCATGAAACAATTTTTTAATACCATGTTCATCTTTTTCAAGCAAAGTTTCATCAATTCCTTTGCCATTATCTTCAATTGTCAAAATCGATAAATTTTTTTCCTTATCATATTTTGTCTTGATAAAAATATTGATAATGTCTGTTCCCGAATGGTCTATAGAATTCTGAATTAATGGTTCAATAATTTCCCATATCACAAATTCATTTATAGAAATTAAAGGCAAATTATCATCAAATTCTAAATTGAATTTTATTGTTTTAACAGGATTGGACAGACGCAAAAAAATATTTTCCACAACAAATTTTAATAGTTCATTCAAATTTGTTTTATAAATTGGATTTCGAATTGTTTGTATTGGCGGGTTATACCATTTCATATCATAAATCACGCGTGAAATAAAATTGGCATATTTTGAAATTCTGTATTTAATTTCCTTAATGTTTGATTCATCAGCTTTCTCCACATCTTCAATAATAAAGCCCATAACTTTTTCTGCTTTATGATGTGTATGATAAATTCTTTTTGTAAATAAATGTTCTTTTTGTTGTGCTATTAATTTTTGAAGATGTTCTTCCCTCTCTTTGTATAATAATTCACGAGCTTCGTCTCTTTCAATTATTGTATATGTCGAAATATAAAACATTCCAAGCAAGCCAATTAATATGAGTGATGAAAATATCAAAACAGTTTTATTAAAACTTGATAAAATTTGTTGACTAATGAATGATACATCCGGACGTATTCTTAAATAAACTGCACCGCTGTATTCACCATATGGAACTAATGGAATAAAAACATGAAATACATTTTGCTCTTCCTGAAGACTTGTAATTAACTCAGACTTAATCATTTTATTGTGGAGCGATGCATACTTAATAACAGCATCTTTATACTTTTCATCAATTGTAGTATCCAAAACTTCATGATTATAGTAATAATTATATAATTCCTGACCCAAATCCAGTGCAATAAATTTATCATTGTAGGGAAGAATAACACACATTGCCTCGACATTTCTTTTCATGAGCGGCTGCTTCAAAATACTGTTAAGTGCATGTATTAAATTTTTTACTCTGTTCAACGTATCTGTATTGTTTTCTATTGGGTCGGTTTCAAGAAGTATTTCTAACGAAGAAGTTGTAAGATTTCCAATTTGTTCTGCTGAATTTTGCTTATACCAATCCATTGTATCTGAAAGAAGGTCCCGAAGTGTATTTTGCTGCAAATGGGAAACGAAGACCTGAAACATTATTAAAATCAAAAAGATTATCAGAATATGTTTCCAGCCAAAATGAATTTCTTTAATTTTCTTTAGAGCTTTCATACATGCCGCTCCCTATTTTTGAACTATTACTTTTTCATTATTGATTTGCATCGTTGCTTGACTTAAAGCTTCTTCAACAGAAATTTCTTTCTTCAATGCTTTATGAAATAAGCGGGACATTATTTCAGAAATTCTTGTGTAGTTTTCTAAAAATGGTCTATGTTTTCCCCACTGCAGTAATTGTTTTATTTGAATTAATTCTTTATGATTTTTTATATAAGTGCTGTCTTCATATACTTCTTCGTTTACAGGAATTACACCCCCCTCTTCATAAAGAATTTTTTGATTTTCTTTTTCGAACATAAATTTGACAAACTTAAGGGCTTCTTCTTTTCTGTTTGAAAATTTAGAAATCATTAAACTCCACCCGCCAAAAACACATGATGTGTTATTGCCATCAAAATGCGGCAATGGAGCAATTTCCATATTTTGTATGTTGGAGGTATCTTTAAGAAATTTTTTATATTGTTTATGAAACCCTATCCACCCTCTTAAAAAAACAGCATTATTCTCATTTGCATAGAGATAACTCATGAACTCATCGAATCGTGTAACTTCAATAGGAGAGAATTTATATTTATGAATAAAATCTACTAACTGCTGAAGAGCTCTTCTTGCAGATTTTGTGTTTAATTCAATTGGTTTTTTATAAAATATATCATTGCTTTCATTTTCTGATAGAAGTTCATGAAAACTGCATACCATTCCTTCAAAATCGCCCCCCTGAAAAACATAGAAAGGATTTTGAAATGATTTAAATCTATTGCCAAGAGAAATAAATTCATCCCAATTCAATGAGTTTCGAATTTTCTTTTCCAGCGATAATCCATCTGGAAGTTTACGAATTAAATCTTTTCGAAAGTATAAAACACCAGCATCAAGAAATAATGGGAAAGCAACAAGGGTATCATTTTGATAGCCTGCTTTTAATGCCATCTTATTAACTTTTTGAAGTTCTTCTTCCGTAAAATATTCATCCATTGAAAAGCCCCATTTTGCAAAACGAGGAATCCAGATTAAATCAACAGCAAAAATGTCTATACCATCACTCCTGTTTCTTAATGATCGTGTAAGTATTGCTTTTCTGTCGTTTGTTGTAAAGTGATAAAAAGGCAAATTTACAGGAACAACTTCAATTTCATTTTTGTGAAGTTTATTGAACTTATTTATAATTTTTAAGTGAGCTGGAGAAATATTGTCGACATAGTAAATTTTTTTTACTGTCCCTTTTGGAAAAAGATTTATTTGAAAAGGCAGATATATAAAAAAGAAAATTGCTACAACTGAAAATAAAACCGAGATTAACCAAACAGGTGATTCTTTGATTTTCATAATAATCTTTTTCAATTGCTCACCTCTTCTTAATTTTTATATATCAATAATTTTTAAGAGAACATTGCTTTCCGTAATGACTTTTCAATTGCATTTTTGAAATTGCTGAGGTTAACTGGTTTTTGAAATATAAATTCTATGCCAAGACTTCTATATTCTTCTTCGATTGCTTTGTTGATGTCGCTGCTCAAAACAATCACCGGCGGACGAAATTTCAAATCTGAAATTAAAAGTTGTTTTACCAAGTCATATCCGCTCATCACTGGCATTTTGTGATCTGTAATAACAAGTGCAGGTGAATTCTGTTTTATAATTTCAAGTGCTTGTTTTCCATTTTCTGCTTCGATGATTGAGTAACCTGAAATAAGACTCTTTATTAATTTAGAATAAAGTATTCTATCGTATCGAATATCATCTACAAGCAAAATTGTAGATGAAGAAACTGGAATTGTAAAAATAAATTTAGAACCCTTGCCGTATTCACTTTCAACGCGAATTTCACCGCCATGTTTTTGAATTATTTCATGAACCAATGATAAACCAAGACCACTCCCTTTTTCTCCTGCTGTTCCTGGTGTAGTGAATTTTGCATCAACTTTAAAAAGTTTTGGCAAGTCTTCTTTTTTTATTCCAACTCCAGTATCCTCAACAATAAATTGAACATTTCTTCTAACAACATCAGCATTAGCTGAAATAACAATCTTACCGCCTGGATTTGTAAATTTTATTGAGTTAGAAATTAAATTACTAAAAGCCTGCATAAGCAGATTTTCATCTGCATGAATGAACAAATCATTTTCAACTTCTGAAATCAGCTGAATATTTTTTTGCAATGCAGCACCCGATAGGATTTGAATTGTTCTGTCTATCAACAGTTTTGCATTTATTTTTTGAGGTTCAAATTTTATTCTGCCTGTTTGAAGTCTTGTCCAATCGAGCAGAGCATTTACTAAGCTGAGCATACTCTTTGCTGATTCCTGAATAAATTCAATATATTGCTTTTGTTTTTCGGGTGAAAGGTCTTTTTCGTTTAACAAAAAATCTGTAAATCCAAGTATTGAACTGAATGGTGTTCTAAGGTCGTGCGATATTATTGAAATAAATCTGTCCTTTGCTTCGTTTAATTCTTTTAATTCTTGAGCAGATTTTTTTAATTCTTCCTCTGCTTTTTTCGATAAAGTAATGTCACTAATAATTCCAAATATTTTTTGAATTTCTCCGTTGGAATCTCTTTGGACATTAATTTTATTTTCAATCCAGATAATATTTCCTAAAGAATCAATTATTCTGTATTCAAGTATTTCTGAATTTCTTGCTGCATCATTATAGAATCTATCAAGTTTTTCAACTGTTTCATTTACATCATCGGGATGAATAATTTTTTTCCATAGTGTCGGGTCATTCAAAAACGATTCGGGTGAATATCCTGTAATTTTTTTAATTGCAGGAGTATAAAATACTTCTTTTAATTTGCCGTCAATTCTTTCTGCTGTCCAGAAACTTTCATTTATATTTTCAGTAATGCTTCTGTATCTTTCTTCTGATAGCTGTAAAGCTTCTTTTGATTTTTTTTCTTCTGTAATATCGCGCAAAATCCACACAATAAATTTTTCGTTCTCTACTTCATAAGATGAAACAGAATTTTCTAATTCTATAATTGTGTTGTTTTTTGTAATTCCTGTAAACGACAATCTTGTTGAAGTAATTTTCCCTTCTTCAAGTTCTTGAATTAAATTGGCAACTTTTACAATGCTGTTGTTTTCAACAAAGTCCAGAGGGTCAAGTCCAATTACTTCACTTGCACTTTTGTAACCGAACATTTTAACAAAAGAATCATTAACAAGAAAAATTTTTCTTTTGCTGATTAGTGCAATGCCATCAAGCGAGGCTTCGAATATTGAACGAATGAGAAGAAGGTCTTTTTCAAATTCTTTTTTTTGAGTTATATCTGTTAAAATAACATTATAATACAAAGGAAAATTTGATTCATCACGAACAACCGAGAAACTTGCAAGCGTGTAAATTATCTGACGATTTTTTGTAATTAGCGGCAGTTCGATTGATTGAATTACATCATTCTTCACATCATTGAGATTAAATCCAACATTCATCAAATAATATGAATCAATCAAATCGCTGAAGAATAATTTTTTAATTTCATCTTCTGTATAATTAAATACTTCAAGCAAATAGGGATTTGCATAAATTATCTTTCCCGTTATATCGAGTATACAAATAAATTCGTGTGAGTTGATAACTATATTTCTGAATCTTTCCTCTGACCTGCGGAGTTCTTCTTCTAATTTTGCTTTCTGTGTAATATTTGTGCAAAGGATTATGTAATTCTCTTCTTCTGTTTCTTTCAATAACCCGAATCTAAATAAGTAAAATTCAGATATGCTTTCATCATTCCCAATTTTAATTACTGTTTCTTTGATTTTATTTTCTTTTAGGTCATGTTCAAGTTCTTTTAAAAAATCTTCATTGATTTCGGGAAATATTTTCCAGATTGATTTGCCAAAAACTTCGCTTCTTGTAAGACCAAATAATTTTGCTGAACCTTCATTCCAAAAAAATATTTTTCCATCTTTGTTAATTCCAATTAAGCCGTCTATAAAATTTGAAGAGATAAATTCATATCTCCTTAATTCAGTAATTTCTTCATCAACATTCCTATTTTCATAAACATTTTTTGAAATTAACACAATAAATATTTCAGGTTTGCTTTCTTCTGAGCCAAGAGGAACAACTGCCAAATTTAACTTTTGTTCTAATGAATCTTTCAAATATGGAATTTCTGTCCATACTGTTTTAGAAGTTTGTGCTGATTGTTCAATTATTTTTTTGAACAGCAAACCAGAAAGCTTTTTAGGCTTTTTCCCATAAATTGTTGTTTCTGATTCGAGCAGGAAATTATATTTATCAAAAACTTTTTCTGATGAATATTTTATTTCGCCAGATTTACTTACGATAAAAAATGCTTCGCTGATTTTGGAAAGAAAGTTTAGGAAATTTTGTGAATCTGCAAGTGATATTTCTTCCTGCAGAGATGGATATTTTATATCCTCAAGAATTAAAATTCCGCCCTGAAATTGATTATCAACAACAATTGGAACACATTTTAAGAGAACAGAAATTTTGCTGCCAGAAACAGTTTTTAATTCTGCTAATTCTTTTTCAAATGCTGTAAGATTTTTTAATTCAAGTAAATCTTTTCTTAAATCGAGGTTTTCGAAAATTCTATATTCATAAATACTTTTGCCAATTAAATCTTCAGGTGAAGATTCAACAACACCTGCAAATCTGAAAAAGTTATTATTTACAAACTCAACTTTGTAATCTTTAGAAAAGATTAATATGCCTACAGGTGCAAATTCTAAAATATCTTTAAAACCAAATTTTGTTTTTGTGTTAGATGATTTTTCTGATGACAGATTCATGGGGTAATATCCAGAAATTTGTTTACAATTTATGAAATAGAAGTTAGAAAATCATGGTATTAAACATGCATAAAGATTTTAGAAATTGTTTAATAATCTAATAAAGAACAAATTCTTGCTAAAACCATTTTATCTCTTTTATTATTCTCCCGACTAAATTAATTGCCACGACTTTTAAGTATTGGCAGAAGATGGCAAAAAAATTTCTGATATTTCCCGGAAAATTTTTGGTATAGATTAACTGCTTTTCTTCGTTTTTATTTGAGTCAACAAAAATGGAATTTATATCAAGCTGCAAAAATTAAAACATACTTTACTAATTAAATGCAACAATTTAAACTGTCAATCAGTCTATCCAGTTGAATCAATTGAAAAAGCTGAAGCAACAAATTTTCTCTGTCCTTCCTGCAGTTCAAAGTCAGAAAGTTATCACATAATTCAATGCAGTTATTGTTTATCAATCATAAATTTCATACCTGCAGATTCTGATGAAATACCAACTGTTTTTCAAACTAATAAATGCCGCAATTGCAACGGAACTTATGATGATGAAAGAAAAATCAAACCAATAATTTATTCTGGAGATTTTATTTGACTCTAAAAAAATTTTCTTCTATTAATTATAAGATTGTATAAAACTATTGGTTATCATTTATAAGTATTTTATTTTTTGAATACAATAATCAATTAATACACAATTTTAGGTGTAATATGAAAAAATCATTTCTCAGTCTTTCAATCATAGTTCTATTCTTTACATTTTTTATTTCTATTAATGCACAAATAAAATTAGATACTGTAAAAGCACAACGTTTCGATACCGGCAAAATGTGGTCATTTGATTATCCGCCGGTTGATTATCTTAAAGCAACATACGGTATTGATGTTGACGAAGAGTGGTTCGAAGATGTTCGTTTATCAGCTCTCAGGTTATCAAATTGCACAGCATCTTTTGTATCTGAAGATGGTTTAATAATGACAAATCATCATTGTGCACGAGGAATATTAGAACGTCTTTCAAAAGAAGGGGAAGATTTAATTAAAGATGGATTTTATGCAAAGACATTGGAAGAGGAAAGAAAGATTCCAAATTATTATGCCGACCAGCTTGTTTTCATTAAAGATGTAACAGAAGATGTTAAAAAAGCCGCTGAAACCGGCTCTACACCAGAAGAAAAAGCAAAAAATAAAGAACAAAAAATTAAAGAGCTTACAGATAATCTAACAAAAGAAACTGGTCTCGTTGCTCAAGTAGTTTCATTATTCAATGGTGCTAAATATTCTTTATACGGTTATAAACGATACAATGATATTCGTCTTGTTTTTGCGCCTGATATGCAAATTGCCTACTTCGGAGGAGATTTTGATAACTTCACTTATCCTCGCTATAATCTTGATTTTACTTTTTACAGAGCTTATGAAAACGATAAGCCTGTAAAAGTCTATAACTTTTTCAAATTCTCTTTGAAAGGAATTGACCCAAACGAACCAATTTTCACAGTTGGAAATCCTGGAACAACTCAGAGACTTAAAACAATTGCTCAGCTTGAATACATGCGCGATGTAATTTACAGAAATAATGCATTCCTGCTTGATACATATTACAATGCTCTCGAAGAACTCAAAAAAGTTGAACCCAAACGCGCAGATGAATTTGAAAAAATAAGAGTAAATATTGGAAACAGCCAAAAAGTTATTACAACAATTTACAAAGGATTATTAGACCCTTATTTAATGGCAAGAAAAAAAGATTTTCAAAGAAAACTTCAAGAAGCTGTGTGGAATAATCCTGAATTAAAAGAAAAATATGGAACCGTATGGGAAAATATTGAAAAGACTCAGATGGAAATGAGAAATTATGGACCAAAGATTGCAGCATACACAATTAATCCAAGATTCACACCTGTTTATTTTTCAATTGCAAAAAAATTAATTGACCTTGCAAAAGAATTAAGCAAACCAGAAAACGAACGAGCTCCTGAATATAAAGGCGAAAAACTTGACTCAACCATTTATTCAATTTATCCGGAAAAGATTGATAAACTTCTTGAAAATACAAAATTATGGATATGGGCAGATTTCATGAGAATGAATCTTGGCGATAACGATACTTACATTCAAAATTTATTTGGAAATAAAAAAGGAAAAGCAGCAGGCGAATATCTTTTATCAAAATCAATTATTTCCGACAGAGATAAAGTTCTTGACCTAGCTAAAAAAGGTGCAGATGCAATTATAAATTCTACAGACCCATTAATTCAATTTGTAAAAGAATCACAAGAAAAATTGCCCGAGCTTCAAAAACTTGCACGCGAAGTTACAAACACAACTCAAGTTTATGATGATTTGCTTGGTCAGGCTCTCTTTAGTGTTTATGGAACATCAATTCCACCTGATGCTAATTTCACATTAAGAATAAGTGACGGCAAACTTGCAAGTTTTGATTACAATGGAACAAAAGCCCCTCTCTTCACAACATTTTATGGATTGTATGACAGATGGTATTCATTTAACAAAGAATATCCATGGGATTTACACGAAAGATGGACAAAAATTCCAGCAGATTTTGACCTTTCAACTCCATTCAATTTTATTTCAACAAATGATATTGTAGGCGGCAATTCTGGCAGTGCTATCATCAACAAAAATGCAGAAGTTGTTGGTCTTGCTTTCGACGGCAACATGGACAGCATAGTTGGGAATTTTATTTACATGCCTCATAACAATCGCTGTGTTGGTGTAGATGCAAGAGCAATTGTTCATTCTGCAGAAAAAATTTATAAGGCAGACAGAATTGTTTATGAATTAAAAGAAGGCAAAATGAAGTAATAAATTTTATCACTCGCAGATTATGCAGAAAATATTTTCTGTGTAATCTGCGAGTTTTTTAATAAATAAATTTTGAGAAAATTTTTTCGAGCTGGTCGAATTCAATCAAGAAGGCATCGTGCCCCACATCAGAATCAATTTCCTCATACTTTGCATCAGGAATTTGAGATGCAATTTCTTTTTGTTCTTCTGCAGGATATAAAATATCAGAATTAATTCCAATGCACAAAGTTTTTGCCGTTATTGAAGAAAGAGCATTTTTGATTCCACCTCTCATATAACCAACATCATGCAAATCCATTGCCCATGTAATATACAAATAAGTATTGGCATCAAATCTGTTTACAAGTTTTTCTCCTTGATAATCAAGATAACTCTGAACCTGAAATTTATTTAATGGATTTAGTTCATCATTAATATTTACTCTTTCTCTGTTAAATCTTTTTTGAAAAGAAATCATTGTTCTGTAACTAATCATTCCAATTTTTCTTGCATTAGAAAGCCCGCCTTTTGGTTGATTTTCATAATTCCCATTTTTCCATTCAGGGTCATTCATAATCGAAGAACGAGCAATATCATTCAATGCAACAGCCCATGCAGAATGAGCTGCAGAAGCACCAATTGGAATTATTTTTTCTACAAAATCAGGATACATAATTGCAAGTTCGAGAGTTTGCATTCCACCAAGCGAACCGCCGGTTGCAACTCTAATTTTTTTAATGCCAAGAAAATCTGCCAGCTCTTTTTGAACTCTAACCATGTCTCTCACAGTAACAACAGGAAAATCCAATCCATATTTTTTATTTGTTAATGGATTAATATCTGATGGTCCTGTGGTTCCATAACAGCCGCCTAAAAAATTGCTGCAAACAACAAAAAATTTATTTGTATCAAAAATTTTATTTGGACCTATTAATGCATCCCACCAGCCGGGTTTTCCAAGAAACATTTTGTTGTATTTTGTAAGAAATTCATATGAAGAGGAATTTTGAATTTCCTCTTCAGTTACAATTCCAGCAGCATGAGAATTTCCTGTTAATGCATGAAAAATCCAAACAGCATTATCACCGGCTTTATTTAATTGTCCGTAAGTCTGATAAGCTACCCTAATATTTTTAAGCTGCTTTCCGTTTAACAGAGTTAAAGGTTTATCTTTGAACAGTTCAACAAATTTGGTTATTGGTTTCAACATTCAATCAACTCTTTCTTCTGTAAAAATATTTTTGGAAATAATTTTTAGCTGCATGCTTTACTTAGAGCCTGATCAAAATCTTCAATAATATCATCAATATGTTCAAGTCCAACAGAAACGCGAATCATATCATCAGTTACACCAGCAGCAAGTTGTTCTTCCTTAGATAATTGTTGATGAGTTGTTGATGCAGGATGAATAACAAGAGTTTTTGCATCTCCAACATTAGCAAGCAAGCTGGCAAGTTCAACACTATCAACAAATTTTTTACCGGCTTCCAATCCGCCTTTAATTCCAAATGCAAGCATTGAACCAAATAAATTATGATTCAAATATTTTTTTGCCTGTTCATGATATGGATGTTCTTTCAATCCAGGATACCAAACCCATGTAACTCTTTTGTCGTTTTTAAGCCATTCAGCAAGTTTCATTGCATTTTGAGAATGTCTTTCAATTCGCAGTGATAAAGTTTCGAGTCCCTGTAAAAACAGAAATGCATTAAAAGGACTTAAGCATGCGCCGATATCACGCAAGCCTTCCACTCTTGCACGAATAATAAAAGCAATATTTCCGAAAGGAGAATCTTTGCCAAATGTTTCCCAGAAATTTAAGCCATGATATCCAGGACTTGGTTCGGTGAATAATGGAAAGTTTCCATTGCCCCAATCAAATTTTCCTGAATCTACAATAACTCCGCCAATTGATGTTCCATGACCGCCAATCCATTTAGTTGCAGAAGCAACAACAATATCTGCACCATGACGAATTGGAGTGGCAAGATAACCTGCAGCTCCAAATGTGTTATCAACAATTAAAGGAATGTTATGTGAGTGAGCTAAATCTGCAAGTGCTTTTATATCTGGCACATTTAATTTAGGATTTCCAATAGTTTCGATATAAAGTGCTTTTGTTTTTTTATCAATTGCTTTTTCGAATTCTTCTGGTTCATCAGAATTAACAAATTTAACATCAATTCCTAATCTTGGCAGAGTTACTTTGAAAAGGTTGTAAGTGCCGCCATATAAAAAACTTGTAGATACAATATTATCTCCTGCCTGAGCAATTGTAGTTATTGTTAAAGTTTCTGCTGCCTGACCTGAGGAAGTTGCAAGAGCTGCAACTCCTTCTTCCAATGCTGCAATTCTTTGTTCAAATACATCAGTTGTTGGATTCATTATTCTTGTATAAATATTCCCAAACTGTTGAAGGCCAAATAATTTGGCTGCATGGTCAGCACTGTCAAAAACATATGAAGTTGTTTGATAAATAGGAACTGCTCGTGCATTTGTAGCTTTGTCTGGTTGTTGACCTGCATGGAGCTGCAGTGTTTCAAATCTGTATTTTTTGTTCATTTTATCTCCTCTATTGTTTGTATATAAAAAAAAACCTCTTCGGGAAGATACCAGAAGAGGTTAATGAAAAATTCTCTTTCTCATCTTTCCCGCAACATAAAGTTGGGGCAGGAATTGGCACCTTTCCCAATTAGGGATGGTTGCCAAGGTGTCATCGGGCCTGTTCCCTCGACCTTTCTTGATGATACTTTTTATTAAAGAACAAACTTACTTTTCAGCAAAAATATATTTTTATTAACCGCTTGTCAAGATATAAATGAAAATTTATAAATAATTATGAATTATTATTCATATTAAAAAGTTACCTGTTTGTAAATAATTCCTCATGAAGAACATTCAATGCAGTCTTCAGATGTTCTTTTTTAATTACAATTGTTAAATTCAATTGTGATGAACCTTGTGCAAGTGCTATTGTATTAATTCCATTTTTACCTAATGCAGATAAAACCATTCCAGGAACACCAGGTGTATTTAACAAATCTTCTCCAACAACAGCAAGCATCGATAGATTTTCAATTATTTCTACTCTTTTTATTTGGTGTTCAAAAATTTCCAATTTGAGTTCTGTTTCAATTGCTCTTTTAGCTTTTGAACTATCAGAAGGAAAAACGGCAAAACAAATTGTATGTCCAGATGAACCTTGTGTAATCAAAAGAACTTTTATTTTTTCTTTTGCAAGAGCATTAAAAATTCGAGCAGAAATTCCTTCTATTCCAATTAAACCGCTTCCTTCCACCTGAAGCATATGAACATCATCAATCGATGAAATCCCTTTCATGTTAAATTTAATATTTGGTTCTCGCGGCAAAATTAATGTTCCTTTGAAAGATGGATTGAAAGTATTTTTGATTCTAATTTTTATTCTTTTTTGCAAAGCTGGAAGTAATGTCGGCGAATAAATTACTTTGGCACCAAAGTGAGACATTTCCATTGCTTCTTCATATGTTACAGCTTTAAGCGGAAATGCATTTGGAACTTTACGCGGGTCGGCGGTCATAATTCCATTTACATCTGTCCATATTTCAATTTCATCAACATTTAATGCTGCTCCAATAATTGAAGCAGTAAAATCTGAACCGCCTCGTCCCAATGTAGTTGTTTCCCCGCCAATTGTTGATGCAATAAATCCAGTAACTATCTGCAGCTTTTTGTGTTTTGAAAAATATTCTTTAATCAATTTTGTTGTTATTTCATAATTAACTTTTGCATTGCCAAATTGTTCATCAGTTTTAATTATTTTTCTTGCATCTAAAAATTCGCACTTAAGTCCTCTAGAGTTCATTGTTTGAGCTATGATGTAACATGATAAATATTCGCCAAAACTCATCACTTTATCGAGTGTTCGGGCTGTAAGTTCTTTTAATAGAAATACACTTTTTAGAACTGCATATAATTCCTCTAAAGTTTGCTCAACAAATTTTTTTGGCTTTTCAATTCTTGAATTTGGAATCAAATCACTAAGTGTCTTCAAATGTTTTTCTTTTATCTTCAAAAAATTTTCTTCAAATGTTTCATCTCCTTTACTTGCTTTTTTTGCAGTATTGATTAAATCATCAGTTACACCGGACATTGCAGAACAAACAACTGCAATTTTTTCTTTTCTTTTCAGATAATCAGAAATAATTTCGATTACAGAATTTATTCTCTCCGAGCTGCCAACTGATGTTCCACCAAATTTTAAGACTTTCATTTTAGATTGCCTCTTCAAAAAAACTTCTCTTTATTAAAATTATTTATTAACATTATTAAATTTTCTTTGATAAGCAAAATCAACAATCATTTTCAAAACTGTATCGTATGAATAGCCGGCATGAGTTGCAGATCTCATGAAGCCGGCATCTTCCTGTAAATCTGGATTTGGATTGACTTCAAGGACAAAAAGTTTATTGTCTTTCGAAAGACGCATATCAACTCTTGCATAATCTCTGCAGCCTAAAGCCGAAAAACATTTTAATGCAATTTTTTCTGCTTGAATTCTAATTTTATCATCAAGTGGAGCAGGACAAACTGGAATTGTTTTATGATAAGCTATGTGATAAGGGTCCCACTTTGCCTGAAAGCTCACTATAGGATGCAAATCTTCCGGCAATTCTGAAAAATCTATTTCACTAATAGGAAGTACTTCAGGTTTTTTATCACCAAAAACTGCAACGTTAAGTTCTCGTCCCCAAATAAACTCTTCAATTAAAACTGGTTGATTGAGATAATCAAAAAGATATTTTATTCTCTTTCTCAAAGAATCAATATTGTAAACAACAGCATCATTGTCTATTCCAACACTTGCATCTTCATAAGCTGGTTTAACAATCAACGGATAATGTAAACCATATTTTAATGATTCATCTAAAGATTTTATAATTCTAAATCGAGGAGTTCTAATTCTAAGTGAGCTTAAAATTCGCTTTGTCAAAACTTTATTCTGGCATGTTCCCAATGTAATTGGTGGAGCACCTGTATAAGCAAGATTTAACAGTTCTAAAAGACCAGTAAAATTCATTTCTAGTTTTGGCTGGTCTTTATAAAGTTCAACAAGATTAAAAATTACATCAGGTTTATTCTTTTCTAAATCCTCAAAAAACAAATTTAAATTGTCTTTAATATTCAACAGATAAGCATCGTAACCTGATTTTTTAAGAGAGTTCACAATTTTTTCATATTCATAAAATGGGTGAGTATCTTCAATTTCAAAATATGGTGTAAAATCTAAACTTTCTTTCTTTTCCTTCTTTTGATAAACATGCGGGTCAACTTCATTAAAAACTACTGCTACTTTCATAGGTTTGAAAAATTTTTTTCACAAAGAAAATAAAAAAGTTGGGGATAACAAAACTTTTATTATTTTTGCTGCAGTTTGAAAACAGGGATTAAAATTTGAGTTTTTACCCGCAGCCAAACAAATACCAGTGTGGTCCCTTTGCTCTCAAATATGCACTCGTCATGCTTGGAATTTTTAAGGACGAAGATCAAATTGGAATTATTGCAGGAAGCACATGGTGGGCAGGAACTGATGAATTTGGACTTGCAAGAGCTGCAAGAAGATTTAACTGCAGAATGAAACATTTTCAATCCAGCAATCCTGATGATGCAAGACGAATGCTGATTCAAAATCTTAAGAAAGGTTATCCATGTATTCTTAGCGTTAAAAACTGGGAACATTGGAATACAGTTGTAAGCTATCAAAAAGGTAAATTTGTTGTAATTGATAGTGAACTCGAAAAAGTGGTCAGTGTTGTTACTTCAACTCAATTATTAAGAAATTGGAAATATGTAGAAAAAGGAACCGACATTATTAGTTATGATGGTTATGCATTAATTCCCAAATTTAAAGTTCATACACGAGCAAAGTTTACTCCAGAAAAAGCAATTCAATTAATGTATGATAAAAATGAAGACCTTGCCCGCAAGTGGGACCAATATACAAATGATTTAATAACAATTTGCAAACCACGCACTAAACTAAGTTACAATGTAATAACATTTACAGAATTTTTAAGAAGAAATGAATTAAATCTTGTAAAGCGCGTTGCTAACTGGCATGGCGAACCAACCTATTCGGAGCTGAAGAAAATTCTAATGAATATGAAATTTGTTGCTGAGGTTTATGACCTTGTAATTCCAGAAGATGAAGAAAAAAGAGCTGCAATTGATGTAGCATCTATTTTAATGATGTATTCATGTGGTAAATATGGAATGACTCCAATTTATTAAAATCTACTTAAGATATTTCTTTGGATATTCAAACAAAAAAATTTCTCCTGTGTCTCGTTCTATTTCTTTCCACTTTTTTAATCTAAATTCAATGCCAACAATTCCACATGTTGGAATGTTGTCAATAAATTTATTTCCAAGAAAGTTTGCAAAAGATGTTAAACCTGGGTTATGTCCCACAATCATTACTGAAGAGTAAGTTTCTGGAATGTTATTCACAATATCACAAAGTTCTTTTATTCCTGCTTCATAAATTTTTTCTTCTATAACGATATTTTCTTTTTTAATATGTAATTCTTTTGAAAATATTTCGGCAGTTTTTAATGCACGCAGAGCATGACTCGAATAAATTGCATCAACTGAAATTTCTTTTTGCTTGAACAGATTTGCCATGAAAGGAGCATCGCGTTTTCCTCTTTTATTCAAAGGGCGTTCTATATCGGAAAGAGATGAATCTTCCCAGCTCGATTTTGCATGTCTTAAAAGAAATAATTGTTTCATCAGGATTGCGAAAGTTTGCTTAATTCTTCTTTCAACTTCTCAAGGTTTTTAGTCTTTTGAGCATTGAATTCTTTTCTTGCAAATTCTGTAAAGAATTTATGTCCGCTTAAAAAATCGATGCTTTTCTTCAACCATTCAGTTTCTGTTAATTGTCTTCCAAAATAAAATTCAAATTCTTCGCGGAATAAATCATTGCGGTCTTTAAAACTTTTCTTGCCAAGATGGGATAAATCAGAATCACAAATAATTTCTTCTAAGATGTTTTCAGGTTTCTGAGGAACTTTTGTAGCCAAAATACATTTTTTAATTTTTTCTATTTTTTCTTTAGGATAGTTTTCTTTCAAAAGAAATTCTTCGGCGTACTTTGCACTAATTTCTTCATGACCTTCTACTTTTTCAATATAACCTAAGTCGTGAAACCATGCTGCAATTATCACAATTTCAAGTTCATCATCACTTAGATTTGAAGCTCTACCAATTATTTCTGCGGTCTCAGCTACATTTCTTGTGTGGTCGACATCGTGATAAACATGATTTGAAGAGATTCTTGATTGAAGAAGCGATAGAACATATTCTTTAACTTTTTCAATTAACTCATAATTCATAACATAATCTCAGCTAATCTTAAATAAAAAATAATAATTTTTTTTACATACTAAAATTTATTTTGATTGATTTGAATCATAAAAAGATAATTAATTTTAACAAACAAATTTTAGAGGTTTTTATGAAGTCATTAAAAGGAAAAATAGTTTTTATAACTGGAGCTACATCCGGCATCGGCAAAGCATGTGCTTATGCTTTTGCTAAAGAAGGAGCAAATATTATAATTAATGCAAGAAGATTAGAACTGCTGAATGAAATAGCAGATGATATCAAAAAGAAATATGATGTTAAAGTTTATTCATTCAAATTAGATGTTCGAAACCGTCAAGAAGTATTTAATTCAATTAATTCATTGCCAGAAGAATGGAAGAACATTGATATACTTGTAAATAATGCTGGACTTGCGCGCGGATTAAATAAATTTTATGAAGATAATCCCGACAACTGGGAAGAAATGATTGATACAAATGTGAAAGGATTATTGTATGTAACTTATGCCATTTTGCCAGGAATGATTGAAAGGAAATCAGGACATATAATAAATATTGGTTCAATTGCTGGACACGAAGCTTACCCTCGAGGTGCAGTTTACTGCGCAACAAAACATGCAGTCGATGCAATTACAAAATCTCTTCGAATGGATACAATTGACAAAAATATTTTAGTCAGCACAATTGACCCTGGACTTGTTGAAACAAATTTCAGCCGTATCAGATTTGATGGAGATGAAGAAAAAGCCAAAGCAGTCTATAAAGGTTTAACTCCACTAACAGGCGAAGATGTAGCCGATGCAGTAATTTTTTGTGCTACTCGTCCGCCTCATGTCAATATAGCACAAATAACACTTCTTGCAGCTCAACAGGCTACTGCTACAATTGTTTACAGGAAAGAATAAAAAAATCGCGGTTGTCTAAAATTAAGAATCGAAGTAATTTCAAATTAGACAACCCCTAAATCATACAAACATACTTACATCACCTGCACCGACACGAATTACTTCAGGTTCATCTTGACTTAAATCAATAATGCTTGAGGGTTCACCTTCAAGAGCACCAGTGGATAACATTAAATCAACTTTTGTATTAAAAATTAATCTAATCTCTTCTGGGTCGTATAAAATTTCACCTTTTCGATTTGTAACACTAGTACTTACAATTGGATTACCAAGCTCTTTGGCAAGCATCAGAGCAACTTTATGGTCGGGAATTCTAATTCCAACTGTTTTTCTTTTTGTCCATAATTTTTTGGGAACTTCTTTTGCGGCAGGCAGAACAAATGTATATGGACCCGGCAATAATTTCTTCATTACTTTGTATGCATAATCAGAAACTTTTGCGTATTTGGAAATATCTTTTAAATCAGGACATATAAAGCTGTACAGCTTTGTTCCTGTTTCATGTTTTATTTCGTAAATTCTTTCAAGAGCTTCGTGGTTATAAATATCACAGCCAATTCCGTAAACTGTGTCTGTGGGATAAATTATCACCCCACCTTTTCTTAATACTTCTATAGCTTTATAAATATAACGCAGTTGAGGAGTAACAGGATGTAATTCATAGAATTCCATAAGTCCTCCTTTATTATTTTGGAGAAAATTTTGTAAGATAAATTCCCCCAAGCATATTAGTTAGTAAATAGTGAATTGACACTATAAATGTTAAAAGTTATTTGCTAATAGTCAACTCAAAAATATTTTCTTAGATTTATTTATTAAATTTTATGAGCTATGAAAAATAAAATTCCACGTGCAGTTGTAATTCTTGGCTTAATCAGCTTTTTTACAGATTTTGCAAGTGAAATGCTTTATCCAATAACTCCAATTTTTTTGACTGCGGTTCTCGGCTCATCAATGACAATAGTTGGCATAATTGAAGGCATAGCAGAAGTTACAGCAGGATTGTTAAAAGGTTACTTTGGCGCTCTCTCTGATAAATTAGGAAAAAGGTCAATCTTTGTAACAATTGGTTATGGAATTTCCGGAATTGTAAAACCTTTACCCGGGATTTTTCCTTATATATCAACTGTAATTTTCTCAAGAGTAACAGATAGAATTGGGAAAGGAATTAGAACTGCTCCACGAGATGCTCTTTTAAGCAGTTATTCAAGTGAAAATAATTCCGGTGCAATCTTCGGCTTTCATCGTGGGATGGATACACTTGGTGCAGTTGCAGGACCTCTTGCAGCAATTCTTCTTCTCAAAATATTTCCAGAAAATTATCAACTGATTTTTATTCTTGCATTTATTCCATCAGTCTTTGCAATTGCATTTACTTTTTTTATAAAAGATGTTCATTCAAAATCATCAGAAATTAAAAAAAATGTTCTCAAAAATTTTTGGAAAACTTCACCAAAAAACTACAAAATCATTTTGTTCATGTTAACTATATTTTCACTTGTCAACAGCAGCGATGTATTTCTAATTCTCAGGTCAAAAAATATTTCGCATTCAGATACTAAGGCAATTATGGGATACATATTTTATAATGTTATTTATGCATTATCATCTTATCCGTTCGGAAATTTATCCGATAAATTTGGAAAGAAAAAAATTTTTGCTGCTGGCTTATTTATCTTCTCAATTGTTTATTTCACATTTGCAATTAACACAGAACCGATGGTAATATGGATATGCTTTGCATTATACGGAATTTATGCTGCATCAACAGAAGGAATTGCAAAAGCATGGATTAGCGATATTATCGATATTAACTACCGCGGTTCCGCAATTGGTCTTCTTACTACTCTTATGAGTTTAGGAGTGATGTGCGGTTCAATAATTACAGGATTTTTATGGGATAAGTTTGGAGCTATTGTTCCTTTCCTGATTTCTTCTGTTGTAAGTTTTATTATTGCATCTACACTTTTAATCTGGAAAAAAGTTTAGGCAGATTTCCTGCACTAAATCTTCTTTCCTTATCAAAAGCTAATTTGCTATTTTTTCAATAATAATTAAGAAAAGTAGGTTATGAATAAAAATAAACTTGCAGTTGTAGCAGTAAGCGGTGGGATGGACAGCTGCGTAACAGCAGCAATCGCAAATCAGGAATACGAACTTGCACTTGCTCATATCAATTATGGCCAAAGAACAGAAAAAAGAGAACTCAAAGCATTTAACGATATTGCAGATTTTTATGGTGTAGAAAAAAGATTAATAATAGACTTCACTCACTTTTCAAAAATTGGCGGTTCATCTTTAACTGATTACAATATTGAAGTATCAAAAGCTAACCTGCAAAGCAAAGAAATTCCTTCTTCTTATGTTCCTTTCAGAAATGCAAACATACTTTCTGTTTGTGTAAGCTGGGCAGAAGTGCTTAAAGCAGAAGCTGTTTTTATTGGAGCAGTATATGAAGATGCAAGTGGATATCCTGATTGCCGCCCTGAATTTTTCGAAGCATTTGAAAAAATGGTCGACTTAGGCACTAAACCAGAAACAAAAATAAAAATTGTTACCCCAATAATTCATTATTCAAAAGCAGAAATTGTTAAAAAAGGAATTGAATTAGGCGCTCCGCTTCATTTAACTTGGTCTTGTTATCAAAATGAAGATGAAGCTTGCGGGGTTTGCGACAGCTGTGCTTTTCGACTTAGAGGATTTCAATTAGCTGGAATTGAAGACCCAATTCCATACAAAGAAAAACCAAAATATGTTTAACAAAAAACAAAATACTATGAACGAGAAGCAAAAAATACTTGAGACTTTTCCAAATCCTAATCCTGAAAGAGATTATTTAATTATTCACACGGCACCAGAGTTTACTTCTCTTTGCCCCAAGACTGGTCAGCCCGATTTTGCAACAATAATTCTTGAATATATTCCAGACAAACTTTGTGTAGAATTAAAATCCTATAAATTCTATCTCCAATCTTATCGCAATGATGGAATTTATTTTGAAGCTGTTACAAATAAAATTTTGAACGACCTTGTTGAAGTTTTGCAACCTCGATACATGAAAATAACTGCAAAGTTTAATACACGCGGCGGAATTCATTCTGATGTTATTGTTGAGTACAAGAAATGAGCTTATAAAAAATAGTAAAACTTAAATGGCAAATAACTCCCGAAAAAAAATTTCTGAAATCGGAATAATTATTTACAAATCAAAAGATGGTCCCGAACTTGAAGTTCACCTGAAAGATGGTAATCTCTGGTTAACACAAGCTCAAATAGCAGAGTTATTTGGGACTCAAAGACCTGCTATAACTAAACATCTTAATAATATTTTTAAATCTGGAGAATTAGAGGAATATTCAGTTAGTTCCATTTTGGAACATACTGCTTCCGATGGTAAAGTATATAAAACCAAATTCTATAATCTCGATGCGATAATCTCAGTAGGTTATCGTGTAAACTCAATTAGAGCTACACAATTTAGAATTTGGGCTACAAAAATTTTAAAACAATATTTAGAAAGAGGATATGCTATTAATAAGAAAAAACTTCTCTCTGCAGAAAAAAATCTAAATGAACTAAAAACAGTTATAGAATTTCTTAAGGAAAAATCCAGTGATGAGGTTCTGATTGGTCAAGAACAAGAATTATTAGCTTTCCTTAGTGATTATTCTAAATCACTTTCAATGCTCGAAAATTACGACAAAGATAAACTATCAATTAACAGAAAAACCAAGGAGAAATATAAAATTACTTATAAAGATGCATGTAATATTATTCAAAGACTCAAAGAAAAATTAATGCAACGAAATGAAGCAAGTAATTTATTTGGAATTGAAATAGATGACAAATTCAAAGCTGTAATAGGCAATATTTACCAGACGTTTGGCAGTAAAGAACTTTATAAATCTCTTGAAGAAAAAGCAGCTCATTTATTATACTTTACAATAAAAGACCATCCATTTAGTGATGGCAACAAACGTATAGGTTCAATTCTTTTTATTTATTATCTTGAAAAAAATAATTTTTTATATAAAGAATCAGGAGAAAAGAAAATTAATGACAATGCATTAACTGCACTTGCTTTATTAATAGCAATAAGTAATCCTGATGAAAAAAATAAGATGATAAAAATTATTACAAATTTAATTTCATAATAATCTTATGAACGATAAACAAAAAATACTTGAGACTTTTCCAAATCCTAATCCTGAAAGAGATTATTTAATTATTCACACGGCACCAGAGTTTAC
>JBBFLD010000014.1:0-39197 GCA_037481715.1 Melioribacteraceae bacterium
TTCTACCACAAAGGACACTAAGTTCAACACTAAGGAACACAAAGATTTTATCCTTCGTGTAACTTTGTGAAATCCTTAGTGGAATTTGTGGTTAAATTATTTCACACAAAACTGCAAGAATCAAAGACGCAAAGAAAACTTAATCGCCTTTGCGTGAAATAATAATCTTACTTATTGGACAGTCATATTTTAATAAATCAACCAAGTTAATGAATCGAAAAAATTCTTTGTTAAATCATCTTCTTTTAATAAAGTTCGTTATCGATTTTTAATTTAAAGGAAAGTTAATATGAACAGACGGGAGGCAATAAAAAAAACTGCAGGTGCTATTGCTTTAGCTGCATTAGCTCCTTCTTTAATTCCCAATGTATTTATTTCTAAATTTGGTCCCAAAAAAGAATTTAATGTTTTGAAATTTGGTGCACGCGGAGATGGAAAAACTTTGGATACTTTAGCAATTCAAGAAGCAATTAATAAAGCATCAACTTATGGAAAACAATCAAGAGTAATTATTCCTGAAGGCTACAAATTTCTTATTGGAACTCTCGAACTAAAAAGCGGCATTGAATTTTTTATTGACCAAGGAGCAGAACTACTAATCAGCACAGAACAATCACACTATAAAAATTCTGCTGTTATCTATGCAGATGGTTCTGAAGATATTATAATTTCTGGATATGGTAATATTGAAGGACGCGCACTGGAATTTATGTCCCATTATGAAGAAGAAAATGAATGGTGGATTCCCAAAAATTGGCGTCCAAAAATGTTTATTCTAAAAAGCTGCAAAAATTTATATCTCCAAAATTTTTCTTTCAGCAATGCTCCTGAATGGGGATTACACATGCTTGGCTGCGAAAATGTTGTTGTAGATGGAATTAAAATTAGAAATTATCTCAATGTTCCTAATTGTGATGGTATTGACCCTGACCATTGCAGAAATGTTGAAATAAAAAATTGTGATATTGTATGCGGAGACGATGCAATTGTAATTAAAGCTACAAAACAAGAAAAAGATTATGGACCATCATCAAAAATACATGTTCATGATTGCATTCTTGAAACTCAGGATTCTGGATTAAAGATAGGCACTGAAACTACAGCCGACATAAACAATATTATTTTTGAGAATTGTAAAATTAAGTCAAGCTGCAGAGGATTAAATATTCAACTTCGTGATAATGGTATTGTAAGCAATATTGTTTTCAAAAATATTGAGTTTGTTTCAAGATACCATTCAAATCCATGGTGGGGACGCGGCGAAGCAATTTCTTTTACAGCTATTCCAAGAAACAGCGATACTAATCTTGGGAAAATATCTAATGTAATTGTAAAAGATGTAAAAGGAAAATCTGAAAATAGTATAAGAATTAATGGAACAAAAGAAAGCATAATCGAAAATGTTTTGCTCGAAAATGTAAATGTTGAAATTGGAAGATGGACTAAATATCAAGGGGGCCTTTTTGATAATCGTCCTACAAATGTTTACGAACCAATTGAGTATTGTGATAATCCAGGTATAAGCATTAAATATGCAAATGATGTTAGGATTATAAATTCTTCTATAAAATGGATTGATAATTTGCCAGAATATTTTAGTAATGCAATCAAAGTAGAAAAATCAAGTAATATTAGTATAAAAGATTTTGATGGCAAAGCTGCACACCCAAAATATGAAGATATAATTTTTATTAAGGAATAAATTATGAAAAAGCTGTTTATAATAATTGCGTGGTTTATTTCAATCTCATTTACATTTCATGATAGAGAAGAAAAAATCTTTCCCATATTTCAATTTCCACTAAATAAAATTCCAGTTATAGATGGCAAAGCTGATGATTGGAATATTGTGCCAGATTCTTTTACAATTGGCATTGATCAATTGTGGGAAGATTCAGGTAAACAGCAATCAATTAATAAAAAAAATCTCGATGTAAAAGTTAAAGTTGGATGGGTAAAAGGATTAAATCGATTGTATTTTCTTTATGAGGCATACGACGATTATTGGAGTTTCAGCAGATCAGACCATCATAATGATATTTTCGAGGTTGTTGTGGATGGAGATATATCTGGAGGACCTTTGGTCGACCATGTGCATTATAAAGTTTGGACTCCTGAAGCTGTTGGTGCAGATAGAGTAAAACTTGATTCTCGAATTTCACCTCAGGATGAGCACTGGTTAATGCATGGAGTTCATGCTCAAAATTATCATATCTTTACTCCGCCGGGAAATAAAGATTGGTGCATGGTTTGGGGAGTTCAACCATGGATTAAAGAATTTCCATACGCATTAGCAGCCTATAATTATGATTTCAAAAAAAGCGGTGAATCTGGTAAATTAACTCTGGAATTTTATATAACTCTTTTTGATTATGCGCCAGCTGATGGACCTTCAAGAGCAGTGGAATCAAAATTAGAGGAGAACAAATTGATTGGTTTATCCTGGGCAATTATTGATTATGATGATTCTACTTCTCAAAATAATGGCTTCTGGAATTTATCTCGTCATCATACAATGTATGGAAATGCTTCTTATCTATGTCTTTTTAAATTGATGCCTCTTCTTCCCGAGTTTCTTCCTAAATTAAAAGCAAACTGGAATTTCAAAATAATTGATTTCGAAAAAAGAATTGTGGCTTTTAAAGATTTATCAATTGGCAATATTAAAAAGTGGAAATGGAATTTTGGCGATGGAAATTTTTCGTTCGAACAGAATCCTGTTTATCAATATAAAAAAGGTGGAGATTATAATGTGACACTTTATGTCGAAGGTCCTGAAGGCAAAGATTCATTAACTAAAGTATGGGATGTTGCATTTAAATAATTTCATCTGCTAAACTTAATAAATGTGATGGAGAGGAAATGAAAAGATTTAATATTGCAATCATGCTCTTAATAATATTTTATACTTCTGTTTATTCTCAAGATAATGTTAGCCTTATAACAAATGTATTGAATAGAAATAAAATTTCTTTGAATGGAAGGTGGAATTATATTGTTGACCCTTATGAAAATGGATATTACAACTATCGAAGAGAGCCTTTTGATGAATCAGAAATTCCTTCAGGAGGATTTTTTCTTAATCGAAAACCAAAAGATAAAACAGAACGAGTCGAATATGATTTTGATTTATCACCAGCAATGTCAATTCCAGGTGATTGGAATTCTCAAGTAAACGAACTAAAATTTTATGAAGGAACAATTTGGTTTAAAAAAAGTTTTGAATTAAATAAAAAAGAGAACAAAAGATATTTCCTTTATTTCGGTGCAGTTAACTATGAAGCTCATGTTTACTTTAATGGTAAAAAACTTGGGATGCATATTGGGGGATTTACTCCTTTCAATTTTGAAGTCACAGATTTGCTTAACAATGGAGAAAATTTTGTTATTGTAAAAGTTGATAATGTTCGAAGAATTGATGGTGTACCGACAGTAAATACTGATTGGTGGAACTATGGTGGAATTACTCGCGATGTTTTTCTGATTGAAACTAATTCAACATTTATTCAGGATTATAAAATTCAATTAAGTAAAAATAATAGTAAGTCGATTGAAGGATATGTGAAATTAAATGGGAAAGAGAAAAAGCAAAGTGGTGTTATTACAATTGCTAAAACAAATATCAAACACAAAATTACTACAGATGATAATGGTTATGCAGAATTTAGATTTCCTGTTAAAGATTTAACTCTATGGTCACCAGAAAATCCATTTCTTTATGATGTTAAAATTGTGATGAATACTGATTCAATTTATGACCAAATAGGATTTCGCACAATCGAAGCAAGAGGAAATGATATTTTGCTAAATGGCAAATCAATTTTCTTAAGAGGAATTTGTATTCATGAAGAAAATCCTCTCAAGCAGGGAAGAGCATACAGCGAAGCAGAAGCTTTTATGCTTTTAAATTGGGCTAAAGAATTGAATTGTAATTATGTTCGATTGGCTCATTATCCACATAATGAATATATGATAAGAACTGCTGAAAAATTAGGATTGCTTGTTTGGGAAGAAATTCCTGTTTACTGGACAATTCAATGGAATAATGAAAAAACATTAAGCAATGCTCTTAATCAATTAACCGAGATGATTTTAAGAGATCAAAACAGAACAAATGTTATAATCTGGTCAATTGGGAATGAAACACCTGTAACTCAAGAGCGATTAAATTTTATGAAAACACTTGCTGAAAAGGCAAGACAATTAGATAATACAAGATTAATTTCTGCTGCTCTGCAGGTTTATAATAAAAAAGAAAATCCTGATGTATATGTAATGGATGACCCATTAGGAGAATATCTGGATGTAGTTTCATTTAATGAATACATTGGCTGGTATGATGGCAAACCAGAAAAGCTGAAAAATATTAAATGGCAGTTTAAATATGATAAACCAATTATCATAAGCGAGACAGGGGCAGGTGCATTAGCGGGATTTTATGCAGATAGTTTAACTGTATGGTCAGAAGAATATCAAGAATATTTTTTCAAAATGCAGATTGATATGATTAAAAAGTTAAATCAAGTTAAAGGATTAACCCCATGGATACTTGCGGATTTTCGTTCCCCGAGAAGACAACATCCTGTTTATCAAAATTATTGGAATCGAAAAGGTCTTATCTCAAGTTCGGGAATTAAGAAAAAAGCATTTTATGTTTTGAAAAATTTTTATGATGAAATTGCAATGCAAAAGTAATTTACAGTTAAATTGCAAATTAAATTACATTTAGAAAAGTAAATCACTTGAAGAAAATTATTTAGTTTCTAAAATCACATACAAATTCCTTACCGCATCACTTCACAAAAAACGATTACTTTGGTTTTCTACAAATCGTTATTCTCACTTCTTTATTAAATCATATCTATAACGAAATCGTGTAAATAAACCCGCAACATAATTCGCAGAATTGTGCAAGTAAAATTGTAACACGATACGCAGAATCGTGCAATAAATTTTTAACACGGTTCGCCGAATCGTGATACGAATAAAATTTTCAATAACTTATTAATTAATAGAAATAGCTTAGCTGTTAAATAAATTTTAACAGCAGAGTTTTTCCAGTAAAATGCAAAGATTTTAATACCAAAAATTCTTATTGGTTAGGCATGATTTGAGAAATTTATAAAGTCTTATTACCATAGATTCATTACGAGTTTTGACAGTTTTTAGTCGGGAAGAAGCATTCTCAAAATTTTTAGTTTCTCGCAAAGCCGCAAAGCCGCAATGTTTTTCTTTGCGTCTCTTATCCTTTGCGTCTTAGCGTGAAATTGTTTTTAGATTCTTCAACTTTGGCTTATTAGTTTGTGTCATTCTTGAGAATAATAGAATAAACAATCAAGTCTTTCTGAGCGAAGCAAAGAATCTCATCCTGTGGTTTTATAACATAATTTGTCGAACCATGCTAATAAATCCGTAACATAATTCAAATTGTGATTCAATTATAGAATTTAATTGACAAATTACAACTGTGAAAATCAGTTAAATCTGAGTTTATCTGTATTCTATTTATATAAAATATGTTTATTTCTTTCTAAAGTATGATTCACTGAATAGCCAACAAAGTAAGAGAAAACTCACGCTTACAATATTCAAGAAAAATAAGTTCATCAGATTTTGAAGCATTGCAGCAAGAAATTAGTAACAAAGAGTTTGAAAATTTATATAAGCAATTTTTAAATGAAAGAAAGAATCAGATTAAAAATAAAGATTAGTAAAGAATAAGTTATTATATAAAAATTATTGAACCAGCTATAAACTTTTTTCCTGCGGATTTATTACTTTTGCACATCAAATTTTATCGAGGGTGAAAATGAAACTTCAAAAAACTAACAGAAGAAAATTTCTTACCTCTATCGGTTTTTTATCAACAATATCCCTCCTTACTCATTGCAAAAACCTCATTACAGAACCATGGCTTTTTGGAGGAGAGAATAATAATTCAAATAATAATGCAGATTTAATTTTGACTGGTTCAGAAAAAGAAATTGCATCTAAAATTAAAGAACAGTATTCATTAATTGAATTTCTTGCTAATAACATTAATAAAGAAAAAACTATTGCTTATTATGATAATGGCCAACTTAAAAAGTTATCGCTGTCAATTGTGAAAGATAAACTTGCAAGTTATCCTTATCTAAGAATTACAAAAAAAGAAAGTAATGAAAGTGTGAATATTCTATGGGGAATGGATGGTATTTATCCATCATTGAAATTTGTTGACAACACCGGAAAGCTTATTGAAAAAAATGGTCATGTAATGGAATTCGCATTGAAAAAAACAGAAGACAAGGATTACTCTCCAACTGATTGGTTGAAATTAGGAATAAAAATATTTGCATATGGATTATTGATATGGCTTGGAGCAACTGTTTTGAAATATGTAGTATCCGCAATTTCATTTATTGCTTTTAATGCTCTTGTATTAGGAATTGTAATAGCAGGAATAACTCTCATTGTGCCAATAATTAAATGGCTGATAAATTTAACAGGCTGGAAAAAAGAAGATATTAAAGATATGTTCAACAAAACTATTAATGATATATTAGCATTTTTGTTGGACGTTCAAAAGTATTTGCTTGAGAGATAATTCATTTATTCTGATTTTTAACGAATTAAAAATTATTCCAAAAGATTTATCTATAAAGGTGTTGTTTTAAATCAACAGGAGGACAGCTTATATCTATTCGGTAAACTAACAAATTAATTTATCGATAATATTATGGGGAAAGTTTACTCTAAAAATAATTCCTATTATTCTTGAACATAATTTGTTTTGTTGTATGAGTAGATATAAAGCTGTTTTTATTCTTTATATTTTTTTTATTCTAATCTTTCAAGCATGTCAAATTAATGAACCAAATCTTCCATCCTGGAATGTAAGCTTAAATATTCCATTAGCAAAAAAGATTTACTCACTTGAAGATTTAGTTAATAATAATTCAACAAATTTTTATGCTGATGGGTCAAACAAAAATCTGCTCTACTTTTCAAAATCAATAAGTTTAGATACAATTAAATTCGAAGACAAATTAACATTTGATAACATTTCCGATACTGTCTCAGAATCAATCGAATCAATTTCTCTTTTACCTGATACATTGCAAACAGAAATTGGACTTGATTGGTTAGGTCTTGATGATGTACCTGCAATACCAGTAAGTGTAGCTCCAGTTTATAATGAACATATCTCAATTACAACAGATGTGTCAGAATCCTTCGAATCAGCTCTAATTCAAACAGGAAAAGTTGATTTGGAAATTATCAATCATCTTCCTTCTCCATTTACATTAACTATTAGTCATATTTTATTAAAAAGTATCAGCACTGGAGAAACATTGCTGAATATTGATTATGAAATAATAATCCAGCATGGCTCAAGTATAAAAATTAATTCGCTGCAGTTAAAACAAGGAGTAAGGATTAGTAATCAGTTTTTATTTGGATGTGTTCTTTCTACAAATGGAACAGGAGGGGAAGAAGTTCTTCTGCCAAAAAATTCATTAACAGTGAAAGCAAGAATAGAAGATTTAAAAGTTTTAGAAGCACGTGCTAAAATTCCTTTGCAGGTCCCAATTACAATTGAAGATACATTTACTTTAGATGATAACGAACCTATGCCTTCAAAATTATCTTTGTTAAGAATAGAAAATGGAAATATTAATCTTAAAGTTGTTAATAAACTTGACTTAGATGCTAAAGTTCATTTGATAATTTACAACTTAAGAAAACCTGATGGACAAATATTTGATGAAACAAGATTTATCGGAAGAAAACAAACAATTAATGTTTTTAAAGATTTTTCTTTGAAAGATTATTCACTGATTGGTTCTGAAGGGAAACCTTCAAATTCTTTTTCTTACAAAATTACAGTTGAAGTAGCTTCTACTGATGATATGAGAACTATTAAAAGTAATGATGGGATTACTGCTTATGTTGATTTACAAAATCTAAAAGTAAAAGAATTTACAGGCAAAATTAAACCTCAGAAAATATCTGCAGATAAAGAATCTGTTGCGCTCAATCTTGATGAAATCAAGAATAAAATTCAGTTTCAAAAAATAAATTTTAGAAATATTCTTTTGCGGCTTGCATTTCAAAATACAGCACAGGTTGAATTCAAGATTGACGGTAAATTAGAAGCAAAAAATAAATTTGGAGAAAGAGCAGTATTAGGATTAAACAAAAATACTTTGAGTAATGATATTATTTCTCCAACTGATACTCTTATTTCGTTTAATAAAGACAGTCTGAATTTGTTTTTAAATAAGTTTACAAGGCTGCCAGATTCAATAATTATATATGTTGATGGAATTATTAATCCAGATTATAAAACCGTTACCGTAAGAAATACAGATATTATTTTAACCAAAGCAATTATCGATTTGCCATTGGACGTAAGTATAAAGAATATTGAATACAGAGACTCGATTAACATTAATTTATCAGATGATGATAAAGATAGATTAGAAAATATTAATTCAATTTCAGCAGGAATAAAAGTTATTAACAGATTACCTGTTTCGTTAAAACTTACTTGCAAGTTTTATGATGAACAAAATAATTTTTTAACTTATTTCCCTCCACTATATGCATCTCAAGACACAACATTTACAATTACAGGAGCTTTAGTTGGTAATGAAGGCTGTGTCACATCAGCTAATGAACAGTTAATAAATGTGAATATTCTAAAGTCTGATATTGATAAAATAAGAAAAGCAAAATATGTGATAGTATATATTAAAATAAATACTTCTGATAATGATAAACCTGTTAAGTTTTTAACGAGTGATAATTTTTCTGTCGATTTATTTTGTTCTACTGATTATAATGTAAAACTTCAGTAACAAATATGAAGAATATTTTTTCACTCATAATCTTAGCAATAAGTTTATTAGAAATATATGGACAGGGAATCGGGTCTTATGGAATTACCGATGCCAAATCAATTGGAATTGCCAAAGCCTTTTCTTCATCTTTTGGTTTATATGCTGTTGGTAAAAATCCTGCAAATCTTTTTCAAGATTCATCTTCAATATCTGAAATGAACTTGTCAATACCAATTCCACATTTATCATTTTCTGCAGGAACAAATTTTTTATCGATTAGTGATTATAATTATTACTTTGGGACTAAAGTAACAGGAACAAATAATGAACTTAATGGAAGAAAACTTACTGAAGATGATAAACAAAATTTGAAAAACATATTTCAAAATGGAAGTTCAATTTATTCTGATATTTCTATACAATCGATTGGCATTAAAATTCAACCATCTAAGAAAATTGGAGCATTTGGATTTTCTGTTATTGACAGAATATCATTCTCATTAACAATACCTAAAAGTTTGATAACACTTTTTCTTGATGGCAATATTCCCGGACAAATTTATAATTTTAGTGATGCTAAGTTTAATGCATGGTGGTTAAGAAAAACGTCTGTTACATATTCTAACAAGATAAATTTTTTGAAAGGATTATACATAGGAGCTTCAGTGAATTTTGTAAGTGGTTATTTTTATTCTAAAGTTGAAAGACTAAATACAGAATTTAAGACTGTGGAGGGGAATGCATTATCAGGCAAGAGTGATTATCTAATATATTTAGCTGCTTCAGAAGATTTCAATATAAGATACAATTTTGATAAAAGACCTAAAAAGAATTTTACATTTAGTTTTTTTCCAAAACCTGCAGGGTATGGTATTGGAATTGACTTTGGATTAACTTCAAGAGTAAGCCAAAAGTTTACATTTACATTGTCATTTACAGATATTGGTTCGATTAATTGGTATAATAATGTAGCAGAACTGTCTTCGAAAAATTCCTTTTACATTGATGACTTAACTGATAAAAACCAGATTGATTCACTAAAAGCAGTTTTATCAGGGAATGGGAAATATATCAATTCTTTAAAATTGAAGATGGCAACAGCAATGCATTTGGGATTAGCATGGACAAATAAAACATATAATTATTATTCTGACAATAAATTACTGATATTAATTGAATATCATCAAGGATTCAATAATGAATTTGGAAATTCAAAATCTCCAAGAATAGTCTTAGGCATTGAATATACACCTAAAACAATAGTAAGTATTAGAAGTGGATTATCAATTGGAGATATTGAAAAAATTAAGTGGTCTTTTGGTTGCGGATTAAATTTTGGATTTTTAGAAATTAACATGGGAACTTTAGACATATTAAACATATTTCAGAGAGATAAAGCTAAAAACTTTTCAATTGCATTTGGAAGCATAATCAGATTTTTGTAAATCCTAATAAGCTTACAAAATTAGAAGAGCCTCAAACATTTTACACAATGGATTAATGTGATGTGTTGATATGATTTAATCGAAATTTATTAAATAGAGAATGTGTAATGACAATAAAAGCAAGTTGTAAATTGTTCTATTGTTTTAGTATGAACAAATTAACTATTTAAGAACAAATCTATGTAACTCTTAATACTGGTTAAGGAGATTACTGAAGCTGCATTTTAATCATATCACTAAATTTTATAAAAGCGTTCCGTTTAGAGTTACAACAATAGTTAGTACTAAATTATCATTTTAAAAGTCTAATCAGCGGGACAAATTTGATTTATGGCAAATAAAAACCCCGAAAACATTTGATTTTCGGGGTTTTCGTGGGCCCAGAAGGACTTGAACCTCCGACCCGCTGATTATGAGTCAGCTGCTCTAACCAACTGAGCTATGGGCCCCTGATTAAGCGTTGCAAAAATAATGCTTTGAAAATATGTATGCAAATTTTCTGTCAATTGAAAAATAAATCAACAAAAAATTTTTGAATTGAATAAAAACTATATTTATTCATTATTGCAAAAAAATAAAAAAAAAGTTTATATTTGCACACAATTTATTAAATGGTTCTTTTTTCATTGTTGTGCCGGGGTGGCGGAATTGGTAGACGCACAGGACTTAAAATCCTGTGGGTGTTATACACCCGTGCCGGTTCGAGTCCGGCCCTCGGTACTCAATTTTTTGTGTAGCCTCAAAGGATTTGACATATTAACTACCAAAAAGTATTTAACTTTTTGGGGTTCTTAGCTCAGTTGGCTAGAGCGTCTGCTTGACGTGCAGAAGGTCACAGGTTCGAGTCCTGTAGAACCCACAAAGTAAAATTGAGATAATGCCTTGTAAGAGAAATAATTTACAAGGCATTTTTATTTTAAAATAAATTTTCGCAAATGTCGTTTTCTGTCGCTTTGTACCGCAAATTAGTCATCTAAATAGACATCTGAAAGTCTATTATAGCAAACATTTTTTTATTTAAAACACAACTTTAGCATTAACTCTATTGGCTATCTTTTTATATTGAAATTCGACATAATGAGCTAATGTAGTGCGGGGGTCTTTGTGTCCACTAAATACTTGCGTGTCTTCGAGAGAAACACCATGCGCTATTAAAGTAGTAATAAAAGTTTTGCGAAGTTGATGGATATGATATTTATGTAATGTTTCTTTTTTTAATTTACCATTTATGTCTCTTTCACCCCAAAGTCTTGCTTGTGTTCTATAGAAAAATAGGCAACTTCTATCGGTATATAAAAACACTTTATCTTTTCTGTTACTATTAATTCTAATTTCTTTTAGTAATTCTATTGCTGGTTCGAGCAAAGGTCTTTTATCATATCGTTTCGATTTTTGGTTCCAGAATCTAATAATTCAATTCTCAATGTCTATGTTTTCCCATTTTAGTGAGATTGCTTCACCTATTCGCAACCCTGTTAAATAGAGAAATTTAATTGAATAATATCCTTACTATATTTTCTTTTTGTAAAGTATCAAGTATTAATTGCATATCTTCTTTTGGAATAGCCTTAACATCTTTTCTTTCTATTGGAATACGAGTGAATGGATTATTTTCTATGTATTTGTTTTTAACAAGCCAATTAAAGAAAGCAACTATTGCCCGAGAGTAAATTGAGCAGGAATTAACAGATAAATTTCTTTTCCATTCTAAATGAATTTGTTGATTATGTGCACTTGTAACATTTGTTATAATTATATCGCCTATTGTTTCTATGAGGTGCCTAATTGCTAATCGATAAGTTTCGATTGTTTTCTATGCAAATATTTTACTCTCAAGATAAATTTCTAACGCTTCTGAAATTTTAAGAAATGACTTAACAGGGATAACATTGGGGGACTTAAGAGTTTTAATAATTTCTTCTCTCAGTGCACGAGCTCTTTTAATGTTTTCTGGACTTGCAAGCAGACGAGAATTAATTTCTCTTGTTTGTTGCGAGAAAGGGTCGTAATCCAGATTCTTTTGTTTTTTCAAATAATCCATTAGGCAGTCTCATTTTTAGGGAAGTCTATTTGTTTAACATGACTTAATGAATTATTTATAGGGAAAAGATATTTTATTTCTATTCTATCATTATATAATTTTATTTCCTCAACATTATTCATTACAGTTTTTCTGTTATTTTTGCTCAAAGATGGTTCGACAATTTTATTATAAGTTGACTTCAATTCATCAATTCTTTGTTTGAATCCTAATAATAGTTCAGTTAATTGCTCATATTCAGTTGATTTGTCAAGAACCTTTTTAAGTGAAGCTTTTTGAGCTTCTATTTCCTTTTCAATTAGTATTTTTTCTTTGCTTATGAGTTTTAAAATTTCTGTTTTTTTGCTGTATTGAACTTTAATATCAGTAAGCACAAGTTTATCTATCAAAGGCATAGAAACGGCTTTGCTTTCTGGACAAACTGAATTCCCACTGATTTGTTTATTGGTGCAAAGATAGTAAAGTACTCTTTTATTTTTGGGTTTTGTTACAAGAACAGCCTTTGCGGCGCCTTCACAATATCCGCACTTGAGTATCCCGATCCCACTTAATAAATATTGGCTGCGAGGATTTCGTTCTTTTTTCTCTGTAATGTTTTGATGTTTCATTATTTTATCATAAGTATCTTTATCTAATAGTGCTTCCCAATCGCCTTTGTTTCCTTCCTTATCATATCCAAGATAAAATTTTAATCTTGGAGGGAATAGAAAACCCAATATCATCGTAATAGACCAATTTTTATTTTCCTGCTTTTTATTTGATTTGTATTGAGATGATTACAAATACTCATTGGTTTTTCGCCCTTTGCAGCAAGTTGCCAGATGGTTTTTAGTATTTTTTTCTTGAGGATGTTGAATCAATTTTTTAGAAGCATAATCATATTGATAACCGTAAGGGATGCCCCCACCAGACCATTTTATCATTGCTCTCATCTTATATTGTTATGAAATACTGTTTTATAGCAAACTAAATTATTTACATTGAAAGATGCAGTCGGACTTTAACTTTTATAAATTATTTAAAGATAGATTTTAACTATGCACTAACTCACAAGATATTGAGTTCATAAACGAGCTAAATAAAAATTAGTTTAATATTATTTTGAAAGTTATAATCATAGCATCTTTATAAAATTTCCCTTTACTCTAATTGAAAGCAGGTTATAGAAGGTAATCAGTCACTTAATGATTTAATTTATTGAATAATATATTTCTTGACAAAATCCTTTAATTAAATATTTTTTGAAAGAATTTATTGGCTTGTCTGATATACATTCTTCTCTTTAAATCTTCATTAAAGCGAGCCTTATCTACGTGTAGCTTCTAAATTTTTCATTTCCTATTTTTGTTAATAAATAAGTTTATTAAAGCATTAATGAATACTTACACTCGAAGGGCATTTATTTTTATAAATGGGGTTCCTCATGCCAAATTATTTCATTACTAATCAAGAAACAAAAGATTTAAGAAGAAGATTAATTCAGCTTATAAGTAAAAGTAATGAATTAAAATTTCTTATTGGATTTTTTTATTTCTCTGGAATTAGAGAATTATATGAGGGACTTAAAGAAAATCAAAATTTTGTTCTAAAAGTATTAGTAGGATTGAATGTTGATAAATTCCACTACGGGTTAATAGAATATTCAGATAATCAAAGACTTTCTGTAGAAGAAATAGCAAATAAGTTTTTTACTTCTGTTAAAACATCAATTAATAGTGATTACTTTGATAACAAAGAATTTTATGAGCAGGTTAAATTTTTTATTGAGTTAATAAAAAACGATAGGCTGATAATTCGTAAAACATACAAACCAAATCATTCTAAGCTTTATATCTTTCATTTAGAAGAATCACAAGTAGTAAGACCGAAATTATTTATTACTGGAAGCAGCAATCTTACAAGGGCAGGATTAAGCGAACAGAATGAATTTAATGTTGAAATTTCTGATTATGGTTTTGAAGAAGCAGAGAAATATTTTGATGAATTGTGGGATTCAGCAGTAAAGATAAATGAAGAACCAGATTTTAAAGAAAAATTAATCTACTTAATAGAAAATGAAACACTCATAAAAGAAATAACCCCATACGAAGCTTATGCATTAGTTCTTAAAACTTATCTTGATTCATTTGAAAGCAAAGAAATTGGAACAAGTCTGTTAAGAATTCTTGATGAAAAAGGATATAAACAATATCAATATCAAATTGATGCTGTAAAATATGCTCTATCTGTAATTGAGAAAAATAATGGTGTTTTAATTGCTGATGTAGTGGGTCTCGGAAAGACAGTGATTGCTTGCATGATAGCCAAACATTTGAATTCGAGAGGCTTGGTTATATGTCCGCCTGGATTAATTGGAGATGAAAACAAAACTGAAGGCTGGAAAAAATATCTAAATGAATTTCAGCTTTATGATTGGGAAGTCAGGTCACATGGAGATTTAGAAAACACATTAGAATTTGTAAAACTAAATAATGATATTCAGGTTGTAATTGTAGACGAAGCTCATCGATTCAGAAATCAGGATACAAAAGGCTATGAACTATTAAAAAATATTTGCCGAAATAAAATAGTAATATTGCTTACAGCAACTCCGTTTAATAACAAGCCTGAAGATGTGCTTTCATTACTCAACCTATTTATAGTTCCAAAAAAATCATCAATAACTCTTGATAATGATTTAATAAGTGTATTTAGAAGTATAAACAGACTTTTTGATGATTTGGCATTCATTAGAAAAAATTATAACTCAAAAGAGAGAAAGAAATTAAACAAAGCTAAGAAACTCTATAAAGCTATTTTTGACGATGATGAGATAGATTTAACAAAAGTAAAAAGGAAATCACATTTACTTGCAAAACAAATTCGAGATGTAATTGAACCAATTACAATAAGAAGAAACAGATTGGACTTATTAAAAAATCCAATTTATAAAAATGAAGTAAAAGAACTTTCAGTTGTTGATAATCCCAAAGAATGGTTTTACGAGTTAACGGAAGAACAATCAAAATTTTATGATGAGATAATTACAAAATATTTTGCTGACCCAGATGAAGAAGGGGGAAGATTTAAAGGTGCAATTTACAGACCATTCGAATATGAAAAAGGTTATGGAACTACACTCTTTGATAAAGAAAAAGATAAAGAAGAAAACAGAGAATATATTCAACAGCGCAACTTGTTTGATATTATGCGAAGATTGATAATTAAAAGATTTGAAAGTTCATTCGGCGCTTTTGAACAAAGTATAAAGAATTTCAAACATATTAATGAAACAGTTCTTAAGTTCATAGAAAAAACAGGTAACGGAGAACCATTAAAAGGGGAATATATTCTTGACAGGGATTTACTTGAAAAAATTGTAGAGTATGATTCAGATGAAATACAAGAAGCATTGAAAGAATATGAAGACAATATTACAAAGGGAGTCTATCCAAAGAAACATAAGCGGTATAAAATTGAAGACTTTAAATCAAAAAAGGGATTTATTGACGATATAATATCTGACATAAATCTGTTCGATGAAGTTCTGAATAAATTGAATGAATTGAATCTTCTTGATAATGACCCTAAAGTTGAATGCTTGCTTAAAAATATTGAAGAAGAACTAAATAAACCACCACATAATAATGAACCAAAAAGAAAGATAGTAATCTTTTCTGAGTATGCAGATACAGTTAATTATGTAAATGAAAAAATAAGCAAACTAAAATTAGATTTAGCAAAAAGAACACTTGTAGTAACAGGTTCAATCCCTCAATCTAAGATAACAATTATAAACAGAAATTTTGATGCTTCAGCAAAAGAGCAAGATGATGATTATGATATTTTATTGAGCACAGATAAACTGAGTGAAGGATTTAATCTCAATAGAGCAGGTATGGTAATAAATTATGATATTCCGTGGAACCCCGTAAGAGTAATTCAAAGACTTGGAAGAATAAATCGTATAAGCAAAAAAGTATTTGATAAGTTATACATTGTTAACTTTTTCCCTACAGAACGAGGTGCAGAATTTGTTAAATCAAGAGAGATTGCACAAAATAAAATGTTCATGATTCATAACACTTTAGGAGAAGATTCAAAAATATTTGATGTAGATGAAGAGCCGTCACCAGCTAAATTTTATCAGAAATTAATGCAGAATCCAGAGAGCTCTGAAGAAGAAAGCACTTACACGAAAGTAATGAATCTTTATAGTGAGATAAAGGAACAACATCCAGAAATTGTGAAAAGATTAAATAACCTGCCAAAAAGAATTAAAGTAATCAAAAAGTTTGATGATAATGAAATGATAACATGTTTTATGAAGAATAGAATGTATATTAAAGTAGCAAAAAAGATTGATGACAAATATGAAATTTTTGATTCATCACTCGAATTAATTCTTGATAAAATAAAATGTGATTACAATGAAAAGTCACTTCCCATTGATGATGAATTCTGGGATATGTATCAAAATGTTAAAAAGAATTTAGAACAATTTACTCTTAATACAGCACAAAACAGTAATGAACAGAAGGCATTGAATAAAATAAGTTATTTAATCAAACTAAATGGAAATGAAAAACTGCTTGAGTTAAAAAGCTTTTTACGAACATTAAAAGAAGATATAATTGATTACGGCACATTGCCAGATTATACAATAAGAAGACTTGCAACATTAGAGTTGAATGAAGACAATTTACAAAATACAATTGAAGAAATAGAATCAATAAAAAAAGAACTTGGTGAAGATTATCTTGAAAAGGAGAAAGAGAAATTAAAACTGAAGGATAAAGAAATAATAATTGCAATAATGAACAAAAACCTTAGCGTCTCTGCGTCTTAGCGAGAAATAAAATTTCACGCAGAGCCGCAAAGAATTAAAGACGCAAAGAAGGACTGAGTGTCTTGGCGTCTTAGCGAGAAATAACAAAAATATTTCATGCAAAACAGCGAAGAAGCAGAGAGAATCCCGCTTTGCGGGATGATATTGTTTTACCACAAAGGATACGAAGTTCAGCACAAAGAAACACAAAATTTTATCCTTCGTGTAACTTTGTGAAATCCTTAGAGGACTTTGTGGTTAAATTATTTCATGCAAAGACACAAAGAAAAACATAGAGTCTCGGCAAGAAACAAAAATGGTAGAATTATGGAAGTCAAAGAAATTCTAAAATCTCTAACAGAAAAATTCAACTTTGAAGACCTATCAAAACTCTTCCGAAATAAAACAAAAACATTTCGAGAAATTGACCAATCACTGAGTTACCTCAACGACGAAAATTTTTCTGACTGCAAACTGTTTGGTGAATTTAGATTAGAAAATTCCGATGAAATGGTAATCATAACATCAAAAGTAAACAAACCGCTTTCAGAACGATCAGGCAAAAAAGCACAATACACACTCGGCAAAAATTTTCTCAAACAAGCAAATCGTTATTGCGGCGGCTTTTTCATTTTCTACGATGATAAAGGTGATTTTAGATTTTCACTTATATACGATATTCCATTAGCTACAGGCAAAAGAGACTGGAGTAACTTCAGAAGATACACTTACTTTGTAAGCAAAGACCAGACAAATAAAACATTCATAAAACAAATTGAAGAAGCAGATTTCTCATCACTTGAAAAAATTATTGATGCCTTCAGTATTGAGAAAGTTACCAAAGAATTCTATCAAGAAATTGCTAATTGGTATTTCTGGGCAATTAAAAAACTTAAATTTCCTGATGATGCAGAAAAAGATGAAAATGGAAGAAATATTGCAACCATAAGACTGATTACTCGTTTGATATTTATCTGGTTCATGAAAGTTAGGAAGCTCATTCCCGATGAATTATTTGATGAAAATTCACTGAAAAATATTTTGAAAAGTTTCAAACTAAACGACACAAACTATTACAAAGCAATTTTGCAGAATCTTTTCTTTGCAACATTAAATACAAAACAAAACGAAAGACGATTTACCAGCAAGAAAAAAGGATACAAAGGATTCAGCACAGACTTTGGCAATCACAATGTTTATCGTTATGAGGAATTGTTCAAAAACAGTGAAGAAGCTATTGAAAAATATTTCATGCCTATTCCATTTCTTAATGGCGGACTCTTTGAATGTCTTGATTACAAATCGAAAATAAAAGACGAGCGGATGTATATCGATGGTTTTACTTCAACAAAAAGCAAGCAGCCTGTCATACCAAATGAATTATTCTTTGCTGAAGAAAAGCAAGTAGATTTGAATAAAGATTACGGAACTTCAAACAAAAAATACAATGTTCGTGGACTTATTAAAATTTTATCCCAATATAATTTTACAATAGACGAAAACGACCCCAATGATGCCGAAGTAGCATTAGACCCCGAACTTCTCGGCAAAGTATTTGAAAACTTACTTGCAAGTTATAACCCTGAAACTGCAAACACAGCACGCAAATCAACTGGAAGCTATTATACTCCAAGACCTATTGTTGATTATATGGTTGACGAAAGCTTGAAGCAGTATTTTAGAACTTTCTTAGAGCAAGGTACCGACAACATCCCTGTTGTCGGGGACACAGCTACTCCCGTGAGCAGGGATGCTCACGGCACCTTCTTTAATCCCTACGATGAAGTTGATATTCACATAAACAACTTACCTCATTGGCAACAAAAAGATGTATGGTACTTTGTCACATTTCGACTCAATGACTCAATACCAAGAGAAACTTTGGAACAAATAAAAAGAGAACGTGAACAATGGTTGACAAAGCATAAGAAAAATTCTAATCAACCATATTCTAAAGAAGAATTAAAGGAATATTATCGATTGTTTTCGGAAAGAATTGAAAATCTACTTGATGAGTGTAAAGGCAGTTGTGTTTTAAAAGAAGAAAGAATTGCTAAAATTGTTGCTGATGCTTTATTGTATTTCAACAATAAGAAATATATTCTTGATGATTGGGTAATTATGCCTAATCACGTGCATATTCTTGTAAAGCCAATTAATGGATATACGCTACCAGAGATAACCCATTCTTGGAAATCTTTTACAGCTAACGAAATAAATAAGATTTTAGGGAAAAAAGGACAATTCTGGTTACACGAATCATACGATCATATTGTGAGAAATGAAACTGCATTCAATGCTATTAAAAATTACATCAGAAATAATCCTGTTAAAGCTAATCTGAACTTACCTGCGTGCGCTCAAAGTTGGATGCAAGGTACCGACAACATCCCTGTTGTCGGGAACACTCCCGTGAGCAGGGATGCTCACGGCACTTTCGAGAGCAAGGATGCTCTCGATACCTTGTTTGAAGAGAACACCGATAATCCATTTGATGCTGCAACAACTGAAAAATTAGTTGCATTAATTGACTCACTTCGTGCAGTTGACCCTGCTGTTGGCTCAGGTGCTTTCCCAATGCGGCTGCTTAACAGACTTGTTTTCCTGTTGCATAAATTAGACCCCAATAATGAACTCTGGAAAAAATCTCAGATTGAGGGAATAAAGAAAAGTGTAAAAGACCCTGTACTTCAAAGAAAATTTATTGAACAGATTGAAAAAAAGTTCAATGAAAAAAATCCAGACTATGGAAGAAAACTTTATCTGATTGAAAAATGTATTTACGGCGTTGATATACAACAAATAGCAGTTGAAATAGCCAAACTTCGATTCTTTATATCACTCCTTGTAGATGAAAAAATAGATTTTGAAAAACCAGAAGAAAACTATGGAATAGAGCCGCTGCCTAATCTCGATTTTAAGCTTATGCAGGGGAACAGTTTAATTTCTTCGTTTGCAGGAATTGATTTTAACAGAAAACAAGACGATGGTAATAAATTATTTTCTTTTGATGATAATTACAAAAAACTTATCGAAGAATTTGAGGAACTAAAAAGTCAATATCAGAATGAACCTGAAGTTGATGCAAAAAGAAAACTCAAAGAAGATATTGATAAAAAACTTTTGGAAATATTTGAAGAAAAATTAAATCAACATTTCCCACAGCTTCAAACAATTAATGAGAAAGCTGCTTATATCCCAAATAAAGAAAAACGCAAAGAATACATTGAAAAAGAAAAGAAAAATTTATTTAAAAAAATTGGTATCGACTTAGAGCAAGCAGAAAAAGACTTAATTGCTTACACCGAAGGCAGAAAACAGAAAAACTTCTTTTTGTGGGATATTTATTTTGCTGAAGTGTTTACAGAAAAAGGTGGTTTTGATATAGTCATTGGCAACCCGCCGTATATACAACTCCAAAAAAATCATGGTGTTTTATCTAAACTCTATAAAGATAAAGGATATAAAACATTTGACAGCATGGGTGATATATATTGTCTTTTTTATGAAAAAGGAATTAATCTGTTAAAAGAAAAAGGTCATCTGTGTTATATTACTTCTAATAAATGGATGCGTGCGGGATATGGAGAAGTTTTACGGGAATATTTTACAAAATACAATCCCAAAATTTTAATTGACTTAGGACCAGGAATTTTTGAAAGCGCAACGGTTGACACAAATATTTTACTTATTCAAAAATCAAATTCAAAAACCAACCGTCTTTCTGAACCCGATTTATCGGGTGAAGAATCTCAATTTAATTTATTGGCTTTAACTTTAACAAAAGAGAACAATATTGATTTTAATAAACAGTTAAATGAAAAAGGAGTTACACTTACAAAACTCACCAAAGAAGCCTGGTTTATAGGCTCAAGCGCCGAGCAAAAACTTAAAGAAAAAATCGAACGCATTGGAAAACCGCTGAAAGATTGGGATGTGAATATTTATCGTGGAGTATTAACCGGCCTAAACGAAGCATTTATCATATCCACCGAAAAGCGTAACGAGATACTTGCAAATTGCAAAGACGAAGATGAAAGACGGCGTACTGAAGCGATTATCAAACCTATCTTGCGTGGTAGAGACATCAAGCGGTATTATTACGAGTGGGCTGGGCTGTGGGTGATAGTGATTCCTGCGGGTTGGACAAATGAAAATAGAGGAAAAGAAAATGCTGAAATATTTATTGAAAAAACATTTCCTTCATTGATGGACTATTTAAGACCTTTTGAAGAAAAAGCCAAAAAACGCGACGATCAAGGTGATTACTGGTGGGAACTCCGTCAGTGTGCCTACTACCCCGAGTTTGAGAAGGAGAAAGTGGTGTGGCAGCGTATTACACAAGAACCAACATTTTGCTTAGTTGAGTCAGATATTTTTATTTTAGATAGCATGGCTTTTTTTACTGGAAATAACCTTAAATACATTATGGCAATTTTAAACTCTAAGTTGATTTATGAATATGTTTCAATGATTGTTCATCAGTATGGTTTTACAGGCTTCAGGTTATCAAATCAATATGTTGAAATTATGCCCCTTCCCCCAATCACCTCTGCCAACCAACCCATTGTCCAGCAAATCGAATCTCTTGCGGATAAAATCCTTGCTGCAAAGAAAGAGAACCCACAAGCGGATACAAGCCAGTGGGAAAGGGAGATAGACCAGCTGGTTTATAAATTGTATGACTTGACAGAAGAAGAAATAAAAATAATTAAAGGAGGGAAATAATTCGTGCATTCGTGGCAAAAAATAAAAGCCACAAATTCACGAATGAAAGACGAATAAATATGTGCATTTATGCATAAAAAAGATATGAGCCAAATTGCAGACAAAGACCAGTGCATGGGAGTAAAACATAGACAAATTAGTGTATAAACTCTACGACTTAAATCAAGAAGAAATAGAAATAATTGAAGGATGAAAGAAAGGCTGAATAAAGAAACAATTTTTTAAAAACTATGAGGGTTAGACATGCATTTTATATGCTTTAATTATTTTACTTTCATTTGGGAATTATTTCAAAAAAACCATGAAGTAATAAATGCCTTAGTATTGTTTATAACTTTGATTGTAATTATTTGGTATACTATAGAAACAAGAAAATTACGACAATCAAATGATAAAACTTTAGAAATATTAAAAGAAAATCTTGCATTAGATAAACAAAAGAACGAACCTAATGTTATAGCATATTTTGATAACGGGGTAAATTTTTATTCTGTTGTACTGGTTCTAAGTAATGAAGGAGGAAGCTTAGCAAAAATGTTAGAATTAAACTTACTCCTGAATTTGATTTTGGACATGCTGTATTTAATAAATATTTTTTAAATAATGCTGTTAATAATAATGGGATTGATATCCCTCCAAAATCTAAATATGTAATTAAAGTAGGAACTACACCAAATGCCACTCAACTTTATAATGAAAAAAAGATACCCTCAAATTATAATGTTGAAATTTATTATACCGATATTGATAAACAAAAAACATTTTCAAAAACTTTGGAATTAACCATTGATCAATTTTTTAATCGTATTGACCCTGAAGGCGATACAAACATTGAAAAACAATTAAAATCAATAAATGAAAATCTTAAAAAGATTGCTGAATCGCTTAAAAATATTATATAAATAAAACTGTATTATAAAATGTATAAATATAGAATATACATTGATGAAGTTGGGAATAATGACCTTGAAAGTTCATATAACATTAATCATCGTTATCTAAGTCTAACTGGTTTGATATTTGAAATAAATTATGTAAAAGATGTTGTCACTCCATCGTTAGAAGAATTAAAGAAAAAATATTTTCCCTATCATCCGGATGAACCTGTAATTCTTCATAGAAAAGAGCTTGTTAATAGAAAATTTCCTTTTCATTCTTTGAAAGGACAAAAAGTTGAAGAACAGTTTAATAATGAATTTTTACAATTATTAAACGAACTTAATTATGTAGTAGTTTTTGTCTTTATAGACAAACTGGAACATAAGTTAAAGTATCAAACTTGGAAATATGACCCTACCATTACTGTATGGAAATATTAATAGAAAGATTTTTTCTTGAATCTGTTAATGCTGTTGGGGATGTGATGGTTGAATCACGTGGTGGGAAAGAAGATGCACGTTTGAAGAAAACCTATTTAATATGAAAATGGGACTCAATATATTGAAGATGGCAGACTAGAAAAAAGACTAACTAGTAAAGAATTAAAAGTAAAACCAAAAATGTTGAATATTGTTTGTTTACAATTAGCTGATTTAATAGCACATCCGTCAAGAAGATATATGTTTAGAAAATTTGGAATTGAAGAAGTAAAAACCTATTCATTTGGTAATAAAATCGTAGAAATAATTGAGAAAAAATATTATAAAGGTAAAACGGGTATTGAAGGATTCGGTATCAAATTACTTCCATAAAAAGAAAACCCGATTGCTCGGGGTAGAGGCTCTTGCGTCCTTCCACCTCCAGATATACTGTATTGATACAAAAATAATATTTTTTTAACTATATCAAATATTTTTTAATAACGTTTTTAATTAGTAGATATACATAATGGTTTTATTCCAAAGGAATATTTTTGAGGACAAATTTTAGGAGCTATAAAATAGTAAAAATAGCATCACTGCTGGTAGTTTTACCTTAAGCAAGGATGCTTCTTGTATATTATAAGATTAAAAACATTGAAGAAATTATTATATATTTGAAATATGAAGATGGAAATAAAAATAAATAACGACATTCTTTTGTGGGCTGTTGAGAGAGCTGGTTTCACTGTTGATGAGATTAGTAAGAAAATACCTTCTTTTATTGCATGGCTTGAAGGTAAAAAAAATCCTAATCTTAAACAGCTACAAACTTTTGCACAAAAAGTATATTTACCATTTGGATATTTATTTTTAGACCGACCACCCGAAGAAAAACTACCAATTCCTTTTTTTAGAACTAACCAAACTAATCAACAAAAAATTCCAATAAATGTTTTTGATACGATATTGATTGTTCAGCAAAGACAAGAATGGTTATCGAATTATCTAAAAGAAAATGATTATGAAAAACTTAACTTTGTTGGAAAATTCAGGGGTAAAAGTTTTCAGATAGAAGAAGTTGTAATGGATATTAGAAACACTCTAAGACTTTCAGACAACTGGGCAAGAGAATTATCTACTTGGGAGGAAGCCAAAAATTATTTGGCTGAGAAAATTGAAGAAACTGGTATCATAATAAATTTCAACAGTATTGTTGGCAATAATACTCGCAGAAAAATTAAAGTTGAGGATTGTCGCGGTTTTGTTTTGATTGATGAATATGCGCCTTTCTTATTTGTAAACTCTGCTGATAGTAAATCCGCACAAATGTTTACACTTGCTCACGAGTTGGCTCACATTTGGATTGGCGAAAGTGCAGGTTTTGATTTTAGATATTTGCAGCCAGCTGATAATCCAACAGAAATTTTATGTAATAAAATAGCAGCTGAATTTTTAGTGCCAGAAAAAAAGCTTAAAACTGTTTTAACCACAGATAAAAGTATTGAAAAAATTGCCAGAGTATTTAAAGTAAGTCAAATTGTTGTCGCAAGAAGACTACTTGATATTGGGGAAATTGATAAAACTAAATTTCTGGAATTTTATAATGAATACATAAAGCGGGATTTTGATAAAAAAGAAGAAAAAGAAGGTGGCGGTGATTTTTATAAAACACAAAGGAAACGATTGAGTCTTCGGTTTCTGAGTTTTGTAAACCAAGCTGTTCAAACAAATAAATTATTAATCCGAGAAGCATATCAATTAACAGGTTTGAAAGGTGATACCTACAATAAAATTATGAAGGAGCACCTTTACTGATGTCAGTGTTCATATTAGACACAAATTTTTTTATCCAATCCCACCGAATTACATATCCATTAGATGTAGCTACAACATTCTGGCAAAAAGTTAAAATTTGTGTCTTGAGAATAAAATAATCAGTATAGATAAAGTAAGAGACGAAATTTTTAAGAACGATGATGAACTAAAAAAATGGATTGAAGAAAATATCCCAGATGATTTTTTTAAGTCAACCAAAACGGAACATGTAATTGCTGAATACAAAAAACTTGTTCAATGGGCTAATTCTAGATCAGCCCATTATATTCCCTATGCAATCAATGAATTTTTAAAGTATGAAAATGCAGATGCCTGGATAGTAGCTTATGCACTTGCAATAAATGATAATAGCCAGATAGTTACACAGGAAAAAAGTGAACCTAATAGAAAAAATAAAATTAAAATCCCTGAAGTTTGCGATGCCTTCAATATTCAATATAAGAATATTGTTGAAATGTTCAGAGCATTAGGTGAAACCTTCTAGTTGATTGGATGTAATTAATAGTTCTACATACCTCAAGAAAGATGAAAACCACTAAAATCGAATGGACAGAAAAAGTTTGGAATCCATCAATCGGTTGCGATAAAGTTTCTGCAGGTTGTAAGTTTTGCTACGCAGAAATGTTCGCTAAAAGATTAAAAGCAATGGGAGTTAAAGATTATAAAGATGGATTCACTTTTAAGATTTTACCTCACAGACTTGAAGAGCCATTAAAAATTAAAAAGCCTACAAAGTTTTTTGTTAATTCGATGAGCGATTTATTCCATGAAGAAATGCCATTTGAGTATCTCGATATGATTTTTGATGTAATCAGAAAAACCCCTCAGCACATATATCAAATTCTTACAAAGCGAGATAAAATTATGCTTCAGTATTTTTCAAAAAGAGAAGTACCATCAAATGTATGGCTTGGTGTAAGTGTTGAAAATTCAGTAGTCAAAAAGCGAATAGATACACTAAGGGAGATTAAAGCTAAAGTAAGATTTATTTCTTTTGAGCCGCTGATTGGTTCTGTTGGCAATTTAGATTTAACAGGAATACATTGGGCAATAGTTGGCGGAGAATCTGGAAAGCAAGCAAGACTAATTAAAAAGGAATGGGTAGAAGAAATATTCATTCAGTGCAAGGAACAAAATGTTGCATTCTTCTTTAAGCAATGGGGCACCTGGGGTGCTGATGAAGTAAAGCGAAATAAAAAATTAAATGGCAGAAAATTTAGAGGCAAAGTTTGGAATGAGTATCCAGTATTAGTATAAATCTTAACTTCAATTCCGCTAAGATTTTTTGGAAAAAATAACCTCTCATAACAAAAATCTCTTAAAAACTCTTCAAGAGTTTAATATTAATAGAATAAGAACAAATAAAAAAAACTTTATACGCACAAGCTCATACGGATGAAAGAATAAATTAATACATAAAGCGCAATAAGAAATTAAATAAACACAATAAAAATTTGATTTCTCTTGTTATAGTATCACTTAAATTGATTATGGTATATGTGAAGATTTAAATGTATTGAGATTGCAAAGTCGTAGATGATAATAATAAGAGTATCGATTTTGTTTGTATTATAAAAGGGTTGAACAGCATTATACTTATAAAGAAATATTTTGAGAAAATGAAAAGATATTTATATTGAATTGATATTTCATTTTGATAAATTGAAATTATGGATAAATATAAAAAGTGTTAAAGGGGAATTTTAGTATATTTATTAAGAACATTGTTCAAAAATATTTGAGGTAATAAGATGCAAAACAAAATATTTGAGTTGATTGAAGAGAAGATGCAATAAATACGAAATAATTTTGGTGTAAAAAGACTCGGTATATTTGGTTCTTTTTCAAGAGGTGAAGCAACGGATTTTAGTGATGTTGACATTCTGGTTGAATTTGAAAAAGGGAAAAAATCATTTGATAATTTTATGAATTTAAAATTCTATCTTGAGGACCTGCTCGGCAGAGAAATTGACCTTGTCACTACAGATGCACTTAGACCAGAACTAAAAGATGAGATATTAAAAGAGGTTTTGTATGCGTAGGAATTACATGTTGTATTTAAATTATTCAGAGAGCAATTTACAACATAAATGAATATCGTGCCAATCGTACCTTTGATGAACTTATACAAGATAATATGATGATGGATGCTATAATTAGAAATCTTGAAATAATTGGCGAAGCTGCTAATAGAATACCACAGGAAATTAAGAATAAGTATTCTACAGTGGAGTAGAGAAAAATTATTAATTTCCGAAACATTCTTGCCGATGAATATTTTGGGGTTGACTACGAAATACTATGGCAAATAATAACAGAAAAACTTCCAGAATTACTTGGTGATATTAAAACAATAATAAATAATGAGAAGTAACTAAAACCGATTATAAAGTTTATCTTTCCACCGTCATTTAGTGCCGAATATTTTTACACTTTAAATCAATTCAAAACTTTTGAATATAATAAACAAAATTTGCCTTTGAATGAAAAATTAAAGAGGAATATCATTAGTTATTTATTAGCAAAATCATTGTAAACGGAGTATAAAATTTATTTTTTGTGGAGATAGTTTTGTAAGCAGTTCAATTTATAAGCTCAGTTTTGTCCCATTTATTTTATAATTTATTAAACACAATTTACAAAGTTCTACATTAGGCTCATTATATACCATTCAAAAAATTTTATTTATAATGATTAGCTCATTGTAATTATTACTGTGTCTATTTAGAATTTATTTTTCCCAATTAAAATTTTACTGCTAAAGAAATTTTTTATTTTTAATGATTGACTATTTTTGTATAAATACACAGCTGTAATAAAAAAGATTTGAGAAAAGATAAAAAATATTATATTTTTGAAACATTGTTACTTTATATTAAGTTTTTTTGGTAGTGCACAGTAATTTGTTAAGTTTATAATTTGCTGCAAATTAGACATCGAAAAAATAGACATTTTTAATTTAGTGCAAATTTGGATAATGATTGTAAATTATTATATAACAATAAGTTATAGAAATAGGGACATTGGGTCGGAAACAGCTTGACGTGCAGAAGGTCATAGGTTCGAGTCCTATAGAACCCACATCAACCGGAGTTTACTCCGTTTTTTTTTAAAGGAATATTATGGATACTGTAAAAATAAAATTTCCAGACGGCTCTGTTAAAGAATTTCCAAAAGGGATTACTCCTTTGGAAATTGCTCAAAGTATTTCTTCAAAACTTGCTGAAGAGGCTCTTGTAGCTAAAATTAATGGAGTAACTAAAGACCTATCTACAAAAATTAATGAAGATGCAGAAATATCTATTCTTACTTTTGATGACAAAGAAGGAAAAGAAACTTACTGGCATTCAACTTCACATTTAATGGCACATGCTGTTCAATCTCTTTTCCCAGAAGCTAAGTTTGGTGTTGGTCCAGCTATCGATGCGGGATTTTATTATGACATTGATATTAATACTACATTAACTGATGATGACCTTTTGAAGATTGAAAATAAAATGCTCGAAATTGCTAAACAGAAAAATCCATTTAAAAGAACTGAACTTAGCAAAGAAGAAGCAATTAAATTTTTCGAAAAAAAAGGAGATAATTATAAACTCGAAATTCTGAGTGAACTTGATGATACAAAAGAGGTAATTAGTATTTATGAGGAAGGTGATTTTACAGATTTGTGTACTGGTCCTCATGTGCCAGATACAGGGAAAATTAAATACATAAAATTACTAAGTGTTTCAGGTTCTTATTGGAGAGGCAACGAAAAAAATAAACAGCTCCAAAGAATTTATGGTATTTCTTTCCCAAAGAAAAAAATGCTTGATGATTATTTATTATTTCTCGAAGAAGCCAAGAAAAGAGATCATCGGAAACTCGGCAAGCAGCTTGATTTATTTAGTATTCATGAAGAAGCTGGAGCTGGTTTAATTTACTGGCATCCTCGCGGTGCACGCATTAGAAATACAATCGAAACTTTCTGGCGAGCTCAACATATTAAAAATGGTTATGAACTTCTTTATTCACCTCATATGGGAAAGAGCTGGCTTTGGGAAACAAGCGGACATCTTTCATTCTACAAAGATAATATGTATGCACCGATGAGCATTGATGATCAGGATTATTATATAAAACCAATGAACTGCCCATTTCATATTATGATTTATAAATCAAAACTTCGATCTTATCGAGAACTTCCATTAAGATGGGCAGAATTAGGAACAGTATATCGTTATGAAAAAAGTGGTGTGCTTCATGGACTTTTGCGTGTGCGCGGATTTACTCAAGATGATGCTCACATCTTTTGCACTCAAGAGCAAATTGAAGATGAAATTATCGAAGTAGTTCGTTTCTCGATTTTTATGCTTAGGTCTTTTGGTTTCGAAGATTTGAAATTTTATATTGCAACAAAACCTGAAGATGCTATCGGTGAAGATGCAATCTGGGAAAAAGCAATTAATTCTCTTAAACATGCTTTGGAAAGAGAAAATTTGAGTTATGAAATTGATGAAGGCGGCGGTGCTTTTTATGGTCCTAAGATTGACATTAAAATTAAAGATGCTCTTAATCGTGAATGGCAATTAAGCACTGTTCAATTTGATTTTAATTTGCCTGAACGATTTGATATGAAATATATTGGAGAAGATGGAAAAGAACATCGACCATTTATGGTTCATCGTGCACTTCTTGGTTCTATAGAAAGATTTATGGGAATTTTAATTGAACATTATGCTGGTGCATTTCCAACTTGGCTTGCACCAATTCAAGTTGCAGTAGTGCCAGTTTCACAAAATTATCTTGATTATGCAAAAGAGGTCTACAAACAATTGAAAGAATTAGATATTTTTGTAGAACTCGATGAAAGAAATGAGAAGATTGGATATAAAATAAGAGATTGGGAAACTCAAAAAGTTCCTTACATGTTAATTGTTGGTGAAAAAGAAAAAAGTTCAGGAACAGTTTCTGTGCGTCAACATAAAGTTGGAGATAAAGGAAGTTATTCATTAAAAGATTTTATTGATTTAATTCAATTAGAAATAAAAAACAGAATTAATCACAATTAAAGAGGTAATTTATTACACAAGTAAAACACCGTGTAAATCAGGAAATTAAATCTCCAGAAGTAAGATTAATCGGAGCTAACGGAGAACAAATAGGAATAGTATCAATTCAAACAGCATTACAAAAAGCAGAAGAAGCGGGAATGGATTTGGTTGAAATAGCTCCGCAGGCAAATCCTCCTGTGTGCAAAATTATTGATTATGGAAAATTTGTTTATGAACAACAGAAAAGAGAAAAACTTCAAAAGAAAAAACAGCAGGTAAGTGTTCTTAAAGAAATTAGATTGCATCCAAATACTGACACACATGATTTTGATTTCAAAGCACGACATGCAGCAAATTTTATTGAAGATGGAAATAAAGTAAAAGTTTCTGTGATATTTAAGGGAAGAGAATTAGCATATACAGAAATCGGAGAAGAATTATTAAGAAAATTTATTGAAAGATTGTCGGACATTGCAAAAGTAGAACAAGAACCAAAGTTTGAAGGCAGAGCGATGCATGCCATATTAGCACCGCAAAAAGGTAAAAAGAAAAAATAGATAGGTGAGATAATGCCAAAAATGAAAAGTAATCGAGGTGCCAAAAAAACTTTTAGAGTTACTGGCACGGGAAAAATCAAAAGAAACAAAGCATACAAATCACATATTCTAACTACTAAATCAAGAAAGAGAAAAAGAAATCTTAGAAAAGCAACACTTGTTTCAAAAGCAGATTTAAAAAGAGTTAAAATAATGCTACAATAAATTGGAGAGGAATCGAAATGCCACGCTCAGTAAATCATGTAGCGTCGAAAAGAAGACGTAAAAAAATACTTAAATTAGCTAAAGGTTATTGGGGTGCTCGTAAAAATGTTCTTACAGTTGCAAAACATCATGTCGAAAAAGGCTTGCTTCATGCATACAGAGATAGAAAGCTGAAAAAGAGAGAATTCCGATCTTTGTGGATTGTAAGAATTAATGCTGCTGCAAGAGAAAATGGTACAACTTATTCCCGATTAATTGGCGCTTTGAACAAAAAAGGAATAAGTATTAATAGAAAAATTCTTGCAAGCTTGGCTGTAGAAAATCCAAAAGCTTTCTCTGATGTAGTGAAATTTGCAATGAATTAACAATCATCCCTCTCGAATTTATTTTTTAAAATCGAGAGGGATTTATTTTAAACTCTCGGGGAAAATTATGCTAAATAAAATTTCTGAAACCCGGAAAATTTTTGATGAGGATATTTCAAAAGTTTCTAATCTTCAGTCACTCGAAGAACTGCGTATAAAATTTTTAAGCCGCAAGGGAATTATTCCACAACTTTTTGATTTATTCAAAGAAATATCAAAAGAAGAAAAAAAAATTGTTGGCAAAGAATTAAATGAACTGAAAAATTATGTTCAACAAAAATATGATGAACTGAAATCAAAACTTGAAGCCGAGGAAAAATCACAAAAAGAATTATCTCTTGATGTTACTCTTCCCGGCAGAATTAAAACTATAGGCAGCAAGCATCTCATTACTCAAACTCTTGATGAAATCAAAAATATTTTTAAAGGATTAGGTTTTTCAGTTTATGAAGGTCCGGAACTTGAATCTGATTACAACAATTTCGAAGCATTAAATTTTCCTGCTGACCATCCAGCTCGTGATATGCAGGATACATTTTTTATTAACCAAAATTTTTTATTAAGAACTCACACATCACCTGTTCAGATTAGATTAATGAAATCTAAGAAGCCTCCAATTAGAGCAATAATGCCAGGGAAAGTTTATCGTAACGAAGTAATAAGTGCAAAGAGTTATTGCTTGTTTCATCAAGTTGAAGGTTTATATGTTGACCGTGATGTTACATTCGCCGAACTAAAAGGAACACTGGTTGCATTCTTAAAACAATTTTTTGGTGATGATGTTAAGTACAGATTTCGTGCAAGCTTTTTCCCGTTTACAGAACCAAGTGCAGAAATGGATGTATGGTGGCAGCCAAAAGGAAAAGAAGGCAGATGGCTTGAAGTGCTTGGCTGCGGCATGGTTGACCCAAATGTTTTAATTAATGTTGGAATTGACCCAGAAGAATATGTCGGTTATGCTTTTGGAATGGGGATTGAAAGAACTGCAATGCGCAAATATGGCATCGATGATATCAGAATTTTATTTGACAGCGATATTCGTTTCTTGAGGCAATTTTAAAAGGTGATGATATGAAAATTTCTCTTAACTGGCTTAATGATTATATCGATTTGAAAGATATTCCTCTAAATGAAATTATAGAGAAATTAAGTCTTGCAGGATTAGAAGTAGAAGAAGTTATTGACCAATCAAAAAATTTTGAAAATATTGTTGTCGGTTATGTAAAAGAAAAAAGAAAACATCCGAATGCAGATAAACTTTCTGTCTGCATTGTAAGTGATGGTAATCAGGATTATAATGTAGTCTGCGGAGCTCCAAATGTTGAAGCAGGTCAAAAAGTTCCTTTTGCAAAAGTCGGGGCTGTAATTCCTTTCAATGGATTGAAATTAGAGAAAGTAAAAATTCGTGGAGAACTTTCTCAAGGAATGATATGTTCAGAAAAAGAACTTGGTTTGAGCGATAACCATGAAGGAATTATGGTTTTAAATTCTGAATTGAAAGAAGGAACATCTTTTGCCGTTGCAATTGGATTAAACGATATTGTTCTTGATATTGCAATCACTCCTAATCGTGCAGATGCTTTAAGTCATATTGGAATTGCACGAGATTTATCTGCAATATTTGACAGACCGTTGAAAATTCCTTCTGTAGAAATTCAAGAATCAAATTTCAAATCTGAAGATATAGCTTCTGTTGAAATTATTGATGAAGTCAATTGTCCTCGTTATGTGGGCAAAGTTGTTTTAAATGTTCAAATCATAGAATCTCCTGAATGGCTTAAACGAAGATTAAAAAGTGTAGGCTTAAGACCAATCAACAATGTTGTTGATGTTACAAATTATGTTTTGTATGAAGTTGGTCAACCTTTGCATGCATTTGATTTGGATAATTTAAGCGGCAAAAAAATTATCGTTCGTTCTGCTTCCGACGGAGAAAAATTTATTACTCTCGATTCAAAAGAAAGAGAATTAACATCAAAAGATTTAATGATATGCGATGCAGAAAAACCTGTAGCTATTGCCGGAGTAATGGGCGGCGAAAATTCTGAAGTTACATCTATTACAAAAAATATTTTGATTGAAAGTGCTTTCTTTAATCCATCTTCAATAAGAAAAACTGCAAAGAGATTGGGGCTTCAGACTGATGCATCTTATCGATTTGAAAGAGGAACTGATTATGGAATAACAATCTGGGCTGCTCGTCGTGCTGCACAATTAATTTTTCAAACAGCTGGCGGTGAAATTGCAAATGGTGAAATTGATGTTTATCCAAATCCTTTCGCTCTAAAATCTGTAGAACTTCGTTATGATAGAATCCCAAGAATTTTGGGTTATGAAGTTCAGAAAGAAAAAGTGAAAAAAATTTTTATCAATCTTGGTTTTGAAATTAAAAATGAAGATGAAAAGAAATTGTCACTTTCTGTTCCTACTTATCGTCATGACATTGAAAGAGAAATTGATTTGATTGAAGAAGTTGCAAGAATTTATGGTTATGATAAAATTCCAGAGATTGAAAAAATTTCTGTTACACTTGAAGAGAAAGTTGACCAATCATCTTTCAATGATAATGTTCGGAACATTTTGAACTCACTTGGATTTTATGAGATAGTTACAAATTCACTTTTGAGAGAAGAAATAGCAAAAAAATTTGGCAATCCGATTGGAGTATTAAATCCTCAAAGCATAGAGATGACACATTTGCGTCCATCTTTACTTCCTGGAATGCTGCAGGCAATTCTTAATAATCTTAAAGTGAATGAAAGAAATCTTCAACTTTTTGAGATAGGAAAAGTATTTGAAAGAAAACATGATGATGAAATAAAAAGTTTTGATGACTTTTATGAAAAGGAAAGTTTAATAATTGCATTAACTGGAAATGCAGTAGAAACAGAATGGTATGAAAAAGACAGAGCTTATGATTTTTATGATTTGAAAGGATATGTACAATCTTTCTTAACAAAACTAATACCCTCATTAAATTATCGAATAGAAAAGATAATTGATACAAATGAATATGAAGTTGGCATACAATTAAACTATGAAAATCAAATTATTGGGAAAGGAGGAATAGTCAGAAAAGAATTATTAAAATTGTTCGACATAAGTCAAAATGTATTATCATTCATTTTTGATTTGGATTTAGTTAAATCAATAAAGCCTGATAAAAAAGAATTTAAGGAGTTATTAAAATATCCAAAAGTATATCGTGATTTTGCATTTATACTTGATGAATCAATCGAAGCTGAAAGTGTTATAGAGGTGATTAAAAAATCAAGTTCTAAATTGTTGCATCATATCAAGTTATTTGATATTTTCCAAAGTGAAAGTTTAGGTAAAGGTAAAAAAAGTCTTGCATTCCAGTTAGAGTATTATGATGAAACAAGAACCCTAACTGAGGAAGAAGTTGAAAAAGATTTTTGGAATGCAATTAAAGCAGTTGAAGAAAAATTAAATGGAAAATTAAGAGGCATTTAGTGGCAGAGCTTTCAAAATATGACATGTTTTTAGAAGAACTAAATGCTCTTGAAAAAGAAATTTATTATTTTATTCAAAAAGGTTCTGAGTTAATTGAAGCCAATCAGGCTTTAAGCAACAGAATCAGTCAATTAGAAAAAGAAAATGAAGCATTAAAAAAACGTTTGTCTGAAATTGAATCAAAAATTTCAAGGTCAATGTTCAACGAAGAAAATTTATTTGGAGCAGAAAAGTTTAATGCAGAAGAAAGAGAAGCATTAAAGAACAAAATAAGCGAATTGATAGCCAGGATTGACTATCATTTGCGTTCTTAAAATATTGTTTGATGATGGAAGAGATATAAAATGGGCGAAAAAAAGAAGCTTAAAGTAAAAATATTTGATAAAGAATATTCTTTGCTGGTAGAAAATCAAGAAGTTGCAGCTGAATTAGCAGAATATGTGAATAATATTATGGAAGAAACTAAAGAAGAATTACCAGATCAACCAAAAGATACAATTGCAATAATAGCAGCATTAAATATTGCATACGATTTGTTTATGGAAAAAAATAGATTTCGTGAGTTCAGCATACAGGCAACAGATAAAGTAAAAAGAATTAAGCTTCTTTTGAGTGAGTCCAAGTTTATGTCCTCTCCATCATAAAAAGTTTCCGCACTGTCGGCCCAATTTATAAAAGAACTAACAATAAAAAACTATAGGGTTATTGACTCGCGGCGTGTATTACAGGCCTCAACCGTCTTTATGACGGTCTCCCGTTTTAACGGGGGCAGTGGAAGTAAAAAGCGTCGGGCAATTTCCCACATTGTATAAGAAGGGTTCTTTTTATATAAATGGCCGACAGCTGCGGTATTAATTTTCTTATAATGGAGGATATATGCAGTTGGAAATGTACTTGGTTCTTATTATTACTTCTGTAACTGCTGTAATTTCTTTCTTGCTGGGTTGGTTGGTGAATTCTAAAATCGGCAGGAATAATATAGCTGTTGCGAAAGAAAAAGCTCAGAAAATTATTGAAGAAGCTGAAAAAGAAGCTAAGCATATAAAAAGAGAAAAACTTCTTGAAGTTAAAGATGAATGGCTTAAGAAAAAACAGGAGTTCGATAATGAAGTAAATACTAAACGACAAAAACTTCAGGCTTATGAAAAACAGCTTGAAACAAGAGAAGATAATCTTGAAAAAAAGTATGATGTTGTAGTTCAAAAAGAAAAAACTCTTAAAGAACTCGAAAAGCAACTTCAGCTTCAAAAAGAAGAAATCGAAAGAAAAAATCTCGAGTTAGAAAAATTAATTGAAGAACAAAATATTCGTCTTGAGAAGACTGCAGGTCTCACATCTGAAGAAGCAAAGAAAATGTTGATGGAAAATATGATTAATCAGGCAAAGGCAGATGCTTCTCAGATGATAAAAGAAATACGCGAGCAGGCTAAACTCGAGGCAAAAAAAGAAGCTCAAAAAATTATTGTTCAGGCTATTCAAAGAACTGCTGTTGACCATTCTGTTGAAACAACTGTTTCAGTTGTTCAAATTCAGAATGATGAAATGAAAGGCAGAATAATTGGAAGAGAAGGCAGAAACATTCGCGCCTTCGAAGCAGCAACTGGTGTGGATGTAATTGTAGATGATACACCAGAAGCTGTTATTCTTTCTGCCTTTGACCAATTTAGAAGAGAAGTTGCACGTATTGCTCTTGAAAGATTGATTGCCGATGGAAGAATTCATCCAGCAAGAATTGAAGAAGTAGTTGCAAAAGTAGAACAGGAACTCGATGAAGAAATTCAGCGGGAAGGTGAAAATACTCTAATTCAACTTGGTTTACATGGAGTTCATCCAGAACTTGTAAAACATATTGGCAAAATGAAATATCGTTCCAGTTATGGACAGAACCTTTTGCAGCACAGCATTGAAGTTGCATATCTTACAGGAATTATGGCAGCTGAACTTGGTCTTGATGTTAATCTTGCAAAACGCGCTGGCTTGTTGCATGATATTGGAAAGACAATCGACCGTGATGTTGAAGGTCCTCATGCTTTGCTTGGATATGAATTGACTAAAAAGTATAATGAACATCCAATTGTTGTAAATGCTGTAGGAAGCCATCATGAAGATATTGAAATGGAACATCCTATTGCTGCCCTTGTTCAGGCTGCAGATGCAATTAGCGGTGCTCGTCCGGGTGCAAGAAGAGAACCACTTGAAAGTTATGTAAAACGACTTGAAAATCTTGAAGCACTTGCAAAATCTTTTGAAGGTGTTGCAAAAACTTATGCAATTCAAGCAGGAAGAGAAGTTAGAGTTGTTGTTGAACCTGATAAAGTAGATGATGCACTTGCTGATAGATTGTCTTATGAAATTGCACAAAAGATTCAGGAAGAAATGGAATATCCCGGGCAAATAAAAGTAATGGTAATCCGCGAAGTAAGAAAAATAGCTTACGCAAAATAAATTGATAGACTGTGTTTAATCATACTAAAATTTTTCTTAATGATTAAACACAGTCTTTTTTATTTATAATAAATCACACCGAACAAATTTGCTATAACATCATTCAGATAGTATTAGAAAATCTTTGAAAAAGTTTTAAGAAAGGTTTTTGGTAAGATTTATTTCCTGATAATTTTCATCAGACCATAGTTTAAAATTTTTTTTATTCTAAAAATTTATTAATAAGTTAGACATTGAAATAAAAATTAATAAGTAATACTTGTTTTTTCGGGGATATTTTAAACAGAACAATAAATGAAAAAAAAAATATTAATAGGAATAACAGGAGGAATTGGAGCAGGGAAATCAATAGTCAGCTCAATTATTGAATCCGAGGGATATTATGTTTTAAAATCTGACGTTACAGCAAAAGAAATAATGCAGAAAGATGAAGAGGTTAAGAAAAATATTATTGAATATTTTGGTAAAGAATCATACATAAATGATAAACTTAATACAGAATATCTTGCAGAAAAAATTTTTTCTTCAAAAGAAAATGTAGAAAAGATGAATTCCATTGTTCATCCAAAAACTATTAAAAGAACACTTGAGCTTGCAGAAAAAGAATTTCAGAAATCTAATTATGTCTTTGTTGAATCTGCATTAATTTACGAAGCAAAAATTCAGGATTATTTTGATTATATTATTTTAGTTTATTCTGATGAACAAACAAGAATCAAAAGAATAGTAGAACGTGACAAAGTAAGTGAAGAAAAAATTCGAAGAAGAATGGAATTTCAAATTCCAGATGAAAAGAAAAAAGAATGGGCAGACTTTGTTATTGTTAATAATAATGATAAGGATGAATTAAAAAAGAAAGTACTTTTTGTGTTAAGCTTGATTAAATCGTTATAAAAAATTTTCTATTATATGATTTTATATAAATCTATGCATTTAATATAATCTGGATTAATTAATGGAAAAACATACTCGAGTTAATGACATTCTACTCGGACCACTAGAACGACCAGCCTTACAATGGTTAGCCCAAAGAATGCCAAAATTTGTTACTCCAGACGTTCTCACATTAATTGGTTTGATAGGTTCTTTCATTACAGGCTTGAGTTATTATTTGACAAATTATGATAAAATTTTTCTCTGGATTGCAGATTTAGGTTTAGTGATTAATTGGTTCGGAGATAGTTTAGATGGAACTTTAGCAAGATATAGAAAAATTGAAAGACCCAAGTATGGCTATTTTATTGACCATACACTTGACTCATTAAGTATAATAATAATTGCTGCTGGTGCTGGATTATCTCCATATACAAGATTTGATTTTGTAATGTTTGCTCTTGTTGGGTATTTGTTGATGTCAGTTCTTGTTTATATAAGAACATATGTTTATGGTGTTTTTAAGATTTCTTATTACAAAATTGGACCCACAGAAGTAAGATTGATTATAATTATTCTAAACACTTTAGTTTATTTCTTTGGTGCAAATGAATTTGCCTATGAAGATGAAAAGTATACAATTTTAGATGCTGGTGCATTAGTATTTGGTATTGGACTGATTATACTTTTTATAATCTCGGTAATATTTGAAGGAAATAAGTTAAAGAAGGAAGAACTAAAGAGCAGAGAAAATATTTAACATATAATTGTGATAATTGATTTTAACAATCAATTAAAATTCATTCCAATGAACATAACTAAAAGTTCATCTTAATTGTTGTTTTTCACAAGGATAATTCACTAATAATTTTTTTTATTTGGAAGAAAAATTAATATTCAGATTTGTAACATAAAGAATATAATCGACATTAGGGTTTTGCAATATTTCTTTTTTTTTCAAATTCTCTTACTTTATTAATAAAGATTTAGAACATAGTTATTTATCGAAAAGATGTTTTTATGATTTCTCAAGTCCTTTGGAAGAACCCTCAACCTCCTGATTTGAAGTAAAGAAAGGAACATTAAAACAGATTAGTAAATTTAGTACGCCCGGAAGGATTCTCCCAAAAGGGATTCCTTTGGAAGAACCCTCAACCTCCTGATTTGAAGTAAAGAAAGGAATATTAAAACAGATTAGTAAATTTAGTACGCCCGGAAGGATTCTCCCAAAAGGGATTCCTTTGGAAGAACCCTCAACCT
>JBBFLD010000015.1:0-34619 GCA_037481715.1 Melioribacteraceae bacterium
TCCATCTTTCCATTTTTCCAATTGCTTCTATTCCCATCGTTTAATATTGAACCCCTTCAGGGTTCTGATAATTTTTCGTTCGTCATATTTTTCTCTATTAATATTTAACCACTACGTGGTTGTTGTAACCTGCAACCTTCAACTTGTAACCTTCAACAAATAATTTTGCAATCTTGCAATTTTGCAATTCTCTAATATTAATACCGCCAACATTCATTAACCTTCAACCTTCAAACCTGCAACCCTCAACCTGTAACCTTCAACCACGTTCACGAAACTTCGTTTCGTATTACAATCTACCATACCCATTATTCCTACTGCTCCAGTTACGATCTACCTTTAACCTGAAACTACTCAAATATATCGGCTCTGTATAATTTATAATATGGCAAAAAAATAACTTTTGTTTTATCTATTAAAAACTCATTAGACAAATTAACAGTAATTACAAACGCTTTTCTTGGTGAATATTTTTCAATAAAACTTCTTAAAGAACGCTTTATAGTTCCTACATCAGAATATTTTACTTCAACAGGGATAATTTCTTCTCCTTTATTAATAATAAAATCGACTTCTGCTTTATCAGTTGTTCTCCAATAATTAATAGTCCAACTTTTCCATACCAATTGTTCCTCGATTAAATTCTTTACCAGATTTTGAAATATAAATCCCAGTTCAACAGGGTTTTGCTGCAAAGAAAAATTATTATTTGCAAAATTCCTTAAACCAAGGTCATAAAAGTAAACAACCTTTGCTTTTGATAATTCTTTTAAGCTATTACGCACAAATGGGGTTATTGTACTTATTACAAAAGTTTTTTCTGCATAGTATAAATATTTTTTTAGTGTTATCGTAGAAATATTTAGCAAATTGGATAATCGAGAATAATTAATTTGTCTTCCAGTTTGTGAAGCTAAAATTTTTATTAATAATTCAAATGCATCTGGTCTATCTATATTTAATAGAGAAATTATATCTTTTTGAATATAACTTCGATAAATTTCATCAATTAATTTCCTTTTTTCTTCAATAATATTTTCTGTTACAATTCTTGGATACCCTCCAAAGCTCAAATATTCATTTAGTAATATTTTACATTTTTCTTTTTCCAGCTCAAAATATTCATCAAATTTATTTTCATACTGGTAATTAGTTTTGAAATTAAAAAATTCTTTTAGAGTTACTGGAAAAAGTTCAAATAATCTTTTTCTTCCTACTAAAGATTCCTGAATTTTTTCTTTTAATTCCAAACTGCCAGAACCTGAGATAACAAATTTATATGGTAAATTCATATCATATATGCCTTTTAAGAATATACCAGCATTTTCTTTTCTTTGTATTTCATCAATAAAAACATAACCTTCATTACCAATTTCTAACTTGATTTTATTTAATAGTAATTCCTGGCTTTTGAAAAATTGATTATCACCCTCATAATCAAGATTCAAAAATAGTACTTTTTCATTTTTTCTTTTGAGTTCCTCAATCAACTCCATCATCAAAGTAGTCTTACCGACCTGCCGTGGACCTACAATTAATGATATTTCTTTTGCTGTTAAATGCTTTTTTATTTCATCGTAAAGGTAACGTTTGATAATCATTTATTGGTTTAACCCGATTTTTTACAAAGTTAATTTATTATTTTATCGGGTTATTTACAAATACATCAATAATTTTTGTTGCATTTTAAATTTGTTAAATATAAATTATTATTTGTGGAATTAACATATAACCTATAACCATTACACATCACCAGTTCACAATTCCATTATTCCAAACTTCCCTCTTCTATTCATATATCATTGAACCCTGTTAGTGTTCTTGTTATTTATTGTTTGTTATATTTTTTGTATTAATATTTAGCCATTTCGTGGTTGTTGTAATTTTTAAATTTTGTAATCTTGTAATCCTATTAATATTTAACCACTTCGTGGTTTCCCAATCTATAACATTTAACCTGCAACCTTCAACCTTAAAACCTGCAACCCTCAACTTGTAACCTTCAACTAACAATTTTGCAATTTTGCAATTCTCTCACATTAATCCCGCCAACATTCATTAACCTTAAACCTTAAAACCTGTAACCCTCAACCATGTTCACGAAACTTCGTTTCGTGTTACAATCTACCAGCCCATTATTCCATTATTCCAATTTTCCATTATTCCAAACTTCTCTGTTATATTCATCTATCATTAAACTCCTTCCTGGGTTTTTTACCAGTAATCTTTAACTTGAAACCTGCAACCGATAAACTAACATGCTTTCGTATCACCTTTAATCATCTTTACAGCTGTTTTAATAATTATTAAGATATCCAACCAGAACGACCAGTTCTCAATATACCAAATGTCATATTCAAAACGCTTTTGTATTTCATTAATATCATTAACTTTTCCACGTAAATTATTTATCTGTGCCCAACCTGTAATGCCTGGTTTTACTATGTATCTACAATCATAATCTTTCACTAAATTTGAAAATAGAAAATCTTCATTTACTTCATGTGGTCTAGGACCAACAATACTCATTTCCCCTTTTAATACATTTATAAATTGTGGTAACTCATCAATGTTATTCTTTCTTAAGAAATATCCTGCTTTAGTAATTTCTTCGGCTCCATTATTAAACATTGTTCTGAATTTATAAAGAACAAAATATTTTTTATTCTTTCCAAATCTTTTTTGTTTAAAAAAGATAGGACCTTTGCTATCTAATTTTATAATTGTTCCTATGATTATTGTTAAAACAGGAAGGATAAAGATGCAGATAATTATTGATATGATTAAATCAAAAATTCTTTTAAGATTTTCATTGTGAGTTTTAAAAAGAGGAGACTGAATATTTGCCAATATAAACTCCAGGCAAAATATTTAGCCTTATTGTTAAACCTTTTGGGTTTATTTACATCTTAACCATCTACCTTCAATCATTAACGTCTTTGCACGAAATTTCATTTCGTGTTACAATTTAATCTTGTAACACGATTCGAAGAATCGTGCACAAAATTAATTGATTCCCTTTATTCAATTACCATTCACGAAACTTCGTTTCGTGTTACAAGCCATCGACCCATTTTTCCTATTATCCATCATTCCTCCGTTTTATTCTAACACCATCGAATAACTTATCCCCCCACTGAAATCTTTCAAGTTCATTAATCCAGCTAAAATTTTTATATGTTTTAATAACGTTAATCTCACTGCACTGTTAAATCTTTCAGCATCGTATTCTGTGATTAATTCTAAATTATTTAATACACTCAATGAAATACCGCCGAATAATCCTATAAATTGATAATCTGCTGCTTTAAATACTTTAAATCCATGTCCTATGACTAAATTACATTTCCAGATTTTTTTCGAAGCAACTATATAAATTGATTGCTTATGAATTGCTCCTACTCCTCCAAATGCTGTCCCGATATTATTTATTCCTGTAGATAAATTTATAAAATGATTTCCCTCATCTAAAAATTTTATTCTAAAACCTACACTCCTATCACCAATGCCTTGAGTTCCCTTATGCTTGAGTAAATAAACAAAATTTGTATTGACTTCAAGGAATGGTAAAAAATTCAAAGTTGCAGAATAAACAATTGCGTTATCGTCGTAATCACCAAAAGAAACATATTTTTTATCAAGATAATGAAAAGAAAAATTTAATGTGCCATCGTGAAATAAATTTGCATCAGGAATTGTGAACAGTCCAGAAAAGCCGGAAATTGTTTGTGAGATAACTAAAGTTGATGTTGCAAAAAAAATAATTATTAGATATTTCATTTCAGAAATTAATTTGAATATATGTTAATACATGAATTATAAATATTCGATTAAATTTAACCGCTAATAGTGGTTTAATTTGCAATTTTTAATCTTTAACTTGCAACATACAACTATATATACGTTAGCACGAAATTTCATTTCGTGTTACAATTTAATCTTGTAACACGATTCGAAGAATCGTGCATAAAATTAATTGATTTCATTTATTCAAATATCATTCACGAAATTTCATTTCGTGTTATAAAGCACCTGCCTATCATTCCCCGCCTATGGCGGGCAAGCATTATTCCAATTTTCCATCATTCCAAGCGCTTTAATTCCCTTTATCAATCAACTTACAAACCCTAAACTAATACTTTTTTACTCAAATAATTTTTTAATTAAATCTTTCTTTTCTATCTTATGAAAATTTGACAAGGCATTTAAGATATTATTGAGTGTTCCTATTTTAAGAGGGTTATGATTTGGAATTGTTAAATGATGAATTCTTTCTTCAGTTTTAACCGTTAACCTTATGTGACTCCCTTTTTGACGTGTAATATTATATCCCAACTTTGCCAGAGCTGCAATTAATTCTTCTGCTGATATATCTCTTGGTATTTTCAAGCTGATAACAATTCTTCTTTTATGTAATGAATTCTAATTATATGAGGTTTTTCATCTTCATCAAAATGAGTATTTACTGCTTCTACTATATTTTTTTTAAGTTCTTCCATCGTTTCAGCTTCTGTATATATAGAGTGCTCCAAAGCTTTAGCTTCATATCCTCCATCCAGAGAATCTTCAACAATGAAAATTATTTCATTTTTCATTTTAACACCTTTGTACATTTTTCTTCATTAAATATAAAAAAATTGTTATGACAATAGTAGTTATATTCTACCTTAAAATTTAATATAATCTAATTGTATTTTGGAAAGTGGAATTTGAATAGTAATTCTATGTGTTGATTATCAAGAATCATTTTCATCTATTAATTTTTATGATTAGTTATATAAAAAATAATTCATTTGGGTGAGATAATTTGCATAATCGATAATAATAAAACCTAAATGGTTATTAGCTGCTTTTTTTCATAAATTATATTTTGTGTTAAAAACAAATTTCTATCATTCCAACCGAATCTATTCTCACATTATATCAACCTTCAACCTATTACCATTTATTCCTTTCACGAAATTTAATTTCGTGTTAGAATCGACGAGCCCATAATTCCATTATTCCAATTTTCCATTTTTCCATCATTACAAGCGCTTCTCTTCTCCACATTATCATTGAACCCCTACAGGGTTCTTATATGTTCTTTTGTAACATTTTTCTATTAATATTAAACCCCTTTCGGGGTTTTTAATCTGTAACACGATTCGAAGAATCGTGCACAAAATTAATTGATTCCATTTATTCAATTACCATTCACGAAACTTCGTTTCGTGTTACAATCCACCAGCCTATTATTCCATCTTTCCATTTTTTCCAATCGCTTCTATTCCCATCGTTTAATATTGAACCCCGTCAGGGTTCTCATAATTTTTAGTTCGTCACATTTTTTTCTATTAATATTTAACCACTTCGTGGTTGTTTTAACCTTTAACCTGTAACCTTCAACCTTAAAACCTGTAACCTTCAACCATGTTCACGAAACTTCGTTTCGTGTTACAAGCCACCATCTCATCTTTCCATCATTCCAATTTCCCACTATTCCAAACCAATTTCGTTAAATATGGATGCCTTATGACACAATTTTTCAAATTTATCAACCCTCAAATCCCAAAATCCATTTCCATACTGGACGAACTTTAATAGATTTTCCTTCTTCCTTATAATCATTAGATTGATCTAAAGTTAAAATATAACCCTCATTTAATTGATAAATATCAAGAGCTTCTAATAATCCTTTAACCTCTCTATCCCAATTAGATTTATTTATTTCTGTAGTAACTTGATAGGCTGCACATATTTTATCATCTTTATGAACTAAAAAATCACATTCTGCTTTCTTTTTGTGATAATAAACTTGTTCGCCTTTACTTCTCAATTGCATAAAAACTACATTTTCAAGCATCCTTCCAGTATTTTGTGAGAATTTAAACGAAACACTATTCACTAAACCTGTATCTATGCAGTATAGTTTCTTTTCATTTGTCTGTTGTACATTAATCGATTCTGAATAAATACTAACAATAAATAAAAGATAACAATCATTTACATAATTAATATAATCATAAATGGTGTCTTTGCTTATCTTTATGCCTAAAGATTTTAATTCATTAAACAATTTATTTACGGAAATAGTATTTGAAATGTTTGACAAGCATTTTCTGATAAAATATCTAAGTGATAATGAATTTTTTACATCATATTTTTCTATAATATCTCTATATATCATAACATCAAGATAAGTTTGTAAAGTTTTTAATCTTAATTGAGAATCATAAAAAACAACTTCTGGAAAACCTCCATTATATAAATAATTTGAAAATGCTTTAATTATCTTTGCTTTATTTCTTGAACTGTATATATCACTTGAGTCAATATTTAGAAAATGTAGATATTCAGAAAATGAGAGAGGGAACAACTCATACCAAATTGCTCTGCCTCTTAAACTGGATGCTATTTCTTTACTTAATAGTTTAGATGAAGAGCCAGTAATAATAATATTCTTTGTAACTGTATCATATAAACGTCTAACAAATTTTTCCCAATTGGGAATGGTTTGAACTTCGTCAAAAAAAATATAGAGCGAATCCTTTTTTTCTGGGTATAATTCATAATATGCATCAATAATTAAACGCAGATCTTCAGATTTCAAGTTAAGTCTTTCATCTTCAAAATTAATGTAAAGAATATTTTCTTTATCAACTGTTTTTAATAATTCTGAAATAATTTGATATAGATAATAAGTTTTTCCAGTTCTTCTGCTTCCAATAATAGATATTATTTTGTTGCTGTTTAAAGGAATGGTAAGATTTCTTTCTTTAAAATTTGGTAATTCACTTTGATGGAAATCTTTAATAATTGTTTTGATAATATCTTTCATTTCATTCAATAGTTTCCTTTTACAAAGGAAAGATAATTAAATAATTATCCTTTTACAAAGGAAAGTAAATTAAATAACTATCTATATTAAATGATATTAATAATCACGAAATTTCATTTCGTGTTACAATTTAATCTTGTAACACGATTCGAAGAATCGTGCACAAAATTAATTGACTCCATTTATTCGATTACCATTCACGAAACTTCGTTTCGTGTTACAAGCACCAGCCCATTATTCCAATTTTCCATCATTACAAGCGCTTCTGTACCCACATCTATCATTTAACCCCTTTCGGGGTTTTTAATCTGTAACACGATTCGAAGAATCGTGCATAAAATTAATTGATTCCATTTAATCAAATATCATTCACGAAACTTCGTTTCGTGTTACAATCCACCAGCACATTATTCCAAGATTCCATTTTTCCATTTTTTTCAATCGCTTCTATTCCCAACGTTTAATATTGAACCCCGTCAGGGTTCTGATAATTTTTCGTTCGTTACATTTTTTCTATTAATATTTAACCACTTCGTGGTTTCTCAATCTATAACATTTAACCTGTAACCTTCAACCTTAAAACCTGCAATCTTAAACCTGTAACCTTCAACCATGTTCACAAAACTTCGTTTCGTGTTACAATTCACTAACCTATTAATCCAATCAACTAATACGCATTCGGATCCCCTTTAATCATCTTCCATATTGTCATAATAATTATCTGTATATCAAGCCAGAATGACCAGTTTTCTATATACCACAAATCATAATCAACTCTTTTTTGCATAAGTTTAATATTGTTTTTTGTTTCTCCTCTGTAGCCATTCACCTGTGCCCAGCCTGTAAGCCCTGGCTTAACTAAATGTCTTAACATATAATGTTCTACTACATTTTTCGATTCAATATTTAGTGGAATTGGATGTGGTCTCGGTCCTACAACACTCATATCCCCAATTAATACATTGAAAAATTGAGGCAGTTCATCAAGATTTGTTTTCCTTAGAAACTTACCAATTTTAGTTATGCGTGGATCATTTTTTGTCGCTTGTTTATAGTTTCCTTTTTCATCCACATCTTTACTATCATTAACCATTGAACGAAATTTTAATATGGTAAACTTTTTATTATCTCTCCCCCATCTTTCTTGTTTAAAGAATACTGGTCCTTTTGATGTAACTTTTATAATAATTGAAATTATCGGAACTAGCCATGACATAATTAACAAAATAACTAATAAACTAAATATTATATCAAAAGTTCTTTTCATTATTCTGCAGTGTAACTCATTAATTCTCTCTTCTCTCAATGATATAATTGGAATATTATCAAACATACTAATGCTATACTTGTCAGAAACAAACCTGAAATAATCAGGTATTATTCTTACTCTTGTTGTGTAATTTTCACATACCTTTATTACTTCTTCTATCTTTTTCATAGCATAATTTGGCAATGCAACTATTACATTATCTACCTTAAACTCATTTAAAACATTTTCAAGTTGAGAAATGGGACCTATATATTCACCATTAAGATTTTTAGGTACTGCATCATCAAGAAAACCCAGAACATTATAACCAAAATGTGGATTTGCTTGAATTTTGTTATAAAATCTTAACCCAACCTGTCCTGCTCCAATAATTAACATACTTCTCAAGTTTTTCCCCTTTCTTCTAAAATTATTCAGAAGTTTTCTTATTAAAAATTTCTGAATAATTAATAGTATTAACAGAGTGAAAGAATATAAAAATACGAACTGCCTCGATAGGTAATTAATTTTTAATAAAAATAAAATTATAATAACACTCAAAAGTTGATATAGTACATTTTTGATTATTAATATCAATTCATAACTAAAATTACGAGAACGGAAATCTTCATAAAAATTCAAATTTCTTGCAGTTATATACCAGATAACAGTCAATGAAAGGTAAATATAAAAATCATTAGTGGGTATTGTAATTACTAAATCTTTAACAGTAAAACAATATGAAATATAAAAGGCTGCTAATAATGTAAATAAATCAAGTAAAATTCTTAAATAATACAAAGAATTTTTACCTAAATGCATAAAGCCCTCGTAATTACATCTTATAAAAAAATATTTACCGCCCTATAACAAGGTTAAGTTTTCAAAAGTTTAATTCAAATATAATAAAAAGTAATAATAATAACGAGTTACAAGCTGCAAGTTTCAGATTTCAAATAATATGTTGAATGTTACGAGATTTAAGTCGCATAAAATACGTTATTCGTATATGCTTAAGTGAAATTGTTATCCCTAAAATCACTGGCTTTATGTAAAAACATGCTTTGCCCCAAGTCCTATGCTAATTTCTTCCCTCATCTTGTTTTTTGTCTATATATGTCCTTTAAGATTTTTAATACAAGTAAACACAATTACACAATAGTCTTTTATTTCACTATAAATCTTTTAAAAGTTCTTATCAATAAATATTGCATAATTTATTTATTTATTTCTTTCATCAAGCATTTAAATTCACACTTCTTAGTTGCACTCATCAACCGATCCAAAAAAAATCCTTTAATTTATTGGTTAAGAGATCTATCATCTTTACTATGATATTCTTAAAGAAAATTTTTAATAAGCTTCCATATTAATTCCCTGCAATACTTAAATCTCTGTATGCGTCCGTTTTTATTGTAGCAATGATTTATTCCAAAAAAATTAGAAACATCAATATTTAATGATACACTAAACCCTGTTAAAACATTTTATAGGATTTTAGCTTATATCGAAATCTTTGGCTTTGTTCCATACCTCAATTTCTCCTAAAGCGATTTTCTTAAACTCTTTATCAACTTTCCCAAAATCAATTAAATCAACGTTATAAGGAATAATAGACACCTCAAAAGCTTTTTTAATTTTACTTAACAATTTTTGATCAAGTTTATTTTTACTTATAAATCCTATAATTATATCACAACATGTTTAACATTTTTACCAGCACGCAAACCAAATAAAAAAACTGTAACAATTTCATTTTTTATTAATTTTATATGATTTCACAGGTTATTTAAAGATATTGTTATAAATATTGATTTATTATGTTTTGTTTGAATTTACTAAAACTTGGAAATAGTTTTATATAAATATATTTCAAATGGATAACTAGCAGTTAAGAAAACATAAATTCCGCAATTAGAAACTTCCAATCTTCCCTTACCACCCTCTGACTTCTGTCCTCCGCCCTCTGTCCTCCGACCTCTGACCTCTGCCCTCTGACCTCTGCTCTCTGACTTCTGCCCTCTGTCCTCCGCCCTCCACCCTCTGCCAAACAATACAACTTTCACAAAACAAATTCCTCAATGTTATCAGGCGTTATCAAATTTGTATGTTTGACAGGATATGAACTGATAAATGTCTTCGAAAATTTAGGACGTGCAGCTATATTGAATTTAAATTCATAAGCTGAAAAACTGTTATCATATTCTTCAACATAGTCAATCTCTTGTTGCTGAGTAGTCCTCCAGAAATAGCTTTGAGCTGGATGATTCGAGTAAGCCAAAAATTTAATTCTCTCACTAATACAATAATTTTCCCAGAGAGCTCCAACATCATTCCTTAAATTTATCTCATTAAAATTCTTTATCACAGCATTACGTATTCCATTATCATAAAAATAAATCTTTTTCCCTTTTTTAATTTCATTTCTCACATTACGATTTAAAGCAGGCAGTCGAAACACTATAAATGCCTTTTCTAATAAATCAATATATTTTTCTACAGTAAGCCTGTCTGCTCCTACTAACTGTCCAATTTCTACAGTAGAAACCTCGGAACCTATTTGTAATGCAATTGCTTTTGTAATCTTCTCTAACAGCTCAGGACGTGAAACAGTAGGCATCACAAATAAATCCCTATACAGATAACTTCCACTCAAAAGCTCCAGTAAGTCCTTTTCCTCTCCTGGTGAAGAAACTATTTCAGGATATGAACCAAAAATTAGTCTTCGTTCAAGTTTTCTTTTTTCTTCTAATAAAGATGAATGTTCTACTAATTCTCCAAATGTCAAAGGATAAAGTACAAATTCATATGCTCTGCCAGTTAATGGTTCTTTTATGCTTCTGGATAAAAGAAACGAAGAAGAACCTGTGGCAATTACCTGAACATTTTTAATTCTATCAACAATAATTTTTATAACAATTCCTATTTCTGGAATTCTTTGTGCTTCATCAATAAAAAGAATTTTAGACTTTCCTATAATTCCTTCCAATTTTACTACATTAGGATTTGAGAGAATTTCACGAACATCAAAATCATCACCATTTAAATATGTAATGTCCTTATTTTGTAATCCCAAATCATTCAAAAGAGAATTAATAAGAGTTGTTTTTCCAACCTGTCGTGCCCCATATACAATTATAGCTTTATCACGAAACAATTTATTTTTAATATTTACCAATAACTTTCGTGGTATTAGCTGTTTATTAAACTGCATCATATATTACAATAAATTATTTTAATCACAAAATAATATAATAAAATGATAATTAATTAACAATATTTTATACTCTTTATTTCCTTCCAAATCAGTAAATCATGTAATCTAAAATCTGACATTCACTGCCCTATGCTCTCTGCTCTACCTCTTCTGCTTTCCCCCCTGTTCTTCAATCCACCTATTAAATAATCGTCAATTCTTTATTAAAGACAAAAAAGGCTTGCTTCTGTAGAATAGGTTAAAATTCAGAAATCAGATGTCAGCTATACAAATCGCTTTCACTTTCCGACTTCCGACCTCTGTCCTCTGACCTCTGACTTCCGACTCCTAACTTCCCCCCTCCGACCTCCGCCCTCTGACCTCTGATTTCCGCCCTCTGACCTCTGACATCTGACTTCCGACTTCTACCCTCTGACATCTGACTTCCGACTTCTGCACTCTGACATCTGACCTCTAATCTCCACCCTCTGCCTTCTACCCTCTATCTTCCCCTCTTTCCTTCTCAACCTGCTCCTCAATCCACCTGTACGTTTTCTCTAAACCAGTTCTCAGCGGAGAACTCGGTGCCCAACCTAATTTTTCTTTTATCAGTCTGTTATCTGAATTCCGACCTCTAACACCAGTAGGACCCTGAATATGTTTAATATTCAACTTAACACCTGCAATATCCATTACGATTTCTGCAAGCTGGTTTATCGTTACCATTTCCTCAGAACCAATATTAACAGGTCCATCAAATGTTTCGGAATCCATTAGTCTGCGAACACCTTCAAGGCATTCATCGATATAAAGGAATGATCGAGTTTGCCTGCCATCTCCCCAAATTTCAATTTCGTTTTTACCAAATAATTTTGCTTCTGCAACTTTTCTGCAAATAGCAGCTGGAGCCTTCTCCTTCCCATTATTCCATGAACCATAAGGACCAAATATATTATGAAACCTTGCTACTTTAACATTCATGCCATAATTTCTTTTGAATGCAAAATATAAGCGCTCACTGAAGAGTTTTTCCCATCCGTATTCACTGTCAGGCGCAGCAGGATATGCAGAATCTTCTGAGCATTTAGGATTATCAGGGTCCATTTGATTATATTCAGGATAAATACAAGCAGATGATGAATAAAAAATCTTTTTAATACTAGCTTTTTGTCCATAATGCAAAATATTAAGATTTATTGTAGCAGAGTTATGCATAACATCCGCATCATGCTCGCCTGTAAATATGTAACCTGCTCCACCCATATCCGCAGCAAGCTGATAGACTTCATCAAAAGGTCTATCTATTACAGATTCAACAACTTTGGGATCCCTCAAATCTCCAATAACAAAATCATCTACTAATAAACCTTGATATTCATGATGTTTTAAATCTACACCACGAACCCAATAGTCTTTTTTCTTTAAATAATTAGCTAAGTGCCCTCCAATAAAACCACCAGCGCCGAGAACTAAAGCAGTTTTTTTATTAATCATTTATTACCTCCTGGATATTTTGATTAAAAAATTTACCAGATATTAATTCAACGAAATTATACCAAATAAACAAAGGGACAATTTTAATATACCTTCTCCACAATCTTTTAGGTTCCATACATAATCTAAAAAACCATTCCATACCAATTTTTTGAATCCACTTAGGCGCCTGTTTAACTTTTCCAGTATGGAAATCAAATGCTGCCCCAACTGTACAAATAAAATTAACATTTGTATATTTTGATAATCTATAAGCAAATATTTCTTGTTTTGGAGTACTCAAACCTATCCATACTAGATTTGTATTTAAAGAATTAATTTTTTCTGCAAGATCTTTTATTTCATTATCGCTCATTTCACGAAAAGGTGGTGAATAAGTTCCTACAATATTTTTATTACCGAACCTCTCTTCGCATGCTTTTTTTAACTCCTCAGCAACACCTTCTTTACCTCCACAAAAAAAATGTTTGATATCATAATCTTTGGTAGCAATAATAGTTTCACGAAAAAAATCAGGACCATAACAGCGTCCCATATTCTTTGCACCCTTTAATTTACCAACCCAAACACCTGGCATACCATCTGGCAAGTTAGCATAAAAAGAATTAAGTATATCTCTGAATTCAACATTTTTTTGTGCAATTATAATTCCATGCGCTCCAGTTGCTGATACTAATCTATTTTTTTTCTCACCTATACAATCATTTAATAGAGTTTTGATAAATAGAGGAATTGAACCTGAATACAGATTTACAGAAAGGACTTTCATTACTATAAGAAATATCTATCTAATGTTTTTAAAGATTTAATTTCACTATAATAGAAAGCGGTTTACCATAGAGTAATACCAAGTAAGCAAGTTTTAATAAATTCATATCATTTTGCGTAGCTATAACCAATTTAAGGTTAATAAATGCTTGTTCATCATTATTAATTATTGAAATATATGTAGTATATTTATTTTTAATTATCATCCGTGCTAATCTGTGTTATCTATGGTAAAAACTTTAAGCCACAGATTCACACAGATTTTCTCTAAATTAACCAGATTTCCGTATGCAAATCCGTGTAACTTGCCTGTCCTCTGGCGGGTCTATGGTAAAAAAACTAACCACAGTTTAACACAGATTTTTTATTTAATAAAATATACTTCAACGCATCATAATAATGGCTTTTAATCAATGATAGATTTACTTTTATCTTTCTTTCAAATAGTAGATTGTCAATTAAATAAACAATGAATAGATCCCGGATAATTTTTTCTGGTTCAATCAAATTAATATTCAAATTAAATTTATTAAGATAATATTTAAAAATTTCTAAATTTCTTTTAATAAAAACAGCTTTAATACATTTTCTAATGCTCTTTTTTTCAATTTGAATTTTCCCTTGAAAAACAAAATGAAATAAATCAAATAATGGTAACCCTCCCCGAAAATATTCCCAATCTATCAAATAAAGTTTATTCCCTCTGAATTGCATATTATACAGCACAAAGTCTCCATGAATAAATACAAGCGGTATATTCAATTCTAATAAATAATCAGAAATATTAATCAATTTTTCTTTAAAAAACCTAATTTCTTCAGCTTGATCCAAATCATTAAAAATTTTATCAAAATATTTTTTTATATTATAATGTTTTGTATTCCTTGCTAATTCTGCAGCAGCATCTGTAATTATAGAATTTAACCTATTTTTTAATTGCCTTGTATTATTAAAAATACTTTCTTGAAACAAAACTTTTCTGCCATTAAAATTAAGTAACTTAACATTAGCTGGTAGATTAAGAAAATTAAAGTCATATTTTTTCAATTTATTTAATGCATAAAATTCTTTTTCAATGAAAGTTTCGCTCTCGCTTTCTATTGGGAATTTTAAAAATCCTAGATGATTTCCATGTTCATCCAACAATAGAAAAGTTAATTTTCTGTTTTTACTTTTTTCCGTACCAACATAAACACTTACATCTGCAATTCTATCGTTTTTTACTACTTCTTTAACTACATCAATTAAATTATTTAATTCTCTGGTGCCATACACAATATTAGTATTTATATTTTTAAAAAACGGATAACCTAAAGGAAGAACACTTTTAAATAATCTATTTTTGAATGAAGCAGTATTCTGAACTTTAAGCCCATTGTTAAATAACTTAAAATTCCTTACAGGAACAATTATACGTGGGGCATTTTTATTAGGTAAAGTTAAATATTTATTACAATTGTTTTTATTATCAATAAAAAATTCATTTAACAAAATATATTAACCAACTTTTTAATTTTTCATTTTGAATTTTGCATTTTGATTGCTTTTTCATAAATCTCAATCAGCATCTTATAATTCTTTTCTGCTGTATATTTTTCTTCATATTCTTTTCGCGCATTCATCCCCATTTGTTTCATTTCTTTTTTATGTACACATGCCCAAATAATTTTTTCTGCCAAATCATTTGCATTTCCTGGTTCAAATAATAAACCAGTTTTCCCATCTTCAATCAATTCCGCCATTGCACCTAAATTGCTTGCAATCACTGGTTTTCCACAAGCAAACGCTTCGATTATAACCATTGGCAAATTTTCATATAAAATAGAAGGAAATATTAATGCAATACTACCCTTCATAAATTTCATTAAATCACAATGGTTCAGTTGACCAAGATAATTTTCATTAAAATCTTTTTTTATTTCATCCCTCAAAATCCCATCACCAGCAACTAAAATATTTACTTTGTTTTTCAATTTTTTTTTAGCTTCTAACAAAACTTGTGTGCCTTTAGTTATATCCAATCTTCCTGCACATAAAAAATGATTTTGAGTTTCATAATCAATGCCCGGATCATTAAAAATAAAATTTGGTTTAACAACTATTTTATTTTCTGGCATTCCAGCTTCAATAAGTTTCTTTTTTGAAAACTCCGTTAATGCAATATAAAGATCAATTTTATTCTCCCAAGTTCCCCACTTTTTATTTTGCTCTACTATTCTTGCCAAAGCGAATGTCTGTAATCTCGAATTTTTATAACAGCCATATTTTACTGAATGAAAAAGACTTTTACCAACACATTCTTCACATATATGTCCCTCTCTAAAAAAATATGCATTTGAACAAAATAAACGATAGTTATGAAGTGTTTGCACGACTGGAACATTCAAATCTTTGCATGCATAATAAACAGAAGGACTTATTAGAGGAAGTGTATTGTGCACATGAACTACATCAGGTTTTTCGATTTTTAACAAATTAATAATTTCTTTGTAAGTATTTTTGGAATAAGTAGCATCAAAAAACAATTTGATCTTTTTAATTAGTGCATATTTATCTATTTCTGAATTATTTTTAATGTATTGTATTACTTTATTTTTTTTTGAAGTTAATAAATCATATTCGTTTTTAACAACAATATCCTCTCCTCCGGGATATTGATAATAATTATGAACCTGAAGAATTTTCATTTAAAACTTTTTGTATTTCTTGAGATATTATAAAAGCTTTTTTCGACCAACTAAAATTTGAATTTATTTCATTAGTAGATACTTCATTATTATATAAATATGTATTGTTAAGTTTACTACTATAAAGTTTTAATAATCCCTCAGAAATACCCTGCCAACCATACGATATATTTATTTTAATATTATTAACATCAGGTACAATTTCATCAGGTTCCCCATATTTAAAACAAACTATTTTTTTCCCAGCAAATAAAGCTTCTGCTAAAACAAAAGCGCCAGGCTCATGGAGAGAAGGATAGACAAAAATATCTATAGATTTTAATAATTCTAGGTATTCATAATAATTCATTTCTTTGTATATTGTTATGTTATCTTCTATTTTTAATTTTTTAATTAACTTTTTAATATAATTTAATTCATAACCATCTCCAACTATAATCATCTTTGCTGATTTTACTTTTTTTAAAAATTCGTTAAATGCTAGTATTGCAATTCCAAAACCTTTCCAGTGTACTAATCTACCTGCTATCATTATTATAAAAGAATCACTGTCTTTTGAATCTTTTTTATCACATTTTAATTTTTTTATTGGATTTTTTAGATATTCCCTAATATCATTTGAAATGCCTACTTGTGAGAGTATTATTATATTTGCTTTAGGGTAAATAGACTTTATATAATTATATGAAATTCTTGAAACAGTAAAAATTATATCTGTTTTTCTTATTGCAATATGAAATAATGGATTCAATAAATTAATTATTTTAATAATAAATCTAAAAAATTCATTAATTTTCCCTCTAAATGAATAATATTTCCAATATTTTAATGGAGCATTATAACCAAAACCGACAGGGCCCCAAATAAAATGATTTTTAAAGAATAAAGGAAATAAATTTGGATATAATAAATTACCAAAGGTTAACAAGTATAGAATATCATATTTGATATTAATTTTTTTTATTTTAATGATAACAAGAAACTGCCATATAATATAATAAACAATAATTCCTATGTATTTTTTAATTTTGATTAAATACTGTGGTAAATCCACGTAGATAAATTTAATATTATTAGGCAGTGTTATTTTCTCTATTAATTTTTTATTATTTACTCTCGTAACAACGTAAATATCGTAATATTGGCATAACTCTAAAGCTATATTCCAACCAACACCCGGTTCTGAACCTTTGTTTGGTTCACAAGCGTAGGCTATCAGAAGAACTTTATTTAAATTTTTTTTCAAGGTATTTTAAGATAATAATTTTTAATTCTGAAAGTGTAATATCTAGAGTTCTGTCATTATGTACTATATAGGAATTTTTATTATTGTTAAAGTATTTTGTTATAATTTCATTTTGTTTTTGTAAAATATTTAGTGATAATTCATTTTTCCTTCGTATTATTATTGCTGGATCAGCTATAATACTGAATACCAAATCAGGTTTTGGTATAATAATATTGAAGAAAGTAATTAATGATATTGGTAGCTTAAGCCTATATCGCTTCAAATCAAAATAAAAATCATAATAATATCTATCGAAAATAATAGCACTACTTTTAATTTTAGCAGGTAGTATTTTTATGTAATATCCAAGAATAAAATCTATTAAATAATAAATAAATTTTATATACGAAAAAATTGGTGTCCACTCCTTGAATTGGTGTGGATTTGTATTATTAAATTTATTCCTACCAAGAATCATCTCGGGTAGAAACATTGGGCGCCAATGGAAAATATATACATTTCTGAATATAACTTGGATTCTATCTGAAAACGCTTCCACTAAAGAAGACTTTCCCGAACCATCAGGTCCAATAAATACTATGAATATTCCAGTCGGATTTAATATTCTATTAATAATTCTAGGAATATTTAATACTAAATGGGTGAATTTTTCGAAAACCTTCCTTTTCATCGAGTAAAAACAGACGTTAATAATTTCAGGGTCTAATTTTTTCTTATTGCTAAGATATTCTATAATGCGTCTGCTTTTATCTTCTCCCAAATAATATGAAATGTCTGAGTTATTAATTTTAATATTACTAGCTAATGCAAATAACCTTTCATAATGTTTTTGTTCAATAGAATTTTTACTTAATCTTTTTAAAAGAAGGTATTTAAATTCACTTTCATTTGTAGGTATAAAGTAATTATTATTTTTAATTGTTTTAAAATTACGATTAAAATTAATTCTAATTTTTTCATTGCACCAGTATTTGGAATAGATATCTAAACTTATATATTCATCTGAGTGATAAAAATATAGTTGTACACCAGCACCACTATGTTTAAAAACATTTACTAACAGCCAACCAGCATTTCTTGCAAATTCCTTAATAAGTTTGATTACCTTTTTTATTGGATAATTCATTGAAATAATATCTACGTCAGTAGATAAATCAATTTCCCCTGTAGAATTTAATGATAGAACACAGATATCAACACCGGCTTCATTTAAACGATTTAGTATATAATAAACAAATTCCTTTTTATTCATAAACTAGTTTTCAATTATTTAGAATTAATAGAGCTCTATAATGCATCTTAATTTTAATCATAATACTAACTGTGAGTTATAATAACTTTCATAGTTAAAGGATTCTACTAACTTTAAAATGGATTTAAGATAATTTATATTTATAAACATTTCTAACTCCCACGAGTGTCCCCATAAATGTAATACACCACCACTTAAATTTATTATTTTATTAAAAAATATTAGAATTTGCTCAATAGATTTTAATTTATATGGAAACAAAAAAAAGAAGTATTGAGGATTATATTTTATTAAATGATAAATCATAATCTCAATTTTATGAGGATATAATTGTAATGTTGTAGGCATTTCATAATTATTATTAAACTTAATTTGAAAATCTTTAGTCGTTCTCATTCCTGCAAAACCTAACTCCTTAATAATTTTTAGTGTTTTTTTATTATAATATCCTTTTGGAGGACAAAACACATCAACCGATTTACCAATAATATCTTCCAAGTATTTTTTATTATACTCAATTTCTTTCTTTTGAGAAATATAATTGAGCTTGTCTAATCTTATATGATTTCTTGTATGTGCGCCAATCTCACCTAAATAAGACAATTGTCTTATTTCATTTGGTTGCAAAGGATTATGTGAGTGAGAATTCGCTATATAAAAAGTAGCTTTAAAACCATATTTAGCTAATAGTTCAGCTGTTTTAAAATCCTCTGAACAACCATCATCAAAACTGAATGTGATTATTTTTTTCATGTTTTACTTTATCATTATACCAGTATAATTATTTTTCTTATTAATCTGTTCAATAACAAAAAAGTATGTCGGTTTTAATTCTTCTAATAATTCAATGAATGCACTGTTTGTTCCTATATTATTCATAATAATAATACCATAAGAACAAAGCGCATTATAAATAACATTAACTTCATATTTCTGAATCGTATAGATATTAGCACTATCATGTATAAAAATGTCAATCTTATTATTATTTAATCTTTTTATTTTACGTAAAAGTCGTAAAGATGTACCTAGATGCAATTTCCAATTTATTTTTAAATTATCCTCAACTAAAAGTCCAATATTTTGTGATGATAATGGTGGAAGATCTATACTAAAAAGAGTTCCCAATTCATTATTTTTAATAGCATTTAAGATGAAGAACGATGTAACACCATTTCCAACACCTGTTTCAATAATCACTTTAGGTTTTTTTATTCTTACTAAATGATAACATAATTTTGCTAATGATATATCAGCGTTATATACTTGCGGAATTTGATTATTTATTAATTTTTTATTTACAATTTCGTATAACTTTAAAAATTCTATATCTAACTTTTCCTTAATATAATTTTTTTCTTTATATATGTTATTAAATAAAAAATCAAAAAATTTTTCAATATTTATAATTTCAATATTTTTTGGCAATGAATAAGATTTTCTTATTTTTTTATCATAAAATAATATTAAATGATTAATAATTCTTTCAAATAAATAATTATCTTCAATTATAAATCTTATTTTGTTTTTCATATTCATTAAATTCAATTTTTAAGATACAATAATAATAAATTAAAGTATAGATTTTATTGCATGCACAAAATCTAATGACATTTGAATATTATTCCATTCGCACAATCTCTTTTTAGTATTATTTTTTAAAGTATAGTACAGATTTTTATTATTACACAACTCATCAATAGCTTCTTTAATTGAAAATACATTTTTTTCTTCAACTATCAAACCATTAAAGTAATTAACTATTAATCCACCTGCAACAGCACCAACTGATGTTGTTGCTATTACAGGTAGTTGATAATGTAGAGCTTCATTAATTACATACCCCCAAGTTTCAGTAATCCACGGCGTCGAAATTGATGGTAAAATAAAAATATCCGATTGTTTATAAAAATTATGAAGTGCTTCAGGTTTAATAAAACCATAAAAAGTTACTTTATTTTCAATTTTAAGATCACTTACAATTTTTTTAAGCTTAATCTCTAAAGGTCCATTACCAACAATATGAAGGTGTGCTAATGAAGTAGAATAATAAAATGCTTTAATTAAATAATCTAGTCCTTTTTCAATTGATAATCTACCAACAAATAATATATTCATTTTATTTTTAACCCGAATATTAAAATTAATTGATTCGTCCAAATATAACATTGGATTAGTTGAATGATGTTCAATAAAAATTTTTTTATCTAAAAATTTATACTTATTTAAAATGTATTCTTTTACATGAGTACCATAACATATTATTGCATCTGCACCTTTGAGATAAAAATATTGTAATATAGTTTTAATTCTTGAAAGAAATAAATTTTGATCTTTCCATAAACTACACCAGATTATTATTTTTTTCTTAAAAATTTTAGAAATTAGAAATATTAGGATTATATTAATTTGGTTTTCGTCACTTTTTATAATTATATCGTGGTTAAATATCTCTTTTATTAGTTTATAAAAATTAATAATTATAACATTATTAAAAAATTTAATACTTTTAATATATTCGGAATAAAAATTACCAGAATAACCCTTTAATAGAGGGTTAGATTTCTTTTTCTCTCCTGTATCAAAGAGAAACTTGACTTTAGTTATCTTGGAAAATTCCTCAAAAAAACCAATGTGATAATGAGAACATTTTGGGGTAATAAATAAGATTTTCTTATTTAATAAGTATGTATTCATTAATTTTTGATATATATTTTTTTAAAGATTTTAAAGGCATCCCTAAAAATCGTTTTAAAAGGCCAATTATTAAATAATTAATAAGATAAATTCGGGGACAATGTTTTAAAGAATAAATAATAAATATTTTAATGTTCCCACTGCCCTTAATTGATGTCAAATGTTTCAAATAATTAATAAAACTAAAATTATTTCTTATCTCCTCTGAGCTACTACAATTAGGGAATATATATATTTTTGCTTCGTAGTTACAAAAGATTTTATACCCTTCTTTACATGCTCTAAGTGTAAAATCGTAATCAGCTGCATAATGTGGAAAATGTTTTTGATTATATAAACCAATTTTTCGGAATACATCTGCTGGAATTAATAAGCCTCTCCCCGGGAAATGTGTAACTTCGTGCAGACCATGCCATTGTTCTTTTGGTAAAATGTCTAACAAAAATTTACTGTTAGCCCACTTCCAATTTATAATTTCTCCTCCATAAACCGGTTTCTTAGTATCTGCATCAATAGCAAAAGCGCCGAGTAAAGCGTTTGGTGTTTTTTTCGCCCAATAAATCATTTTTTCTAAAAATTCTTCAGTAGCAATTGTATCATTATTAAGAGTTAAAATATAATCAGCATTATTTTCCAAAGCATATTTTACACCAAGATTTGTAGCCGCTGTCCACCACAAGTTACCATCGCCCTTAATTACATGAACTTCGGGAAATTCATTCTCAAGCATCTCTGCAGTGCCGTCTGTCGAGCCATCATCAATTATAACTATCTTAAATTCTTTATAGGTTTGTTTTCTTAAAGAAAGCAGACAGTTTCTTGTAAATTCTTTACGGTTATGGACGGGGATGATGATGTAAATGCTATTCTTCATTTAAGTAATATCTTTTATCCAGTATAACAGCTGCCGCTAAGCCAATGTAGAACAATGAGTAATATTCAAGTGAATATACTATATAATAAATATGCATTGTTATTAAAACGCAAAAGCCCAAAATAATTAAAGGCATCTCGGGATTATTTTTCTTTTTGGCGATTTTTAAAAATTGCTTTAACCTACTAAATAACTTAAATACTATTAAGAGGTATAACGCCATTCCAATTAATCCTACTTTTACTAATGTTTGCACATAATAACTGTGAGGGGAAACATTAACTATTTGTCCATCTGGTAAAACAACAGTCCAGTATCCACCAAAACCTTCGCCAATTATGGGAGAATTTATAAATTTTTCAATTTGCAATGACCACATTATCAAACGCCAATATGATGTTTGATCAGCTTCGGGATTAACAAAAGCAGAGCCCCTTTCCTCAACATATTTTGTTGGATTAAGTCCTGTTTTATTAATTATTGAAAATACTACTGCGCTTATAACTAAAATAAGAGGAATAACTTTTATAAGCTTTCCAACTTTTAATTCATTTATATAAAATAGTATTCCTAACATTGTAATAGCTGCTAACCAGACGCTTCTATGGCTGTCTATTATAAAAAAGAAAGCAAAAGGAAATAAAGAGATAAGTAAAATATTCTTTGAAAATCTTAAATATTTATATTTGTTGCAGAGCCAAATTAGTGTTAAACTATAAACCATACCAAGATAAATTTGAGAATTTAAGAATCTATTCTCTGCTCCAAATACCCATCCTTTCATCATTCCTATAACCGGTATATAAAGTAATGGTATAAAATAAGATACGATTATTAAAAACTTTGCAAGCTTTTTACGTGATTCAAATGTGTAAAAGTTTAATGCAATATAAAATGGTAAAACAAGAATTAAATATCTGAATCTAAACTCACCTGGAGCTGATAAACCATAACGACCAACATTCCTTATAATTTCGAAAAGCATCCACAAAAAAAACACAATAAACAAGCCACCAATACCATTATTTTTAATATAAATATATCGTTTATTAACATAACGGTAGATTGTCAATGTGAGCATAAATAATAACACTATATCTAAAGCGCCAATTCCGCTTCTGAAATAGAGTGAATTAGAAAGCCCGTCATACCATTGAGGTATGAACATATTCAAATTCGGGAAAATGTCAAAAAGAAAAACAAAAAAAATTAATATGTAATCTATTCTTTTCAATTATACTTTCTTTATGAATAAGCTGTTTTAATTTAGAAATAAGCTTTATTTTTTATATGATTCGATAATTTCTTTTACCGATCTTTCCATACTAAATTTTTCTTTAGCAAATTTGATTGAATTTTCTGAATAAGTTTTTCTCAATTCCGGCAAATTATAAAGTTCTAATATTTTTTTATCCATTTCATTCAAGTCTTTTAACAAAATGCCATTGTAATTATCAATAACAACATACCTTAAGCCGTAGGTATCAAAAATCAAAAGCGATAATACGCAAAACATCGTTTCGATTGATGCAATGCTTAGTCCTTCATTTTTTAACAAAAAAAATTAAATGTCATAAAATAATCTCGTTAATTCTATTTAATATTAAATGTTAAGCTTCTCAATTGCTTCATTAATTTTATTAATCACTTCCTCAGGTTTAGGTTGCCAGTTTTTATCACTAACAACAAAAACTGGACTATTAAATGGATTCCAATAACTGATATATCTATCTATATCCGCTTCCTTTCCAATCCATACTACAATTGGTTTATCACATAACTGAGCTAGATGCATTGGTGCGCTAGAGCCACCCACTACTAATCTTGAATTAGATATTATTGAAATCGTATATCTGAGGTCATTTGAGCGTAAATCATATTCCCCGCCTAAAGCATAAGAATATTGAGGTAATCCAATAAATCCTATTTTATATTTATTTTTTTCAAAATATGAAAATATCTTTCTAATATATTCTATGTTATAATTTTTTTTATCACCATCTTCTCTTCTTAGATATCGAAAATGAAAAACAATATCAAATTTATTATTTTGAATGGGTGGTTCATAAAACTTTTTGAACTCTTGATTACCAATTAATAATTTATTTATTCTATTAATATGAAAAGGTGTAAAAAGATCATAATCATTAAAATTTAACTCTTTAGCAACTTTTATTGAAAGTTCACTAATAAGCTTTTCATTATAAATTCCAAAGCCAAAACTAGATTTTTCTAACTTCAATGAATGAGGAAAAAATATACATTTTTCATAGAGGTAATTACTTGTATTATAAGAAATCACCGCTACATTTTCATAAAACTTCCTTAGTTTTCTAACATATCCTTGAAAACTCATCAATTCCCAACCAAATTCCCCATAATATGGCCCTGCAATAAGATTTTTACTTTTTTTTATAAATAACATTTTTAAGTTAAATCGAATATTCATAATAAATTTCTATAAATATTAATGTATTGCTTTGCTATTTTTTCATCATTGAATTGACTTAAAACATATTTCAATCCTTCTAAACTTAGTTTTTCATATAATAATTTATCGTTTATTAATCTTTCAATTCCATTGGCAATATCATCAGGTGAAGTTACATCAACCAAAATTCCATTTTCTCCATAATTTAGAACCCACTGTACAGCTCCAGAGTTTTTACCCGCAATTACCGGCAATCCTTTTGCCATTGCCTCAATTAAAGTCATACCAAAAGACTCTTCCTTTGCCGGGTGTAGCAGGATATCATAATTTGGAAGTAATTCTATTATCTCCCAATAAGGTTTTGGACCGTGAAAATATATTCCATCCAGTAAATCATTTTCCTTTGCCCAATTGTAACCTATTCCAAATTTTTCATATCCTGAGCCATATAGATGATATTCTATTTTATCTTTATATTTTTTACGCAACATTGAAAAAGCTTTAATAGCGGGCTGTGGATTCTTTATTTCCCCCCACCCACTTAAAAGAGAGATAATTTTGGTTTTTTCGTTTGGAAATTCCTTTGGTTTATCAACTATCCATTCAGATAAAATTGAATTCGGGATAACCGGTATATCTTTGCTAAATTTTTTAAGTTTATCAGCAGTATATGGGGAATTAGCACAAAAATATTTGCCATTTTTCATAACCCAATAATTCATCAAAAGTCTAACAACTCGATATAAATCCTTTTGTAATTTTAATATTTCCATCGGCACATCATGTAATGTAATAATATGAGGATAGCCGCTTTTTATTGTCCCAATCGCAAATTCATAGCCCCAATGTGCGTTAACTATTTCTGGTTTATCAGTTTGAATAAATTCTTTAATTTGCTGAGATTCTTTTCTAAAAAAATCCTGCATCCTATGTCTTGCTCTTTTTCGATATTCCCCAAAATATACTTTAAGTTGCTTCCCATTCAATACTTTTGGTTCTCTAACATCAACATCCAAAGTATAGATAGAAACTTTATGACCTAATTTTAGTAAACCTATTATAAGGTTATTAACATTACTTCCACCTAAACCTTTAGGATAGTTTTTCGGTAGTTCAAGGTAATTTTTCAAAGAATCCGTAAGAATAGGACCTGCTATCCCTATGTGCATATTAATCTATCCTAATTCTTTTTGCATATTTTTGTTCTTCATTTAAATCAACTTCTGGTAAAAAGAATGGGAAATCTACATCCAATTTTTTGTTATTCTTAATATATCTCTTTACGGTATCTAGCATAAATTTCATTCTATGGTAATCAGTATGTTTTTCCTCAACATACTTAGCGGCAATTGCGGCTTTAATGTATAATTCTTCTTTGTCTTCTTTTAATAACTGTTCGCAGCGTTCAACAACTTCATCTATATCATTCACAAAATAACAATGATCATTATTTCGAAAAATTTTATCAAGTCGTGGAACATATAATTCTACCGTGGGGATTCCAGAAGCAATTTCAAAAAATAAACGATTAGAAGAATAGTAATCAGATAAGGAATATGGATTACCTCCAACTATAATTCTTCCTTTTCTAAACACGTTCTGCTGTTGATCAAAGGGAATTGGACCTTTGGAACAAGGATAATTCCATCCATTGCCAAACAAACCAAATCTATTTCCGAATTTCTTAAAAAGCGCTTTCACTAATTCTTGTCTTTTTTTAGCCCCCCACCAGTGTTTTGAAATTGGATTGAATAAACGGTTTCCATTGTTGCTTCCAACAAAAACAATATCATACTCAAATTTATGATGGCTTAAATCTACATTCTGTGCCTTAAACCTTACTTGACACATCCCATTCGGTGCTAGAACAATATTATTCGCGCCCCAATTAATCATTTTATCAGCCGCTTTCCCCATCTGTGTGCTGAAGGTTATATCAGCCATTCTAGATATTTGTTTAAAACTATTAGGGTAATCATGTCTCATCCAATTATCAGAAAAACCATCTCCACAGCTACTAATAATAATTGGTGGTTTGTCAAGTTTTTTTAAAATTTCAACATAATTGGTCGGGTCTGAAATTGCATTACTATGGAAAAACTGAAAAAACACAATATCAAAGTTTTCTTCTTTACACAGTCTAACAACTTCATTGTAAAATCCATCCCATCCATGCTCTTTAGCATAACCAAAAAATGGTAAATTAAAAAAGTCAGAGATAAATCCTTCATTCTTTAATTTAATAAGTGCATCGTGATAACCTGGGTGGTCTGTAACTTTATGACCTTGGGAAAGAAAAAGTAATTTCATTTATTTTCCTAAAAAATAATTTCCCAAAATTATATTTTTAATGAAACAATAATAAATTTCAATTTATTTCTAATATCAGTATTATACTTAAGCAATAAAATCAATAAATACGATGCAAGACTAATAAAAGTGCATATAGAAAGTATTAGAAAATTGTTATCACTTATTGAGATGGTTAAATGATACAATGGGAACAACACAGCCCAAAATAAAAATGCTGTTACAAAAGCCTGAAATAAATTCTTAAATATTTCTGAAATTGTAACCTTCAATATTCTCAAAAAATAAAAAAAATATTGCAACAATTTAAATGTTTGTGAGAATAATAAAGCTAAAGTAAATCCAAGCACACCATAAGGTAATACTATATAAAATGAAACAGCCAGCACAACAATGAACAAACTTTGTACAAATATTTTTTCTTTTAACAATCCCTGAGCTTCAAATAAAACTGCAATAAAGTGAGATAATAAATTAATTGCTGCTGCAAACGCCAATACTTGCAGTAGAACTGCGGATTCCATCCATTTATTTCCTAAAATCACATAAACAATTTCTTTAGCGAGTATCGAGACAAAAATCGCAAATGGGAAAAGAACAGTTGCTACAATTTTTAATATCAAGAAAATATTTTTTTTTATTCTTTCATTATCATCTTGTATTTGGCTAAAGGAAGGAAATAGTACCCTTGAAAAAGATGTGGTGAAATATTGCATTGGTAAATTTATCAGCATTTGCGCACGGTTATAGAAACCTAGCTTTATATCGCCAAAATATCTTCCTATTAAAATTGTATCCAACGAGCTGCCTATAAATTCCAAAAAACTTATCACGGATACTTTACTTCCAAAAGAAATAAGGGGCTTGTAATGCACCCACGAAAAGGTTAATGAAACATCGTGCCTTATTATTAAAAATGTTAATACAGCCAGAATTAAGCTTTGCGATAGTGAGGCATATGCCAAGCTCCAAACACCAAAACCAATTACTGCAGAACCAATACCAATAACCAAATAACCAACAACAAAAGCAATAATTTCAGAAATAGCCAAAAATTTAAAATTCATATTTCTTCTAACTAAAGCAAGTGCAGTTAAAGAAAAACCATTTATAGCAAAAGATAACCCCATTAACCTTAAAATGGGTACAACATCGTTATTTTTGAATACGTATTTTGCTAATGGAGCGAGTATAATAGTTAGTACTGTGAATAATATCCCCAAAAAAACACTTGAGGTAAAAGATGCACTTATGTTTTCTTTTGTTAAATCTTTTTTCTGGATAATTGCAGAACCAATGCCCATCTGAGCAAAATACTGACCAAACCGTAGAATTACACCCCCCATGGCAACTAAACCGAAATCAGAAGGATTAAGAATACGCGACATTACAGCGGTATAGCCAACTTGCATTATTGCAGTGGAGATGGTAGAAATGTAGCTCCACTTTAAACCGTGTATTGTTTTTTGTGTTAATGATTCTGTCATTACTTATTAGTATTCTCTTCAATTACTTTCTTAACATCTGCTTCAACCATCAACTTAACCAAATCCTCAAACTTCGTCTTCGCTTCCCATCCCAAATTTTCTTTTGCCTGCTTAGGGTTACAGATTAGTAAATCAACTTCTAATGGTTAATAATATGAAGGTGAAACTTCTACTAGTTTAGCAGAAATCAGCTTAGAAGCATTCAGTTTAACAACGTCAATATTGACCGAATTCAGTTTTATAGTGTTTAGTTTTATAGAGTTTTCTTAGGTAATATTTTAAGTTCTTAAAAATCCTGAGCTCTGCCCGATAATTTCTGACTTCAGACTTCTGAACTTTGACCGCTGAACGCTAACCTCTGAACACTTTCTAACTGATAACTAAATCTAATATCCTTTCTCAATAACTTTTTTAATATCCGCTTCAATCATTAACTTAACCAAATCCTCAAACTTCGTCTTCGCTTCCCATCCCAGTTTTTCCTTCGCTTTCTTCGGATTTCCAATAAGCAAATCAACTTCTGTTGGTCGAAAGTATGAAGGAGAAACTTCAACAACAACTCCACCCAATTCCAAATTCAAAATTTCACTTTCAAAATTAAAAATTGAAGAAGTATGGTTATATGAATGTAATGTTGTATTATTACCATTGAGAATTTCATAATTTTTACTTTTTATTTTTTCCTTTTGCCTCATTAACTCTTCAATTTTACTTTTTACTTTTTCCTTTTGAATTGATACAACAATACCTTTTTCATCAACGCCTGTACCCTTCCATTCGAGTTCAATTCCGACTTCACTAAAAGCTAATTCACAGAATTCTCTAACTGAATGTGTTTCGCCTGTAGCTAAAACAAAATCTTCCGGTTCTTCTAATTGAAGCATCCTCCACATTCCTTCGCAATATTCTGGTGCATAACCCCAATCTCTCTTAGCATCTAAATTCCCTAAAACAAGTTTATCCTGTAAACCTAAAACTATTCGTGCAACTGCTCGGGTTATTTTTCTTGTTACAAAAGTTTCCCCTCTTCTTGGTGATTCATGGTTAAATAAAATACCGTTTACTCCAAATACTCCATACGCTTCCCTGTAGTTTTTTGTTATCCAATATCCATAAAGCTTTGCAACACCATATGGCGATCTTGGATAAAATGGAGTATTTTCATCTTGGGGAACTTCAACTGCTTTTCCATATAATTCAGAAGTGGAAGCTTGATAAAATTTGACTTTTCTTGTCAAACCTGTTTCTTTAATTGCATCAAGAAATCTTAATGTTCCCAATGCATCAACCTGTGCAGTATAATCAGGAATTTCAAATGAAACTTTTACATGACTTTGTGCTGCAAGATTGTAAATTTCATCAGGTTCAATCTTTTCAAGTAATCTATTCAAAGAACTGGAATCCACTACATCTCCATAATGTAAAAATAATTTCACATTCATTATTTCTGGATTATTATAAAGATGATCAATTCTGGCAGTATTAAACGAGCTGCTTCTTCTGATAATTCCATGAACTTCGTATCCTTTTTCAAGAAGAATTTCAGCAAGGTAACTGCCGTCCTGGCCGGTTATTCCTGTAATGAGTGCAACTTTTGTTGACATATTTTTGCTCTCAAATTCTTATGTAAGTAACGTGTAACGAGTGAATTTTAATGAGTAACTAGTAACAAGTAACGAGTAACGAGTGACTTGTGAATTCTATTATTCATTTAATATGTTATCAGTTATTAATGTTATGAGTTTGATTTAATGATTTAATTACACCTATTAGCATGTTTCTAATATCTTTTACTCTTAACAAAAATTTTCCCTTTGTATCGTTATCAATAAATCCAAGATTATTTGAAATAATTAATTGTGTTTCTAATTCTGCGCATGAACCTAATGATACATATAAAAATTGTATAAATTCTTTGTTATGGTTACTTGCACTTCCTTCAGCTATGTTTTGAAGGAATTGATATTGAGGCTCGGCGCATTTGACTGGTTATGCCAAACTATTCCTCTTTCGGGAAATTATTAGTCAATACATAAATGTCAGTTACAAGCTGTATACTATTTTGATAAATATTCAAATCTTTATGGCTCTTCATTTTCTTCTCGTCACTTGTCACTCTTCACTTCCCACACTTAACAATCCATCCATACATCTTTCTAATCCAAAAATCTGTAAAATTTTTTGTCTTTTCCATCAACTACTTGCTCCTTACCTAATACTTCTCACTCCTTATCTCAGCTACTTTTTCCTTTTTAATTTCTCATTCTCTAATCAACCATTTCCATGCCGGAATTATATTTATTGTAACATTTCCCACTTTCATAACTTCTTCGTGGTCATATGTAATAATTGTTGCTTCGTTTAAATTGAGATTTATTGCAGCTTTTAATAGACCAGAAATTTCTCTTGTTTCATTTTCTTTATTTAATTCCCATGTAACTTGATAAATTTCAAATTTATCTTCCTTTTTTACAACAAAATCACACTCGGCTTTTTGTTCAAAATAAAATATTTCATATCCCCTGCGCTTAAGTTCAATAAAAACAATATTTTCCAGTGCTTTCCCTAAATCTAAAGAAGTAGTTTTTTTTGCAAGTCCTATATCTATCAAATATATTTTTGCAGGATTTCTTAACCTTTTATATACCGATTCAGAAAATGTTTTTACTTCATATAAGAGCATGCTTTCAATGAAGTATTTATAATATGAAAAAAGACTATCTTTTGAAAATGGGAATTTGTCCCTAAATTGTTTATAAAATGAAGTCAAAGAAAATTTTGTTGAAAAAGAGGAAAAAAGCTTATCCCATAAGGCTTCTAGCAGAGTAATATTCTTTATTTCATATCTTTCAACAAGGTCCCTAAAGAACATCGCATTTAAGTATTCTTTTAGTATCTTTTTTTTCTCAAACTCATTTTTTGAAAATATTACTTCAGGAAAACCACCAAATTTGAGATACTCATCAAAGCAATTTTTTACAATTATCTTACTGTCATCATATACAAGTTTTTTATCAGCCAGGTCAATTCCTCTTGTTTTTAACAATTCTCTAAAAGAAAATGGCATAACTTCCACACTCCATGCTCTTCCTCTCAAGGAAGTGTGAATTGAGTTTGGTGTTATTTTTGATGAAGAGCCAGCGCAGAAAACATTTATCTGTTCCTTTTCAACCAATCTTCTTACAAATTTTTCCCACTGTTTAATATTTTGTATTTCATCAAAAAGAAAGAAGATATCTTTATTATTAAGAAGCTCAGGCTTTAATTCAAAAAATGCTTCTCTAATTTTCTCTAAGTCCAACAAGTTAAGATTTGCAAGTCTTTCATCTTCAAAATCAATGTAAATCGATTTTCCCGGATTCCGTTTGAATATATTAAATAATAAAAAACTCTTACCACTCCTTCTTACTCCGTAAAAAAGAGATGCTTTTTTAATATCTGAAGATGGTAATAAAACAGACTCCCTATCAAATACTCGGTTAACCTGCTGCATTATAAAGTTTTCATTCTCGATGATTATTTCTTTTATAAGTTCTTTATTTATCATTAACCATTTTTATCCTTTTCATAAGGCTAAAATAGATAATCTTTATCCTTTTGTAAAGGATGAATTACCTCAATTGAGACAAAAAGTAAAAAGTTAAATGTAAAAAAAATTTAAGAGTTAAGGTTAAAGTTAAAAATTAAAAGGGAAAAGGAAAAAGTTAAAAGTTATAGCTGTCCAAAATACTTTTCAAAAATAAATGAAAGGAGTAAATTTTGTTGCTTTGAACTCAACCCACCTTTATTTTTTAAAAAAAATCATATGGATTCTACAAACTTGTCCCGCTTTGCGGGATAAATTTTTATAATAAAAAATTATTTTGGATAGATATGGTTAAAAGTATGTTTTAATAGTTAATTATTTTATTTGGATAATTTTTACGAATTTTCCCTAAAATATTTTTTAGTTCGTTCGATTCGTTTATCAAAAATTTTAAATCATCTGAATTATTTTCCACTGCTAAAACATCCTTAACCAAAAATTAGATTCTCTCATTTCTTTTAATGCGTTATTAACTTTCTTAAAATCAGCTATTGAGGATGCTGCTTGTGATTCTTCATTATTAGCAGCCGAAGATGTTGCCGACTTTATTAGTTGATAAAAAATAATATCGTTTTCTTTAGATTAATTTAAGTTCTACAATATTTACTAACTTTTACTGAAAATTCAAATAATCTATCAATTAATTTAATTTCAAAATTCTTTTTTTTATCCTTACTATTTACTCTTTACTTTTTTAATTTCCTCTTTACACTTTTTACTTTTTACCTTACTCTTTTTACTTTCTATTCGAAAGAAACCACTCATACGTTTTCCTAATCCCTTCCTCCAGGTTTGTCTTGTGCTTCCATCCTAAATTATGTATTCTAGTCACATCTAATAGTTTTCTTGGTGTTCCATCTGGTTTTGTATTATCGTAAATAATTTCACCTTCGTAACCAACAATTTTTTTAATTAATTCAGCTAATTCTGAAATAGTTAAATCTTCACCTGTGCCAATATTTAAATGTGAAATTCCCTGTTCATAAATATCTTTTGCATTAATTTTATTCATTAAGAAATAAATAGCATCCGCTAGATCATCTACATAAAGAAATTCACGTTTTGGTTTACCCGTTCCCCATATAGTTACGGCTTTTTCTTTATGCAACCTATCAATCATGTTATCAAATTGACTAATTTCACTAAAATCATAACTTACATTATTATTACTTCCTTCTTTCTCCTTGCTACTTACTTCTTGCTCCTTCATTCCCTTTGCTTCATGAAACTTTCGGATTAAAGCAGGTAAAACATGTGATGTTTCAAGATCAAAATTATCATTAGGACCATATAAATTCGTTGGCATTACAGAATAGAAATTACACCCATATTGTTTATAATAATTCTCACAGAGTTTAATACCAGCAATTTTTGCAATTGCATAAGGTTCGTTTGTATATTCTAAATATCCTGAAAGCAGATATTCTTCTTTTAACGGTTGAGGTGCAAGTTTAGGATAAATACAAGAACTGCCAAGAAAGATTAATTTTTCTACATTGTTTTGATATGAAGCGTGAATAATATTAGCTTCAATCATTAAATTGTCATAAATAAATTCAGCGCGGTAAGTATTATTTGCTAAAATACCGCCAACTTTAGCTGCAGCAATTATCACAATCTCTGGTTTTTCAGCTTCAAAGAAGTCGTTTACAGCTCTTTGGTTTCTTAAGTCTAATTCTTTGGATGTTCTTAGAACAAAATTGGAATAACCTTCTAGTTTAAGTCTGCGTAAAACCGCAGAGCCGACCATACCAGTATGTCCAGCAATATAGATTTTTTTATTATCTAAATTTTTCATTTGTTAAATAAATAATTAATTTATTGTAAAATAGCAGAACCAACTCCGCCATATGCGACATGCATCCGAGTTTATTTATCTAAATTTATTATTTAACTTTTTTATTTTTTCTCCGCAGTTCCATCCTATCATTCCCAATGCCACTTAATTAAACACTCTACTTGCTCCTTACACCTTACCTCTGCTTCTTGCCCCTTGCTCCTAACTTTAGTATTATCTCTTTAATACCAGACACATAAAGATAGATTAATCAGATTTTCGCTGTTATTTATATTTTTCAGTCACCACACTTTTTGCAGAGTTTCTTCAGAATGCAGTTGCGTTTGTGTCATTCTTGAGTCAGCCAAAGGCGGACGAAGAATCTTAATTAAATAATTAGATTCTTCGTTCGTCCTGCCCTTTGTCAGGACTCACTCAGAATGACAGAAAAATAAAGTAAAAGAAAACATTGAGCCATTTTGTGTCAGTCACAGATGTATAAAAAATCTCAATAAACTCTTTGTGTTCTTAGTGGTTTTAATATTTTTAGCACGCAGATAAGCACAGATTAATCAAATTTTTCTCTCTTATTTATATTCTTCAGTTCACATAAAAACTTCATGTCGTTCTGAGCGAAGCGAAGAATCTCATATAAAATTATAAAGAAGTAATTAGATTCTTCGTCGCCCGCCAAAGGCGGACTCCTCAGAATGACATTATACAAAAGTCATTCTGGAAGAAT
>JBBFLD010000016.1:0-28578 GCA_037481715.1 Melioribacteraceae bacterium
TAAAATATTAGAACCTCAGCCAATGCTTGATTCAATAAAAGTAATAATTAATACGAATGAAGAATTACAAATTGCAGCAGCTACACTTTTACCAGTTATCGAAAAGGGGTATTATTAGTGAACGGGGGAAATAGTACTTTTTTTGCAAAACAATTAGCCTCAAACAGAATTCATCATATAGGAAAAGATTTTAGAAAGATTAAAACATTTGGACTGAAGCCAAAATTTTTTAAAGAACCATCCAATATACCGATTGAAGAAGTTATAAAATCTCTTGATGCTACAGCAGATTTTGGTTCTAAAACAACATGGTTCCGGAATTTTGGTTATGATGAAACGAATAGATCCTTGATATTATACAATGTTAATCTCTACAAAGAATCGTGGTACAATAGGTCTATGTTAAATGGAGAGCATTATTTACAAATTTATAACTCTGATTATGATTGTATATTTGATGACAAAGTAGAAGGTATATTTGCTTTTGTTTCGAATGGTAAATTTATTAACTGAAGAAAATCCAGATTATATTAAAATAAAATTTATAAACTGGTAAAAATATAATAAGAACTTAGCAGAAAACATTGAATGATTTCATTTACAATAAATTTTTTAACAATGCTTGAACAAGTATAGTTTATTGTTGAAAAAAATTAAAGAGTATATCAACTGAATTTTTAGAAAATATTTTACAATTTTATAAAAAGAATTAAATAAGTTGATACAAACTTAACTTTGAAAATTAGCTTAATTAGCATACGGAGACCTGTTACAACTGCAATGTTTTTCACAGGCATTGCACTGTTAAGTATTTTTGCTTTTTCAAATATTGGTGTAGATTTATTACCAAATATTAACATCCCTCACTTAATAGTACAAACCACTTATATAAATTCAACCCCGGAAGAAGTAGAAAAACAAATAACAGAACCTCTTGAATCAGCTATCGTTACAATACCAGGAATTAAAAAGATAACTTCTGTATCAAAAGAAGGGATATCGGTTATCAGTATAGATTTTGTCTGGGGCACAGATATTAAATATGCAATTTTATCTCTGCGTGAAAAACTTGATAATGTTAGCATAATGTTGCCAAAAGAAGCAGGAAGACCAACAATTATAAGAACAGATCCGTCAGCAGCACCAATACTTTCTATTGTATTGTCATATAGTAACAATAGAACTGCTGAAGAAAAATTTTTTCTTACGGGTTATAAAGAAGAAAAGAAATCTATCAATATTGATGCCCCTGAATTTGTTGACCATAATTCTTCACAAGATGAAATCCAGAGATTAATAAATCTTAAAGAAGCAGGCAGGATTATTTTTAAAAGGAGATTTGAACAGATAGAGGGAATAGCTCAAGCAGTTATAACAGGTGGTCTTGAAAGAGAAATTCTTGTAAATGTTGATCCAGTAAAAATGAATTCATACAATATTACTTTTAATGATATTGAAAGAACCTTATATGCATCAAATATCAACATAATAGCTGGCTCAATAATGAAAGGATTTTCTCGATTTTCTTTGAGAATAATTGGTGAATTCCAAAATGTAAATGATATTAAAAATACAATTGTTAAAAGAAATTATGATGGAAGTGCAATACTTTTAAAAGATATAGCAAGTGTAAGTGAAAACTTTAAAGAACGTGAAGGATTAACCCGTTATAATGGATATGAAGCTATCGGAATTTTGATTTATAAAGAACCCGATGCAAATACAGTATCAATTGTACAAAAAGTGAAAGAAACTATAAACTCTCTGCATAAGGAATATACGGAGTATAAATTATTGATTGTTTCTGACCAATCGGGATTCATTGAGCAAGCAATATCAAATGTCAAACAAGAAATTTTTTATGGTGGAATTTTAGCAGTTGTAGTTCTTTTTTTCTTCTTAAGAAATGTAAAGCATATATTAATTATTGGAATTACTATTCCAGCTTCTTTATTTATTACAGTTCTTCTTTTATATCTTTTTAATATTAGTTTCAATATAATATCATTAGGAGGACTTGCGATTGGAATTGGTATGCTACTTGACAATGCAATAATTGTAATTGAGAATAATTCCAGATACAGAGAATTGGGGGATTCAAACCGACTGGCAGTTATTAAGGGAACAAGCGAAGTTTCAATGCCGATAGTTGCCTCAACTCTTACAACTATTGCAGTATTTCTTCCTCTAATTTTTGTAAGTGGTATTGCCGGTGAATTATTTAGAGACCAATCTTATGCAATAGCATTTTCACTTTTATCCTCAATCATAACTGCATTAACACTTATTCCAATGCTCGATTCAATAAGCAGTTTTAAACTAATTAAGAACTTTGAAAAGTATCAAAACATTCACTCATTTATAAAAGAATCTATAAAGCATGATTCAATATCTCGTTGGTTATTATTTCCTTTTATTGTAGTAATTAAATTTATACAGTTTGTTGCTGGTTATACTTATTTACAAGTAATTAATTTTTTAAGTAAAAGATTTAACCTGTTTTTCAATGCTGCAGAAAATTTTTTGAAATATACCATTGATAAATATGAAAGATTATTAGAATGGTCGCTTGAACACAAAAAAGCAGTTTTAACAATAACTTTTTTGCTGATTATTGTTACAATAATTGCACTTATAGATATGAAGAAAGAATTCATTCCTCCGTCTGAAATGGATGAATTCATAGTAGAAATTGAATATCCAGCAGGCACATCATTGAAAGGGAATGCGGAGTATACTTCAATAATTGAAAAAAATATATTGTCAATGCCTCATGTAAAGGCTATAGTTTCTAATATTGGTAGAGTAAATGATTTTGATTTTTTAAATAAGGAAATGGTTTCTGTAAATAAAACAAGTTTCATTATCAAGCTCGATTCTTACAAATTCTATAAAGAAGTTCAAGAAAAATTAAGAACCATACTTAAAAATGTTAAAGGTGTTAAATATTCATTTAAAGAAGTAAAAACAAGTTATTCTATGGTTATTAATCCTTCTGAAAATGATATAGCAATAAAAGTTAAGAATAAGGATATAAATAAAGCATATGCAAAAGCAGAATTATTATTAAATAAAATTAATGCTGCGAGAATTAGTGGACTAAAAGATTTAAGAATTGCAATCGATAAAGGTAATCCTGAATATACAATAACTATTGATAGAGATAAATGTATTGTATATGGATTAAGTGCAGAAGAGGTTGCATATCAAATTCGAAATATAACAAGAGGGACAATAGCTGCTTCTTTTTCTTCTTTTGATAAAAAAGTGGGAATTAAAGTAGTAATATCAAATAACAACATTACAGATATAAATTCTGTGCTTAATAGTTATTTAATTAACAAGAATATGAAAATACCAATTAAAAATCTGGTAAATTATTCGTTTGGTTATAATTACAATGAAATCTGGAGAGAGGATCAATCAAGAACTCTTTATATTTATGCTAAAGTTGACAATATAAGTATAGATAAAGCAATCAATAAAATAGAAAATATAATTTCAAAAATTCCTAAATCTAACAATGAAATAATTTTGGTTGGTGGAATTAACGAGGAAATAAGAGAAGCTTTTTCAAAACTTTATGTTGCATTAATAATTTCTGTTTTATTAATGTATATGGTTTTAGCTTCAGAATTCGAATCATTTTTATATCCTTTTATTATTTTATTTTCTGTTCCTTTAGGATTAATTGGGGGTATACTTTTACTTTATATTTTTGGAGAGAGTATAAGCATTATCTCTGTAATTGGTTTATTAATTTTAATAGGAATAGCCGATAATGACGCAGTAGTTAAAATGGAATTTATTTTACGAAAACGAAAAGAGGGTTTATCTGTAAAAGAAGCAATTATTGAAGCTGGTAAAGATAGATTTAGACCAATTGTGATGAATTCATTTACCGTTATTTTTGCATTAATTCCAATGATGATTGGGATTGGCGCAGCAACTCAACTAAGAGTTTCCATTTCTCTTGCAATAGCTGGGGGATTAATTACATCAACTTTTCTAACATTGATTATTATTCCTGTACTTTATACTTATGTTGATAAATTATCGCAGCAATATAAAAAATTATAACTGAGTTTGAGGTTAAAATGAAAATTAAGTTATGGATTATAGTTATCTCAATTATTTCTGTTTCAGTTATATTTTTAATGATTATTCTGTTCCGAAGTTCAGTCAATGAAAAAATTGATGAATCTGCAAATGTAAATTATGATAAACTTAATGAAGTAGTTTTTGATGTAAAAACAGAAAAAGTCAAGAAAGGAGATTTAATTCTATATGTTAATGCTAACGGACTTATAAGAGCATCAGAAGAACTTGATTTGACTTCGAATGTGAGCGGCATAATAAGTTATCTTAATATTTACGAAGGCAAACATGTAAAAAAGGGTGATTTACTAATAGGTTTGGATGATCGCGAATATGAAATTGCATTAAATGATGCTATTGCAAGAGTAACAGATGCAAAAGTTGAATATGGCTTTTTAGTTAGAGAATATTCTAACGATACAACTGTAAATCCAAAAGCTAAAGAATATTTGGAGCAACTTAATAAACTTGAAAAGGATTATGCTGAAGGTAAAATTGATGAGACAAAATACAACGACTTGAAAAATGAGCTTGATATGAAATTAATATTTACTGGTGCAAAAAGAGAAGAAGTTATACAAAGCAGAAGCGGCCTTACAAGTGCAATCAATGCTTATAAACGAGCAAAATTAAATTATGAATTTACAAAAATAAAAGCTCCTTTTGATGGAGTTATAGGTGATTGTGATTTAGTGGTAGGTCAAAGAATACAAGTAGGCCAAAAACTTTGCAAACTATTAGATAATTCAGCTCTTAAAATTGATGTTGGAGTACTCGAAAATGATATCCCTAGAATTAATATTGGGAAAAATGCTTTAATAGAAATTCCTTCTTTATCTTCAGAAAAATTTAATGGGCGTATAATTTATATTAGTCCTTACGTAGATAAAGAAACAAAAACTTGTAAAGTTACAGTATTACTTCAAAATGTTTCAAATAAAATTAAACCTGGTATGTTTGCTAATGTTTTGCTCGAAGTAGATAATCTAAAAGATAGAATATTGATCCCTAAGGAAGCATTACTGGTAAGAGATAAGCGCACTTTAGTATTCGCAGTTGAAAATAATCTGGCAAAATGGAAATATGTTAAGATAGGGAAAGAAAATGACCAATACATTGAAATTATTGATGGGTTAAAACCAGGTGAAGAAGTTATTGTTGAGGGGCATTATACGCTTACACACGATTCAAAAGTAAATGTAATCAGATAAACAAAAGAATAATTAATTACTTAGTGAAAAAATTATTTTACATATTTTTAACTCGTCCTGTTACTACATTGATGTTTTTATTTGGTGTTCTGTGCGTTGGTATTGTTTCTATTTTGAATCTGCCTATAGAATTAAGTCCACATGTTGATTATCCAAGATTATCAATTTCAATTTATTGGCAAGGAGCTTCTCCTGAAGCTGTAGAAGCTTATGTAACTTCCCCTGTAGAAGCTGAGCTTTCCACAATAATGGGAGTAAAAAAAATCTCTTCTAAATCTTCAGAAGGTCTATCAAATATTTTTATCGATTTTCATCCTAATACTGATATAAATTTTGCCCGTATAGAAATAAATGAAAAATTAAGTGCACTTAAACATCAATTGCCATTTGGTATTTCAAAACCAGTAATTTCTTCTTATGTCCCAGAACAGTTAGAGAACCTACAGGGATTTCTTGTTTATTCAATATCTTCAGATAAAAGTGCAAACGAAATAAGAAAATTTATAATTGATAATGTATTGATGCAGCTTAAGTCAATCGATGGTGTATCGAATGTTGAAGTAAGAGGTGGTTCTGATAAAATTATTAATATTATTGTTGATTATGACAAATTAAAAGCCCTTGAAATTACAAATGAAGATATAACCAATGCTGTTAAAGATGCCGAAGTTATTATATCAGCAGGAAAAGTTAATAATCAAAATTATCAATATTATATAAATGTCAGAAATGAAATCCACAATTTGGAGATAATTAAAAATCAAGTAGTAAAAAAGTTACCTAATAACCAAACAATAAGAATAGAAAATATTGCAAAAGTATCAGAGGATTTTAAGGAACCTCAATCGTATTACAGAATTAACGGAAAAGAAACTGTTAATTTAATTATAAGTAAGGAACTGGGTGCAAATACTTTTAAAGTTTCATATGATGTAAAGAAAAAGTTTCAAGAACTCAGTAAAATTTTTCCCCCTGATTATATTATTATTAAAGAGCTTGATAAAAGCGAGGAGATGTATACAGAATTACTCTCTCTTTATCGAAACGGTATTTTATCATTTCTAATCTTATTCATAGTGTTGCTCTTGATTTTTAGAAATTACAAATATCCATTGATAATTATTGTCTCTATTTTCTTTTCGTTGAGTTTTTCTTTCGCACTTTTTTATTTGTTGAGATTAACATTGAACATAATTACTATAATATGTTTTATAATTGGATTAGGTTTTATAGTTGATAATTCGATTGTTGTTTTAGATTATCTTGATAAGCATTATAACGGACGTGGAATAAAATATTTAACCGTATATATCAAAGAAATATTTAATCCTCTTTTGGTTTCTACTATAATAGTAATTTCTGTTTTTATACCATTAATATTTTTAACCGGTGAGTTGAAATTATATTTTAAGCATTTTGCAATTGGCATGGGTTCTAATTTATTTGCCTCTCTGATAGTTTCAATAACCGTAGTGCCCTTTCTTTATCTAAAAACATATAAACCTCATAAGAAAATTGAGTTGTTTACATCATCTTTAGATTTTATTTATAAGCAGTACAGAAAAATTGTAAGGATGATTATTCGTTTTAGGAAGCTTAGTTTAGCATTGCTTATCCTGATAATTGGATTGCCTGTTTGGTTAATACCTGATAGGATTGAAACGCCATTTATTAGTAAAGTATATAATTTAATTTTCGATTCAGAATTTTATCAGGAAATAAAACCATTTTTAAACTATGCATTAGGTGGGTGTTTGAATTTATATTTTAATCATATATCAAAAGGGGAAATCTGGAGTTATGGCGAAGAAACTTATATTTATGTTAGACTTGAACTTCCTAATAGCAATAGAATAGAAAGAATAAATAAACTTAGTAAAGATTTAGAGAACGATATTTTGCAATATAAAAGTAATTTTAAAAACCTTATAGCCAATGTTATTGATGAAGAAAATGCAGTAATAAGAATAGAATTTGATAAAAATCAAGCTAATACATCTTTTCCCTATGCTTTAAAAAATTATATTACTGCATATACAGCTCAACTTGGAGGTGTGAATTCATATGTTTATGGTTTTGGTCCTGGGTTTTCAAATGCAGAAGGTATTTCATACAGTCCATTTAATGTTGTAGTAAAAGGTTATAATTATGAAAAAGTAAAATCTCTTGCCGAAGAATTTAGAAAAAAGATTATTGTTAATCCTCGAGTGGATAATGTTGATATTGACAAATCAGAAATTTTATGGTCTCCCGGGACTTATGAAATTATTGGAGAAGTCGATAGGGAAAAATTGAAAGCATATAATATTTCATTAGCAGAAATATTTTCAATAATTACGAAAAACATTGGGGGTATTTTTAATGATAATAAATTTAAGATAGAAAACAATCGAGTTGAATATCAAATCAAGTTTTCAAATTATAATGAAGTTCAATTAGAGGAACTAAAAAATATTATACTAAAGGATTATAGCGGAAAGAGTTTCAAAGTGAAGGATATAATTAATTTTTATGAAAGAAAAATTCTTTCTACTATTAATAGGGAAGATCAGCAATATGTTAGATACATTAGTTTCGAGTTCAAAGGACCTTATTATTACGGCAAGCAATTTCTTCAATCGATATTAGCAAATATTGATATTCCGCCTGGTTTTACAATTGAACAGGTAGATTTCCCAATTGTATTAGAATTAAAAAATGAATATGAAATATTAAAGATATTTTTGGCTGCGGTGGTAATAATATTTATGGTTTCTTCTTCCTTTTTTGAATCTTTTAAGAGTTCTCTGATAATTTTTTCTGCTATTCCATTTGCATTTGTAGGTTCAATTTTTGTTTTCTGGTTATTTAATTTTAATATGGAAAGAGGGGCTTATTCAGGAATGCTGCTGTTAATGGGACTAACTGTAAACAGTGCAATATTAATGGTTAATTATATATTAAAAAATCAACAATCGAGAACCATTGAAGAAATAATTAATTTATCAGCAACCAGGCTACGAGCAATTTTAACGACTTCATCTACTACAATTTTTGCTTTGGTGCCTTTTGTATTAAGTTCAGAATCTACTTTCTGGAAAAATCTTAGTTTAAGTATTACTGGTGGTATAATAACATCATCAATTTTTATTGCTTTTTTTATTCCATTAATTTATTACATGATTGTAATTAGGAAAAAATATAAAACAATATAAATTATTGTTTACATGTTATTCCATCGATTACTTGATAAAAATTTTTCTTGACATTTACCACACCATATTATATTTAGGCAGCAAAAAATGTTGTTTTACAAGAGGGTAATGTGATGACATTTTTTGAGGGCATAAAATTCAAAAAGTATCCATTAGTTAGACAGTATGAAATTTATTAAACACTACTGTTCTGAAACATTTTTGCAAAAGTGCAAGGACTTATAAAATATTTCAGAAAAATCTTTAGTAGAGATGAATAATTATGAAAAATATCATAATCATATTGTTTTTTCTACTTAGTAGAATATGCATTGCACAAATACATATAGAATATCTTAATGATGTCCCGGCAGAATTCAAAGAAAAGTATTATCGCCAAAAACGTAATTACAATCCATTGCAGGTTGGAAATGTTTGGCAATATTACTATAGTGACTACACATATCCATTTTATCGTACAACGATGGTAGTTAAAGACAGTGTGATTAATGGTAAAAAGTATTTTAAGAAAATATATTACCAGGATTTCCCAAATTACACACCAACAACGAGCTTTGTTACATGGGAAAGAAATGATACAGTCAGCGGAGTGACATTTATGCTTGATTTAGAGGATATAAATAAAAATGGAGTCTATTTAGAGGAACTACCCCTTGATAGTTTAGAAAATCCATATTGGTCTCGGTATAAAACTTATAAATACTCATTTAATACTGAGCGTTTTTGGTCTGGTGAGAAAACTGTCCATGTTAAAGATACAAATTGGGTAATATTAGAAGGAGATACAGTGATTAGTCGTAGATTTGAAATATTGGAGTTATTCTGGTGGGAGGAAATTATAGAGAGTTTCGGAATATTTGCGCATAGTTCTGAATTGCCGGCAAGATATTGTACCGGTGCAATTATTAATGGTCGAAAATATGGAACTATTGTAAGCGTTGAGGATGATAAAAATCAATCCCTGCCTTCAGAGTTTTACCTGAGTAATAATTATCCCAATCCGTTTAATCCTTCAACCACTATTAATTATACTATTCCTGAAAACAGAAATGGTAATTCATACTCCCATGTAAAGCTGGTTGTTTATGACCCTCTCGGAAGAGAAGTTACTGTCTTGGTTAATGAATCAAAACCAGCCGGAAATTACAGTGTAGTTTTTAATGCACAGAATCTTCCCAGCGGAGTTTACTACTACTCATTAATTTCCGGTACTACAATAATTACAAAATCAATGGTTTTAATTAAATAAGGAGGTAAAAAAATGAAAACGAGGGCTCTTTTTTCATTAGTAATGCTTTGCCTTTTATTTAACTCTGTATTAAAAGCAAGTAGCAAAGGAGTTTGTGGAACTACTTCCGGTAGCTCTGCGCCCTATATACCAACAAGCGGCACAATAAAAGTTTTTGTTATTTTTGCTCAATTCAAGGACGATCCAAATACAGATAATTATGGCTGGGCAAGAAACAGTTATCCCGATTAGGCAAATACATTTTTAAATGCTTCAACTGGAGGAAACTATCCCTGGTATAATTTATCCCACTATTTTAATGAAATGTCGAATGGGACATTTCAGGTTATAGGAGACGTTTATGATGATTTAGTAATTACAGATTATGATGAAAGTCATTATTCTACAATAGGTGAAGTAAATAGAGAGATTATTCTGGAAGTTGGTCCTTATGTAGATTTTTCTGAATATGATAATTTAAATGGCAGTAGCCCTGGAACAGATGGGAAAGTTGATTTTATATATATCATTTATAGAAATGTAACTAGAGATACTTTAATGGATTACACAGGGATAGCACATTTAAACGTAGACCAAACAATAAATGTGGATGGGAAACAAATCGTTAATAACACTTATATAGGAGGAGGAGTTCAGCAAAGAGGGGGTTATAATGGTAGAGATTATACGTTATATGTAGCTGCCCATGAAATGGGACATTACTTATTTGGTGGAGGTCATATTGATGGAGTGTCTAATTTAGCATTGATGACTGGCGGCCCGGTATGGAATGCAAGTCGCGGAATGCATTCCTGGGAAAGACAAAAATTAGGTTGGATTAGTTATACCGATAGAACTACTGATGGTTCAGTAACCATGTCCGATTACATGACGGATGATCAAGTTTTACGTGTTCCAATTAGTAGCTCCGATTATTTCCTTATTGAAAACCGGAAGAAACAAAGTTATCATGATAGGGCGGGGGATACTGGATTCTATTTTTATAGAGTGACAGGAGCTTCTTCATATCCGCCTACAATTGATGTTCTTTGCGCAGACGGGAACTGGGATTTTAGTATAAATACATCAACACAAACTCTAACTCGAACTACACCGAATGTGAGTGGACATAACGAGATGAACTTTAGGCAAGTTATAAGCGGAGTGACTTATGCATGCTATGTGCCTGTGTACTCTGAAAATGCTGCATGGTGAGATGCAGAAGATGCATTTGATCTAACATTTAACAACGTATTTTCACCAGCCAGCAATCCGCGTAATACATCTTCATTAGAGTTCAGTATTGAAGTTACGGGTACAGTCCAAATTACTTTCTATTTTGATGGGGATGGAAATGGCGACGAATTTGCCGGTTCTCCTTCAAAACCACAAAATTTACACTTAACATACTCAAATCCCGACCACCCATCCGTTAGCCTGGGATTTAAATACAGAACCGGATATATCAAGTTACAGAATATACCGCAGTTATGATAATTCATCCTTTTACTTAGCCGGCGTAGTATCTCATCCAACAAACACATTTATCGATTATGAAATAAGTTATACAAAACCGATATGGGAAAAATCAGTGAAATATTATGTTGTCGCAGTTGATAATACTAATTTAACTTCGGTGCCAAGCAATCAGGTTGAAACAGCAGGAATTATGCAAGAACCATTACCGAAGTTAATTGCAAATAATTTTTCTGAAGTGTATAGCGAGAAGTATAATTTTAGTTTATTTAAAAACTATCCCAATCCCTTTAATCCCACTACGACAATCAGATTTAGCTTACCCGAAGCGAGCTTTGTTACTCTAAAAGTATATGATTTACTTGGCAGAGAAGTAAAAGATTTAGTAAATGAAGTTAAACCATCCGGAGAATATGAAGTTGAATTTAACGGAAGTAACTTACCGAGCGGAACATATATTTACAAACTAACCGCAGGCAAATATTCTGCAGTCGGTAAAATGACTTTGATGAAATAAGATGAATAATTGATTAATAGAAATAGCCGGCGAGCAAGCATGATTTTTAATGATGCTTTCCGGCTTTATTTTATCCAAGCATATTTAAAATGTATTTAGAGTTTAGTTATCTATGAGCAATAACAGCCGTGTTAAAATTTCTTGGACACGAGTTGGTGAGTTATTATGAATAAAAATTATTAATTAAAGCGAATGTTATATATCATAACTGACATTCTATGGGATTCGTCGTGATTTAGGGGCGTGTTGTATAATAGAGCATAGCGTAGTTCCGTGGGAGTCCTGATATAATCGGGACGACAGAAAAATCTTTAAGTAAAAATAATGAATTGCGCCGTTTAAGCAGGACTCGTCAAATATCGTAAAAAAAATTTTTAAGTATAGAATTTTTTTACTTGACATCCCCCCCCCATTTATTATTTTAGCATTATAATAATTATAGTTTTATAGTATGAGGGTTATGCAAAATGTCTGCTTCGGAATTCCGTATCATCACAAATATCCTACAAATTAATAATAACTAATTGAACATTATTGTTAAAATTGATTACTCATGGTTTATTTATATAAAACTTGTATAATCAAAACAATTTGGAGGGCATTATGAAAATTATATAATAATATTTTTTTCGCTACATATCAAAATTTTAAGAGGATAATTATGAACGGAAAAAATTATTATTTAATAATAGCTTTTAATATTGCTTTATCAATAATAATATTTCCTCAAAAAAAGTTTAATAAAATTGCTGAGATAAACTGGATACAAATAGATTCGATGAACGAAGAAAGATTCCAACATGCTATAGCTGTTTTGCCAAATGGAAATATTTTAGTCAGTGGAGGTTCTGGGGGAGGGCAGGGAAACCCAGACAAACGGAGTGCTGAAATTTATGATTTCAATACAGGTAAATGGCGTTATACTAATCCTATGAATGTTCCCCGTTCATTACATAAACTATTGCTCTTAAAGACAGGTAAAGTTATGGCTATAGGAGGTTATAAAGAGAGAAGCTGTGAATTATTTGACCCAATAACTGAAACCTGGACAATGACCGACTCTATACCAACATTAAGAGCAACCGGTTACACAGTAACAGAATTAAATGATGGAAGAGTGCTTATAGCAGGAGGATTTAGATTAACTGATGATTATAAAGAAATGGTTTATTTAAGTAATTGTGAAATTTATGACCCAGATATCAGGAAATGGAAAACAGTAGCCTCTCTTAATAATGGTAAATATAACCATTCTGCTATTTTGTTAAAAGATGGTAAAGTAATGATTTCCGGTGGAACTACTAAAACTGAAAGTGCAATAAGTGAATGTGAGCTTTTTGATCCTGCAAATAATATTTGGTCTTTAACAGCTCCATTAAATGAACCAAGGTCTAATCCGTCATCAATTTTGTTACCAGATGGGAATGTTTTTGTTTCAGGAGGTGGTGATTTTGTAACAGTAGATAATATTACATATTATGATTACAAAAAAACGGCAGAAATATTTAGTGTTAAAAATAACACTTGGATAAGTACTAATAGTATGAAATATGGCCGGTGGGGACATGATATTTATTTTTTAAAAAGTAAAAACTATTTATTAATAATTGGGGGAAATAGCTCTTATGAAACATGGGAAACATACGATCCTATTAATTTATTACCTATTGAAGCTGGATTATTACCGATAAACAATACTTACACAAATAATTCAGTTCAGTTAAATGATGATAGAATAGCACTCATAGGAGGTTTAGAATCAGATGAAAGTTCCGGTGTTCTAAGTTTATTACCAACAAAAAAATGTTATATATTAAATTTAGTTACAAATATTGAAGAATTACAAAAGATAAAAGAGGATTATATTTTACTCCAAAACTATCCCAATCCGTTTAACCCATCTACTACAATAGAATATTATTTGCCCAGAAGTGGAAAAGTTACTATAAAAATATTCGATTCTCTCGGTAAAGAAATAGAGACGCTTGTTAATGAACACAAACAAGCTGGACTTTATCAAATAATCTTTAACGCAAGAAATCTGCCAAGCGGAGTTTATTATTACACGTTAGAGTATGACAACAACCGTATAACAAAAAAGATGACGCTTTTAAAATAGCATCAAATGATACCAAAGGAAAGGCAAAACAAAATTACGAATCAGGCGGTATTAAGTCAAGATACTGCCTGACGACTGACTTAGATAAACGAGTGATAAGAGAAATAGTGTTGATGTCATCAAACTTAGAAGCAAGAAGTTTAACAGCTTCGAAGTCACGAATGTAACGTTCAACAGAATCTTTGGAATGATTAGTTCTTTGACAAATTGACGGGACAAGATAGCCCTTAAGGTAATAGGAAATGATTTCTTTCTTATGAGTTTGTCCACTGCCAATTAATTGAACATTGCCTCTGGTAGGTAGAGTCTTACCGTAAAGAGACTGAAACTCGCGCACGTATTGCCCTGCAGTATATTCATTAACGGAGAGAAATACGGCAAGGTCAAGTTGAGAGAGCAGAGCGCCTTGGTCGTAAGCTTGGTTGGTTCAGCGTTCAATACGTTTAAGACGAAGAGTTCTATGATGAATAGGTTTTTTGAAATCTTCAATGTCACTCTCAGAGATAATATCAAGCACAACGGGTTTGAGTTTAGACTGAGCGATGGACTTACCTTTAGCTGGATACTCATCAATAGGAACAGCATGCCAAACCATCTGACCGGGTTTAAGGAAAGAGTTATCAGAGTAACGGTAATAAGTTTCAACGAGAAGAAGGATATCATCTACAATGGCGTTGGCAGTTACAATACCTTTATCGTACCCATACTTGTTGATGAACCGATCGAGGAGAATATTTTTAAGAGATTTACCTTTGATGCGCATATATCTTCTTTGAGCAATAGAGTCTTTCGAATGATCGCGGGTATCTCTAGGGATAAACTTAAGATTAGAGTTAATTATCATTTGGACCTCGTTTTTATTGATGTTTTTTTTAATGAGAGATTGAAGATGGCTTTAAGTCGTGAGTTGTTTTTGTTGTTATATTTTTTGTAAAGGTTGATATACTCACCGATGAGCCGATTAGAAAATCCGGTAGAGATACGAATCTGATCAACAGAAAAGTCCTTAAGATGAAGGAGAATAATTTTAGAGAAATCTTGAATGTAGCGTTTGACGGCGGTCTCGGAATGATGTGTACGATTTTCGATTTCACTGAATTGATACCCTGCGAGGTAGAGCTCGATAATTTGAGATTTGTGAGTAGTACCTCTACCCATGTCGTGCCGCCAACCACGGGAAGGAATAGTTTTACCGGCACGGCGAAGGAAAGCCATGTCTCGTTTAATGGTAACGACAGAAGTAGTAAGAAGGGAAGCAATATCTTCATAAGAAAGTAAAGCGCCTTGTTCTATAGCTTCTTTGGTAATGCGGAGAAGTCGGAGCTGTCGGAGATTAGAAAGACCACCTTCTTTGTAAGCTTTGAGGTCTTCATCTGGATTATGAAGAGTAAGCCGGACAGATTTTTTACGACAAAGCTCAACAGGTTTGCCGGCGGGTTCACGGTCATCGACAGCCAGGTAATGAACTTGGCCGCTGGTAAGTTCAAGCTGGACATGTTCGGTGAAGTAAGTGAGAATCTGTTTGAAATAAGCCTCGGCAAAAATATGAGTAAGGTTAAAGTCCCGTGCAATATTATTAACAATAGCGTTCTTAATGGTTTTGCTTTTAAGACGCTGTTCAACATTATTAAGTATCATAATACCTCCAAGAAGTTTAGTTAAAAATAACTCTTCTTCCTTTAGGTATCATATGATACTAACTAAAAGTAAGGCAGAGCAGTTTAGCTCTGCCTTTAATTTTGTTTATAGTAGATTTCCTAAAAATTTTTCTTGACAATTATCTCCCATATTATATTTAAGCAGCAAAAAATGTTGTTTTACAAGAGGGTAATGTGATGACATTTTTTGAAAGCAAGAAATTCAGCAAGTATCCATTAGTTAGGCAATAAGAGCATATCAATATAGGGATTACTTCGTTAATATTAGTTTACAAATATAGTTTGCTAACTTGTTGAATATTTTAAATTGACTTTTAGAAGGGAATAATAAAAATTGATTAGTCAAAATTTAATAGGAGGTATAAATGACTTTTTTAGTTTGATATTAATTATACTTGGAATTTTATTAATTTACAAAAAGAGAGCAATTAGATTTAAGACAAAATTTTTAATGTATGTATATATAAGTATTAGTATAATAATATTAATTACTGGTATAATAACAGCAACAAAAGAATTTGTAGATGGTTTTTATGAGGGTTGGAAATACTATTCAAAATAATACTTTTAGAGAAAGTAATTAAAATAAAATTAAGGATAAATCATTGCTCTTATTATAGATGTAATTGAGTAAATTTAATTATAATAATCAATATTAAGGCAATGTTTATTATGCAATGCTGCATTTATCCAATTAAAGTGCGTGGAATGCTTTAGCGTTTGGTTTAGCAGGTGGTCCTGTAGGCCTATGGGGTGGAGCAATAGCGGGCATTGTAATTTCTGCAACAGCTGTTGCTGTATGTTAATAATATAAATAGACTTTATTATTTTACAGAAGGGGGAAATGGATAACTTAAATAAAATATCAAAATATTTTTGGATTACAATAGTATCAATTTATACATTGATATTTTCTTATATCATGTTTCATTATTCAGTATTTTCTGGTATAATCGCATTAATGCCCTTTATAACAATAATTGTTTCTCAATACATTGAAAAAAGATTTAAAAAGAATGTAATTTATTATATTAAAAACATTCAAGAATATATATTTATTAATTTTAGTTCTTTTTTAATATTTATAGCAGCTTTAAAATTTCTTGATGCAACTTTTTTCTTAATTAAAGTTCTTCTTTTTTGTTTAATGACTATTGTTGGAATATTCACTACTTATTCTTTGCTTAAGGTTACTAAAAATCAATTAAATCGATGAGATTGGAAGTTTTATATCGTTCATTAAACCTTTTCCTAGAAGTAGAATAATATGAATAAGATTTCCAAGCTGCCAAGAACAACTTTCTGGCACTTTTTTATTTTTAGTACTTTTTCATTTTCAACAACACTTAATCGTAATTTCTCCGTTGCCGCAGGGGAAATTATTAAATTAATAAGTATCTTATTTTTTTTAACAACTAATAATAAAATATGATAGTTATCAGTAAAGTATCAAAAAATTATTCAGTTAAAAAAGTTCTGGATAATATTAATATTACTGTTCCTCAAAATTCTATTTATTGTCTACTTGGTAAAAATGGTGCAGGCAAAACAACACTTATCAATATTATGTCAGATTTTATTAAACCTGATGCAGGGGAAATATTTTTTGATAACATGAATTACAATGCTAATGAATTAGAAATTAAAAGGAATATGGGTGTTTTATCTGAAGCAAATTATTTGATTGAAGAATTAACCGGCTATGAGTACTTAACATTTGTTGGAAAGTTGTACGGAATACCCAAAAAGGAATTGAAAAACCGAATCGAAAGCTTGGCTGTTTACTTTTTTGAAAGTGTAGAGGAAATTAAAAAAGTTATCACACATTTTTCGACGGGCATGAAAAAGAAATTGATGTTTTGTTCTGCAGTTATTCACAAACCCAGGTTTCTGCTTCTTGATGAGCCGTTTGAAGGTTTGGACCCTGTTGCATCAAATTTATTGATTGAATTCTTGAATCGGTATAAGATTAATAGTAGAGTAATATTCCTTTCCTCGCATAACCTGGATTATATTGAGAAAGTAGCGACACATATTGCAGTGCTGGATAATAGTAAAATAATTTTTGATGGAACTCTATCTTTATTCCTTGATAATGGCACTAAAAATATTGATGAGAGTTTATTAAGTAAACTAAATGATTACAAACCCAGAATTAAGGAAGTCGAATGGGCATTTTAGCTTATTTGCTAATACTCAGATTAAAAAGAATTTTTGATATTAAAGCTCACCCCGTAAAAACTATAAGTATTATACTTGCTTTTATTTTTGCAGTGTTTTATGGTGTATTATTTTCTAGTATTTATAACTCTATTGATACCAAAAAAATTTATCTGTCTAAACATGAACTTGAACTGTATTTAATTCTCACATTAATGATTATAACACTGATTAGAGGTTTTTTCCCCTCATATCAGCCAATAAAAATATTTATTCCTCAAAATTTTCCTGTATCTAAAGTAAAGAAATTTTTTTACAATCTGCTCAATGAATTTGTTTGTCCTTATTATTTGGGATTAATTTTATTTACAGGAACCTTTTCTATTTTAATGAAAGGAGAGAGATTTATTTTTATTATCAATACATCATTGTGGATTACAATAATCCATTTATTCAAAAGAATACTGCAATTATTCATAGAATTTAGAACAAGGAAATCAATAATATTAATAATACCATTTGTTACAGGAGTGTTCATATTACTTAGTTTTTTGTACTTTGGGATTAACCTTATTAATAACAATTTAATAGCATCAATATTTCTTTTAGCACTTCTTATAAGCAATATTGTTATTGAGAAATCTATTGTAGAATCAAAGCAGAAGACTATGAAAGACATGGTGAGGAAACAGCTAACAAACCCTGTTGTCAAAATAATTATTGGCAACAGTAAATTAAGAACTATACTGATATCATCGCTATTAGTAAAATTTTTACTGGTTTTAACAAATGCAAATATGCTGTTAAAATCGAATGATCTACCTGGATTTTATCTGTATCTTGTTAATCTCTTTTTATCTCCGGTTATTCTTTTTACATATATTTTCAACAATACTTTCGGATATTTACGTTCTATGTGGTTGACCATGAACAAAGCAGGGGTAAGTTTAATTTATTATTCGAAAAATATTTTTAAAATATATTTGGTGATGATACTCCCTGACGCAATTATTACTTTTCTTCTTGAATATTTCTTTAACTTGTTGAGTTTTGAATATATACTAATATATGTTACAAGCGGATTCGTTTTATTAATAATAGGGATAGTTAATTCATTCTATTTCCCCAAAAAAATTGAAAGTTTGTTTTCATTTAGGAACAATACATCTTTGAGGGCTAATTTAATATCAATAATTACAGTAACATTAATAATTTTTATAACTAACATTTCTATAATTTTTAGTCTCTTTGTTTCGATTTCAGGTTCTATTGTAATATATAATTTTTTTAGAAATAGAATTTTAAGAAATCGTTATAAAATATTTTCTGCAGTTTATAGATAGTTATTTATTATTTGTGAATATGGTTAAAATCTTTTATTAAAATTATTTAACCATACATTTATAAATTGAGGACTATGAAAATAAACACCAAAACATTTCATATTTCTTTCTGGTTGATAATTTGTTTTACAGTGTCTCTGCTTATGTTTATTTATTTGTTAAATGAAAATAAAAATATTCTATTAGCTGTTCCTTTATCTCTCGCTCCGTTACTTTCAGGTTTAATAACTATAGTAGTTTCTGAAAAGTATGCACGCAAATCTAATTATTACCCAAAGAGTGTCACTGGATATATTATTATGAATTCAATCTTCTTTCTATTATTCTTATTCGTATTATTTTCATTGAATGAGTCATATACTTTGATCAAAATTGGAGCATTTTTTATTGTTGCATTGATTGGATTATATACATCTTATTTCATAAAAACTAAACACAAAAATTGAATAATCATTTTGTAAATCATTTCTTTGTAAAAATTTCAAAAACAATAATTTGCTTATACCTTAAATCCTCTGTGGTTCTCTGTGTTAAGCTCCGAGGTTCTCTGTGTAAAAATAAATTACACAGAGAACCACAGAGATAACACGGAGAACCATATAGAATTTTGAGATTATTTTACCACAGAGTAAACAAAGTTTAACGCAAAGGAATAAAAGATATAATTCTTTCGTGTAACTTTGTGAAATCCTTAGTGAACTTCGTGGTTAAAAAAAGAATTATTTTCTCGCAAAGCCGCAAAGTTCGCAAAGAATAAATCTGAAAAACATTTCTAATCCCGATAAACCTGTAATCTAGCAATTTTGTAATCCTTAAACGAAACTGCATTTCGTTTTACAATAAGAATGCCTTTGGCACAATTTTGTAATTTTGCAATTATGTAATTTTGTAATTAATAATACCCCAAAATGCTTTTGTAATAATAATTACTAAATAAAACAAAGAATTTTTTTATATTGAATTATTCAATTTAATCGTTAAATTCACAAAAAATTATAGGAGAAGAAATTGAATTACGTACCTTCAGAGACTCGTTATGATTCAATGAAATACAACCGCTGCGGTAAAAGCGGGTTGAAACTTCCTGCAATTTCACTCGGCTTATGGCATAATTTCGGCGGAGTTGATGTATTTGAAAATGGAAGAGCAATTATTCGTCGTGCTTTTGATTTAGGTATTACTCATTTTGATTTAGCAAATAATTATGGACCGCCTCCTGGTTCTGCAGAAGAAAATTTTGGAATTATTCTTAAAAAAGATTTTAATGGTTACCGCGATGAAATGATAATTTCTACAAAAGCAGGCTGGGGTATGTGGCCTGGACCTTATGGCGATTGGGGCTCAAGAAAATATTTAATTGCATCATTAGACCAGAGTCTTAAAAGAATGGGCTTCGATTATGTAGATATTTTTTATCATCATCGTCCTGACCCTGAAACTCCTATCGAAGAAACAATGGGTGCATTAGACCAGATTATAAGAAGTGGTAAAGCTTTATATGTTGGAATATCTCAATATAAACCTGAGGAAACTAAAAAAGCTGCAGATATTCTGAAACAAATGAGTCATCATTTATTAATTCATCAACCTCGTTACAATATGTTTGACCGATGGATTGAAGATGGATTAACTGATGTGCTCGAAAAAGAAGGAATTGGCTGCATTGTATTTTCTCCCTTAGCTCAAGGATTATTATCAGATAAATATTTAAATGGAATTCCAGAAGGTTCTCGTGCTTCGAAACCATGGGGATTTTTGAAAGCTGAAAATATTACAAAGGATAAATTGGACAAAGTAAAAAAGCTCAATGCAATTGCTAAAAAGAGAAATCAATCTTTAGCTCAAATGGCTCTTGCCTGGGTTTTAAGAAAATCCGTGGTTACTTCTGCCTTAATTGGTGCAAGTCGTGTTGAACAGATTGATGATGCAGTTGGAGCATTAAACAATTTGGAATTTTCAGAAGATGAATTAAATGAAATCGAAAAAATCTTATCTCAATAAAATGGAGTATAAAAATGAAAGGGAATGAAAAACTTATCGAAGTTCTTAATGATTTATTAGCTGACGAATTAACAGCAATTAGTCAGTATATGGTTCATTCAGAAATGTGCGATAACTGGGGTTACAGCAAACTTCACGAAGCAATCGAAAAGCAAGCAATCGATGAAATGCATCATGCAGAATGGCTTATTCAAAGAATTTTATTTCTCGAAGGAAATCCAATAGTAAACAAATTAAAAGAAATGAAAATTGGCAAATCTGTTACGGATATTATTTACAATGATCAAGCTGCTGAGCAGGATGCTATTAAAGCTTATAACAGAGGAATTGCACTTGCACGAGAAGTTGGTGATGAATCTACAGCTGAACTGTTGACAAAAATTTTGAAAATGGAAGAAGGGCATGTCGATTGGGCAGAAACTCAACGATCACAAATTGAACAGATGGGCTTGGAAAGTTATTTATCAAATCAAGTGTAATATAATTGCAGAGGCGTTGATTGAACGCAACGCCTCAAATTCTTTTAAATAAATCTTACCAATAGTTTTCGTTTTTATAATTACTCCCAAGTTAATTTAGAGAGACAACTTGTTTTCTCAACGCGTGAGACTTCATCTCCAGTTGTTGTACGTTTATCTTGTTACTCCACGAAACTCTGTTTCGTGTTAAAGTTGGTGTTAGTAGTGCACGAAATTTCATTTCGTGTTACAGATAGTGTTATTAGAGAACGAAACTTTGTTTCATGTTGCAGTTTTTGTCATTAGTGTATTCACCCTTCTTTTGTGTTACAATTTGTCTATCTTGTAATTTTGTAATTGTGTAATTTTGCAATTAATAACAAGTAGAGGAATAAATGAATTTCAAAGTAATTAAAAGCAATATAGTTTTTGAAGGGAAAGTATTCAGTGTTAAAGTTGATGATATTCAATACAATGGTTCTGGAAATTTGGCAACACGGCAAGTAGCTGTGCATCCAGGAGGAGCTGTTATTGTTCCTGTTTTGAATAATGGGAAAATAATTTTTGTTAAACAATATCGTTATCCGCATAACGAAGTTATTCTTGAACTTCCTGCAGGTAAATTAGATAAAGGGGAAAATCCGCTTCATTGTGCAATTCGAGAATTAAAAGAAGAGACTGGTTACATTTCACAAAATATTGTTAAGCTTGGAAAAATTTATACAACACCAGGATTTTGCAATGAAGTGCTTCATATTTTCCTTGCAAAAGATTTAACAGAAGGGAATCATGAACGTGAAGAAGGTGAAGAAGGAATGGAATTAATTGAGCTTACTATTGAAGAAGCAGAAGAAAAAATTCGGAATGGTGAAATTGTTGATGCAAAAACTATATGCGGAATAACAATGCTTAAATTAAATAATTGATATTTGCTGTTTATAAAAATTGCGTAGTAAAAATTTTTAATCTAATGTGGTTAGATAAGCGAATTGAATAGTTCTATAATTCTGGGATAAAAGCTTTCAAAATTTGGATATTGATTTCGATTATTTTCATATTCAGATAAAATTAAATCAAGTTTTGAAATGTAAATAAAGCCATTACTAATTTCGTTTTTGATTATCAATTCTTTATAAAATTCTCCTATAAGCTGCAATGTTATTCTTGCTACAACTGCTCTAACTAAATGTTCATTTACACAACTCTGCCAGTTGCTATATCCTTGAAGCATCATTTTTTCTTTTATAGGCTCATAAAGTGATTTTAACTTGTTAATTTCAGCAGAATATTTTTCTGTAATGTCATTAATAAATGAATGACTAAATTCATGCAATAAAATGTAAAGAATATCATCTTTATCGCCGAAAGTAAGATTGCCATTAGAATAACTTTTAGGTCCCGTAATGTTATAAATATCTTCATCAGTATCATTCAGTACTTTTGCTCCATAGCCACCTGAGTGAAAAAGCGGTGCTGGAATAATATTGTAACTGTGTTTTTTCTTACCATAATAATTTTCTAATATTTTTATGTAATTAACATCTCCAATATTTCTGATTATTTCATTTTGCAGGTGATTATAAAATTTTCTTTTACTTTCAAAAAATTTCATGAAGTTAGTTTCATTTGCAAATGAGCGTAATTTTTCTGCAAAATCTTTGAGATTTGATTCTCCACCAGCACGTTTTATTAAGTAATCAGAGTATGGAACAATCTGCTCAAAATCAGGGGGATTACTATGATATAAAACAAAAGCAACAGGAGCATCATAAATGAAACCAGCGTCAGTTAATGCTTGAGATTTCTGAACAGCTGAATGATTTTTGTAATTTGTGAAATAATTATCGATTTCATATTTATAACCAATATTGAACTTTGTATGATTTTTTTCTGCCCATGTAGTGAAGTGTTGAACTACTGCTAATAATTCGATTCTCGGATCAACTTTAATAGTTAAATCGGGTGGATTATCTAATGCAATTTCTTCTTCTATGTCAACAGGTATGTTAATAGAATCATTATCGCCTGAACAATTTAGCATTAGAAATTGAACAAGCAATACAAAAATTGAACTTGTGAATTTCATTTCTTAAACAAATTTATTTCAAATCTTATCATGCTTGATTAACTCAAAGCAAATATAAGATTATTCATTCGTAAGTTCTTCAAGTTCAACTTTGTGAAGATGTGTAATTTTTGTTCCTAAAAATCTTTCCGCAATTTCATGAAATTTATTTGGGATATCGCTTACATAAAATTCTCTCTTTCCAAGATGATTTGAAATATTTCTTAATCCTCTTCCATTCAAATATTCTTCTATAATTTTTGCTGCAGGAATGCCTGAATGCACAAGCTTTACATTTTTACCTACAACTTTTTGAATTACATCCGAAAGGATTGGATAGTGTGTGCATGCTAAAACAAGTGTATCAATTTTTTTTTCTTTCAGTTCTGTTAAATATTCTTTTGCAATTAGTTCTGTTGCTTTGTGATTAATCCATCCCTCTTCGGCTAATGGGACAAATAAAGGGCATGCTTTTTCAATAACTTTTGCTTTTGGATTTAATTTTTTGATTTGTGTTGAATATGCTTTATTATTTATTGTAGAAGTTGTGCCGATTACTCCAATTATTCCACTCTTTGTTTCTTGAAGCGCCATTTTGGAGCCTGGTTCAATCATGCCAATTACTGGAATTGTAAGAAATCTTTTGAGTTCCTTAAGTGCAACAGAAGAAGCAGTATTACAGGCAACAACAAGTAATTTTATGTTTTTTCTTAAAAGAAAATTTGCTGCCTGAAGTGAGTATTCAATAACTGTATCATTTGACTTACTTCCGTAAGGCACTCGTGCAGTATCTCCAAAGTAAACAATGTTTTCGTTTGGAAGAAGTTCAATTACAGATTTTACTACTGTTAATCCTCCAATTCCGGAATCAAAGAATCCGATGGGATTAGTTCTGTTCATAAAGTTCATAATGTTTCCTATAACATTTCTTCGATTGTTTTGGTGAGTTCGTGTTTAATTAGTTCATAAGAATTTATTGAAACTTTTTTCTTGTTTCTATCAAGAACATAAAATGAATCCACAATGTCATCTGCTTTGGTATTAATTTTTGCAAAATAAATTGAAAGGCCAAGCTCATTCATTTTTTTAGTTATTTGATATAGAAGGCCAAGTCTGTCGGGCGAGAATATATCAATAATTGTGAACCTGTCATGCTTTTCAAAAGTAATCTTTACTTCACCTTTTCGTTTGAATAATTTGTTTTCTATTCTCCACCATTTGGATTTAATTCTGTTAAATTCTTTTACAATCTGAAGTTGATTGGATACAGCAAGTTTGATGTCTTCAATAATTTTTGGATAGCGGGAATCATTAACAACATTGTTTGTTCTAAAATCTGTAACATTAAAATTATCGATTACAATACCATCTTTTCTTGTAAAAATTTTTGCATCGTGAATATTTAAGTCATTTATAGAAAGAGCACCGCAAAGACGAGATAAAAGTGCATCGGAATCTTTTGTAATTACTGTAATTGAAGTATAACCTCCTTCTTCTTTGAAGAATACGGAAACAGGAAGTCCTTTGTTAATTTCTTCAATATGTTGATTGATTTCTTCTGCTGTAAAATATTGCAGGTATCCCAGGTCGTCAATTGAATCAATATGATTTCTTACAGTTTCATCTGCAAAGATTTCAGAAGTTTTGATAATTTCTTCCATGCTTAGAGCAAGTAATTCCTGTCCTGTGATTCTTTCTTCGACCATTCTCTTTGTTTTGTAATAAAGTTCATATAAGAGTTCGCTTTTCCATTGTGTCCATACAACAGGCGATACAGCAGATAAATCTGCATAAGTAAGTAAATAGAGCAGGTCAATCATTTCTGATGATGGAAAGATATCGGCAAAAATATTTAGTGTTGTTGCATCATTAAGATTTCTTCTGAATGCAACTTGTTCCATTGTTAAATGATGGCGCACAAGAAATTTTACTTTTTGAATTTCATTCTGACCATATCCTAATCTTTCCATTACAGAATTTGCAATTTCAGCACCAATAATTTCATGACCAGAAACAGTAATTGGTTTTGCAATATCATGAAATAGAACAGCAAGATATAGAACATCTTTTTCTTTAATGCTCTGAAAAAGTCGTCCCATGAAATTGTTTTCGTTATTCAGATTTTCAAGATTGGATAATGCAACAAGTGTATGTTCGTCTGCGGTATAGCAGTGATAAACTCCTGGCTGAAAAAAATTTATCATTTCTTTGAACTCTGGAAGAAAAGCTCCAAGCACACCGAGTTCATTCATTGCATTTAAGGTTTTGCTTACACTTTTAGGGAGTTTTAAAATTTCTCTAAAGAAGACAGAAGATTGATGTTCAAGAGTCTGAACATCTTCATGGTCAATAACAGCTTCAATAATTTGTGACCTAAGATTTTCATCAAAGCGTGCATCATACAGCCCTCTGTAATAAAATGCACGCAATATTGTTGACATTGTTAATTCAACATTATGTGTTAAATAAATTATGCTGCCTTTAAGTGAAAAATCATCATCTAATTGAATAGACAAATAATCAGGAATTGGTTTTGAAAGTTCGTCTTCGAATCTTTTTGTCATTGTGGTAAAAAATCTTTTAATAATGCTGGCAGATTCAAAATATTTTTTCATGTAATTCTGCCAGTTGCTTTCTGAGTAACCATGGCGGTAAGCAATTTTTTCCTGGTCAGAAAATTCAAGACGGTCGTTTTTGTGCCCAGAGATTAAATGAAGATGATTACGCGTATTGAGTATAAATTTATAACTTTCCAGTAATCTTGCAGCAGCGCGTGGAATGAGAATTTTATTTTCTTTCAAGATATTAATAAAATTTTCGGTTTGTGTAATTTCATTTTGTGAATTTAATATTACATTGTTTTTTAATGAATAAATCCATTCAACTACTTGAAGGTCACGTAAACCGCCTGCAGTAAATTTAACATTTGGTTCCAGCACTTTTGCCGATGAACCATATTTTTGATATCTAAGACGTGTATCTTCAAAGAACTCATTGATAAGAGCTTTTTTGTGGCTGTCTTTTAAAATGCTTAATACTTTTTTATTCCATTCATTATAAGTTTTTTTGTCGCCGCATAAAAATCTTGTTTCAAAAAACTGGGTGAATGCATGCAAATCTTCTTTTAAAAATTTTTTTATATCAGAAAATTCTCTTACAGTATGAGAAACTTCAATTCCTGTATCCCATAAAATTGTGATACATTTTTTAACAATGTTATCATCATTATCAACTTTTTCGAAGATGAACATTATGTCGATATCGGAATAAGGAGAAAGTTCGCGTCTTGCAAAACTTCCCACCGATGCAATTGCACAGTTGAGTTTAATTTCTTTTAATGCTTTTAAAATATATTCTTCAACAAGGACACTCCATTCTTTACAGAATTTAAAAGGGTCTTTGAGAATATCTGAATCTTCAAAAAGTAAATTTCTATCTCTTAAAAATGATTCTTTCAGTTTAAGTGCGTCGCTCATATTTATATTATCACTAATCTTAATTATAATTTAACAAATTTTGCTTGGAAGAAACGAAGGTATTTTGGTTCATAAACCATTTTCAAGCCTTTAATTTTTTTTCTATCCTGATAAACTTGAGCAATAGATTCAACGGTAACATCAATGTGTGATTGAGTATAAACACGGCGCGGGAATGTTAATCTTACAAGTTCAAGTTTGGGATAACGATTTAATCCTGTTTTTGGGTCTCTTCCTGCCGAAACAATTCCGCGTTCCATTCCTCTTACTCCGCTGTCAACATAAATTTCTGCAGCCAGAGTTTGAGCCGGGAAAAAATCCTGTTTGATATGTGGCAAAAATCTTTTTGCATCAAGAAATATTGCATGACCACCAAAAGGATAAACAAGTGGAATACCATATTTTTCAAGTTGTTTGCCGCAGTATTCAATTTGTCCAATTCTTGAACTTATGTTTTCAAATTTTACCATCTCTTCAATTCCTCTTGCCATAGCTTCCATGTCTCTTCCTGCTAATCCGCCGTAAGTATGCAGACCTTCATAAACAACAACAAGGTTTCTGGCTTCTTCATAAACTTTTTTATTTCGAGTTGCAAGAAAACCGCCGATGTTAACCATTAAATCTTTTTTTGCACTCACCCATAGTCCATCAAAATAAGAACACATTTCTTTTAAGATTTGTGCAATGGTTTTGTTTTCATAACCTTTTTCGCGCATTTTTATAAAGTAAGCATTTTCAGTAGCACGAGTAGCATCGAACCAGAGTTTAATTCCATATTTTTTTGCAAGTGAATGGACGGCTTTCAAATTTTCCATTGAAATGGGTTGACCACCAGCCATATTTACTGGACCGGCAATGCTTACATAAGGAATTTTTTTTGCACCAACTTTTTTAATAAGGTCTTCAAGCTTATTCAAATCAACATTTCCTTTGAATGGGTGTCGATTCTGCGGGTCATGAGCCTCATCGATTATGACATCAACAAAAGTACCGCCTGCTAATTCTTGATGAAGCCTTGTTGTTGTAAAATACATATTACCTGGGATATAATCTCCGGGCTTAATCAAAATTTTTGAAATGATGTGTTCGGCAGCTCTTCCTTGATGTGTAGGAACAAAGTAAGGCATTCCATAATATTTTTTTACATTATCCCATAGGTAATAAAAATTTCTGCTGCCTGCATAAGCTTCGTCACCCATCATCAAACCAGCCCATTGATAATCACTCATTGCATTGGTTCCACTGTCTGTAAGTAAATCAATATAAACATCTTCAGATTTGAGGAGGAAAGTGTTATAACCAGCTTCCTTAATACATTTTTCACGGTATTCCCGAGTTGTAATTTTAACAGGTTCAACCATTTTTATTTTGAATGGTTCAGCCCAGCTTTTTTTGATGACTTTTTTAGCCATTGTGTGACCTCATATTTTATTTATAGCTTTTGGCTATTGTTTTTTATATTCAACAATAACATCAGAATGAATTCCGCCGCGTGTATTAAACTTTGCAATGATTTTCATGTATCGAGGTTGCAAAACTTCAACAAGGTCGTTCAAAATTTTATTTGTAACAGC
>JBBFLD010000017.1:0-9614 GCA_037481715.1 Melioribacteraceae bacterium
TGAATGGTAATTGAATAAATGGAGTCAATTAATTTTGTGCACGATTCTTCGAATCGTGTTACAAGATTAAATTGTAATTTTTTAATTCAATAACCGCAGTGAGCTCAAAGAATTTTGAAGAAATTTTTTAATCATATCTTTGCGTTCACTGCGGTTTAATTTTATAATAATAACTCACTTTTTGAATAACAATTAAATAAAATTCTTCATTTAATTAATAACATTTTCTTAACAGAAATATAATCCTCTGTTTTTAATCGATAGAAGTAAACTCCACTTGATAGATTAATAGCATTAAATTCATATTCATATCTACCTGCCTCAATTTCAGAATTAATTAATTCTGCTACTTTTTCTCCCAATACATTATAAATGCTCAATTCTGCTCTTGTTCTTTTTGGAATATTGAAAACTATTATAGTAACAGGATTAAATGGATTAGGATAATTTTGCTCTAACTTATATTCTTTTGGTATTTCAACTTTATCATTTACATCAACAGTGATTTGATGAATTTGAGCAGGGGACTGCTGAGTATTTCCAACATTATCTGTTGCAAGTACGTATAATCGATAAGAATTTTCCGGTTGAACTGGAATATTAATCGGCGATTTATCTGATATTGCAGCTAAGGTAAAGGGTCCATCACCAGTTGAAAGATAAACTGCAGCATTTTTAATTCCTGAACCACTTCCATCATTTCCATTCCAAGTAACTGATAACTCATGCGAGCTTAATTGAGATATGTTTGTTATATCTGCTGATGGCGAATCAAAGTCTAATGTGTTTACAACTGTATTTGTTGCAAGCGGTTTATTAATATCGAATGTAATTACAGCTCTGTTTCTAATTTTAGTTCCACTTGGTAAGTTTGGTTTTAAATTAACAGTAAATTTAACCCAGCCTTCACCTTCAGGCGGATTAACATTTGGCGGAAGTTCAATTCCAACAAAAACCCACTTTAAAATATTTCCAGTTCTTGTTATTGTTTTATTTACAAGTGGATGACTTACATCACCAAATTTTACTGAGTTGATATCAAATACATTTTCATCTAAGGTATCAAGAATTACAATTTGATATGCAGGTGCGGTTGCTTCTTTTTTATTTTCGAAAAATATTGTGTAATTAATTGTTGCTGTAGAAGAGATAAAACCTTCTTGGCCATGACCATTTGGACCTTCTTTAGCATTTGGGTCCCACGATGTTACTTTAACAAGTTCTTTTTCTTGTTTGTCAAAATTACCATTAACATACTCTTTCATTCCTTTGACTGTATTAGATAGACAATCAAGAATATCTTTAGCAAGAAAAGCGGGCCAGGCAATTATTCTCCCCGTTTTTTTGAGTATCTCTTCAGAAGCTTTTTTAGCAATACCTTTAGCACCATTTTCAATTGTTACGGCATCATTTAAACTGTTCTTTAATGCTTTTACAGATGCATCTGTTAATGATTTATCCTCCTCAACTGGTCTCCACACTTCATAGCAACTGTTTACAACTGTGTTGGAAACATATTCTTCTAAGATTGCACCCCCAACCCAAAGAGCGATAACTGTAAATGTTACTGGTTCCATTGACTTGAACGAAGTTCCAAGTGCAGATTTAACTATTACATCAAAACTTCTTACCTCTTTTGGAGCCAGCGGTTGAACTAATAATAATATTTCATCTTTCATATTATCATAAACTAAAGAATCAATTGGAATATACTTTAGTGAGTCTGTTCCAATTTTTTTAGAATACATTCCATCAAAGTATACACCTTGATTTGTTTTTAGAATAATGAAAAATTTATCAGTTGGATAATTATTATTATTCCAGTAACTGATTGTATATCTATTTGGCGGTCCAACTCTTACTTGCATTCTTCCAGTTATTGTAACTGATATTGATGATATATTGGCAACATTACCCGAACTTAGTATAATATCCCCAGTAAGTGTGATTGGATTATTGTTTGTTCCAACAATAATTTTTTTGTTTGCAAGGTCTCTTTGTATATTAACCTGGTTAGAAATTTTTTTCCATGTCTCACCATTATCTGTTGTGATGTAAGCTTCGAGATTGTTGGGGTCCTGACCATTGAGTATTTCATCATCATAATATAATTCAACTGAGTATGAGCTTAAATTTTTATTACCCTTGATATTCCAGTATCTTTTAATTGCAGATGACATTTTGGGATGAAGTAAATTGTAAGAAGTTACAATTAGTGAATCAGAAGTTGCTCTGTCGTATACAACGGGATTAATTTTCATAAAAGGTTGAGCATCAACAGAGCCGCGGGAATAAATATAATATCGATTAGTAATTTTGCCATTATTTATTACTGTTCCATAATTGTCAATTGTTTTATCTGCTATCAATTCAGAATTATTATTGATTGTAAGTGTAACATCTTTTTTAATTAAAAGACCTTTCTTTACATTCAAAAATTGATCAATTATAAAATAGGCTGGTGAACTTCCTTCTTTATCAAGTTCTAAATTTGTAAAGAAAGTTCCATAAAGTTTAGTTACATTGTTGTCGCCTTTTAGTATTAAATAACTTATATCAAATATTCCATAATTATAAACATTTCCTAATGCATAACAGGTTAATCCGCCAAATCTGTTTTTGATTGTTCCGTAATTGTAGATATCACCGTTAACAGTAAATTTTCTTCCTAAACAACATTCATCTTGAATTACTTTATCTTTCGCAACTTTTAAATCATGATATATTATATTATCCCCGACAAAAAGCATTGTATCATTTCCAGTTAAAATGAAATCTCCATCAAGATTAGAAGCAAATCTTCCTGTGACATCAATTTCTCCATCAGAATAAATTGTTCCTCCTTTGAAAATAAAATCTGAATTGACAAAATCTTTTTTAGATAGTTTCATTAATTTGTAAGAACCCATATTTAACATGTCATTGTCTAAATAAAAAGTAGTAGTTGAATCGAAAACCAAATTTGAAGCAGCATTAATTTTTCCATCAGGTTTTTTTTCAATCCAGCCGCAGGAATATTTTTGAGTTCCACTTATTGATTGATTATCATCTCCAATAAATCTTAGGTATGCAGAGAATTCACCATTGTTAATTACATTTCCTTTTATTTCTACTGTTAATCCACCATGACGATTAGTAATTATTCCATTATTTGTGAGGTTACCTTGAATTGTTATTGTTCTTCCCAGATAAGGTTCATCTGCTAATACTTTTCCAGTGGCTACTATTAAATTTTGTGTAATTATATTTCCACCAGTAAATAATAATGGTGTATTTCCTATTAATGTTGGATTGCCATCAAGGTTTGAACCAAATCTTCCGCTGATATCAAGTTGTCCGTTTGAGTAAATTGTTCCACCGGTAATTATATCGCCAGAATTATCAATATTTTTTTTCGATAACTTTGTTAGTTTATAAGAACTCATATTTAACATGTCATTGTCTAAATAAAAAGTAGTAGTTGAATCGAAAACCAAATCTGAAGCAGCATTAATTTTTCCATCAGGTTTTTTTTCAATCCAGCCGCAGGAATATTTTTGAGTTCCACTTATTGATTGATTATCATCTCCAATAAATCTTAGGTATGCAGAGAATTCACCATTGTTAATTACATTTCCTTTTATTTCTACTGTTAATCCACCATGACGATTAGTAATTATTCCATTATTTGTGAGGTTACCTTGAATTGTTATTGTTCTTCCCAGATAAGGTTCATCTGCTAATACTTTTTCAGTGGCTACTGCTAGATTTTGTTTAATTATATTTCCACCAGTAAATAATAATGGTGTGGTTCCTGTTAATGTTGGATTACCGTCAAGGTTTGAACCAAATCTTCCGCTGATATCAAGTTGTCCGTTTGAATAAATTGTTCCACCAGTAATTATATCGCCAGAATTATCAATATTTTTTCTGGAGATTTTAGTTAATTTGTAATTGCCCATGTTTAGAACATCACCATCTAATTTTACAGTTGTAACAGAATCAATTTCTAAATCACTCGTTGCAATAATTGTCCCATTTGGATTTTTTTCAATTCCATAACAACTAATTTTTTTTGTGCTTAAAATTTGCTGAGAGCCAGAACCGCCAAATGTTATCCATCGATTAATAAGAGTTCCATAATTCTGCATGTTGCCTTTAATTAAAAGAGTAACCCCATAATTACCTTGACCAATTCTAACAGTTCCATAATTTATAAAATCACCATTAATGGTTAATGTTCTTCCCAAAGTAGGTTCATCTTCAATAATACCATTAGAATTGATTGTTAAATTTTTGCATTCAACATTACTAATTACTACAGGACCATTAATAACAACATCACTATTTGCATTTGGGACTACACCACCAATCCATGTTGAAGGACTATTCCAATTGCCACCTTGAGCAGTGGATGAAATGGTTTGTGAAAGTAAACTGATGTTTGTGTATAGAATCAGTGAGAAAAATAATTTTTTCATATAAACCCCTCTGCTTGATGATAAATAAATATATTCTATGAAAAAAATTTTCTTCACTGATTCTGAAACAATTATAAGATATTTTTTAATTAATTAAAATACCGACAATATTATCTTTATTTTATATCACATTCTTTCTATTATTGTATTTTGAAAAAAATAAATTTCTTAGAAATAAGAGAATATTTCTAAAATTTATAGGTTTATGTAAAAATCTTTTACAAAAGCATTAAAAAACTAAATTATTATAAAATTTTTCCCTTTAAAATTTTGGCAGGATATTTGTTTTAGAAATAAAGTTTTTTAAGATTAACAGAGTATTCAAATAAAATAAAGGTGTATTAAATGGAAAGAAAAAAAATAACGATTGATGGAAACGAAGCAGCGGCACATGTTGCTTATCGTGTGAGCGAAGTAATTGCAATCTATCCAATTACACCATCATCACCAATGGGAGAATTGTCTGATGCTTGGTCAGCAGCTGGAGTGAAAAATATATGGGGAACTGTTCCCACTGTTACAGAAATGCAAAGTGAAGGCGGTGCTGCTGGTGCTGTTCATGGTTCTCTTCAAGCTGGTGCTCTAACTACAACATTTACAGCTTCTCAAGGTTTGTTATTAATGATTCCAAATATGTATAAAATTGCTGGAGAACTTACACCAACTGTATTTCATGTTAGTGCACGCTCTTTGGCTGCATCGGCTCTTTCAATTTTTGGTGACCACAGCGATGTAATGGCTACTCGTCAAACTGGATTTGGATTAATTTGTTCAAATTCAGTTCAAGAAGTTATGGATACTGCTTTAATTGCTCATGCTGCTTCTCTTGAATCAAGAATTCCATTCGTTCATTTCTTCGATGGATTTAGAACTTCTCATGAAGTAATGAAAATAGAAGCTTTGACTGATGATGATATTCGTGCAATGATTAATGATGATTATGTAAAAGCTTTCAAAGAAAGAGCATTAACCCCTGATAATCCATTTATTAGAGGAACGGCTCAAAATCCTGATGTTTATTTCCAAGGCAGAGAAGTAGTTAATAGATTTTATAATGCTTGTCCTGATATTGTTCAAAACACAATGGATAAGTTTGCAAAACTTACAGGTCGCCAATATCATTTGTTTGATTATTATGGTGCACCTGATGCAAAAAGAATAATAATTCTAATGGGTTCTGGTGCAGAAGCTGCTGAAGAAACTGTAGAGTACATGACTCAAAGAATGGAAGAAAAAGTTGGTATTGTTAAGGTAAGATTGTATCGTCCATTCTCAGCAAAACATTTGCTTGCTGCTATTCCAAAAACTGTTGAAAAAATTGCAGTACTTGATAGAACAAAAGAACCAGGTTCTTTTGGTGAACCACTTTATCTTGATGTTCTTTCTGCAATTAGTGATGCAATGAATTCTGACAATCCACCATTTGCTAAAATGCCAAAGATTGTCGGCGGCAGATATGGATTATCTTCTAAGGAATTTACTCCTGCTATGATTAAAGCTGTATTTGATAATTTGAAATTGGATAATCCAAAAAATCATTTCACTGTTGGAATAATTGATGATGTTACATTTACAAGTCTTGATTACGACCCATCCTTTATTATCGAAGGTGATGATGTTGTAAGATGCATGTTCTATGGATTAGGTGCAGATGGTACTGTTGGTGCAAATAAAAATTCTATAAAAATTATCGGCGAAGAAACGGATAATTATGCACAAGGTTATTTTGTTTACGATTCAAAAAAATCAGGTTCAACTACAGTATCTCACTTAAGATTTGGCAAGAGACCAATTCGTTCTACTTATTTAGTTCAAACATCAAATTTTGTTGGTTGCCATCAATTTACATTGCTCGAAAAATTTGATGTTCTTGAAAATATTAAAGAAGGCGGAACATTTCTTTTAAATTCACCATATGGAAAAGATGAAACATGGGATAAATTACCGCGTAAAGTTCAACAGCAAATTATTGATAAGAAATTAAATTTCTATGTGATTGATGCTTACAGTGTTGCAGCAAAAACAGGAATGGGAAGCCGTGTTAATACAATAATGCAAACATGTTTCTTTGCAATATCTGGAATACTTCCAAAAGACGAAGCTATTGAACAAATCAAAAATGCAATTAAGAAAACTTACGGAGCAAAAGGAGAGGAAATAGTCAAGAAGAATTTCGAAGCAGTTGATCTAACACTCGAAAATCTCCACAAAATTGAAGTTCCAGAAAAAGCTACAAGCACAATTGAACTGCCGCCAATAGTTTCTGATAAAGCTCCTGATTATGTTAAAAATGTTCTCGCAAAAATTATGGCAGGAAAAGGAGATTTAGTAAAAGTTAGTGAAATGCCTGTTGATGGAACATTTCCTTCAGGAACTACAAAATGGGAAAAAAGAAACATTGCACTCGAAGTTCCGGAGTGGGACCCTGAATGGTGTATACAATGCGGTAAATGTGCTCTCGTTTGTCCACATGCTGCAATTAGAATAAAAGTATATGACAAGAAATACCTTGAAAATGCACCAGCTGCATTTAAGCATATGGATGCAAAAGGAAAAGAATTTCCTGAAGGTTATGCTTATACAATTCAAGTTGCAGTAGAGGATTGTACAGGTTGTGAATTGTGTTATGAAGTTTGTCCAGCCAAAAATAAGAAAGATACCAAACGAAAAGCTCTCAATATGGTTCCACAAATTCCAATTCGTGAACAAGAAAGAGCTAATTTTGATTTCTTCCTTGAATTGCCGGAAATTGATAGAAAATTAGTAAATACATCATTAGTAAAAAGCAATCAGTTATTAGAACCATTGTTTGAATTTTCAGGTGCATGCTCTGGATGTGGTGAAACTCCATATCTCAAATTAATGTCGCAGCTATTTGGTGATAGAGCAATAATTGCAAATGCAACCGGATGTTCTTCAATTTATGGTGGAAATTTACCAACAACACCTTGGACAAAAAATAAAGAAGGAAGAGGTCCAGCATGGTCAAATTCATTATTTGAAGATAATGCAGAATTTGGAATGGGAATGCGATTGGCTATTGATAAACAAAATCAATTTGCAAAAGAACTGCTCGTTAAACTTCAAGATGAATTAGGAAAAGAATTTGTTGAATCAATTATAAATGCTGAACAAAAAGATGAAGTGGGAATTTATGAACAGAGATTACGAGTAAAAGAATTAAAAGAAAAATTACAAAAGATGGATTCAAAAGATGCAAAGAAGTTACTTGAAATTGCAGATTATCTTGTTAAAAAATCTGTATGGATAGTAGGTGGCGATGGATGGGCTTATGATATTGGCTATGGTGGATTAGACCATGTTTTAGCTTCTGGCAAAAATGTTAATATTCTTGTGCTTGATACAGAAGTATATTCAAATACAGGTGGACAAATGTCGAAAGCAACTGGAATGGGTGCTGTAGCAAAATTTGCTGCTGCAGGTAAACCAACTCCAAAGAAAGATTTAGCAATGATGGCAATGAATTATGGTAATGTTTATGTAGCAAAAGTAGCTTTCGGTGCAAATGATGCTCAAACAGTTCGCGCATTTCTTGAAGCCGAAGCTTATGATGGTCCTTCTCTAATTATTGCTTACAGTCATTGTATTGCTCATGGTATAAATATGGCTAAGGGACTTGAAAGTCAAAAGCTTGCTGTTGACAGTGGATACTGGCAATTAATTAGATATAATCCAGAAAATCTAAAAGAAGGAAAGAATCCATTGAAATTAGATTCTAAAGCTCCAAAGATTAAACTTGAGGATTATATCTATCAAGAAACAAGATATAAGATGTTGACAAAATCTCATCCACTTATTGCAAAACAGTTACTTGAAAAAGCTCAAGAAGAAGTGATTAAGAGATGGAAATTGTATGAACAGATGGCAAGCTTTGATTTTTCTGGTAATGGAAAAGAAAAGCAAGAAGAGAAAGTTAATTAATAATTATAAAGAGGTCGTTCAAATATGAACGGCCTCTTAATTTAAATAACAAAAATTTTTTTTCGGGGGAATTATGGATTTATCAACTACATATATGGGACTGAAGTTAAAAAACCCAATTGTTCCTTCAGCATCACCATTATCACAAAATGTTGATACAGTTAAAAGAATGGAAGATGCCGGCGCATCTGCAGTTGTTGTGTATTCGTTATTTGAAGAACAAATTATACATGAGAGCGGTGAACTTGACCATTATTTATCTTATCATGCAGAAAGTTATGCAGAAGCTTTGAATTATTTTCCAGAACCAGAATCATTTTATTTAACACCATATCAATATCTCGACCATATTGCAAATCTTAAAAAAGCAGTTAATATTCCTGTAATCGGAAGTTTGAATGGAGTAAGTAAAGGTGGATGGATTCAATACGCAAGAAATATAGAACAGGCAGGAGCAGATGCTCTTGAATTAAACATTTATTATGTAGCTACAAATCCTGATGTGCCAGGTTCAGAAATAGAAAATATTTACATTGATACTTTGAAAGCTGTAAAAAGTCATATTAAAATTCCTGTGGCAATAAAGTTGAGTCCATATTTTTCATCTATGGCGAATATGGCAAAAAAATTAGATGAAGCTGGTGCAGATGCACTTGTTTTATTTAATAGATTTTATCAACCAGATTTTGATTTAGAAAAATTAGAAGTGGTTCCAAATTTAATTTTAAGTACAAATTGGGAAATGAGATTACCATTAAGATGGATATCAATTTTATATGGAAATATAAAAGCAAGCATGGCTGCTACAAGTGGAATTCATTCTCATGAAGATGTTATTAAAGTAATTATGGCTGGAGCAGATGTTGCAATGATTTGTTCTGAACTTTTAATGAACGGAGTTGGAAGAATTAAAGAGATATTAAATGGTCTTGAGAGATGGATGGAAGAAAATGAGTATGATTCAATTCAAACAATGAAAGGAAGTATGAGTCAAAAATCTGTAGCAGTACCAGCCGCATTCGAAAGAGCAAACTACATGAAGATGCTGCAGAGTTACAAAACACATATATAGAGTTGGAATAGTGGAAAGATGGAATAGTGGGGAGTAAATAAAATAGAGTTGTAAGTAGAAGTGTAAAAAGTTTTGTGTAAATGGTTAATGAAGAGCATGAGTCTAAGCGAAGTTAAGTCCTGCTTACAGATGGATAAACT
>JBBFLD010000018.1:0-9147 GCA_037481715.1 Melioribacteraceae bacterium
GATGAAGAAGATGATGTATGTGAAGTAAGAAAAAGAAGGAATTGAGAATAAAGAAGCCCCTTGAAGAAAGGGGCTTTTTATTTTATATGAACAATAAGAACTAATAGCGTTTTCCTTGCTATTAAATTTATAATGAAACCGCAAAGTTCGCAAAGAATAAGAGACGCAAAGAAAACTTTGTACTTTATACCTTTTGCGGTCTCTTCGGTTTAATTAATAATAAAACCGAAAAGTTCGCAAAGAAACTTTAGAGATTTTTCGTTCACCACTGGCGGGCGACGAAGAATCTAAAATGACCTTAAATTTGATTGTTATTTTTAAGAAACACAGCTTATGGCAGGAGAAATTGAATAATATAAAACAAATTAAATCTGCTGAATTTGAGTTCATCTGTGTGCTAAAAAAGGTAAAACAAAAAGTTTAGAATAACACAATAGAGTATTCAATAAAATAATTTATTAAGAAATAAAAATAATTTTAAAAATTTTGATTGCATAACTAAAATTAGTTAGATAAATTTGGCAAAGTAAACGATAAAAATTATTATTAATTAAAAGAGGGGTTAAAAAAGATTTTAAATAAATTCACCTTGGAGGTGCAAATGAAAAAACAAATACTAACATTAATTACTATTTTAGCAATTGTTATTACTGGGTTAAGTAATACAAAAGTTTATGCTCAAAGTTTGCTTGTGCAGTGGAAATGTATACCACCTGACAGTCAAAAGGTATCATTACAAGACCAAAATGTTACAGGTTTAGTTGAAACAGGAACAAATATTTTTAGGGTAAGAAGTTATACAGGGGCGAATGGACCATTAGGTCCAACTCAACGTTGGTGGCCTAATGATGGAACAGCTGCAATATCTTGGGGTAACGAAACAGAACAAAATAACAACCGTTACGTTCAATTTGCTGTAACTCCAAAATCAGGATATATAATGCATGCTGATTCAATTTCTATGTGGCTTGGCGGTGGTGCTACAAGTTTTATGAAAGTTAATGTTTATTATGATACAAAAGCTTCTTTTAAATTTGCTAAAAAAATTAATTCTGACCCAATAGCATTATTAAATAATGTTCTAACATTATATTCACTTCCAATTAATAAAAATGTTTATCCAGGAGATACGTTATACGTAAGAGTTTATCCATGGTATGAATCATCACCATCAACATCAAAATATCTTCTTGTTCAAGATGTAAAAATTATTGGGAGTACTGCAGAAATTTCTGCTTCAAATTCACCAGTTAATGTAAAACTGCCTGCAATCACTGGGACAATTAATTCTTTTAAAACTGCTGATATAACTGTTGATGATGTAAGCGGAAAGAATATAACTTCTTTACAATTTGTTTTGAGTTATGATAAAAATATAATTAAAATTCCAGAAGTTTATTCTGAAGGAACAATATTAGAAGGAAAAGGAATCTTTTCTGCAAATGTAGATACACTTGCAGGAACAGTCACTGTAGCATGGGCAGGTTATCCAGCATTGGTAGGCGAAGGTTCTTTGCTAAAAATGAAAATTGTATTTAAGAATTTTGGTACAACTACATTTGATTTTGGTAACACACTTAAATTCAACCTTGGAATACCAGGTGCTAACATTGTCGATGGTTATGCAAAAACAGCTGCTGTTCTTATTCAAGGCGGTTCTGTTTCTGCAGTTGCTGGAGATAATATTGTTATTCCTGTATTAACAACTGAACTTACTCAAGATCACAAAGTATTATCATACAATTTCACTGCTACATTTGATAAAAGTGTAATAGAGATAACTAATTATGATTTATCATCTACATTAAGTGAAGGTGGATTAGCTGCAATAAATGTAGATAACAATGCCGGGACAATAAGCTTTTCATTAGCTAAAGGTTCTTATTTAACTGGCAGCGGAACTTTATTGAAACTAACTGGAAAAGCTAAAGCCGCAGGCAGTTCTGTAGTTTCATTTACTTCATTTAAGTTCAATACAGGAACTCCTATTGCTTCAGCTGAATCAGGACAAGTTGTAGTTGCAGAAGCAAATGTAGCTCCAACATTAACATTAAGTCCAAATCAAACTTCATTTGCCGTAAATGAAAATGAAACATTAACAATTACCTTAGTTGGTGCTGATGCTAATGCTGGAGATGCTTTAACATACACTTATACAGCTACACCAGCAACAACAGGAGCTACATTATCAGGTAACACATTCACCTGGAAACCAAATTATGATCAAGCTGGTGTTTATTCTGTAACATTTAAAGTTACTGATAAAGGTGGACTATTTGCTACAAAGACAGCAGCAATTGTTGTTAATAATGTAAATAGACCGCCTGTATTTACAGTAGAAATTCCGAACAATCAAGTAGTTCCAGTTCATAATGTTCCTGTAGCTTTTGAATTTATTTACAAAGCAGAAGACCCTGACGGTGACCAGCTTACATTTAGAAAAGTTAGTGGCCCAGGTGAAATATCTACTACTGGATTATTTACATGGGAACCAGTACCAGACCAAGCAGGAAAATCGTATATCTTAATTGTTGAAGTTACAGATGGTTCCTTAACAGCAACATCAACAAGGACAATAAAGGTAAGTGATATAGTAACAGGAGTTGAAGAGGAGACAGGAATACCGACAGAATATTCATTGATGCAGAATTATCCAAATCCATTTAACCCAACAACAACAATAAGATTTGCACTTCCGAAGGAATCGCATGTTAAATTGTCTGTATACAACATACTTGGACAGGAAGTAGCAACATTAGTAGATGGAATGATGGGAGCTGGATATCACAGAGTAAACTTTAATGCAACAGGGTTAAATACAGGAATGTATATTTACAAGATACAGGCAGATAATTTTGTATCGATGAAGAAGATGATGTATGTGAAGTAAGATAAAGAAGAAATTAAGAATAAAGAAGCCCCTTGAATAAAGGGGCTTTTTTTTATGTTATTTCTCGCAAAGCCGCAAAGAACGCAAAGAAAATACTTGGCGCCTTGGAGTCTTAGCGAGAAACAAAAAATAAATTTCACACAAAGCCGCAAAGCCGCAGAGAAAAACGCAGATCAGACTGCGAGACACAAAGTGATTAAAAGTTAAACTTAGAAACTCAGTGGTTCTCAGCGTTAAACTCAATGTTTAACCGTGTAAAAAAAGTTACACAGAGAGCCGCAGAGAAATTACAAAGGAACGCAGAGAAGTTGTAGAGTAAGCCAATGCAGGAAATTTGGAGAGCTAAAAAGATGGGCACGCCCGCATTATTCCAATATTCCATCATTCCAATTTCCCATTATTCCAATGAAGTGAATAAGTACTGGATTTATTCCATCATGCCTACGAAGAAGTTTATGGTAAACATCACAAAAGTTGTAGTAACTTTTGGGAAAACCTAAATTTTATTTTATATTAATAATTAAATCATTTATAAATTAGAGGAAATGAAATGAAAAGGTCAATATTCATTTTTGTTATATTATTCTATAGTTTAAGTTATTCACAAGTTGTAATTTCATTGCCTACAGCAGTAGGAGCACCTAACAGCGAAAATCTTTTTCCAATCACTGTATCGGATCTAACAGGACAAAATGTAACATCATTTCAGTTTCAGGTAAACTATAATAAGAGTGCTGCATATATAATGGGAATTAGTACAACAGGGACAATGCTCGCAAGCAATAGTCCAACCATAAAAGTTGATACATTAAATGGTTATTTGAGAGTATCATGGGCAAGTGCATATCCATTAACTGGGGCAGGTACTTTGTTTAATATCAGAATAAAATTTAGAAATAGTGGTTCTACACCATTAGAATTTGGTGATATTGATTATGGAAATGGAAATATTAATCCAAAAATGTTTGGACCTCAAACTTTGCAGGTAACCTGGCAAAATGGAACAGCAACAGTAAGCACGACAAATAATCCTCCCGTATTTTCTGCAGTAGAAAATAAAAGTGTTAATGAAGGAGAAACATTAACTTTTACAGTTAATGCAACTGATCCGGAAAATGATCCAATAACGTATGGTGTTCAAAATTTGCCTCAAGGGGCTAATTTTAATGCCGCCACAAAAACTTTTACTTGGACACCAAATTTTAATCAGCAAGGAACTTATAATGTGTTATTTACTGCAAGTGATGGAGTAAATACTGTTACTTTAGCTGTTTTAATAACAGTAGTAAATATTAATAGACCCCCAACATTAAATCTGAATACTACAAGTCCAGTAAATATAAACGAAGGACAATTATACACATTGCAGCTAACAGCCACTGACCCTGATTCAGGTGCTACTTTGTCGTTTTATGCAACAGGATCACCTTTAGGTGCTGAAGTTACATCGACAGGTTTATTTTCATGGAGACCAAATTATAATCAAGCCGGAACATATATTATTACATTTACGGTAATGGATGAATATAATGCAACAGATTCTAAAAATTTGATAATCAATGTGGCTAATGCAAATCAACCGCCAGTATTTACTAAAACAATTCCTAAGGATACAATTGTAATGGTACATAATGTGCCGGTAACCTTCTCATTCCAATATCAGGCATATGATGCAGAAGGAGACCAATTAACTTTTGCTCAGGTTAAAGTTCCCGATAATGCAGGAATTACTCAAAATGGATTGTTCACATGGACACCAACTCAAGACCAGGCAAATAAAACATTTCAGATTATTATTGCAGTATTTGATGGACATAACATTGTTTACGATACAACTTCCGTTAAAACAAGTCCAGTAGTAAGTGTAAAAGAAAATTCTGGTATTCCAGTTCAATATGAATTATATCAGAATTATCCAAATCCATTTAATCCATCAACAACAATACAATTTGCTTTGCCGGAGGAAGCAAATGTAACATTAAAAATTTATAACTCAATGGGGAAAGAAGTAGCAACATTGATAAACAAAATTTTGCCTGCCGGATATCATTCGATTGTATTTAATGCTGCTGATTTAGTAAGCGGAATCTATTTTTACAAAATTGAAGCAGGAAACTTTAGTTCTGTAAGAAAAATGTTGTTAATGAAATAATGTTTGGGTTAGTTTTAATTAAAAAATAATTTCATTAATACGATAATATTGATGTAGCAAATATAAAATCGAATTTATGTTGTTATTTTAGTTGCGGGGGTAATTATTTTGTTAATACTCTGGATAAATAAATTCTTTCTGCCCCCCTTATTTTCATTTATGTATTAAAAGAATTGACATAAATTTTATGTCATTAATTAATTTTATTCAATGTTTAATAAATGTTATGAGTAAATAATTTTTATGGCAAATTGAAAGTGTAGAATAACTGATAAATAGAATTATGCTGCATAAGAAAAAAATATTGGAGGGCGCAATATTTGGACTTCTTTTTCTAATCATTTTTTCACTATTACTTCTTCTTGGGTTGCATTTCATTAATCAACATGAAGACATTATTCAACCGCTTAATGTTAAGTCAGAATCATTTTTTATTATAATAACTCTTTTGTTGTCTTTAGTGTTGATAAGTGTTTATATAATCTGGCGCTCAAAAGAAAAAGAAGAAGAAATTATTGAAGAGAAAAGTCTGAGGATTATTAAAAGTCTTAACAGATTATATCGCGTTTTGAGTGATGTTAATCAATCAATAGTAAGAATAAAAGAAAAAGAAAAATTATTCAGAGATATCTGCAGAATTGTAGTTCAGGAAGGGAATTATGATGTATGCTGGATAAGTTTATTGAATCAGGGAACAATGAAACTTGAGCCAATATTTTATAATGAACAGAAACCCGGACTTTTCGATATATTAAAAGAAAAAGTAATTGAAGAGTTATTTGATGCAAAATTTTTTGCCAATGAAATTTTAGTATGCAATGATGTTAACAGCGAATTGACTAATGATAAAAATAAAAATATTCTTATTTCTCTTGGATTAAATTCATTTGCTTCCCTTCCTTTAATTGTTGATGAAAAAATTGCAGGCACAATAAATTTTCTTTCGAATCAAAAAAATTATTTCAATAATGAAGAGATAAATCTTCTTAGAGAATTATCATTAGATTTATCTTTTGCAATTAAACATTTTGAAGAAGAAGAAAAAAGGATTAAAGCTGAAAAAGAACTGCAAGAATCTCGAAATATGCTTCGACTGATACTCGATACAATACCTGTAAGAGTATTCTGGAAAGACCTTAATCTTAATTATCTTGGATGCAATAAACCATTTGCACACGATTCTGGATTCTATTCACCCGACGAAATTATTGGCAAAAATGATTATGAAATGGGATGGCATGAACAGGCAGATTTATATAGAGCTGATGATAAATTTGTTATTGAATCAAGGCAGCCAAAACTGAATTATGAAGAACCACAAACTACTCCTGATGGCAAACTAATCTGGCTTAGAACAAGTAAAGTTCCATTAATTGATTCTGAAGGAAATATTAAAGGTGTGCTTGGAACTTATGAGGATATCACAGAAAAAAAATTGATGGAAGAGTCGTTAAGATTAAGAGAATCTCAACTAAGAACTACACTTTATAGTATTGGAGATGCTGTAATTGCAGTAGACACTGAAGGACAGGTAATGATAATGAATCCAGTTGCCGAACAATTAACCGGCTGGACAGAACAAGAAGCAAAGGGTAAACCTCTTGAAGATGTTTTTAATATCATAAATGAAGAAACCAGAAACAAAGTTGAAAATCCTGTTCGAAGAGTATTGAGGGAAGGTATTGTTGTAGGTTTAGCTAATCATACAGTTTTGATTTCAAGAGATGGGAAAGAATTTCCAATTGCGGATTCAGGAGCGCCAATATTTGATGATAACAGAAATATTGTCGGTGTAGTGCTTGTGTTTCGTGACCAAACTGAAGAACGCAAATTTCAAAAAGCGATACAGGAAAGTGAAGAAAAATTCAGAGAACTTTCCGAATCAGCACTTGCAGGTGTATATCTTATTCAAGATGGTGTTTTCAAATATGTTAATCCTTCGCTTGCAAAAACATTCGGATATACAGTTGAAGAAATAATTGATAAACTTGGACCGCTTGATTTAACTCATCCAGATGATAGATCAATTGTAACCGAAAATATTAGAAAAAGAATTGAAGGGGATATCAAAGAAATCAGATATGAATTTAAGGGATTAAAGAAAACAGGTGAAGTTATAGATGTAGAAGTGCATGGTGTAAGAATTGTTCACCAAAATAAACCAGCTGTGGTTGGAACATTAATAGATATTACAGAAAGAAAAAAAGCAGAACTTGTATTAAAGCAGGCAGAAGAAAACTTCAGACATTCTTTTGATGATTCACCAGTTGGAATTAGAATAGTTAATGAAGAAGGTAAAACAGTTTATGCTAATAAAGTTCTTCTTGATATTTATGGATATAACAGTCTTGACGAATTAATAAACACATCAGTATCAAACCGTTATACAAAAGAAAGTTATGAAGAATTCAAGAAGAGAAGAGAATTAAGAAAACAGGGAATTGAAACTCCTCATTATGAAATTAGCATTATCAGAAAAGATGGCAAGATAAGAATTCTGGATGTATATCGAAAAGAAATTATCTGGAATAATCAAAAACAATATCAAGTAATTTATATTGATATTACTGAGAAGAGAAATGCTGAAAAAGCATTGCGTGAAAGTGAAGAACGACTCAACATGGCAATTCAAAGTGCAAATATTGGTCTATGGGACCAAAATTTTGTAACTGGAGAAGTAATCAGAAATAGACAATGGGCAGAAATGCTTGGGTATTCGCTTGAAGAAATTCAATCTGATTTAAATGCTTTCATTAATTTAATTCATCCAGATGATTTAGAATTTGTTAAAAAGAAAATTAAAGAACATGAAGAAGGCAAGAGCGAAACCTTCAGCGTTGAGTGTAGAATGCTTACAAAAAATAAAAGTTGGAAATGGATTTTAAATGTTGGAAAAATTGTTGAAAGAGATTACCAAGGAAAACCTCTTAGAGCTATAGGAGTTCACATTGATATTGATGAAAGAAAAAAAGCTGAAGAGGCTTTAATTAAAGCAAAAGAAAAAGCTGAACAAGCAGAAAAAATTAAAACTGAATTTCTTGCTCAGGTTTCACACGAAATTAGAACCCCAATAAATATTATTGTAAGCAGCACGAACCTTATTAAAGAATCAGTTTATGACTTTGTAGACCCGGAATATCGACAATTATTTTCGAGTATTGATTCCGCTTCTTTTAGAATTATTAGAACTATTGACCAGATTTTGAATATGTCTGAATTACAAATTGGTTCATTTCAAACAAATCCAAAATTGATAGACTTGAAAAATGATATTCTGGAAAGTTTATATAATGAATACCTCAGATTAGCAGAAAACAAAGTCTTGAGCTTAATTACAAAATATCAAATTGAAGATGCAAAAATTTTTGCTGATGAATATTGTGTATCACAAATATTCGCGAATTTGATAGATAATGCTATAAAATATACCAAAGAAGGAAGTGTTGAAATTATTCTTACAGAAAACGAGAATAAAGAAAAAGTAGTTATGATAAAAGATACAGGAATTGGAATAAGTGAAGAATTTTTACCACGTTTATTTGAACCTTTTGTTCAGGAAGAACAGGGCTATTCAAGACCATATGAAGGCAATGGATTAGGATTAGCTCTTGTAAAAAAATACTGTGAATTGAATAATGCATCCATTACTGTTGAATCCAAAAAGAATGTAGGGACAACATTTACTGTCACATTTTTGAAGAAGTGAGAAGATAGATGTTATATAGAGAAATTTTTTGTAAATCTGTTCTATTTGTTCTTTGTGAGTTCTGAATTATGCGAAAATCAATCTTTAATTTATTCATCAATGTAAATTACTTTGAGTTTGCTTTGTCATCCCAATTTATCGAGACTCCTTGCAAAAACATTATTGCTTTTAATCTTTTTACACCAATTAGTTATTATGAGACCCGATAATAATCTTCGGGACGAATCATCTCATAAGTTTTAAATTTCTCGCACAGCCGCAAAGTTTTCTTTACGCCTTTTATTCTCTGCGTCTTGGCGAGAAATTATCTTTTTAGATTCTTCAGTCACCCTTTTAAATGCGGTGTTCCTTCAGCAAGACAAAAAACTTCTTGTCGTTCTGAGCGAAGCGAAGAACCTT
>JBBFLD010000019.1:0-6857 GCA_037481715.1 Melioribacteraceae bacterium
GTGGCTTTTTGAAGGGGCAAGACCAGGCAGATATTTATCCATAAGAACCGTTGAAAAGATTTTGGAGCATGCCTGTGAAAAGGCAAATATAAGAAAAGATGTTTCAGTCCATACTTTGAGACACAGCTTTGCCACTCATTTACTGGAAGGCGGAACTGATTTAAGATATATTCAAGAGTTATTGGGACATAAAGATAGTAAAACGACCGAAATTTATACTCACGTGAGCATTAAAAGTATTGGGAAGATAAAGAGTCCACTTGATACATTGGGACTCAAAGAAGGAGATAATAAATGAAAAAAATTGTTAGCCCAAGGGAGTTTTCAGGTAGTTCGGCCAGATTCGGAATATCCGAAGTACTTCGGATATCACCCCGATTTTATGGGTATATCCGAACTTGTTCGATAATAACTAAGTTATCGGCCATGATTTCGGCTGGCTGTGTCGACCGCTTAAAAAGACAATATAGATGTCTTAAGGTTAATCAAATTGTAGTCTCTGAAATGAATGATTGAATCATTAAAGATTTATAATTGCATTTTGTCTTATCGATACATGAATTTATTTGTATAAAAGAAAAACTGTTGTTGAACTAAATTGAACTTAAGCGGTCGACACAGCGATAGATACAGACAGCCTCATCACGAGCCGATAACATAGGTTACACGCTTCGCTCGCTGTACGCTCGCTCGGGCATACGCCACATTTGCCAAATGAAGGTGTAAAAAAAGATTTCGTTTTCTGTTGGCTTTAGACAATAAAGAAAATAATTGATTTCCTGGCAAACGTCGTGTAACCTCGGCGTTATCGGAAATGGCGTTATAGAGGTGTATAAATGCCAATAAATAATTATGATGGAGATACCTTTGTTGCTTTTCTAGATATTTCTGGGTTTAAAGAATTAATGCGAAACGAAAAAGAGGCTTGGAAAGCTCTGGACAAATTATATCAACATGGATATGAAATCCTAAGAAACCAGAATAATGAATGTAGAGTTGAGGGGATATTTATCTCAGATAGCGGTGTGTTGTTCGTTAGGAGAAATAATCGAATTTTAGGTAATTCAGAAAGTTTAAGATTGCTATTGATTATGATAAAAAAGATCAATGAAAGAATGAGAGAAAGCGATTTTATGCTAACCACGTCAATTGCCTACGGAAAATTCAGGTATCAGGAGAGAATAGAATTTGAGGGGATAGAGAAAAATCCAATCTACGGTAACGCATATGTTTCTGCCTTTTTAGATAACGAAAACGGAAAACCAAAAATCCAGCCTGGACAATGTCGCATAGTAAAGGAGAATCTTCCAGATGATGTAACCCTAACCACTCAACAGAGCCAAGATAATGATGTCTTCAGAATGGTCAGGGAAAGAAATGGCGATAACAAACATTACTATTATTACTGGATGGTTAACGAACCTAGTGAAATCACAAGATTCGAACAAGATTATAAAGATGCTTACAACTTAAAATATGCTGGAATACTTAAAGCACTTAAAGGTGATAGACCTGAATGCCACATCCGATAACACAGCATATACGCTTCAGGCTTCGCCCTCGCCCTTCGGGACATTGCTCCCTTCGGTCGCAACGTCGTATATGCTGAAACCGTTGTGCGCAATTTTAAAAAACTTTAAGGAATAGTTATTATGAAATTTACAAAAGAAGCAGCGATTGAAGGAAATGAGAAATATATTGAATCTATTTCTAGAGAACAAAATTTGTATAAACGTTCTGACGAAATTAGAAGTGAGTTTTATAGAGATTATACAAGAATACTTCATTCAACTGCATATCGTAGGTTAAAACATAAAACACAGGTTTTCTTTGCAACTCATAACGATCATGTCTGTACAAGAATTGAGCATGTTAATCATGTTGCATCAATAAGTTATACAATATCTAAAGACCTTGGATTAAATACAGAGCTAACTTCAGCAATTGCAATTGGCCATGATGTTGGTCATGCACCTTTTGGACATCAAGGTGAAACTATTTTAAAAGAAATTGTCTGTAAAGATAACATAGATACTTTTTGGCATGAGCGAAATAGTTTATTTTTTATTGATAATATCGAAACACTGCCTGATGTAAATGGTGATGAACAAAACCTAAGTTTGACGTATGCGGTGCGTGATGGAATTGTTTGTCATTGTGGTGAAGTTGATGAAACTAGTATTCGTCCTCGAAATGATGTTGTAGATTTAAAAATGATTTTTATGCCGAATCAATATTCACCTTTTACCTGGGAAGGTTGTGTGGTTAAAATTTCTGATAAAATAGCTTACCTCGGTAGAGATATTGAAGATGCTCGTTTATTAAACTTTTTAGATGATGCAGATACTTTTGAACTACTTCAGGCATTTCAAGATTCACTAAAAAGAAAAATAGAAATTAAAGATATCAATAATACAACTCTAATACATTTATTTGTTATTGATTTATGTAAAAATAGTTCACCTGAAGAAGGTTTAAAACTTTCAATTGATAATTTAAAACTAATGAAGTTTATTAAAGATTTCAATTATAAAAAAATTTATAATAATGACAAATTGAATTCATTTAAAAATTATACAAAACTAATCATAAATTTAATCTATAATAATTTATTGGTTGAGTATGATAGTATAAAAAAAGGTAATTATGAATTAAAATCAATTCGTTCTTCATTATTAAAAAATAGTTTCAAAGAATGGTTGGATAAGTATAGTATTCATATGAATCCTAAATATAAAAACAAAATTCAATTCAATCTGGATAATGAAAAAGATTACAAACGGTGTATTGTTTATTATATTTCTGGCATGACAGATAGTTTTGCAATTTCAATTTTTAACGAGTTAAATTCATTTTAATTTTAAAACAGCGCACAACAAAGCTTATGTGCTTCACTCCCTGGCGGTCGTTCGGGCTACGCCACATCGCGGCAAAAAGCAGCCGCGACGTCACATAAGCAAAACGTTAGGTGAAACGCGCCCAAGAAAAAGGATTTAATATGAAATTTGTTAAAACAGAAGTTATTAATTTAAAATCTTCTACAGAGTATAATGAAAAATGGGTTCAACAGCGTATTATTGAAGATCCTTCAATTTTAGGTCTTGGTGATGTTATTGTAAAAGATTCTGAAAGAATTCAACCTTCTGGCGGAAGATTAGATATTTTATTACAAGATCCTGAATCAAATAGAAGATATGAAGTAGAATTACAATTAGGTAAATCAGATGAATCACATATTATTCGAACAATAGAATACTGGGATATTGAAAGAAAAAGATATCCACAATATGATCACTGTGCTGTAATAATTGCTGAAGATATTACTAGTAGATTTTTAAATGTTATATCCTTATTCAATGGCTATATTCCCATTATTGCAATTCAAGTTAAAGCATTAAAAATTGAAGGAAATATTTCTTTATTTTTCACCACAGTTTTAGATGTAATTAATTTAGGTACAGAAGAAGAAGCTGAAAAAGAAATTACTGATAGAAAGTATTGGGAAAATTTAAGTTCAAAAAACACATTAGAATTAGTCGATTCTATAATTAATTTAATTCAAGATATAATTCCTGGTTTTCAATTGAAGTATAATAAATATTATATTGGTTTAAATAAAGATGGAATTTCTAAAAATTTTATTAGTTTTACACCAAGAAGAACATCAATTATTTTAAATATAAAATATGAAAACAATCAAGAATTCGATGAATTATTGAAAGCAACAGACATTGATATTTTATCTTATGACAAACAATGGAATCAATACAGATTAAGATTAAATGAAAATGATATAAAAAAAAATAAAGAATTATTAATAAAATTAATAGAGAAAGCATATAAAAGATATATGAATTTAGACTAAATAATTGGGCGCGCATCATCTAACAGCCGATATAAGCTGCGCTCCTCGTTTGATGAGTACATCAAACTTCGGTGCTCGGTCTGCGCTGGCGCCACGGCTTGGAAGTGATTGCGGCGCTTGCTTGACACATAAAAACGCTGGTTTTGTTTGAGAAATTAAAAGATTTTAGTTGAAATTGTAAATTGATTTTTGGTATTATGAGATTGTTGTTAGGATAGATCGCGTTTTTACGTCTTATATCGGCGACCGTTGTGTGAAATTCCCGCCAATCAAGAAACCCGCCATCCGTAGCGGGTTGAGAAAAGCAGGAATGAAGCAAGACGTTCAAGAGAAGCCGCATCTTGAACGTTTTATAAAAACAGCAGTAAAAATCAAGGAGGCCGGTTATGGCAGACAAATGTAAGTTTTGTGGTTCGTCATCTTATGGTTCATGTACAAAAAGCCCACATGGGAAACATGAACATATAGGTGATGAAAAGCACTGTGTTTTTTGTGGATCTAGTTCTTATGGGTCTTGTACTAAAAGTCCACATGGAAAGCACCAACATGGACATGGCGGTAATAAATGTATCTATTGTGGTTCGACTTCATCAGGATCGTGTACAAAAAGTCCACACGGTAAACACGAGAAGTAACATGAAACTGCAAGCCTTATCACCAATTATGATAGGGCTTGCAACAATTTTAGGAGAAAAAGATGGCTTTTGTCGAACCGATTACAATAAAAGATGCAATAGATTCCGTGCACCGAAAAAAATATCTGCTACCTGCGATACAAAGGGAATTTGTATGGAGCACGGACCAGATAGAAAGATTATTTGATTCCTTGATGAGAGATTACCCTATAAATTCATTTTTATTCTGGGCAGTCGACAAGGCCAATATCTCAAACTACCAGTTTTATGAATTTATTAGAGAATACCATGAAAGAGACAGCAGACATAACCCGAAGGCTGATTTAAACGGCGAAACAGGGATTACGGCAATACTTGATGGTCAGCAACGGTTAACATCACTATATATTGGACTAAAAGGAACATATGCCTATCGTTTACCACGGAAGAGGTGGGATAATGATTCTGCATTTCCAAAAAGAAAATTATGTTTGAATTTACTATTGCCAGCAGAGAATGGCGATTTAGAATATGACTTCAGGTTTCTTACAAAAAATGAATACGAACATAGAGATGATGATCATTTTTGGTTTGTAATCGGCGATATACTTGATTTAAAAGAAGCTGTAGATGTAAATGACTATCTCCTTGATAAGGAAATATCAAATTATGGGAAAGATAAAGCACGCTACGCAAATAAGGCATTATTTAAACTTTATGAAATAATTCATAAAAATAAGTCGATTAATTTCTTTCTTGAGAAGGACGAAAGTCTTGATAAAGTACTCAATATTTTTATCCGAGTGAACAGTGGTGGTACGCAATTAAGCTATTCAGACTTATTGCTTTCTATAGCTACAGCCCAGTGGAAGGAAAAAGACGCTCGCGAAGAAATTACTTCTTTTGTTGATGAAATAAATGCAATTGGTGACGGATTTAACATTAATAAAGATTTTGTTTTGAAATCTTGTCTTGTGCTTTCAGATTTTAAGGATATTGCTTTTAAAGTCGATAATTTCAATCAGCAGAATATGCTCAAAATCGAAAAGTCATGGGATAAAATCTCGGAATCTATAAAATCCTCGTTTTTACTTTTTGCAAGCCTTGGATACCATAGGGAAACCCTAACATCTAATAACGCCATTATACCAATTGCTTATTACCTCAATAAAATTGGTAATCCTGAAAATTATTCCATCGCATCTAAATATGAGACTGATAAACGGATGATTTTCAAATGGCTTGTAATTGTTTTACTTAAAAGAATATTCAGCGGACAACCAGATAATGTTTTAAGACCTATAAGAGAAGTAATCAGCAGTTCGGCGAATGGATTTCCGTATGCGGAGATTTTTGAAAAACAGAAAGGGACTCCAAAATCACTGTCATTTGTTGAAGATGAGATTTCAAATCTCTTTTATTATCAGTATGGGCAGGCTTATACTTATTCGATTTTAGCTTTTATTTATCCTGCTCTTGATTTTAGGAATAAATTTCATCAAGACCATATTTTTCCAAAGAGTTTATTTACACAGCAAAGCGATTGCAAAAGCATGGAATACCAGATGCCGATATTCCATTCTACTTGGAAAATTATAATTGCATTGCAAATCTTCAATTGTTAGAGGGTATACCGAATCAAGAAAAATCAGGGAAAGAGTTTTCAAAGTGGATTTTGGAAAAGTATCCGAATGAAATTGATAGAAAACAATACATGGAAAGGCACTATATCCCTGATTGCTCACTAGAAATGACAAACTTTAGAGAGTTTATTGAGAAAAGGAAAAAGCTTATAACAAATGCGTTTAAAAATCTTATTGAATGATAATGTAGAAGAGTTTCAATTCGCCGTCCATGGCGAATTGAAAGATTGGCGGGAACATCACACAACAGCGTGTAGCCGGTTCGGGCGGAGTACCGCCCTCTCCCAAATTGCCTTCGCTACGCTACGGCAACTTCGGCTACACGCGGAACGTTAGGTGAAATTGCCCCCCCAAAAGACAAAAGAAAGGAGGAATGATAAAAAAGTCAAAATAGTTGCGGTGGAACGATGATCTGTTCATAAATGTAATCATGAACAGGAAGGTTACCGTTCGTCATAGTATGTGGTCAAAAAGGCCGGAAAGGAGAATGAGGAACTGTAACCGTACCATTCAATGACCTGCGAGGTCGAATAGGAGAATGGCGTCACACCGAAGAGGCCCTGTTCAAATACTATTTAATACTATTTAAAGACAGGAGCTACAAGATGAATTACGTAGGCGTTGATTTACACAAGAACATGTTTACAGCATACAGTACGGTCAGCGGGCACTATCGCAACTATGGGACAAATGAGATAGGTATTAAAAGTTTTATTGATGACTGTAAACGAAATG
>JBBFLD010000020.1:0-6468 GCA_037481715.1 Melioribacteraceae bacterium
GCAAAGCCGCAATGTTTTTCTTTGCGTCTTTTATCCTTTGTGTCTTAGCGTGAAATTGTTTTTAGCATCATAATGGAATTAGTTAAATCACAAATAAATTGAGATTGGAAATAAAAATATTTACAAGGCGAGATTAAATTCTTTTGCTCAATACTTCAGTTTCATACTTCTGAATTTCTTTAATATAATCTTCACCAACTGGAACATCATTTATCATGCAGTAATAATCATAAACTGCTCCGAATGGTTTTGTTTTCATTATTTCAAGATATGCAAGACGTTCAAAGTTCTTCCCTTTTTCTTCTAATTCTTTTAACATTTTTGTTGGTTCTAACAATGCGTATAAAAATGCAAGTTGAGTTGCTCTTGTTCCTATTACATAAGCACCGATTCGATTAATAGAACCATCAAAAAAGTCAAGCCCAATATTTACACGGTTCAAAGCATTTGCACGAACTATTTCCTGAGCTATTAATTGAATTTCATCATTAAAAATTACTACATGGTCACTATCCCATCGGACTCCACGACTGATATGCAATAACAATTCATCAACAAAAAGAAGCAATGATGAAATTTTATCTCCAATCTGTTCAGTAGGATGAAAATGGCCACAATCGATGCAAATCATTTTATTATTTTTTACTGCATAACCCATATAGAATTCATGCGAACCAACAACCATCGATTCAGAACCAATTCCAAATAATTTACTTTCGAGTGAATCTTTCATATAATTTTTTGGATAATCGATTTTAAAAATTTCATCGAGAGATTCTTTCAACAAAGCTCTATGAGTATAACGGTCAACAGGAATATCTTTTGAACCATCAGGAATCCAGATATTATTGATGCATGGTGTTCCTAATTGTTTCCCAATTTCAGCTGCAATTTCTCTTGTTCTTTTTACATGCTCAATCCAGAATTTGCGATGTTCTTCATTCTTGCATGCAAGTGTAAAGCCATCATCAGCATAAGGATGTGAGAAACAAGTTGGATTAAAATCAATTCCAATATTTAATTTCTTTGCCCAATCAATCCAGCTTTGAAAGTGTTTAACTTCAATTTGGTCGCGGTCAACTTTTTCACCTTGAAAATCTCCATAAATTGCATGAAGATTAAGTCGTTGTTTTCCTGGCAGAAGACTCATAACTTTTTCTAAATCTGCACGCAGCTGTTCAATTGTTCTTGCTTTTCCTGGATAATTTCCAGTTACTTGAATTCCTCCACCACTTAATTCAGAATCAGGAGTTTCAAATCCGCCAACATCATCTGCCTGCCAGCAATGTAAACTAATTTTTATATCATCAAGCTTTTTCAAAACTTCATCTGTATCAATGCCAAGTTCAGCATAAAGTTCTTTTGCTTTCAGATATAATTGTTCAATTGATTTTTCATTTTTCATCTGTACCTCCAAAATTTAGTAGAATTATAATTTGATTACGAAAGTTGAAAGTATTAAAAGAACAAGACCAAGAACTAAAGTTGTAATTGTTTTTGTTCCAGCACCTTTCCATTCTTTCAAGAAGATTCCCCAGATATTACTAAAAAGAATATTCAAAGCCATTAAAATGCTCCATCCAAATACAAACATTTCTGAAGGAAGTTTACTTTGTCCCATTCCAAAGAAAAAGAATTGCAAATACCAGAGTGTTCCGCCTAATAAACAAAACAGCAAATTATTAGCTAAAACTTTTTTATTAACTGAATAATAATCACTAAAAGTTTTGTTCTTAAAATTCAGATACATGCAGTAGACGAAGTTTGTTAAAAATCCTCCAAACATTACAAGAATGTAAGCAGGATTAACAACAAACAACGGGTCGGTATTATATTCTGCTGCAACTTTTTGAATTGCATAACCAGCATCAATTACACCTGGGATTCCATTAATCCCATAATTAAAACAAGCACTCATTAATCCTGATAGGACAGCAATTAATAAACCTTTTTTCAATGCAAAATCTTTAATAGCTTTTTTTCTATCTTCTTCAGGCATATTACGCGATCTGAGTACACCAGCATATCCAACTATTGCAATACCAACAACACAAATTGAAACACCAATAAGAATTAATCTTCCTTCATGAGTAGCAAACAAATTTCTGCCAGAAACAAAAGGAGGAATTAGAGTCCCAAGAGCTGCTGTAAAACCAAGAGCAACTGACTGTCCAAGTCCAACTCCAAGATATCGCATGCTTAAGCCAAAAGTTAGACCTCCTACACCCCAGAGAGCACCAAAAATAATTGCACCCCAAACTGCAGTAGTTGGAGAATTAGATAAAACTTCTCCTAAATTTGGAACAGTGAAGTATGCGAATACCCAAGGGGCAATAATCCATGAAATAACTCCTTGAACAATCCAATAGGATTCCCAAGCCCATTCTTTTATTTTCTTAATGGGCACGTAAAAACTGGCAGCACACATACTGCCAATTGCAATTAAAACAATACTCATTATTGGATCCATAATATTTTCCTTATTTTATTAATCCATATGAAATACCATTTCCAAGGGAACAGAAACTGGAGAATAATCTGGATTAGTTTCCATAATATCAGCCATATACTTCCACCATTTTTGAACGATTGGATTTTGACCTAAGTCCTGAGAAGATGATTCACCTACTAATTTTTGGACTGCAAATAGAGTATTTGTTTCTTCATCTAAAAATATTGAATAATCTCTAACTCCGCTTTGGGTTAGTAATTCTTTTAACTCGGGCCAAATTTGGTCGTGTCTGCGCTTGTATTCTTCTTTGCAATTAGGTTTTAATTTCATTTTGAATGCAATCTTTTTCATATGCAGCTCCATGAAATTGTTAATAAATTTTATTTATTAGGTTCTTTGGTTGTTTCAATCTTTCAGCAAGCTTTTGCAGAATGCCTTGAAGCTGTTTTGCTCATTCTGATTTTAATCAGAATGTTTTATGAATATTATTTTTGTTTCTCGCGGAGTAGCAAAGATTTTTCTCTCTACCTCCAATTCTTCGCAGCTTAGAATGAAATAATTTAACCACAAATTCCACCAAGGATTTCACAAAGTTACACGAAGGATAAAATCTTTGTGTTCCTTAGTGTTGAACTTAGTGTCCTTTGTGGTAAAACAATATCATCCCGAAAAGCGGGATTCTCTCTACGCCTTCGCAGCTTAGCGTGAAATTTTTTTGTTTCTCGCAAAGCCGCAAAGCCGCAATGTTTTTCTTTGCGTCTTTTATCCTTTGTGTCTTAGCGTGAAATTGTTTTTAGATTCTTCAACTTTGGATTATTAGTTTGTGTCATTCTTGAGAATAATAGAATAAACAATCAGGTCTTTCTGAGCGAAGCGAAGAATCTCTGAATAATCATTGCGAACATTGAGTGCACAGTAGTTTCATTATTAATTAAATAGATAAGAACGCATAGAAGACGCAAAGATTTTTAAGCAGTGATTGAATAACTAAACTATTCTAAAATTTTGTTTTCCAGAGATATTCAAAAATCTTTTCACCACAAAATACTTCACTCAGATGTGCTTTTACTTGCAATTCTCTTTAACTAATCAATTCAAAAAAAATTTTACTTCATTTAATATATAATCATTTTAAAGCACGGAATAGTTTTCTTCGCTTCACAATCTTACTTACTTCTGATTCAATAATTTCTTCAATTTAATTATTTCAATACCTGCATCGATAACAGCACCGAGACCATGTTTTTCATTTAATCTTGCAGGACGTTCATAGTAGAAAACCAGATTATCTTCAATACCAGTTCCTACACAAATATCTTTAACTTGTCCATCAAGTTGTATTTTATATTCCTTCAAACCTTCCCAGCCTTTGAGAGCAATTGAAGCATAACGTTTATCAATCCATCCTTGATTTACTGCACGGGCAATGCAATAAACAAACATTGCAGAACAGGATGATTCAAGATAAGAATCATTTTTATCAAGTAATTGATGCCATAAACCTTCTTTACTTTGATATTTTGCAATTCCAAGAATTTGTCTTTCAAGGTCTTTAATTATATCTTCTCTGCCAGGATAATTTTCTGGCAAAAAATTTAGTAGATGAACCTTTGCCATCATCACCCAGCCATTGCATCTGCCCCAGTGTGCTACTCCATTTCTTTTCAAATCAGTATAATAACAATGCCAGTATAATTCTTTTTCATTATCCCAGAGATACTTAGAAAAATTTTTAACTTGAGTTATTGCATCATCCCAATATTTTTTATCGCCAGAAAATTTTCCCATTCTTGCAAGGAAAGGAACACTCATGTATAAATCATCAGCCCACAAAGTCATTTTGTATGGAAAAGTTCGAACCAATGTTCCATCTTCAATTCGTTCTTGTCCTTTAGTTATATGATTTGCAGTGTTCTCAATGTATTGTTTATAATCATCACGTTTAACAAATTCATAAACATCAATCATGCTTGCACCCATAGCTCCACAGTCATCTAATTCACGCATTGTCCAGAGTTGTCCAAATGGGAAATTATAATGTGGTCCATCTTTTTCTTTATTATATCTTGCCTGAAAATATTTATAATTATCCATACCAAAAGCTACGTGTGCAGCAGCATAGTCAGCATATTTTTTATCACCTGTAAATTTGGATAAATTAATTAATGCCATATTTAAAACACCATTTGTATAATGCCATTCACCAAATGAATTTAAGAATCTTAATTTTGCTCCTTCAGGGACATTCTTTGTTGATTTAAAAACTTCACCTGTGTTGATATCTTTAAAACCTAATTCTCCATGTTCAAGAATATAATCAGCAACTCTTCTTACAACAATTTCATCAATGTCGTTTTGTGCAAAAGAAATATTGGTTATAAAACAAATTAATAAAAAGATTACAATGCGTTTCACGGTTAGTCCTCCTTTTTATTTTGATTTGTTATAGTTTCTTTTCAACCATTCATCTGGAATTGGAATGATGCAAAGATTCATAGATTTTCCATCTTCAGAAAGCATTGCAGATTGAATTAGAATTTTTGTGCCATCAGGACTAAAAGATGGATGTGGATGGTCTTGAGCAGTAGTTTTATGCCCAGCTGAAAGTAAAATCATTTCATGTGAATTACGATCAATCAAATAAATTTCACGAGCGAAATCGTCACCTGCTAAAAATCTTCCATCTGATGAACCAGCAACATGCCAGAAGCCGCTGCCGTGAGGTATTTGTCCTGCAATAGTCATTTCTCTTGTTTTAATATTTACAACTGCAAGACCAGTAGGTTTTTCTCTTGTGCCGCAGTTTCCCCATTCAATTTCCTGTCCCAAATTTTCTCCACTCTGTTTTATTTCTGTAGAAACATTTTCTGTAGTGCCAGGAATTTTTCGATGTCCCATTAATGCAAAAGCAACTTCATCTTTAGTTATTACAACTTCATGAGTTACCCATTCATAAGGGGCTTCGTAGTAAAGTGGTCGCAAGCCAGAACCATCAGAATTTACAATCCAGGTTCGTTGAGGAGATTTGCCTCCTGTTTCCCAACAAAAAATAATTTGACCAGGGACCCATGGATTACTCTGGATATGTCCAACTTGAAAGGGAACTGAAACTACATATTTAAGTTCACCTGTTTTAATATTTATTCCAGCAATTCCGCCTGGTCCTGCCCCCATATTACGAGGTCCATAATTCCCCTCAATTTTAGTTCCTTGCGGCAAATGTTTCTTAGCTTTATTGGGACCAACACGAAACCAAATCCATTCTTCATCAGCATCTAATGCTAAATCACCACTTGCTTCATATTCTTTTGGAATAACTCCGCAAACCCTTTGATAATAAGATTCATCTTTCAAATGACCTGATTTAATGTCATTAAATAATTCATCTAACTTTACTTCTACAATTTCCTGGTTTCCACTCGTGTCAGCAGAATTTCTCATGCAATATAATCTCATTGATTTTCTTGCAACAAGGGGGGAGCCTAAATATCCTCCTTCTGTAACCTGAACTATTTCACCGGATTTCTCATTTACTGCCATAACTTCACCTCTTACACGCCGAGACCTGAATATAATCCATTGACCATCAGATGTCCATTGATTGTGTGTTGGATAAATTTTCGAATCACCAAAAGGTTTACTTGTTAGAAAAATTAATTTTACACCGGTGATTGGGTCAGTTACAATTTTTTTCTCTGATGGAAAATGGGTACCAATTTGAGCTTTTATAATAGTAGAAATCGATAAAAATATTATCACTGCAATTAACAATTTAATACTTGTTATATTCATTTATAATTCTCATTTTGTTTATAATATATTGAAAAATAACAAATGGATTTTCACATTTTTTTAATTATCTCAATCATAATTATTTGTAGAGGCTGACTAATTAATTTAATCTGAGAAATTTTGGTTTTTTATTCTTTGCGGCTTTGCGTGAAATAATTTAACCACAAATTCCACTAAGGATTTCACAAAGTTACACGAAGGATAAAATCTTTGTGTTCCTTAGT
>JBBFLD010000021.1:0-4914 GCA_037481715.1 Melioribacteraceae bacterium
GAAAACGTTGTGTCATTCTTGAGTCCGCTATAGGCGGACGAAGAATCTCTAAATAATTTTTGCGTGCTCTGCAGTTTCGCAATTAATTTAACCGCATGGAGCGCAAAGAATGTATAAGACCATATATAGAGAGCATTAATTGAATTAGTTCATAACTACAACAATTTATAAACTTATCATGCTAATATTAATTACCAAAAAATTATTCTAAACAGAGTTGTAAAATTTCTATCACTTCTTTTTTACCAATATTTTCATGTTCACCAAGTTTTTGGTTTCTATCTTCAAATCTATTTGCAATCTCTTCAAATTTTTCTGTTCCAATTCCATTTTCTTTAAGCTTTGTTTTCATGCCAAGTGAACGGAAGAATTCTTCTGTCATCTCAATGGATTTATCAGCAGCATCATCTCCTTCATAATTCCATACGTTCTTTGCATATTGTTTTAATTTTTCTTCCTTATTTTTCTTTTGATGCTTCAATACACCAGGTAAAACAATTGCAAGTGTTCTTGCATGGTCAAGTCCATAAAATGCAGTTAATTCGTGACCAATTGAATGAGTTGCCCAATCCTGAGGTACACCGCAGCCGATATTTCCATTTAATGCTTGTGTGGCTGTCCACATTAAATTTGCTCGAACATCATAATCATTTGGATCCTTTAGTGCTTTAGGTCCTTCTTCAATCAATATTTTTAATAATGCTTCTGCAAATTTATCTTGAACTGCTGCATTAACAGGATAAGTCAAATATTGTTCTGTTACATGAACAAAAGTATCAACAATTCCATTGGCTGTTTGCCATTCAGATAGAGTGAATGTTGTTTCAGGGTCTAAAATTGAAAATTTAGGATAAACAAGAGGATTACCAAAGGCAAGTTTTTCCTGTGTGGATTCCCGAGATATCACAGCAAACATATTCATCTCTGAACCTGTAGCAGGCAAAGTTAGTACGCTTCCAAGTGGAATTGCTTTTTTTGGTTCAGCTCCTTTTGATAAAATATCCCATGGGTCTCCATCTTCATACAATGCTGCAACTGCAATAAATTTTGTTCCATCCAGAACAGAACCCCCGCCTACACTTAGTAAAAAATCTATTTTAGAAGTCTTGCAGATTTCAACTGCTTTCATCAATGTTTCATACTTGGGATTTGGTTCAATTCCTCCAAACTCAAGTAAATTAAAATCTTTTAGAGCTTCTTTTACCTGCTGATAAACTCCATTCTTTTTAATTGAACCTCCTCCATATGTCATTAATATTTTTGAATCTTTTGGAATAAGAGAAGATAATTCTTTAATTGTGCCTTTTCCAAAAACAATTTTAACTGGATTGTGATATATAAAGTTATTCATAATAAACCTCACTTTTATTTAAAAGATTAAATTCAATCGGCAAAAATAAAAATTAGAAAGGAAACTCTTCTTTATAATTAATTTTTTCCTGCGGCTTTTCTATTTCAAGATTCTTTTTTGCTGTTTGATGATAAACATTTCCCTCAACATAAATAGCTTTGTATGGTTTTACTGGACATGCATATTCACATGCACCGCAGCCGATGCAATATTCTTCTCGAACTTCTGGAATAACCAAATTTTTTTCAAATGGAATCATGTGAACTGCTTTTGTTGGACAATGCTCTGAACATGCACCACAATCAGTTTTTTGTGTGTAAACAATGCAATTTTCTTTTACAAATTTTGCTTTTCCAATTTGTGTTAATTTTTTCTTTTCAATTTCTATAGGAAGAATTGCTCCTGTTGGACAAACTTGACTGCAAATATTGCAATCAAAATTACAAAAACCTGCATTGTTGTTTAATCTTGGTTGTAGCATTCCGGTAAATCCATATTCAAGAAAAGAAGGCTGAAGCACCTGAGTTGGACATGAACTTACACACAAATGACATGCAGTGCAAATTGAATTAAATCTCTTTATGCTGATTGAACCAGGAGGTGATACTGCATTTTTTCTGAATATTGGAACTGTGCTTGGCTTTGTTACAACAATTTGTTTTTTTACTTGAGAGAAGATTGATGATAAAGATGTTAAATATATTCCAGCAGAAATTAAAAATTTTCTTTTTGATTCATTCACTAATTCAACTTCTTCAACTTCTATTTTCTCTTTTTTTGTAACTTTGAATCCAAATGTTATTCCTTGAGTTGGGCATAATGAAATACAATCAAAACAGGCAACGCATCTTGACATGTCTACAATTTTTGATTCACTATCGATGCAGTTTGCTTTGCAGTCGCGCTCGCATAATCCACAGCTTAAACATTCTTCATCTTTAATGATAATTTTAAAGAAAGAAAATTTTGATATGAACCCGAGCAATGTTCCTACTGGACAAACAGTATTGCAGTATAATCTTCCTTTTTTGTATGACAAATAACCAACAAAAATGAAAAATGAAATTGTAATGATGAATGGAATCAAGTTGAATGTCTTTATTTCATAAGGATAGAGTGAATAAATTTTAAAATTAGTTAAGATGTTCGATAAAAAATTGTTGAAGACAATTAATATGGGTCTGAAAATATTTCCTGCTATTCTACCATAAATGCTGTAAGGGTCAAGCAAATTTATTCCAAGAGCAATACCATACAAAAATAAAATCACACATAAGACAAGAAAAGACCATCGAAGAATTTTTTGTTCCTTCAGAAATTCAAATCTTCTTTTTCTTCTTTTAATTTTTTTTGCAATGAAGTTAATAATATCCTGAAGAAATCCAAGCGGACAAATTGTAGAGCAATAAATTCTTCCGAAGAAAATTGTTAATAAAAATATTAGTATAAAACCACTTGAAAAAACTGTGAACACAGCAAGTGATTTTAACAAAGAAGGAACGAACTGAAAATAAAGAACATATTTTGTTAATGATGCCGGAATTTGTTCAGTAAAATCAACAAGTATAATTGTTGTTGGAATGAAAAATAAAATCGAAAGAATTATCCGGATTTTTCTAAGCGATGATGTATCCATGTCAAAGAATTATTCTGTTAATTTTTAGTGAATCAAGATTTTTGTTGCCTACACCTAATTCATAGGCTAAATTTATGTATGGAATATCATTTGGATCTAAGCCAAATAATTTAGCAGCTGCAGAATCTGCTGCAACCATGTCTGTAGAAATTATTTGTGATTTCATAACCACTACATCTGCCATCGATACTCCTCGTGGTCCATTGCTTTTTAATACATAGTAAGCATCAACAATGTTCAAATCGGGTTTTCTGAATGTGCTGAAATCTGCAATACATTGATGTAAATCTGTTCTGTGCCAGTAGCCTCTGTCCCAAACAACGCCCATAAGATTTTTCATTGTGATTGTTAATTTTGTTGAACCGTGATGTTTTAATATTGGCATGTTGATAAAGACATCACACTCAAGCAAAAGTTCGTGCACTTTATCTTTTTTGAGTTTCTTCCCTTTTTTGATTTCAACAGTTTGATAATAACTTTCACTGTTTGCAGGCACAATTTCTCCTCCAGCATCCTTAACTGCTTTTTCTATTCCGCTGTTTGAATAACATCTTCTCCAATCATCACAAGTATGGTCAAATACATAAACTTTTTTTGCACCGGCATTGTAGCAATGTTCAATTACTCTTGCAACAAGTTTTGGATTTGTATTTCCTGCACGTTCAGGCACTACATCCCAGCCAATATTTGGCTTAATTAAAACAGTTTGATTTTTCTTAACAAATGTTTTTATGCCGCCAAGAGATTTAATCCCTTCATCAAACATCTTATCAGGTTCTCCGCCTTTTATTGCAACGAGGTCATATGGCAAAGATGTATTATTTTCTTTTGAAACAAAATTATTAATAAATCCAGGGAATGTTAATGAAGCACTTAATATAGTTCCTGCCTGAATGCTTTTTCGAATAAAATCTCTGCGTTTCATTTTTTATTCTCCGTTTGTATAAATTTTTTCATTAAAAGATAGATATATATTATATTGTATTCAAGATTTACAAAATAATTACGGGCAATAAAATGAATACCAATACAATTTTATTAAACGAAACCAGAATAAAAAGCATTACCTTTGATTTGATTGCATTATCTGTGATTACATTGACACCTGCTTTGTCACATTTATTTAGTATTCCATTTTATTTATTAGAACCTATGAGAATTATGTTATTGATTTCTTTGTTTCATACTTCAAAGAAAAATGCATTTATTCTTTCATTTGTTTTGCCATTCTTTTCTTTGATTATTTCAAGTCATCCATCATTTCCCAAGGCAGTGTTGATATCTACTGAGTTAATGTTGAATGTATATCTTTTCTTTTTATTATCACAAAAATTTAATAATAGTTTTATTGTAATGTTCTTGAGCATTGTATTGAGCAAGTTTTATTATTATGCAATAAAATTTTTATTGGTTTCCCTGGGATTGATGACTGGTGATATTGTATCAACACCAATTTATTTACAAGTTTTAGTTACTGTTGCACTTTCATTTTATGCATTTATTGTGATGAGAAAGGAGAAGAATTAAGGTTTATCTAATTAATCGACTTTTCAAATTGGTGCATGCTGAAAGTCAAAATATCGAAAATCTTTGCGGCTTTGCGACTTGGCGAGAAATAAAAATTATGAGTTTGCTTTATTCCGAAAAATCTGAACTCATGATGATATTATGAACATAAAATTACATACAAAACTTTGAGCCTTCTTTGCGCTCTCATCGGTTAAATTAATTATGAAACTGCAGAGCACGCAAAAATTATTTAAAGATTTTTCGTCCGCCTATAGCGGACTCAAGAATGACACAACGTTTTCTTTTTTACCCTAAAAGTATTAATACTTTTCCGTCATTCTGAGGAGTCCGCCTTTGGCGGGCGACCGAAGAATCTAATTACTAAATTGGTTCTTCGCTTCGCTCAGAACGACAAGAA
>JBBFLD010000022.1:0-4521 GCA_037481715.1 Melioribacteraceae bacterium
AAAAATTTTTCCGTGCCGTCCGTCTTTTAATTATTTTGTTGTATCAATACCGGCAAGTTTTTTATATCTATTCAATAAGTTTTTAACTGTTTCATCATCCGGAATATAATAAGATAGCTGATTGAGCAAATCAACTGCTTCTCTGTACATTTTCAAATTATCATAGTGAGTTAGAAGAATATCATAAGGATTATTCCAGCTTGTAAAATCTTGAGGATTTTGCTGAAGTGCTTTTTTAGCTGTTTCAATTAATTCTTTTGCATAAATTGTGTAATCTTTCATGTCACCTGCAGCATAGTAGAGACGAGCAATATCGTGTTGAATTCTGTAATCAATAGGAATAACACTTCTTGGAATTTTCTTTTCCATCATATTAAGTGTTTCAACTGCTTTGGTACTATCTTTAAGCTGATAGAGATAATGAATTGCAAGTCTTAAAAATGTATTTCTGTAGTTTTGAACAAGCCGTTCATGATTTTCGTCAAAGAAAATAGTTTTATCATTCAAACCTCTGAATTTAAATCCAGGTCGATATGTTTTGCTGAAACCTTCTGGCTCATCGAACAATTGTTTTCTGACTATCGGCTCATTTATATATTCAAAAGTTTGTGAATTGAATTTTTTTGGCACAACTCTTAATGCCACGCCTTCCATCTGCAGGTAATCATTCAAACTAAGTTTGCTGTCTTCTGAACATGTCATTGCAAAATAAACAGGTCTTTTCCATTTACTTTGCATAATAATATCAAGAACAGCCAAATCTTGAACACGAATTGCTTTTATATTTCCATATTGAACAGGACTTTCCATTCGCCATGTAATTTTTCCTTTTCTAATTACAGAAGTATCTGTAATTCCCCATTCTTTAATAACATCTTCAGAAACTGGAATTGACATTTCAGTTGGTTCCCATCTTTGAACTGTGAGCTGGTCAATTTCTTCATCTGTAAAACTCATTGCAACTTTTTCGGCACCATAAGGAGAAGTATTTTTTAATTGTTTTATATACCAAGGAGTATTAAGCAAACTCAAATTAGCAATTCGAACATCTCTTCTTACACCTTCAACATCTTGAAGATACCAGAGAGGGAATGTATCATTATCACCATTTGTAAACAGGATTGCATTTGGAGCAACACTCTGTAAAAGATTATAAGCATAATCCCACGGCACATAATTTCTTGAGCGGTCATGTTCAAAATAATTTGCACGAAGCATATTAGCTGGAACTGTAATAAAACCAAATAAAAGCAGAATTATTACTGCAGGTGTAAGATTTTTTATCTTATCAAATTTTTCATAAAGAAGTTCAATCAAACCTCGCATTCCAAGAGCAATCCACAATGAAAAGACAAAGAAGGCACCCACATAGAAATAATCTCTTTCACGAGGTTGAGGTTCCTGCTGATTCTGATAAAATGCTGTTAAATAACCAAGAAAAATAAACATTACAAGAAAGACAGATGCCATCTTCCAGTCTTTTCGGAAATGAAAATATAAACCGAATAATCCAATAAAAAATGGGATACCATATAAATCAGTCCAATCAACACCGCTATCCTGATAAGTTGAAACTCTACCAATGTAATTCCAGAATAAATATCTATTAAACATGTGGTCCATTTGATAACGAAGCAGGAAGTCAAGGTCGCTCGAATAATTTGTATAAATTCCTTGCTGATGTGGTTCATTAGAAAATCTTCGTTTGAAAATAGGGAAATCACCGTATTGTTCGCGATTCAAATATGATTCAAGTTCAGTAAAATTTTTTGGACTATTCATATTAATTGGTGTTTCCTGATTGGCGCGAATGATTATCATTGCATATGTCGTAATGCCAATCATTGCAAAAAATGCACATTTAAATACAAGGTTCAGTGTGGGTTTATTATTCTTTGATGTCCAGTAGATTCCAAAACCAAGAATTGCAAAAAGAAGGACTGATACAATAATATCAAGTGTAAAATCATTTCCAGCAATAATTGAAACTAACTTTGGCACATATTTAACAATCCCAGGATAAACTGCCGTAAGTGCAATACCACCAATAATCATTGGAATATAAAATGAACTTCGTTGAAATATTTTTTTATGGAGTGCCCCCATAAACAATACACTTACGACAATAAAGACCATCGAGAATCTCATGTCGATTTGATTATATTCTTCATAAGAAGGGGGAGTTGAATCATTTTGTGCAGCCCACATTGAAAATGCAATTAACAGAATTATAACAGAATGAATAACAAAAATTACAGCTGTTTTTTTAAGAACTTCTTCATCAGTAACATATTTTCTAAATATAACCACCATAACAATAGGAACAATTGCAAGGACAGACATCAAATGAACACCTGTTGAAAGACCAATGAGATATGCAATGAGTATTAAATATTTTTCGTTGTCAGGCTCATCAGCTTTTTCATTCCATAAAATCATGAGCCAAATTACAAATGCAATAAAGAAAGTTGAAGTTGCATAAACTTCGGCTTCAACACCATTAAACCAGAAAGTATCGCTGAAAGAAAATGATAAAGCTCCAATTGCTGCCGAAAGATAAACTGCGAGAGCATCAATTAGACTTTCTGGTTCTTTTCTTCTATAATTTTGAATTACTTTAACTGCGATTAAATACAAAAACATTACAGAAAAAGCACTTGCCAGAACAGAAATCATATTGACTCTCAAGCCAATATTTTCTGCAAAAGGAATCATTGAAAAAACTCTGCCAAGAATTAAAAAGAACGGGGTTCCGGGAGGATGAGGTACCTGCATTGCATAAGAGGATGCGATAAATTCACCGCAATCCCAGAACGAAACTGAAGGTTGAACAGTAGAAAGTAGAACATAAAAGCTTATTAAAAAAACAATCCCTGCAATAATTCGATTTAATAATTTGTAATTCATTTTACCACCACAAGTTTTAATTATGAGGATTGATTGTTGGAATCATTATCAGGTTTCTTAAATAAATAATCATAATTCTTTTTTTCGCGGTTGACATGATATTTCACATACAAAGCTTTTAATCTTTCCATAGAAAGCCTATCGAGATCTTCATCATCCTTGTGTCTTTTAAGAAGCATTTTATAATCTTCGAGTTCTTTTGGTTCAAATTTTCTTTCATATTTTTTTAATATTTCAAAGTAATTCTTTTGCTCTCGAGAACTCATTTTATGTCTTCTCTGTTAATAAATTAACAAGTGAAATTAATTAAAAATAATCTCAATAAAAAACTATATTTGAATTAAACTAAATTGATTTTTTTATGATGCAAGTTTACAAAAATTTTAATCCTGTTGTTTCAATAATTCTTCCAACTTTTAACAGAAAAAATTATCTCGAACGAGCAATTAATTCAGTAATCAATCAAACATTTACAAACTGGGAATTAATTATTGTTGATGATGGCAGCACAGATGATTCAATTAAATTGATTGATAAATATATACTTGATTATGAAAACATTCGATACTTGAGACATTCAAACAGAAAAACTCCGCTTACAACAAATGCGGGCATCTTAGCTTCTATAGGAAATTTTATTACATTTTTAGGAAGTGATGATGAATATAAACCTGAGCATTTAAGTTTACGAGTTGATTTTATGAATAATAATCAAGATATTGATTTAATACATGGTGGAGTTGAAATAATTGGTTCACCTTATGTAAAAGATAAAAATGATTTAACAAAATTAATTCATCTTTCGGAATGTGTAATTGGAGGAACATTCTTTGGCAAAAGGAAAGTGTTTTTCGAATTAAACGGATTTCAAAATTTGAAATACAGTGATGACTCTGATTTTTTTGAAAGAGCAGAAAAAAAATTCAAAATTGCAAAAGTGAATTTCTCCACTTACATTTATTACAGAGATACACCTGATAGTATCTGCTCAACTATAGAGTAATATTTTTGACAATTACTCACTTAGTATTAATCCAATAAATTTTTCTTTGATCCCTTGTGGCTGCATCATAAATTAATTTGCAGAGAATGCCAAGAAGACGCAAAAATTTTTATGCTTAATCTCATGTTTTTAATGTCGTCACAAGTTCCGATTTTTTATAATGTATTAATTCATGTTTATCTCGCAAATCCGCAAATCTTTCTTTGTGTTTCTTATTCTTTGCGATTCTTTGAGCACTTTGTGGTTTGATTATTTTTTTAAATGCAGATAAATACAGATTTAGAAGATTTTCTCTGTTTTTAGATTCTTGAGTCCAGAATGATAATTCAAATTAAAGGTCATTCTCAGTACGCCAAAGGCGGATGAAGAATCTCTATGAAAAATTATTACAATGCAATCTTACTTGTTTTAGTTTCAGCAAAGCTGCAATGTTTTCTTTGCGCCTTTTATTCTCTGCGTCTTGGCGAGAAATTATCTTTTTAGATTCTTCAGTCATCCTTTTAAATGCGGTGTTCCTTCAGCAAGACAAAAAACTTCTTGTCGTTCTGAGCGAAGCGAAGAACCAATTTAGTAATTAGATTCTTCGGTCGCCCGCCAAAGGCGGACTCCTC
>JBBFLD010000023.1:0-3654 GCA_037481715.1 Melioribacteraceae bacterium
ATATTTGCCCCCCGACATCAGAATTACTTGGAAACTTAATAATCGTTTCAATATCAAGGTTGAAGTGATTTAAAAACGTTTCAATTCTTCTGGTTCATTCCTTAGTGAGCCAAGAACATTTAAGCATGAAGCGGCACTACTTAACGGATTGTCCTTGACTTCTTCATGTAATTTAGCTTGTGGATCAATATCCTCGAAAATACGTTGGTCGAAAATCAATTTCTCACTGAAACGTTTCTGATAATCCAAACTTAATTTATCCATTTGCTACTCCATTGTTGCGGGACATTGCATCTAACGGGCAAGTGTATGAGCAGTGGTGGGATTTTCCGCATTTACTTTTATTTTTGCTCCGACTTTGATTTTATTCATATTCATTTGAATTTTAGTATTTTACCCGCCATTGCTTATACACAATGTTCTCGGCAGTATTTTTTTCTTATTCTTCAAATAATGATTTTTGTTTGATTTCCTTTATATCTAATATTGAATAGTTTGAAATAAATAATTCTTTACCTTTTTGATTTCCATTGTCTCCAACATTTCTCATACCGTAAGTCAAATTCCATTCTCTAATATTAGCAAAAGAAAACAAATCTCTTATGTATTCGCTGTCATCATAGGTTATCAACCATTTATGTTTTGTATTTTTTAGAACTTCTGCAAATCGTTCGTGGTCAAATGTTTTATGAAGATTTCCATTTTTACCGTATAAAGCAGATTTTGTGGCAGAGTAATAAGGCGGGTCAAGAAAAATAAAAACATCTTCCCCTTCTTCTTCGACTACTTGTTGATAATCAAAATTTGTAATTTTTGTATTGTTCAAAATTTGAGACAATGCTTTAACTCTTTCAATACTTGATTGCGTAAATCGTTTATTAAAAGCTGCATTGGAAAATCCGCCACTTTCCGTTGTCCCGGAAAAAGTTATTCTATTAAAAACAAAAAATGCAGCTGCCTTTTTAAGTTCATTAAAATTATTAATATTTTCCGACAAGTATTTAAACAAGTCTTTCCCATTAGTCGTATTGTTCTTCCAATATTGAATTTGTTCGATTAATTTTTCAGGTTCTTTTTTAGCATATTTCCAAAATAGATATAAATTTTCATAAATATCATTTATCCAAAATTTTCTATTTGGATATCTTTGTTTTAAATATACAAATACAGAACCTCCGCCAACAAATGGTTCTCTGTATTCTTTAAATTCTGGTATTAATTGAGTAATAAACTTAATTGCTCTACTTTTTCCGCCGGGATATCTTAATGGACTTTTTATCATTATTATACCGTTTTTTCAATTATTAATTCAAATCCATTTTCGTTGGCTTCCACAAACAATTTGTTGAGTATTTCTTTTTGACTTTTGTTTAAAACTGTATTGGTTTCAATTTCAGATTTAGAAATATCTGTTGGTAATTTTGACGAAGTTAATTTTAGCACAGGAATTGCCGTGTAATTATTGTCATTTATTGATACATTTTTAAGATTTGTATAGAGTATCATTTTAAGTAATCCGTCTTTTATATCGCCAATACTTGGCAAAATTGAGTTTTTTGAATGTTTAGATTCAATTAAATAGATTTTGTCTTTTTCAATTCTTATTTCATCGGTAGTGAAATAATATTTTCCGCCAAGATAATTTTCAATTGTTATGGTCGCTTTGGTTAATGTTGATAAAGCTTCTTTTGGTTGAACAGTCTGCATTTCACGATTTTGGGCTTCTTGTGCTTTTAGTCGTGAAGTTTTCATAAAATCTTTTACGCCATTGATAAATTGTTTGGCAAATTTGTCTATACCTTGTTCGTTGTGAAATTCAACAGCTAATTGCTTTCTGATTGTATTGTAGGATGTTTTTGCTTTTTGAATTAGATCAGGAAATGATTCTTTAATTTCTTTTAAATTCCAATGCAATGCGGAACTATGATAGTTTTTTATTTCGGATATTTTTTGTTTTACCAACTCATTATCAAACTGTTGATTAGTTATTTTGTTAGCTCGTGTTTTATGTTTTTCAGCTGTTTTGTAATACGCAAAAACTACAAAAACATCAAGTAAACTCATTAATGAAATCGTGTCCCATTGGATAAAATCTCTGTCGCCTTTTTTCCCCTCATCTTTGATAATGGGAATAACCGTTATTCGTTTTGAAGTTCCAAGTGTATTATAAACTCTTTCGTAAGGATAAGAACGAGTTCTTTTGGGCGAAACCCATTTTGACAATCCAAATGAAAAACCATCATAATTTATCAAACAATTTGCAGGCAATTCATTGATATTAAAGTTATTAAAATCAAAAACTGTTAAGTCATCAGTTAGCTTCGGATTGTATTTAATTCCTGTTATTTGTGCTGTTATATTCATATTTTTTAATTTCCTGCTTTCAAAAATCTTTTTTATAAAATCAATTAACCACATTTTTTCTTTTTTCAATATAATCCAATGTCACAAATCTGTATTTCCCCTTGTCCCTTTCTACAATTTCCAAATTATTGGAATTAACTTTTTGTCTTATAATTGTTTCCAAATCTCTAATTATTTCAATGCCTATTGAATTCCGGTTTAATTGATTAGCTACTTTCATTGTTGTTCCGCTACCGAGGAATGGGTCAAGTACTGTTTCGCCAACATACGAAAAAAGTTTTATTAGTCTGTAAGGTAATTCGTCAGGGAAAGCTGCAACTCCTTTTTCAAGTTTTGAACCAGGTAAAACATTTGTTATTTCCCAAATAGTTTTATGCCAATTGTTATTTTGAAATTCTTTTTTATCAATTTTTGATTTTTCCCTTACTTCTTTTGGAATTGAGCGATAATTAAATTTCCCTTTTTGAAAAATAACAATGCTTTCCAAAAGATTATCAGGATAAAAATACATTGGATAAGGGTTTTGCAATAATACTCCGCTACGCTTACTTATTCGTAAATAGCCGTCGGGTTTTTTCCATACAATTTTATCTCTGTATCTAAATCCTACATTTTGAAAAATTTTTATTGCATCGGCTGTTATAGGATATTTTTCGCCATTTACAAGCATATCGTCAATGTTTAATGCAAAAATTCTTCCTTCTTGCAAAACTCTGAATGCTTCTTTTGCCATTCTTCTAATCATGCCAAGATATTGGTCGTAATTTTCAAAAAGTCCTTTGTAGTCAAATGGTGCGTTAAAATACGGTGGAGAAGTAATAATTAAATGAATACTTTCATCTAGGATTTCTATCATACTCATAGAATTGCCAAATATTAATTTATGTTGTGTTTTCATTTAATCTTTTTCTCCAAAATTACATTATACATTCTTATTTACCAATTTTATTTTTCATATTGCCGAGAACGGTTGCGTGTATATGACGTTTTGCCGTAGCGTACTCGCGGAGGCAAAATGTGGCGAAGCCCAAGCCGGTACTCCGGCGCAGCATATACACGCTGTTAGGTGATGTTGCCCCCCCCATTTTATTTTGATATTTTCAATATCTTGATTGCACCTCTTAAAACAAAAATAAATACAAATAATCCGACTACTAAATCTGGAATTTTTGAATTTAGAAATAAGACTAAAACCCCAGCAATTATAACACCAATATTGGCTATTACATCATTTGATGTAAATATCTGACTTGATTTAATGTGTACTTCTTTACTTTTTGATTTATTTAG
>JBBFLD010000024.1:0-3296 GCA_037481715.1 Melioribacteraceae bacterium
AAACTTTGAGTTCTTGGCGGTTTCAATAAATAAACCGCAGCGTAACATTTTTCTATTAATATTTAACCCCTATCGGGGCAACCTTTAACCTTTTAACCTGAAACTCTAATTCTATTCATATTAAACCACTTTGTGGTTTTTAACCTTTAACCTGTTACTTTCTACACGTAATCATTTACGTCTTTGCACGAAATTTCATTTCGTGTTACAATTAACCTGCCCATTATTCCATTTTTCCACTATTCCAAACGCTTTTGTATCTACCCCCTTTCAACCTTCAACCTGTAACCTTCAACTAACAATCTTGTTCCAAAGGAATGCCTTACGGCATAATCTTGTAATCTTGCAATTTCGCAATTCTCTAATATTAATACCGCCTACATTCATTTACCTTCAACCTTCAAACCTGTAACCTTCAACCTGTAACCTTCAACCATGTTCACGAAACTTCGTTTCGTGTTACAATTACAATCTCATTATTCCATTATTCCTAACGCTTCTATTCCCTTATCTATCGTTAAACCCCTGTAGAGTTCTGAAAAAATATTTTATCTGTGATATTTTATCTATTCCTATTAAACTCTTTCAGGGTTTTTAACCTTCAACCTTCAAACCTATAACCTACAACCTGTAAACTTCAACCATGTTCACGAAACTTCGTTTCGTGTTACAATTACAATCTCATTATTCCATTATTCCTAACGCTTCTATTCCCTTATCTATCGTTAAACCCCTGCAGAGTTCTGAAAAAATATTTTATCTGTGATATTTTATCTATTCCTATTCAACCCTTTCAGGGTTTTTAACCTTCAACCTTCAAACCTGTAACCTACAACCTGTAAACTTCAACCATGTTCACGAAACTGCGTTTCGTGTTACAATCTAATTTGGCTTTTCACGAAACTTCGTTTCGTGTTACAAGCCACCAGCCCATCATTCCATTATTCCTCGGTAAAAGTGGAGTGCATTCTTCCGATATTATTTCCCTTCTTTCTCTCTTTTCTTTATAAAATCCAGAAGTTTTTCATCATCATCATTACTAGAAATACCTTCCCCTTTCCTTGCGGCAATACTGTAATTTAATTTCCCATCTGTAAAATTATCTTCATCAGAATTTCTGAATTCCTTCAGATTTTTTTCAAACTCCACCTTCTTGATTTGCCCTCTAATAATTAATTCACTTGCTTGAAGCTTTTTAAGAAATTCATTTAACTTAGAGTCAATTTCTTCAATATTTAAACCCTCTTCAATTAATAACTGGCGGGCTTCCTCTTCAGTAAAGAAATTATTGATAAATAAATTTTTCAATAAATAGTGATTCATATTAAAAAGAATTAACATTTTAAGCCCTTTCTTATGAGATTTTTATTTTTAGATAATTTTCTTATAATCCTTTTTTTTATATTTGTTACTTTATCAACATTAAGTCCTAAATCCTCTGCAATTTCTTCTCTTTTTTTACCACTTAAATATCCCTCCAATACAAACCAATCTTCTGTTTCTTCATCGGGGTCAAATAAGCTTAATAATAGTTCTTTCAATTCATTCTTTTCAACTGTACTGATTATAATTTTATCATCATCATTACAATTTTCAAAATATTCTTCATCATTAAAACTGACAATATTGGATTCAATTACAGAGGTATAATTAGGAAATTCTTCAGCAACTTTTTTCTTTCTGCAGCAAAAATAGGTCAGCATTTCATGTTCAAGATGATAATATACAGAACACTTAAATTTATTATAATCATCCAAATAAACTTTTCTTTTCCCTTCAGCTATGCGTCCTAATATATACATCACAAAATCTTCAGGTCCTTTTTCTCTGAAATATATACCATTGGTACCATTCCATTTATGACAATAATAAACTGCATTATAAAAATCATTTTTACAAAATATGTTAATATATTCATTAATCTTCAATTTTGTTTCGAGTTCCAACTATAACCCTCCTAATATTTATTATTTCCTTATTATTTAAACGATTCAAATAATATATAATTGCCATTGTTAAAGAAAAAATTTTAATGGCAATTATTTCTATTAATTTTCGTTTAAATACACTGAAAATAAAATCTATTAGGTTTTAACATGTTTATTTTAATATATATAAATTTTTTAAACAAAATTATAATTAATTATAAAGTCGTCTCAAATTCGATTAAATCTTATCATAAATATATCGAAGAGACGACTTTTGCCGAAGAAGTGATATATATAAAAGCTCGCCCTCCCCCTTTTATTAGGTGTCGCAAATATTTTCATATTATTTTTTTTCATAATCTAAATAAATAATTTCATTATTTAAAATTAGGAGGTAACCATGGCAGAATTAAAAAAGCAACACTTTGGAAATATTAAAGGAACATTTGGCAATGCTGTATTCAGACAGCGCAACGGGAAAAATATAATTGCCCAGAAACCAGTTAATTATACTCCGCCAAATACTGATGAATATTTTATGCGTATTAACAAATTTAGAATTGCTGCTAAGATTTCTTCTGTTATCTATTCTGATTTGCATTTGCGCGAAATCTGGTCTTATGTAATTCCGAAGAATTCAAATATTAATGTTTATAATCATTTAATATCGGTTATATATCCTTTTATTAATGGTGATTCGGTAAATAATAATCTTAAAATTGTTCCGGATTCGGAAGTAGGTGTTAGATTAAGTTCGGCCGATGTAGAACAAGATAAATTAATTATTAATTTACTACCATTAACCGAATCCTCGTTTATTGATACTAATGTTGAGAAGAATGCAAGAATAAGTTCGTTAATCTTCTTTTCGAATCCAGTTAACAGTGATTTACCATTTTATGATGTTGTTAATGTATCTTCTAATATGTTGAACATTGATTTAACTCATGCACTTACTTTCGAGACGGTGTTATCGACAAACAATCAGAACAGATTTAACTCATATCAGAATAAAAAGATTTTCTCTTCTCTGCTTACTTATGATGAGAGAAATGTTTTAGTAAATCATTCAAGTACATTTTATTCTGAATTGAGTTAATGCATTAAGGGGCTGTTCTATACGAACAGCCTCGTTTATTTTCTTTGCGAATCTTTGCGATCTTAGCGGTTTCAATATTTTTTTGAACACAGATAAACACAGATTAATTAGATTTTTTCTGTTTTTAGATTCTTCAGTCGAAACTTTATGTCGTTCTGAGCGAAGCGAAGAACCTCATATAAAATTATAGAAAAGTAATTAGATTCTTCGTCGCCCGCCAAAGGCGGACTCCTCAGAATGACATTATACAAAAGTCATTCTGGAAGAAT
>JBBFLD010000025.1:0-2702 GCA_037481715.1 Melioribacteraceae bacterium
GAATCTAAAAAGATAATTTCTCGCCAAGACGCAGAGAATAAAAGGCGCAAAGAAAACTTTGCGGCTTTGCGAGAAATCAAAACAATTGAGATTGCTTCAACCCGATAAAATTCGTTGCGACTTGAAATGATTTTTTAATAGTTTTTATTGAGATTCTTCACTTCATTCAGATTGACCTTTAATTTGAATTATCATTCTGGGCTCAAGAATCTAAAAAAAAGAAAATTTGGTAAATCTGTGATTATCAGTGTTCCAAAATAATCAAACCACAACGTGCTCAAAAAATCTCGTAGATATTTATTACCATAACAGAAAAATTTATATAAAACCAACAACAATTCAAACCATAGTCTTCCTCGTTCAATATGAAATTTTATTTTTTCTCCAAAATATTTTGTGTTAATTTTACTAAAAATAAAACGATTAATTTCTTTAATCGTCTTAATCAACGTTATTAAAAAATCTTTAGAGGTTTATATGAACAAAAAAATTTTCTTATCGTTTTTTGTTTTATTATTCTCAGTCTCTATCAATGCACAAGATAACTCATGGAAATCAAAAGGATTTGATTTAAATAGCTTAGACAAAAGTGTTTCTCCTTCGCAAAATTTTTATCAATTTGCAGTTGGAAACTGGGCAAAGAATCATCCAATTCCAGAAGACCAAACGCGCTGGGGTTCGTTCTCAATACTTGAAGAAGAAAATAACAAAATACTAAAATCAATAGTTGAAGAACTTGCAGCAAATAGAAATTTGCAAAAGGGAACAGCTCAACAAAAAATTGGTGATTTCTTCGCAACTGGAATGGATACTTTGAGAATCGAAAAAGAAGCTTATAATCCTATCAAACCATATCTTCAAAAAATTGATAACATCACAAGCAAAAAAAATATTATTGAAACTATAGCAGATTTCCATTTAACTGGAATGCCAGCTTTATTTAACTTTTTTGTAAATGCCGATGCAAAGAAAAGCGATTTAAATATTGGAATAATTTCACAGGGCGGAATAGGCTTGCCTGATGTTGAATACTATACTAAAGATGATAATCGTTCTAAGGAAATTCGTCAGAGATATATTCAATATGTAACAAATATGTTTGAGCTGATTGATGTTGATGATGTGACCGCAAATAAGTATGCTCAAATTGTAATGGATATTGAAACAAAACTTGCAAAAGTTTCGAATACACGACTTGAAAACCGCGACCCATATAAAACTTACAACAAGATGACAATTAATAACTTGAAATCAATTTCAGAAGAAATTAACTGGGATAAATATTTTGAAAAATTAGGTATTGATAAGATTGATGTTGTAGTTGTTAATCAGCCGAAATTTATTAAAGGGGCATCGGAATTATTAAATGAAATTCCATTGAATGATTGGAAAATATATTTAAAATGGAATGTTCTGCGTTCATCTGCAGGAGCACTTAGTTCAAAATTTGTTAAAGAACAATTTGAATTCGAAAACAAATTCCTGCGTGGTCAGCAGGCAATGGAACCAAGATGGAAAAGAGTTCTTGGAAGTTTGAACAGAACCATGGGAGAACTGCTTGGTCAAATTTATGTCGAAAAAGTTTTTCCTCCAGAAGCAAAAGAAAAAGCAAAATCAATTGTGAAAAACTTACTTGCTGCAATGGAAGAGAGTATTAAAAATCTTGATTGGATGAGTGATGAAACAAAACAAAAAGCTCTAACAAAACTAAGCACTTTTGGAGTTAAAATTGGTTATCCGGATAAGTGGAAAGATTATTCAGAACTTGAAATTGCTCGAGATTCTTATTTCAAAAATTTAAGAAGAGCAGCTGAATGGGCAAGAAAAGAAAACTTGAAAAAACTTGGTAAACCTGTCGATAAATCTGAATGGAGTATGACACCACAAACTGTTAATGCATCTTATTCTCCAACAAGAAATGATATTACTTTTCCAGCAGGAATCCTTCAACCTCCGTTTTTCAATCCTCAAGCCGATGATGCAATTAATTATGGTGCAATGGGTGCAGTAATTGGTCACGAAATTACTCACGGCTTTGATGATCAAGGACGAAAGTATGATGAAAAAGGAAATATTAAAGATTGGTGGACAAAAGAAGATAACGAAAAATTTCAGGCTCGTGCACAAAAATTAGTTGAACAATATAATAACTTTGTAGTGATTGATACTTTTAGAGTTAATGGTGCTTTAACTCTTGGAGAAAACATTGCAGATTTAGGAGGACTAACAATTTCTTTTGCAGCTTTTAAGAAAACAGAACAATATAAAAAAGGTGAAATGATTGATGGATTTACACCAGCTCAAAGATTCTTCCTTGGCTGGGCTCAAGTGTGGGCTACTAACATTAGACCCGAAGCTCTTAAACTTCAGGTTAAAACAGATGTTCATTCGCCTGCAGTGCAAAGAGTTAATGGTCCTCTTATGAATATGCCCGAATTCTTTGAAGCTTTTGATGTTAAACCTGGCGACCCAATGAGAAATCCTGATGATAAAATAGTTAAGATTTGGTAGTGAAAAGTTAACACTTTGTATTTTAGCGAACTCTGCGGTTCAATTAATGAAACCGCAGAGCACGCACAAATTATTTAGAGATTTTTCGTCCGCCTATAGCGGACTCAAAATGACTTTTGATTTTCATTGTCTTTCTGAGGAGTCCGCCTTTGGCGGGCGACGAAGAATCTAATTACTAAATTTTTTATAAG
>JBBFLD010000026.1:0-2388 GCA_037481715.1 Melioribacteraceae bacterium
GTGGAGTTGCCTTAATCATGTCGGGATTAATGCATGAAGTAATATAAGAATTCCAATATTCAGCGATTATTCCAATTTTCCCAAGTTTTTCGAATTCCCTGGAAATTTCGGCTCTAGGAGTCATCGTCTTAGGCCAAATATATTTTATGTTGTAAAGCGCTCCTATACCTCCGGTAACCACTGTTATCATTAAAAGAACGTTGATATAATTAATATGCTTTTTTGAGACATTTAAATTGTCTAATATCAATAAAAGCGAGAATGAAAGCGAAATATAAGTGCACGTAAAATATCTTCGAGGAACACCATTTAAAAAGGTCCAATTAGATATTATCATTATCACAAAAAGTGAAGTGGCTTCAAAAAGAAAAAATAAGATCCATTTCTTTGAAGAACTACTTAATCTTACCTTTTTAATTTGAAGAAACATTACTATTAAAATAACTATTACAAAATAGGCATATACACTTGTAAAAGGCTCATTAGCCTTGAATTTAAAGAAAGCTAAAACAGTATTCACAAAAATTCTAAGAGATAGTTTTATGGTCTTAAAATCACTGAATGTGGTATAATCATATCTGTTCTGAGCAATATTTTTTGCATAATGAATAAATATGTAACATAGAATAACCCCCATTAATGCATAGTAGAATTCTATCCTTTTGAATAAAGAGAGAGAAAATTTATTTGCTTTCAAATAAAAATATAATTGAACTGCTAACAATAAAAAGACACTAACAACTGCCATATCAGTCACCCAAATTACCGCTATAAGAAGAAGTGTAATTAACGAAAGAATTGAATGACGAAAAAGCGGATTATTCTGAATTTTCTCTTTTTGATAATAATCAATCAAATAACAGGATATTGCAATTAAGCTATAATGTATTCCAAAAGCTAATTGAGTAACATCAATAAGCCTCATTGGTGGGAAAAACCAAATAATTGCAAAAATTATTTTTAAAATATATGATCTTAAGAAATGAGAAAATGACAGAAATCCCAAAAGCAGTATTAAATAGTGTACAATAGATTCAGAAGTAATTGCAGATAAGTTAAATAATTTGAAAGGTATCTGGCCGAGTAAGGGAATGAGGCTACCCATTCTATCCTGTCCCCAGAAATAAAGGTCTTTGGGCAGTTTAAAGTAATGAATCATTAATATAGTTACCGCATTGTCAGAATTCAGGACAGGATAAAATAATGAAGAATAAAAACGAAAGGATAATAGAAAAATCAACCCTATTGTTAAGAAATATATTTTCTTCATTGATCATTATTATTAACGTGGAACACCCTTCACAGTAATGCTGTGAACAGTGCTTCTTAACTAAAATTAATTAATTTGTAAGAATCATTTGTTTTGTAGCAATGATCTTACCATCAGCAACTTAAACAATAAAAATATAAACCTGGTTCAAATTCCGAACCCTTTATTGTTATAGAAGATTCTCCTCTTTGATTAATTGCAAAACGTTTTATTTGTCTTCCCTGTAAATCATATATATATAGGGTAGCAGAATTTATATTGTCTAAAAGATTGAACCGAATGGTAGTATTTTCATTGAATGGATTTGGGGAATTTTGAAATAATTCTCCATAAGTATTGTTCTTCATAATAGATGAAAAATTCTGAGAAAATATTTCATTTAATGCATTTATATGTAGCTTTAATGCTTCAATTACCTCATTCTGTTTTTTTAATTCTTCAACTAAAAGAGGAATAAATGCAACATAATCAATACCTAATATGCCATCGTTATCTTCATAAACCAATTCCGGGAAAATTTCCTTTACCTCTTGAGCAATGAAACCATAATGAATCCGTTTGTCAGATTCGACCATTCCCCCAATTTGTTTACTAGGGTTCATTGTTTCAGTTTGAATTGTATTTGTATTTTTAGACAAAGAATTATTAACGATGTATGATACTCCGCGTAATTTGTAAATTTTACTTACTTCCTTTGAAATAGGAGCGATATTAGATTTTAATAAAGAATCTGACGTGTAAATTGTAGTGTTAACTCGTAGGTTGCCATTCACATCAAGTTTGTAGGACGGTGCTCTTCCAATACCAACGTCTCCGTTTGAATTAAAAGTCATTATAGAACTTGGAGAATTTAAATTTCTAAATATCTGACCTAACCCGTTTTGGTCTATTCCAAAGCCAAATGCAAAAACTGAATTAATTGTCCAAAATCTGGCAATGTTTGCAGAACTTGAGAAAATTCGAGCCTCCAAAGTTTGATTTGCTCCAGTGATCTCCAAATTACCACCTTGGGGAAACGGAGATGCTGTACCAATTTTTACAGTACCATCTGCTCTAACTTTTAACTGCGCATCAATTTTGTTTATAATAATGACACTTAGCACGATCGTAAATAATAC
>JBBFLD010000027.1:0-2264 GCA_037481715.1 Melioribacteraceae bacterium
GGGAAATCACTAAAATGGGAAACTGCTTATAAGTGCTACAAGAATATTTAAACGTTGCAGTTGAAACTTGAACGTGCTTTGCTCCTTAAAATTCAAATTTATAATTTGGTTGTTTAATATCATCAAATGTGATTTTATAGATATCTTCACATTCTTGTAAAACTATAAAATCTGGTTAATACGTAGTTAATAATTGTATTTTTCTACTGATGTTTCTATTACAATTCCAGGTAATAATTTTCATCTTTCATTTTATCCTAAACATCGAAAACATTGCGCCTAACGGTTTCGTCTATGCGAAGTGCGAAGCTTAGCCAAGCATTTGTGTGAGGGCAGTAGCCCGTACCGTATGTCCGCTGCTATCCGAGTGCGTTGACACCGAATCGAGCAACAGCGAGCGGAACACATAAGATTTGTTAGGCGATGGACTGTATTTTATTCAGCAACAATTTCAATTCTATATTTCAGTTCTTTACATCTTTTAAGAAAGTTTTCAATGTTTTTTATTCCCCATTCCTTTGATACAGCTATTTTTACATTCTCTACTTCTAGCAAATCATCTATATCAAGGAAATGTCGCTTATGCCCTGTTCTATTTTTTATTTCCATTGCTTTATCAAGTGGAGTAAAAACTCCCTGTGAACCTTGCAATTCTCTTGGAAAATCTTTTTCAAGTTTTAGATAAGAACAACCTTCATTAACTATTAAATGATGTTTGAGAACGGCCAAAACTAATCGTCCTTTTCCATATTTTTTGCCATTAAATAAATATTGTGTCCTATCAAATTTTCTACTTAAATTTTTGAAATATGTATTCGTGACAACATAAATATTGTTATCGTTTCCCCTATAACGTTTAATAGTTAGTGCTGCAACAGGAATAGAATCTTCAATCAAATATCCATCAGAAATTATTCTTTCAAGATTGCTGGTAATATTATCACCGACTAATACTCCGATCCATTTAAGATCTTTAATCTCTTTATATTCGGGATGAGCTTCTAAAACTTTTGATTTCGATTTAAAATAATCATTTAATTGTTTAAGATGGCTTTCATTCAATTCACCTAATTTTAGTTCAATAATTCCAAGAGTTTCCTGATTATACAAAGCTAATAAATCAATCCGACCATAAGAATCTTTAGATTTTCTACCGAATTTAATGGTTAATTCAGAATCTATTATTTCTACATCTGATAAATTTTCTTCATCAAGAGATAGAACATCTTCATTTTCAATTAAATATGCTTCCATCGATAATTCGCGAATAAAAGGCATTTCCTGTAATTTTATATTGTTTGCAGTTAGATGAGTATAAAGCTTCATGTTATCACCTTATTTCTGTTACAAATGTATATAATTTTTTTATATCTGAAATTAACCCAGTCTGTCGCCCAACTCATTCCTCTCCTAACCAAGTTCAAATATCCTTCTAAATTTGTGATATAGACGAACCTGGTTCGGTTACAACAACCTTTGACCGAACCTTTTCACATAAAATCTCTCTCATGTTTTTACAATCTTTTGTTTGTTTAAATTCAATTTATCCAGTGGACTTGTAAATCTTCCTAAATCTTTTATGTTGGAGTTTGCCCCGCTTCTAATTGAAATCTTAGAGTGCTATAATCTTAATAGCCTCAACAAAACCTTCCTGTCAATCCTAATTTTTTCTCTGCACAATACATTTCCGGCAGATTCAAGAATCAAATACAAAACAAAATAATGATGTTCACTTAAGACACTTTGAAAGAAACACAAACAAAATTAATACCACGGCGCAGAGAAGCAAAGCGGTGCAAAATATAAATTCAAAAGCAGGAAGATCACTAAAATGGGAAACTGCTTATACGTGCTACAAGAATATTTAAACGTTGTACTTCAAACGTGAATTTACATATGCCAAAGCCCAAGTAACTTAGCGGCTATGCTTTGTTATAAGACTTTTTTACTTTCCAGAGTTATAGATTTGATACTTCAAAAAATTCTTCAAATGAAAAATAATTTTTACTTAACCAACCAGTTCCATCTTGCAATAAGTACTTTTTAATTGGTGGATTAAAAACTAAATGAGGTGTACCTAATAGTAAAATTGTATGCGGAACATTTTTGATCTTAATTTTTTTTAGTTCTTGTATTTTATTTTCAAACTCAGGAAAAGGGTACGTCCCTAATTTAGTTGAAATTCATAGCGGTTACCCAAGATTTATGCTTTAGGATAATAAAAATCAAAGGAGTAACCACTATGAATACGAAGAGAGCAAAAC
>JBBFLD010000028.1:0-848 GCA_037481715.1 Melioribacteraceae bacterium
GCTGCAAAGTTTTCTTTGCAGCTTTGCTGAAATTAAAACAAGTAAGATTGCATTGTAATGATTTTTCATAGAGATTCTTTATCCGCCTTTGGCGGATTCAGAATGACTGGCAATTCCATTAATGTCATTCGACTGAAGAATCTTAAAATGATTGCATGATGAGATGTAAAAGAAAACATTGCGGCTTTGTGAGAAATTAAAAATATTACTCAAAGTTATTAATTAGATTTTGTAAATACTATATTTAGAATTATAATTCATTATAATAAAAGTGGGCGGCATATGATTACATATTCACTCGAAGTAAAAAATCTTACAAAAAGATTTCAAAACATAGTTGCAGTTGATAATGTCTCATTCGAAATTCCTGATGGATCAATATTTGGCTTGCTTGGAAGAAATGGTGCCGGAAAAACTACAACAATTAGAATGATGATGGGAATTTATCTTCCAGACCAAGGAGAAGTTGTATTAAAAGGTGCAAAAGTTGGTCAGGAATTTAAAAACAGAGTCGGCTATCTACCAGAAGAAAGAGGACTCTACAAAAAAATGAAGGTAATTGACACTCTTTTATACTTCGCCGAATTAAAAGGGAAATCTGGAAAAGAAATTACTAAACGCGCAGAAGATTATCTTAAAAAATTTGAACTCTATGACCGCCGCCTTTCTAAAATTGAAGATTTGTCAAAAGGAAATCAGCAAAAGATTCAATTTATTGCTACAATTCTTCATGAACCGGATTTTATTATACTTGATGAACCTTTTGCTGGACTTGACCCAATCAACACAAATCTTCTAAAAGATATTATTCTGGAAATGAAATCAAGAGGGAAAGTAATAATTATTTC
>JBBFLD010000029.1:0-825 GCA_037481715.1 Melioribacteraceae bacterium
TTTCTCAGTTTGAATCGAACCATAGTGGAATTGAGACAACTTTAGTATTTACTCCTTTTAGGCGAACTAACATAAGTTTGAATCGAACCATAGTGGAATTGAGACCTTATGTAATTCCCAGTTTCTTCCGAGATGGGGATTAGTTTGAATCGAACCATAGTGGAATTGAGACGCATCCAATAGCCAATCCAAAGATGTCCATTTCACAGTTTGAATCGAACCATAGTGGAATTGAGACATAGAACATTTCTTTATAGCAATGCTCACCTCCTGTGTTTGAATCGAACCATAGTGGAATTGAGACATCTCATTAATAAAATTCATCTGGTAGGGACTATAATCGTTTGAATCGAACCATAGTGGAATTGAGACTCGGGGTCATCATCTTCTTTGTATACTTCGTAAGTGAGTTTGAATCGAACCATAGTGGAATTTCCGTCAAAGGCGGATCAGCCTCTGGCTGAGAGACTTGAAATGTTGATTAAGTCTTGCTGTTAGTTATTAAATTTTGAATTGAAAGATAGTAGTACTGATACCAGTTGAAATTATCAAATAATTTAACAATATTTATATATGAGTTTTAGTCGAAGCTTAGTAGAGTGAAGATATTAAAATCTAATTCGCTCTTTGGAATTGTTAACAATTTTATAATGGGAGCTATTTTTTCCTCAGGTATTTTTAATATCCTCTATTTAGAGGATTCATTTATTACACCAGGAATAGCTAACAGAATCGGTATCACTGGTGTAGACGAGCACTTCAATTAAGGTGCTCAAGTTGGTGATAGCTTCATTATCACCTTATTGCTCAATCGGGCAATGATAT
>JBBFLD010000030.1:0-709 GCA_037481715.1 Melioribacteraceae bacterium
TTGCACGAAACAACGTTTCGTGCAAAACGCATTAATGGTTGCAGGATAAAAAACCACGAAGTGGTTTAATATGAATAGACGAAGGGGAATAAATATAATTCAGAACCCTGCAGGGGTTCAATGATAGATGTGGGATTTAAGTGTTTAGAAAAATGGAAAAATGGTATAATGAGCTTAATAAAAATTACAAGATGATGCCGGAGGCATTCATTTGGGACAAAATTGTGCCGGAGGCATTCCTCTGGAACAAGATTGTGCCAGAGGCATTCCTGCGGAACAAGATTTTAGTTGTTGCAGGTTAAAGGTTGCAGGTTGCAGGTTGCAAGTTGCATGTTGAAGGTTACCGATAACAGATAACCTGAAAACTTGTAACCTGCAACTTTCAACCAACTAATATACAATGTTTGATTTTTTTTGAGATTTATTAAAATTCACTCAGAGAAATTTCTGGGCAGAAACTTTCCTGTTTAAGTAAGTTCATTTCACTTTACAGAGGATGGAATTATAGGTAAATGAAATAAATATTTGTTCCATCAAACTTGTCGAATAAATTAGACTGAAAAAAAATATAAAGTCCGGTTACAGAAATTGAAAAAAATTATTGTTTAAAATTTGATTCAAAATCATTAAAAATAGGGGGTCAAATATGAGAATGATTATTTATTTACGTAGTTTGATATTTTTAGTCAATCCATTTATTTATGCTCAG
>JBBFLD010000031.1:0-683 GCA_037481715.1 Melioribacteraceae bacterium
TTTTGACTTTTGAGACGGAAAACTTTAATCTGACCATACTCTGTAACAAAAATTTTTCCTTTCTGATGAAAGATAAAATAGATGGAGAAAAGTTAAACATAAATTTTTCAGAACCTTTAAAAAATTTCTGTAAAGGTGTAAGAATAAAAAAAATCGTTCAATCGGGATTTGAAAGGATAATAACTTTCGAACTCTCCAACGGGAAAAATATAATTTTTATTCTTATTCCATCAAAGTTCAACATAGTTGTTACAGATGAAAATTTTAAAATTTTAAACCTTTATTCTTTTCCCAAAAACAAAGAAGGAGAACTCATATACAGGATAGGAGATGAATTCAAGATTCAAATACAAAACGATTATCTTTTTTATGTTGATAATAGGACGAAAAAATTTTTATCTGAAAACAATCTTGATATAGAAACGATTTTAAAAATGGAAAACTATCTTCTTGAAAATAAAGGAAAATTTGTTATTTTGCCTTTTTTCGATGAAGGATTCGTTATTTTAAAAAAGAGTTTTCTGATAACCGATCTTGTGAAAGAGTATTTAATTTATGAAGAAGAGAGTTTAAAAAAGAAAGCAAAAGATTCGGTTTTGAATCAGATTGAAAAAGAGATAGAGAATATAAAAGAGAAACTCAGTTGCAATGAAGAAGAAAAGTTAAACCTCTTGTTAAATGAC
>JBBFLD010000032.1:0-656 GCA_037481715.1 Melioribacteraceae bacterium
TCTCAATTCCACTATGGTTCGATTCAAACCAAATAGTCTCGCCTTAGGCAGACCATTTGTAAACCAGTCTCAATTCCACTATGGTTCGATTCAAACAATCATCGTTAATGGAATCGCAGATAGTTCATTCGGAAGTCTCAATTCCACTATGGTTCGATTCAAACGTAATTAGGCGAAGATTATATTTGTCTGAAGGATTTAAGTCTCAATTCCACTATGGTTCGATTCAAACCAAGACTAATTGATAATTTTGTTTGTGCTGCAATGGTCTCAATTCCACTATGGTTCGATTCAAACTAGAGAAAGCTGATGCCATCAAAAGCATCAGTTATAAGTCTCAATTCCACTATGGTTCGATTCAAACCGAAGTTGACTCACTCCAAGAAAAAATTGTTGACGGAGTCTCAATTCCACTATGGTTCGATTCAAACAAAGCAATTAAATTAAATCAGAATTTCAAAAAGTTAGCTCGTCTCAATTCCACTATGGTTCGATTCAAACTTAGCAACACTGGAGTTACCAAGTTGGCACATGGTATAGTCTCAATTCCACTATGGTTCGATTCAAACCGATGAACAGATAGGAGATGTTTACGATTTGGTTGCTGAGTCTCAATTCCACTATGGTTCGATTCAAACAGCCAAATTTCTTTGCAA
>JBBFLD010000033.1:0-617 GCA_037481715.1 Melioribacteraceae bacterium
GATGTCCATTGTGCAATACTAACAGATGATGCTGAAATTAAAATTAGTGTGATCCATAAAAAATAATTTTTCATCTAAAATTTTCCTTTGTTTATTTTATTAAAATCATCTTCTTTGTTTCAACAAAGCTGCCTGCCTGCAATTTGTATAAATACATTCCGCTTGCTAAGCCTATCGCATCAAATGTTACTGAGTAAACTCCTCTGTCTTTTTCTTCGTTGAAAAGAGTTGAAACTTCATTACCAAGGATGTCAAATACCTTCAATGAAACATTGCTTCTTTGTTGAATTGAATAACTGATTGTTGTAGTTGGGTTAAATGGGTTAGGATAGTTTTGTGCAAGGTTAAAATGAGTTGGCATATTAATCCCTCTATCATCAGTGGAGGTGATAATTTCTGATAGCGAGCGCTTCCAAACCCCACTACTAAATGTACCGGCAAAGAGAGTATCATCTTTTATAGCAAGAGAGAGAACGTCCGTATCCGTTAGTCCAGTATTAATTGAGTTCCAGCTAGAACCATTGTCTGTTGAAAGAAATACTCCTGCGCTATAAGACCCTGCAAAAATATTAGTTCCGCTGAAAGCAAAAGTAGAAAAAGAAGAAACTATAGTACCG
>JBBFLD010000034.1:0-604 GCA_037481715.1 Melioribacteraceae bacterium
CTATATTTTATAATTTATTAAACATATTTCACGGATATCCTTATTGTAAAGACTCAATCCTGTTCCAGAGCCGCTTCCGTAAATAATACTGGAAATGTGCAGAGAGAAATAGGCATTAACTTTATGATTTTCTTTTAAGTTAATTGTTTATCTCCTTCTTCTTCATTTTCTAAATATTATCTTGGATAGAAATTTTGCCATTATAAATATGTGTTCTTAAAAATTTTTGACTATTTCACAATTTCAATTAATTAGTCGAGTTTTAAAATAACCTCGCATTAAACTCGCCATAAATTCGTCATAAATCCATCTCACATACGCTTCACATACGCTTCAGATACGCTTTACTTTCGTCTGTTTCTCGTTTGTTTTTTATTAATGGTAACTTAAAAATATGTTTTCAGTAATAGCACACAGATTTAACGGATTATCGCTGTTATTTTTCGATTAAATTAATTACTTGTTTTGTAACAATTTGTCGAATCACATTACAAAGCCAAAAAGAGAGCAAAAAACGTTAATAACTTTGTCATATTAGCAGTTTAATAAATTCTAACAGCAAGGAACGTCAAGAAAACGCAAAGATTTTTAGGGGATTTTTCAT
>JBBFLD010000035.1:0-601 GCA_037481715.1 Melioribacteraceae bacterium
CGGTACGGGCGATTCATGAATTGCCCCTACCGGGGTTGGTAACGTCACGCGCACACGTGACACCGGGCACGACAAGCGTGCCGCGTGGCCCGTGCCCTCGTGCCCTCCGTGGTCCGTGGCCCGTGGCCGGGCTCGGAGAGGTGGGGTTGTACAACGACCGGCATGCGGGTAAACTTTATTGTGAAAGTCGCGAGAGCGGCGGTCTCCGTTTGGAGGCTTTGTTTTGTGGGGGATTAGCTCAGTTGGGAGAGCGCTTGAATGGCATTCAAGAGGTCAGGGGTTCGAATCCCCTATCCTCCAATAAGTCATGTTGCAGTAATAAGTTACGACTCGCATCGCGTTGCACAACCTCGCTTCCAGAAAGGGGTTGTGACGCTGTCTTCTCCATCTTGCCACCTGTTGCGGGAAGGTTCTGCGCCGGTTTTTGTGCCACCGGTGAGCCGGATTTTGCGCCACTGTCTGAACGTACACTGGAACCCTTCGGCGGATCAGTTTTTCTGGCCTCCGGGACCCATTCCAAGGCGCGCTCAAACGCAGCATCCGTTGGGTCAACGTAGTGCCGCATGGCGATCGATGGAGTGTTACCCAGCCACTTGGTGAC
>JBBFLD010000036.1:0-541 GCA_037481715.1 Melioribacteraceae bacterium
ATCTGCGTTAATTGTTCTGGCAGCGGTGCAGGGAATAAACTAATATCATATATATCTCTCACATAATTATTAAACTCATCAGTAGCAGCATTGATTGCCTCTTGCAGTCTTTCTCCCTGGATATTACCAAGATTCTCATCGTCCGTTAATCTTATAAGTTCATTTCTAGATATATATCTCTCAAGTATTGCTTCATTTATATATGCCATCGTTCATTTTTTCCCGATTTTAAAATTCTTTCATAAATCGCTTATAAGCCACGATCTCGGCCTTTCCCTTATCTAACCCCGTCCAAAAAAAGTTTTGAGTTTTTAAATGGGGTTTAAATGGTTTTTAAACGGTGTCCCGGGTCATAGTTGAGATCAAAATTGAGCCCTCCCGAAAAACGGGAGGGTTTTTAATCAATTTTAAGCAAATCACAACAGCCAAATTACGGAAATCTTATTCCTTCCAACCTTGCAACACTCAAGTCATTAAGCAGCACAAGATCAGCATCAAACTCGACGCTGTGAGTATAATGCACACCAACCAATCCAAGGTC
>JBBFLD010000037.1:0-524 GCA_037481715.1 Melioribacteraceae bacterium
CCATTTAGCTTCATAGGAGTAAATTTTATTTGCATCTTCTGGTAAAAGATCTAAATTAAATTCGATAATAGGTAATATTTTAATGTTTCTCCCATTCCCTAATAAAGCAACTGTAAATTCTCTTCCAGGTAAATACTCCTCGACAAGAGCTGGTTGTTTATAAAGAGTAATTATTCTTTCTATTTCATTTTTTAATTCAGAGTAGTTAGTTACAAAAGATGAATTATATATACCTTTACTTGAACCCTCGTGTAAAGGTTTAACAATTAAAGGATATGATAGTGATTCAAGATTAATATCATTCTCATTTTGAATAATAGTAAAATTTGATGTTGGAATTTTATAGTAGGATAAGATTTCTTTAGTACGTGCCTTATTTAAACAAATAGCCAAAGTTAATGGATCACTACCTGTATAAGGAATATTTAAAAGTTCAAAAATCGAAGGCATTATAGCTTCACGGCAAGTACTTCCTATTCCTTCAGCAATGTTAAAAACAAATTGAGGTTTTTTTTCTAATAACT
>JBBFLD010000038.1:0-522 GCA_037481715.1 Melioribacteraceae bacterium
CGGGAGTGGAGTGTCTGATGCATCAGCTGCAGGATTTACTCCAGCACCTGTACTTGAATACACAAAATAGTTAGTTAATGTTTTTGGTGTTGGACCATTAGACGGGTTTGTAGTTGGTACTCTTGCCCACATATAATTACCGATTGAATTATTATTCCACATAAGAATGCCCAGTTTTGCACTGGCACCAGGTGTAAAACCGCCAAGTGATGACCAGGGAACTCTCAATCTCACTTCACCACCAGCATCAGAAAATAATACTTGTGAGGAAGTTCCATCATCACCATCAGTTCGGCTTATCCAATTCCAGGAACCACCACTTACTCCATAAACCTCAAATGCATTACCATTTGTTGCCGGAACACCATAAAACGAAGAATTATTTTCATAAACAACATAATAATCAGGCTTTTGACCACCGGTAATGAATCCAACTCCTTCAATTGCATCAGTTGTACCGTTCGTTCCATCTGGATCTATATCTATTGCTGCATAATACAGATCTGAAGAATAGTTTGTAAT
>JBBFLD010000039.1:0-521 GCA_037481715.1 Melioribacteraceae bacterium
GCGAATTGAGAATTGGGAATTGTAAGTCCCGGGTTGTTTATATTCGTTTACCAAAGTTGAAATTTCGCGTCCTAAGAAATCATATATTTTTAATGTTACAAAAGTTGGTTCAGAAACTGAATAACTAATATTTGTAACAGGATTAAATGGATTTGGATAGTTCTGTTCTAATTTAAATTCACTCGGGATTTCATCGGATGATTTTACATCAGTCAATATATTATCAACTACCAGACTTCCATACTTAAAACGGAAATAATTTGTTTGTGGTTCTCGATAATTCTGACCATTATTTCCGCTATATGTAAAATAGAATTCAATATTCTTGTCCATTAGTGATTGAGGTATACTGTAAGTGTATGAGTAACTGTTCCTTTTAGTCATTGTTGCTTCAACAAAATTCTGGTTTACTTCTCTGATAAAAATTTTCAAAGTGTTTTCATTTATTCCGCCGTTTAGAATAAATGCTTTATTAATAACCGGTTGACCGTTAACATAATTAATATTGGGATATGAGATTG
>JBBFLD010000040.1:0-519 GCA_037481715.1 Melioribacteraceae bacterium
GACTTATTTACAAATATTTTAGGCAAAATTCCTGATAGCCGCATAAATGATGTTGTTGTTATTGATCCTTCAGATGAAAATAATTCCTTTGCATTAAATTTCCTTGAATACCAAAATAATGATGAAAAATATTTCATCGCCAATGAATTTGTTGGTATTATCAGAAAATTTATTGAAAGTGAATACGGAATAAGCGGTGCAAGAGAGGTAACAGGACCTATTTTTTATAAATACTTAAGAATGATGACATTACTGGTAATGTCAAATCCCGAAAAGATAGGAAATATAAAAGATTTATATGATTGTTTTGCCTATAGTGATAAGTGGCGTGAATTTGTACCTACTGATATAGATGATGAACAACTTGAAGTATTTATTGATGAATTAGAAAAGACTGATGTGACAGATAAAGGCAGGGATGCTCTCTCCCTCGGTGATTATATAAATAGCAAACTTTATAATTTCGTTTTTGATCCCAAACTTCGTCGAATATTTAATCAAAAGAAATCGTCTTTCAAT